>DHWF01000031.1:213588-276234 GCA_002413045.1 Chloroflexi bacterium UBA5189
ACCCAGCCGATGTCGGCGGCGCACCAGTACACGTCGTCCGGCTTGATGTCGAAGATCATCTCGTGGCTGTAGCTCGTCCCGAGCAGGTAGCCCGCGCTCGAGTGGAAGATGCCCTTCGGCTTGGCCGTCGAGCCCGAGGTGTACAGCAGGTACAGCATGTGCTCGCTGTCGAGCGGCAATGCCGCGCAGTCCGGCGGCTGGGCATCGACGATGTCGTGCCACCAGTGGTCGCGCCCGTCGACCATCGTCGTATCCGGCGCGGCGTCGCCGAGGCGTCGAACGACGAGAACGTTGTGCACCGACGGGGTCGACAGCAGCGCCTCGTCGACCGCCGGCTTCAGGAGGGCGGGCTTCCCGCGCCGCCAGCCGCCATCCGCGGTGATGACGAGCTTCGCCTCCGCGTCGTTGATCCGGCCCGCCAGGGCTTCGGCCGAGAAGCCGCCGAAGACGACGGTGTGCGGCGCGCCGATGCGGGCACACGCGAGCATCGCGATCGCGAGCTCCGGGATCATCGGCATGTAGATCGCGACGCGGTCGCCCTTGCCGACGCCCAGCGCGTCGAGGGCGCGGGCCGTCTTCTGGACCTCGCGGTGCAGGTCCGCATAGGTGATCGTCCGGGTGTCGCCCGGCTCGCCGATCCAGTGGTAGGCGACCTTGCTGCCGAGGCCGTTCTCGACGTGCCGGTCGACGCAGTTGTAGCTGACGTTCAGCTCGCCGCCGTCGAACCAGCGCGCGAACGGGAGATCCCAGTCCAGGGTCGTATCGAACGGCTTGAACCAGCTGATCCGCTCGCGGGCGAGCTTCGCCCAGAAGGCCTCGAAGTCCGTCTCGGCCTCGAGGTACAGGTCGGCCTGGGCGTTGGCCTGGGCGGTGAAGGCGGGATCCGGCGGGAACGTCCGCTGCTCATGCAGCAGGTTCTCGATCTCGGGGTTCGCGAGCTGATCGGGATGGGCGGATTCCGCGGGCTGGTCCACGGCCACGACAGCCTCCAAGCGTTCGGTTGGCGATCCTACCAATTCCTCGAGTGGCGCACCCGCGCACGAGGAGGCGTGCGGCTCCAGCCTCAGAACTTTCCGCTTCAAATGAACGAGACGGGCCAAAAACCAACGGCCGGGCTCCCATGAACCTCATTGCAGCCCCCGGTTCACGCAGGGCCGGCTCGGTCCGGGCGCAAGACTGCTCGAGCGGTGGGCCAGGAGCTCCCAGACTGCGCGCAGCCGGCCCGTCGAGGCCGGCGTTTGTTCGCTTCAAACGGAAAGTTGGCGCCCGACTGGCTCGACGTGCCGAAGTGGCAGGATCCGCGGTGCCAGGGCGCCTACGCGCCCCCGAGGTCGCCGTCGCCGGGATCGCCGGGATCAGCGATGGCCTCATCCCCCGCCACCGGGATCCCGCTCGGGTCGCGCGACAGGATCACTCGCTGCGGCCGCGGGATCTCGATGCCATGCTCCTTGAACGCGGCCAGCAGGCGCTTGCGGAGCTCGCCGGCGGCGGACCACTGGTCGGGGGCGCGCACCGTGCCCAGGATCTTGAGCGTGACGCCGTATTCGCCGAGGGCCGCCACGCGATCGACGCGGGGCGCCTCGAGGATGCGGCGCTTCCAGGTCGGGTCGGCGGCCATCTTCCGGCCAACCTCGTCGACGACCTCGGTCGCACGGTCGATGTCGGTGCCGTACGCGACGACGACGTCCTGGTTGATGCGCGACCAGACGCGCGTCAGGTTGCTGGCGACGAGGATCTCGCCGTTCGGCACCGTGTGGACGACACCGTCAAGATCGCGCAGCGTCGTTCGACGCAGGCTGAAGTCCTCGACCGTCCCGGCGACGCCGGCGATGCGGATCACGTCGCCCTTGCTGAACTGGTTCTCGATCAGGATGAGCGCGCCGTTGAGGTAGTCGCGGACGAGGTGCTGCGCCCCGAAACCGACGGCGACGCCGACGACGCCCAGGCCGGCAACGGCGGGCCCGATGTCGAGGCCGAACGAGCGCAGGATCATCAACCCCGCGATGACGATGATGAAGAACCGGATGACATGCGCGCCGAGCTCGTCGAGCGTGTCCATCCGCTTCTTGAGCTCGACGGCGGAGAGCTCCTGTGCGGTGCCCTCGGTCGCCTCGCGGTCCATCAACGCCTTGATGACGCCGTGCACGAACAGGCGCGAGGCGCGCAGCATCACGAACGCGACGACGATGATCAGGATGATCGGGACGACGTCGGCCCGGAGCACGTCGACGAGCGCGGACCAGGGCGCCTTCGAGAAATCGGGCATGTCGGAAGGGTAGCCGAGGCTCCGGCGGCCCTACCGTGCGAGGATCGCTAGCCGATCTCCTTGCCGAGGCCGACGTGGGCCTGATCGGCGTGCTTGCCGTCCTTCGCGCGCTCGTCGAGGACCACGTCGAGGGAGTCGGAGAACGCGGTCACCACCCGGTCGACGATGTCCTCGTGGGCATGCGCCTCGCAGAAGAACCACGGTTCGCGGGAGTCCGGCTCGGGCATCGCGCCGCGGGCGTGCATGCCGACCGCGACGGCGTCGTACAGGTCGTGGTCCGAGTTGGCCCAGTCGCGGTACTCGGTCGGCGCCTTCTCGGTGAACATGATCCCGAACATCGACGGGTGGCCGGTGAACGTATACGGCAGCCCGGCCTCGTTGATCACCTCGGACAGGCCGGCCTGGACCGCCCGCCCAACAGCGTGAATGGAGGCCAGCGCCTCGGTATCGCGCAGGAGTCGGAGCGTCGCGACGGCGGCCGCGGCCGCAACGCGGTTGCCGGCATAGGTCCCGCCGTGGCTGACCTTGTCGGGCAGGACGGACATGACGTCATCCGTGCCGCCGAACGCAGCAACCGGGTAGCCGTTGCCCATCGCCTTGGCGTACGTCGCGAGGTCCGGCGTGACCCCGAAGTACTCGGCCGCGCCGCCCCGAGCGAATCGGAACCCGGTCTTGACCTCGTCGAAGATGAGCAGCGCGCCGAACTCCTTCGTCAACCCGCGCATCTCCTCGTGGAAGCCGGGCCGCGGCATGATCCCCTGGGCGTTCCCGAGCACGGGCTCGACGATGATCGCGGCGATGTCGGCGCCGTCGCGCTCGAAGATCCGGCGCAGGACGGCCATCTCGTTGTAGCGGGCCGGGATGATCGTCCGCGTCACGGCCTCGGGAATGCCACGGCCCCACGCCAGCCCGACCGGGTTGTCCGAGTCGCCGAGCTCGGCCATGTCGTTCGGGGTGACGGAGACCAGGGCGTAGTCGTGGACCCCGTGATACTGGCCTTCGAACTTCACGATCTTGTTGCGCCCGGTATAGGCGCGGGCGACGCGCATCGCGTGCATCGTCGCCTCGGTGCCCGACACGGTCATGCGGGCCTTGCCGACCCAACCGGTGAGCTGCTTGAGCAGCTCCATCGCCTCGATCTCGTCCTCGGACGTGAGCGAGAAGCTGACGCCGCGGCGCATCCGCTCGTTGACGTAGTCGTCGACGCGAGCGTCGCCGTGCCCGAGGATGACCGGGCCGTAGCCCATCCGCAGGTCGATGTACTCGTTGCCGTCCATGTCCCAGATCCGGCCGCCCTGGCCGCGATCGATGTAGACGGTGTCGTCGCCCCACGCCCGGAAGTTCGAGTCGGTGCCGCCGGGCATCGTCTCCAGGGCGCGGCGATACAGGTCGTGCTGGCGCTGCCGCTTGAGCTTGGGCGGCTGTTCGGCGGGCATCTTGGGCTCCTTGCTGCCGCGCGTGCGGCATGGCTTCTGGTGCCGAATCGTGCCACGCGCCCTGCGGGGCCGTCAAAGCGAGATTCGTACGGTCCGGGTCCAGGGTCTTCGAATCACGGACCCGGAGGCCGCCAGGAGGCGGGCGAATCGTCGGCTCGTGGACGACGC
Organism: Chloroflexi bacterium UBA5189; assembly: GCA_002413045.1. GTDB lineage: Bacteria > Chloroflexota > Limnocylindria > Limnocylindrales > CSP1-4 > UBA5189. Next base: position 217,459 of record DHWF01000031.1, read on the forward strand.
GGCTGGCTTCAGACTGGCGTGGCGACCCAGTTGGGGAGCTCCGCGGCGAGGGTCGCGAGGGGCAGCGAGCCGTGGCCGATCAGCTGGTCGTGGAACTCGCGGAGGTCGAACGCCGCGCCGTCGCGGGCGGTGATCTCTGCCCGGAGTCGCTCGTGCTGGCGCTGGCCGAGCTTGTAGGTCAGGGCCTGGGCCGGGTTGCAGATGTACCGGTCCGTTTCGATCGCAGCGTCCGTATCGGGGACGCCGGCCTCGATCAACACATCGATCGACTGCTGGCGTGTCCACCGGAGCGCGTGCAGGCCGGTGTCGACGACGAGCCGCGCCGCGCGCCACGCCTGCGCGTCGAGCATGCCGAAGCGCTCGGCCTCGTTGCGGTACAGGCCCATCTCGTCGGCGAGGCGCTCGGCGTACAGGCCCCAGCCCTCGACATAGGCGCCGGCGGCGTAGCGTGCGGCGAAGCGCCGGAAGTCGTTGTTGCCGGTGTTCTCGCTCTCCAGGGCGATCTGGAAATGGTGGCCCGGCACGGCCTCGTGGAACGTCGCCGAGGCGAGCCGCGAGTAGGTCCTCGACGGCAGGTCGAAGGTGTTCACGTAGTACGTGCCAGGCCGGGTCGTGTCCGCCGACGGCGGGTAGTAGTAGGCGAACGGCGCGTCGCGCTCCTTGTACTCCTCGACCGCGATGACCCGGCAGAGCGAGCGCGGCGTCCGCCCGAACATGGTCGGCGCGGCGGCGTTGGCCCGGTCGATGTCCTCCATGGCCCGCGCGATGAGCTCCTCGCGGCTCGTCGGCAGGTTTGCGGGATCCGCTGCCAGCGAGGCGCGATACGCCCGCGTGTCGTCGCCGAAGCCGGCGGCGTTGGAGATTGCGCGGCGCTCGTCCTCGATCGTCTCGAGCTCGTCGAGGCCGATCTGGTGGACCTCGCCCGGGTCCGCCTGGAGGGTCGTCCAGCGCAGGATCTGGGTGCGATACAGCACGTCCCCGTTGGGCGCCGACCAGAGGCCGTTCTCCTCCCGCGACGCCGCCAGGTACTCACCCCGGAGCGCCTCGAGAAACGCCCAGTCAGCCGGGTACACCTCGTCGCGGACGACGGCGCGAATCGCCTCGCGATCCGCCTCGTTGGCAACCTTCACGAGCGCCGGCACGACCGCCTGATCGATCGGCGTCGCGAGCATCCGCTCGAGCTGCGCGATCGTCCGGAGGGCGACGATGCGCGGCGCGGTCAGGCCGCTGCGCAGCGACTCGCTGAGGAGCTCGCGATTCGCGGCCATGAACGCCGGGTAGGCGTGGAGGCGCGTCAGGAACCTGTCGAGTCGCTCCGGCGTGTCGGCGGGCTGGAACTGGGTCAGCTGCGGCAGGAGTGTCTGCGGGCCGCTCATCTGGTCGACGACCTGGAGCGTGTCGAGCCGCTGGTCGTCCTGGACGATCGCGATCTCGCCGATGACCCGCATGACATCGCGCGTGATCCGGTCCTCGACGCCGAGGCCGTCGTCCGGGATCGCGGCCGCTGCGGCGACCATGTCCTCCGCGAACCGGCGCTCCGCCGCGCGACCCGCCGGGCTCGGGTCCGGCAGGATGTCGTCGTAGGTCGTGTCGCCGTTGACCGTCGCGGTGACCGGATTCAGCGCCTTGAACCGCTCCCAGAATCCGTTCGCGATCTGATCGACGGCGCTCGGTTCGGCCACGAAGCGAGAGTAGCGCGTCGCCTCGCGACTAGGCCTCGAAGAGGCCGAGCTGTTCGGCGCGACGCTCGTTCGGCGGCTCGAGGCCGAGATACGGCTCGAGGTCGGCGAGGCTGAGGGGATCGCGCGCGAGCCAGGCGCGGAGCTGCGGCCACAGGATCAGGTGCCAGTTCGAGGCGGCCATCGCGTCGCGGAGGATCGGCGACGACTCGAGCTTGTGGCGGGCGAGCTCGCGGCGCTCCGGCGCGATGGCGAGGAAGCGGACCATCCGGTCGTCGGGCGGGATGCGCGCGTGGCGGCGCAGGAGGACGTCGCCCAGCATCGCGGTCCACTCGACCTCGAACAGGTAGGCCGAACCGCCGCGCTGGTACCAGATGCAGTCGACGGCCTCGCCGTCATCCTTCGGCACCAGCGAGATCGTCGGGAACCACGGCTCGCGCTCGCGCTGGTCGAGGTAGTCGGCCAGGGTGCGGTCGCCGATCCGCCGAGCCTGGTCGCGCCGCCCGATCCAGACGCGCATGCCGATCCGATGGCCGCCGTTGGCGAGGTGCGCGAGCAGCTCCGTGTGCTCGGCAGTCCGGCCTCGAAGGTCCTCGCCGGTCACGAGGCGGCTCGCCGTCGAGGCCGGACTCCGGTAGCTGGCGAGGCACGCGCGCACGAGCGTCTCGTCGGGCAGGTCGTGGCCGGGGAACAGCGCGGCCACGCGCTCGAAGAACGCCGTCTCCGCGATCGGTCCGGCGGTCGACAGGAGGCTGTACACCGCCCATTCGACGCGGTCCGCGAGGGGGACGGCCGCCGTGTCGCGGTCGTGCCGGTCGCCCAGCCACCAGCGGCCCGGCTCGATCTCCTCGAGCCGATGCTGGTTCTCGCGGCCGAGCTCGGCACCGATCAGTGCCAGCACCCGCTCCACCGGATCCCGCGGCTGGGGCGGCTCGGTGAAGGTACGCGTGCGGGTCGTCGGGGGGGTCGTGCCGGCGCCAGAACGAGCGGCGAGGGCGCGGGCCGCGGCCCCGAGCATGCCGGGGCGAGCGTCGAAGCCGGCGGTCGGGTCGATTGGCGGCGTGTCATCGGGCGGGATCGCGGTCGGCGGCTCGGACGCCGGCTCGGCGGCCACGAGGCGCCGCAGCTGGCCGGTCCGATCCAGCCCGACGAGGATCTCGCCGAGCAGCCGCTCGTAGCGGGCGGGCTCGCCGCGGGCCTTGAGCAGCTCGACGGCCGTCTCGGAGACCGTGGTCGCCGCCTCGCGGGCGGAGAATGGGCGCGCCTCGATGCGCTCCGGCGGCGCGAACAGGCCGGGTCCCGGCACGAGCTCCGGATCGCCGCGGCCGCCGGGCAGCCGCTCGATCTGCACGTTGCTCCGGGTTCGCGGACCCGGCGGGAGCACGCCGCCCGGCGGCACCAGCTCGACGACGCCGCCGATCTCGTCGTCCGCATCCGCCAGGCGGGCTTCGACGAGGCGATATCCGGCTCCGACGCCGCCGAGCACCGCGGCGACGAGCGCCTCGGCGCCTCCATGATCGAGGAGGAGGATCACGCGCGCCTCGTGCGCGAGATGCGGCGAGACCGCCTCGAGCGATCGCCGAAGCGTCGCCGCCTGCCACGACCACGGCGCGCGAACCGCGCTTCCCAACAGCGCCTCCAGCGGAAGGAGCGACGCCGCCTCTCGCCCGAGCGCCCAGGCGGTCCCGTGATAGGCCGCCCCGAGTCGCTCCTGGCTGAACCGCGTCGGCGGCTGCCCGAGCACGAGCCGGATCCGCGGGCCGACCGGCTCTCCGGCGAGATTCTCGAGTGACCCGGGCGTCATGACCCGAACCACTGCGTTGGGCGCGCCCTCGACGAGGCTCCGGAGGTCCGAACCGAGGCGCGCGTCCAGTGGCCCGAGCGTCCCGCTCTCGAGGCGCTGCACGAACCCACGCACCTGGCGGAAGCCGTCCTCGAACGCGAGCCACGGGTTCCGTTCGCGCCACGGATCCGGCTGGGGGCCCTTGATCGTGCCGCTCGCGATCCGGAGCGACGGGATCCGGGTGCCGCCGAGCCCGAGCCGGCTCGCCGGCAACACCGCGTGGAGGAACGCCAGCCGCAGCGCCGACTCGACCGGCGCCGCCCGAAGATCGCCCTCGATCCGGGCCAGGATCGCCGCCAGCCCGACGAGCTGACGATCGGTGTGCAGGTCGAGAATCACGTCGATCAGGTGCTCGCCGCCGTCAGGGACCGGGAACCTCTCGCGCAGCCGCTTCCGCACCTCGGCGGCGCCGACGTCCCGCACCGTCCGCTCTCGATCCGTCGATCCGGGCTCGACCGCCTGGTGCTCGGGTCGGCCCTGCTGGTCGCGGCACAGCGTGCAGCGATAGTGGATGCGCTCGAGGACGCCGGCCCGCCACTCCGCCTCGTCGACGGCGAGGTTGCGGCCGCACGTGACGCACTTCGTGCCGAACATGTCCGCGATCGCGAGGCGAACGCTCGTGTCGCCGTGCGGCGAGGCTCCAAGAGAGGAGAACGCGGCGTCGAGGTGGCGCAGGTCCGGCGGGCGAAGCACGACCTCGGCGAGCAGCCGCGTAAGCGGGCTCGACTCGATGGTGAACGCGCGACGCTGTCGGTCGATCGACGCCCGCGCGATCCAGCCACCGCGCCCGAACAGGTCGGCGACGATGTCACCCGGGGCGGAGTTCGCCTCGATGCGCGCATCGATCAGCTCGCGCGCCGGCGGCGGCGCAAGCCGCTCGAACGCAGGCAGCGTGAACCCAGGCTCGGCGCGCGAGAGGAGCAGCCGCCCGACCATCGAGCCGGATTGTCGCAGGTCGATCTCGATGCGAGCCACCTGCTCGACCAATTTGCCATATCGACACCCACGGTCGATTAGGCAGTTAGCCCGGAGCCAAATTGGCCCCCACGGCGGCTGTGATCCCTGGATTCATCCCGGCGCGCGGGCGTACGAGGCGTCTGCAGGGGAGGCCGATTCGCCTAACCGACCCCCGGTGTCGATTTGGCTAGAAAGCTACGTCTCTGTCGCCGCGCTGAGGCGACCACGCCGCGAAACGGCCGCATCCCCGCGGCGACTACGGCTCGTCGTTCTCGTCGGTCTCTTCGATGAAGGCTTCGTCGGTGGTGTCCTCGGGCGGGAGGACGCGGTCGAGGTCGGTGATCTCCTCGTCCTCGATGTCGTCCTCGAGGTCTTCCTCGATCTCCTCGTCCTCGCGGAGGAGGGTGCCCTTGGTGTACGGGCGCAGGTCGGTGGACTTGGCTGCGGTCGGGAAGCTGACCTTGCCGTAGTTGCGCGGGTCCTGGTAGATCTCGCGGATGATGATCCGGACGTCCTGGGCGCCGAGCGAGGTCACGCCGGCGAGGTACTTGTTGCCGTCGGCGATGAGCTTGAGCAAGCGAGCCGCGACGCGCGGGTCCACGACGCCGATGCGCATGCCGTTGCTGAACGCGATCAGGCGGTTGCCCTCGGGGTTCATCTCGACGGAATCGCCGGGGTTCACCTGGGCCAGCTTCCTGGCCTCGGGCAGGTCGGTCAGGTGCGCAAAGCCGGTCTTGCCGGTCTCCTCGACGAAGATCCGGACGGGCGCCTTGCTGCCGTCCTGGGCCGGCACGGTCTTGTCACCGGCGGCCACGAGGAGCGTCCGCAACCGATCGATGTTGCGCTCGGCAATGCGGTTCGTCGGGTCCAGCGCGAGGGCCGCCTGGTAGTGCTCGCGTGCCGCGCCGAGCTCACCGAGCTCCCACAGCGCCTTCGCCAGGCGGTTCTCGGTGTCCGCCTCGGGACCCATCTCGAGCAGCCGGCGGTTCGTGTCGGCGGCCTCGGACCACTTGCCGGCGGCGGCGCTGGCAGTCGCCTGCTCCGCGAGCGTGCGCTTGATGCGCGTCTGCGCGGCGGGGCTGGTGTTCGCGTCGGTCTCTTGGAAGGTCACGTGATCAGATCCCTTTCGGCGGTCGGACGTGCGCGCATGCGAAATCCGGCCCACGGGCCGGGCGGGTAAGTATGGGGCCTCGCCGCAAGTTGGTCGCGAGGCGCGGCCCGAGCGCCCGGCAGCGCGCCCGGCTCAGGCGCGCAAGCCGAGGCTCCAGCCGATCACGACGACGGCAAGCGCGGCGAGGGCGATCGTCTCCCAGCGCCGCCACGGATCGCGCCGACGCGACGGCGTCCCCACGTGGATCGCGTCCCACAGGAAGAACACGAGGACGAGCAGCGCCGGCCCGAGGATCCGCGGGATCTCGATCGAGCGGAGGGCGACCGCCGCGATCGCGACGACGGCCGCTCCAGTGATCCCGAACCAGGCGACATCGCGAACGTTCGAGGACCGCAGCGCGGCGACGCGATACGCGAGCAGCAGCGCGATGAGGCCATCGGCGGCGGCCTGGGCGATGACGTCAAGCGCCTTCGATGGGCTGATGCCCGCCAGCTCGAGCGTCGGCAGGCCGCCCGGCACGAGCACCGCGACGCCCGCAAAGCCGAAGAACCCGACGAGCAGGACCTCGATCAGGACGGCCGTCCGGTCCGCGCTCGAGGGCGGGCCGCTGGCACGCGCGATTCGCAGCTCCGTCACCAGCGTCAGCCCGATCAGGCCGCCCGCGAGGACGAACGCGGGCGCGAGGACGACACCGATCGGGACGAGCCGGATCGCCCCGAGGGCCGCGAGTGCCGCGGCGCCGGGCAGGAGCAGTCCCTCGATCGCGACGCCCGCGCCCTGGCCCGCCGGATCCGCCTCCCCGAGCACCTGCAGGGAGGCGAGAATCACGCCTGCGAGCAGCACGATCGCGATCGGCCAGACGAAGCCGTCGGGCGCGAAGCGCGACAGCGCGATGATCACCCCGACCGCGATCGACAGGTCGCGCGCGCCGCTCTCGCCCTTCACCGCCGGGATGGTACGCGTGGCCTCGGCCATCAGGCGCCGGCCGCCGGCGAGACCCGCGGCTTCGACCGCGGCTTCGGGGTCGCCAGCCACGCTACGAGATCGGCACGGGAGCGAGTGTTCAGCACGTCCGCCGGGGTCACCCACGCCCGCCGCGCCTGCGAGATGCCCCAGGCGAGGTGCTCGAACTCCGACGTGCGGTGGGCGTCCGAATCGATCGACAGGAGGCAGCCCGCCTCGAGCGCGCGGCGGGCCCGCTCGACCGACAGGTCGAGCCGATGCGGCGACCCGTTCATCTCGAGCACCGTGCCGGTTCGCGCCGCCGCCCGGAACACCGTGTCCCAGTCGAGGTCGAGGTCGTCGCGGGTGTCGATCATCCGACCCGCCGGGTGCGCGATCACGTCCACGTTCGGGTTCTCGATCGCGTTCAGCACGCGCTGGGTCAGCTCGGCGCGCGACTGCCGCCGCGACACGTGGAGCGACGCGACGACGAGGTCGAACGTCGCGAGGAGCTTGTCCGGGTAGTCGAGCTGGCCGTCCGCGCGGATCTCGAGCTCGCAGCCGTGGAGGAGGCGGAAGCCTTCCGGGCTGGTCTCCGGCGGCGCGGTCCCGGCCGCCTCCTCGGCCGCGAATCGCGCGTTGAGCGAGCGGATCAGCGCACGCTCCAGCGCGACTCGCTCGGGGGTGAGCCCGCTGGCGATCGCCAGCGACTGCGTGTGGTCGGTCATGACCTGGTAGGCGTGGCCGCGCCGCCGCGCGAACTCCGCCATGACCTCGACCGAGTTGGTCCCGTCGGACCAGTCCGAGTGCGAGTGCAGGTCGCCCCGCAGGTCCGCCGCGGTGATGAGGGCCGGCAGGCGGCCGGCGAGCGCCGCCTCGATCTCGCCGCGATCCTCGCGCAGCTCCGGCTCGATGAACGGCAGCCCGAGGAACGCGTACGCCTCGGTCTCCGTGGCGAAGGTCCGCAGCTCCCCGCCCGCCGCTGGGTCCGTGATGATCTCGCCGTCTTCACCGAGCCGGGCGAAGCCGTACTCCGACAGGCTCCAGCCCATGTCACGGGCCCGTTCGCGCAGGCGGACGTTGTGCTCCTTCGAGCCGGTGAAGTGGATCAGGTGGGTGCCGGCCTGCTCGGGGCGCATCAACATGAGGTCGACCTGCGGCCCGCGGCCGCCGAGCCGGACCGCGGCCTTGTGGCCGCCGCGCCCGATCACCGACTCGACGTTGGGCAGGTTCACGAACGTCTCGACGACCCCTTCCGGCTCGTCGGTCTCGGCCAGCAGGTCGAGGTCGCCGATCGACTCGCGGCGGCGCCGGTACGACCCGGCCGGCGTGATCCGGCCGACGCCGAGTACGGGCGCCAGCGATGCCGTGAGCTCGTCGACGAGCGCCTTGGCCTGGTTGAGCAGCATCCGCCGGTCCCGGTGCTCGAGCCTGTTGATGCCCTCGAGGATCAGCTGCTCTGTTCGCTCGGACAGGCCTCGGAGGCCTCGGATCCGGCCGGCCTCGGCGGCGGCCTTCAGGTCGTCGACGGTCTTCACGCCGAGCTCGGCATAGATCAGGCGGACCGTCTTCGGCCCAACGCCGGGCAGCCGCAGCATCTCGAGCAGGCTCGTCGGGAACTCGGCGAGCAGCTTGTCGCGGTACTCGCTGCGGCCGGTCCGGGCAAGTTCCGCGATCTTGTCGGCGATCGCCTTGCCGACGCCCGGGATCTCAGGCGGTCTGCCCTCGCGGAACGCGCGCGCCACCTCGTACGGTGACCGCCCGATCGCGTCCGCCGCGCGGTGATACGCGACGGTCTTGAACACGAGCTCACCCTTCACCTCGAGCAGGTCGCCGATGTCGTGGAACACCTGCGCCAGCTCGCCGTTGGTCAGCAGCGGGACCTCGCCGGCCTCGGCGGAACCCGCCTGGGTGGCCTCGCCATCGTCGGCCTCGGATGCCGCCTCTTCATCGATGGGCTCGTCGATCACGCTGTCGATGGTATCGAGCGGAGGCTCCAGCTCCGCGGATCGACATTCCTACCGTACGAACACCCGGGGGTAGTTCGACAGATGGAGGAGCTGCCAGGGGCTCGCCGAGCGCAACCCGCGAGCGTGGCCATTCGCCGTCGACGCCGCCCGCGCACGTTTTTCGACCGTTCATTGTCTCCAGCTATCGCGGGGTGGTAGTTCGGCGGGAAACCAGGCTCGGCTACCCGGCCACCACGCGATCGCGGCCGGCGCGCTTTGCACGCAGGAGGGCGCGGTCCGCGCGGTCGACCAGGGCGTGGATCGGCTCCTCGGGGCTGGTGGCGTTCGCGACACCGACGGAGACACTCACGCCGGACACGCCGATCTCGCCGAGATCGAGGTCGCGGACGGCTCGGCGGACGCGCTCCCCCACCTCGAGCGCGACCTCGGGGCCCGGGTTGCGGAGCAGGACGGCGAACTCCTCGCCGCCGATCCGGGCCGGCACGTCGTGGTCGCGCACGGCGGCGGTGATCGCGCCCGCGACCTGCCGCAGGACCTGGTCGCCGGCCGGGTGGCCGTACGTGTCGTTGAGGCCCTTGAACTTGTCGATATCGATCATGAGGATGGCAACGGCGTCGCCGGCCCGGCGGCGGCCGGAGAGCAGCGACGAGAACTCCTCGAAGTAGCGGCGGTTCGGGAGGCCGGTCAGCGGGTCGGTCGAGGCACTGGTCTCGGCGGCGCGGAACGAGTCGGCTCGATCGAGGGCCGCCGCGGTCTCCGTCGCAGCGACACGGACGAGCCGGCGCGCGCTTTGCGGCCACGCCTCGCGATCACGACGCGAGAGCACGATGGCGCCGAGCACGCCGTGCTCCGCCCGCAACGGCGCAGCGAGGGTGTGTGACAGCCCGAACGCAGATCGAACGCGATCCGCAACGCGCTCGACGACGACGGCCTCGGTCCCGCGCGCCAGCACCTCCGACAGCTTCGCCGCGCCTCGGGACCCGAACAGGTCCGGCGTCGGCAGGCCGATGTCGCGCAGCAGCGCCAGGCCCTCTGCCGCGAGCTGGCGCACGAACGCCCGCCCACCGCCGACATCGGAGGCCCGGCGCGCGACACGTGGCAGGGCCACGGGCCGAGGATCGGGTGCGGCGACGGGCGCTTCGATCTCCGCCGGAGCGATCGGCGCCGCGTCGACCGGCGGCTCGGTGGTCGCGTCCGAGCCGATCGTTAGCTTGTCGGTCGCCTCGACCGGGCCGATTGGAACGGCCACTGGCGCCTTCGGCTCTTCACCGATCCGTAGCTCCAAGAGAGAAGATGGCAGGACGGTCGTCGTCGTGGGCACGCCGGCGCGCCGGGTGACGAGCGTCGCCTCGAGGGCAGCGCCGTCGCGGCGCCGTCGAACGAGGACGACGTGATCCGCTTCGGTCGCCGCGATCAGGTCGTCGACGATTGCGGCGACGATCGCCTCGGCGGACACCGATCGGCCCAGGCCGCGCAGGATGCGGGCGAAGCTCTCCGCCTCGCCGCGGCCGCGCGACTCGAGCCCGCCGACGGCGTTTCGATGCGCGATCGCGGCAATCGCCGCCAGGATCACGAGCCCCACCGTCAGCCAGTCGATCGGCTGGCGGTCCATCGCGAGGCGAATCCCGCTCACGAGCGCGAGGAGCGAGAAGGCGCCCGCAAGGAGCCACCACGTTCGACGAATGGATGGGTCCCCGGGTCCCTGACGGCTCGGCGGAGACGGCGGGACGGTGTTCACGATTGCCCCGAAGGATGCGGCGTCGAGGGGCCAGCGTCCACCGTACCGGTGCCTGCGCGCGCCGGCGTCGCCACGGCGCCGCGCGGCCCGCTGCGGACCTACATCATCACCAGGCCGCCGTCGACGGCGAGGACCTGGCCCGTGATGAAGGCGGCCTCGTCGCTGGCGAGGAACGCGACGGCGTTCGCGATCTCCTCGGTGGTTCCGAAGCGGCCGAGCGGCGTCTGGGCGGTGATCTGGTCCATGAGCGGCTGCGGCAGGTCCTGGGTCAGCTCGGTGAGCACGAAGCCGGGCGCGACCGCGTTGCACGTGATGCCGCGCGACGCCAGCTCCCGCGCGGTCGCCTTCGTGAGCCCGATGAGCCCGGCCTTCGCCGAGGAGTAGTTCGCCTGGCCCGTCTGGCCGGCCTGCCCGGAGACCGAAGTGATGTTGATGATCCGGCCGCCCTTGGCCTTGAGCATCGGGCGAGTGACCGCCTTGATCGCATAGAAGGCGCCGAAGAGGTTCGTCTCGAGGACGTCGCGGAAGTCCTCGAGCGACATCCGCATGATCAGGTCGTCGCGGGTGATGCCGGCGTTGTTGACGAGGATGTCGACCTTGCCGAACGCCTCGAGCGCGGCCTTGATGAGCGCGTTGGCCGCCTCGGGATCGGCGGCGTCGCCCTGGACCGGCAGCGCCCGACGGCCGAGCGCCTCGATCGCGGCTGCGGTCTCCTTCGCGGCCGCCTCGTTGCCGCGGTAGCTGAACGCGACGTCCGCGCCCTGGGTCGCGAGCCGGATCGCGATCGCGCGCCCGATGCCGCGCGATCCACCGGTGACGACGGCCGACTTGCCGGTCAGATCGATCACGTTCGGTGCTCCTTCGGTGGCTCAGCCGACGGGTTGCGCGGCCGGCTCGGGCTCGCCGGGGACGACGTCGTCGAGCGGCGGGTTCACGGTCCCGGGACGGGCCATCAGCTCGGCGAGGGCGGGCGGGATCGGGTCGACGGAATCCCAGTCGACGGGCAGCCGGACGTGGACGTCCTCGGCTCGGACGGCGGTGTCGGCGTCGGCGCCGCGGGCGGGATCCGCGGTCCATTGGATCGTGGCGGCACCCGAGGTGAACCCGGCGCCGAACGCGACGATCGTGATCCGGTCGCCGACCTTGACGCGGCCCTCGTTGACCGCCTCGGCCATCGCGATCGGCACCGACGCGGCGGACGTGTTGCCGTAGCGCTGGACGTTCGTGTACATCCGGTCCATCGGCAGGTCGAGGCCCTTGGCGACGGCCTCGATGATCCGGACGTTGGCCTGGTGCGGGATGAACAGGCTGATGTCGCTCGGCTCGAGCCCGGACTTGCGGACCGATTCGAGGGCCGTCGTCGCCATCGTCTTGGTCGCGAAGCGGTAGGTCTCCTTGCCCTCCATCCGGATGTAGTGCTCGCCGCGGGCGATCGTCTCGGCGGAGGGCGGGCTCTTCGCACCCCCGGCGGGCAGCCAGATCATGTAGGCGCCCTGCGGCTCCGTCGTGAGCTCGACACCAAGGGCGCCGCCCGGCTTGGTCGAGGCCGACAGCACCGCGGCGCCCGCGCCATCACCGAACAGGATGCAGGTCGACCTGTCGCTGTAGTCGAGGAAGCGCGTGAGCAGCTCCGCGCCGATGACGAGGACGTGTTTCGCGAGCCCCGCGGCGATCCACGCCTGCGCGGTGGCGAAACCGTAGACGAAGCCGGAGCACGCGGCCGCAATGTCCATCGCGGCAGCGCGCGTGTTCCCGATCGCCTCCTTGACGAGGGCCGCGGTCGACGGCATCCAGTAATCCGGCGTGAGGGTCGCGAGGAGAATCAGGTCGATCTCGTCCGGGCCGATGCCCGCGGCGCGGATCGCCCGCAGGCTGGCGACTGCGGCCATCGAGGCGGTCGTCTCGTTGGCGGCGGCAACGCGGCGCTCGCGGATACCCGTGCGCGAGACGATCCACTCGTCGTTCGTGTCGACCATCTTCTCGAGGTCCGCGTTCGTCAGGACCTGGCTCGGGACGTAGCGGCCCCAGCCGGTGACGTGGGCGCGGATCGGGCGGTCGCCGGGAGCGGGGCCCGCGCCCGGCGCGGTGCCGTTCGTCGAGTGACTCATAGCGGATCGACCTCGATCAGTGGCTGCTTCGCACGCACGAGCTTGCCGTCCTCGGCATTGATCTTGACGACGCGACCGGCCTTGTCGCTCTTGATCTCATTGAACAGCTTCATCGCCTCGATCAACCCGATCACCTGGCCGACGGCGACTTCCCCACCGAGGTTCACGTACGGCGCCGAGCCCGGCGCCGGCGCCCCGTACCAGATGCCGGTGAGCGGGGCCATCACGGCCGGTCGCGCGGGCGGGCCGGCATCCACCGCCGGGACGGGAGTGGCGGCGCTCGCCTCCGTGCCCGCTCTGGCCCCGGCGGCCGCGCCGGGAGCGCCGGCAGGGGCTGCGATGGACGCCACGGGAGCGAGGGCCGAGGGCTTCCGCAGCACGAGCCCGGTCGCGCCGACCTGGACCTCGAGCTCGGTCAGCTCGGTCCGGTCGAGGAGCGCCGCGAGGCGGTCGATCAGGTCAAGGAGCGACTCGTCGGGCGATCCTGCGTTCGGCGCGGCGCCGTTGGCCGGTCCGAGGTCCACCGCCGCGTCCGGGACGATCGCCGGGTCCACGGCGATCGTCGGCTCTGCAGCGATCGCCGGTTCCGCGCCCACGATCGGATCATGGTCCATGGTCAGCCGTCCCAGCGTCGGAAGATCAGGGCCGCATTCTGGCCACCGAACCCGAACGAGTTGTTGAGGGCCGCGCGAATCGGGCGATGCGTCGCCGTGTTGGGCGTCAGGTCGAGGCCATCCGTGAATGGATCCGGATCCTCGAGATTGATCGTCGGCGGCACGGCGCCCTCGCGGATCGCCTGGACCGTGGCGATCGATTCCAGCGCGCCGGCGGCGCCAAGGGTGTGCCCCAGCATCGACTTCTGCGCGCTGATCGACACGCTCGGGCCGTGCTCGCCGAGCAGCGTCGCGAGGCCCTGCAGCTCCGTGCTGTCGCCCTCGGGTGTCGAGGTGGCGTGGGCGTTCACGTGATCGAGCTCATCCGGCTCCATGCCGGCCTTCGTGAGCGCGCGGCGGCCCGCCCGAACGGCGCCCGCGCCGCCCGGCGCCGGGAGGGTGATGTGCGACGCGTCGGCGGTCGCGCCGTAGCCGACGAGCTCGGCCAGCGGCTCCGCGCCGCGCGCCTCGGCGTGGGACAGCTCCTCGAGGATGAGCATCCCCGCCCCCTCGCCCATCACGAAGCCGTCGCGGCCGCGATCGAACGGGCGCGAGGCGGCCTGCGGATCGTCGTTGCGCGTCGAGAGGGCCTTCATCGACGCGAAGCCGCCGACAACCGCCTCGTGGATCGCGGCCTCGGTGCCGCCGGCCAGCATGATGTCGGCGTCGTCGCGGCGGATCGTCTCCCACGCCTCGCCGATCGCGTGGGCACCGGTCGCGCACGCGGAGACGATCGCGAAGTTCGGCCCGAGCATCCCGAACGCGATCGCGACCTGCCCCGAGCCGACGTTGGCGATGCCCATCGGGATGAAGAACGGGGAGATCCGGTCGGGCCCGCGCTCCCCCATCAGCAGGACGTTCTCGAAGAGCGTCCAGACGCCACCGAGCCCCGAGCCGAGGATGACGCCGGTCCGCTCGGCGAGTGCGCCGTCGATTCGGCCGGGCAGGCCCGCCTGGTCCAGCGCCTGGCGCGCGACCACGAGCCCGAACTGGATGTAGCGGTCCATCCGCCGCATCTCCTTGCGGTCGAGGACGGCCGAGGGGTCGAAGTCGCGCACCTCGGCGGCGATCTTCGAATCGACCCGCGACGGGTCGAACGACTCGATCGTGCGGACGCCCGATCGACCGGCGAGCAGCCCGTCCCACGTCGATGCGACGTCGTTCCCGAGCGCCGACAGCGCGCCCATCCCGGTCACCACGACGCGGCGCGTGCCGTTCGAGCCGCTCATCGCACCAGTTTGCCGGTTCGGACGGTCGCGGCGCGGTAGACGTCGCCGGGCAGGCCGCGAGCGGAGATCGCGTTCGAGACCGCGAGGACGTCGAACTCGGCGCGCTTGATCTCGGTCGAGATGGTCGTGCCGTCGTCGCTGGTGGCGGCATCGATCGTGACGAGCGCCCACGAGGCGGTCGGGTCGCCGTCGAAGACGTAGCCTGCGCTGCCCGCGTTCACGATGACCTTCCAGCCGAACTCCCGGACCTCCGGGATGTGGGTGTGGCCGCAGCAGATCACGCGCGCGTCCGTTCGGGACATGCGCTCCGTCGTGGTCGATGGATCGAGGCCCTGGTCGAAGCCCTGGGTCTGGGATCCCGGCGAGGCATGGGTCACCAGCACCAGGTCGTCGCCGATGCGAACGCGACGCTCGGCGGGCAGGCGGCGCAGCCAGGCGAGGTGCTCGTCGTCGAGCGCGTCGTGCGCCCACTCGGCGGCGGACCGCATCGAGTCCGGGATGCCGTATTCGAGCAGCCACGGGAACGCGGCCGCGTAGTCCGCATCCGCGACGGCCACGTCCGTGTTGCCCTGGACGACGATGGCGCCATCGCGCTCCATCTCCCGGATGGCGTCGACGGTCGGACCGGGCTCCGGCCCGTTCATCACGAGATCACCGGCCACGAGCACGACGTCCGGCTTCTCCTTCTTGAGCGCCTTCCGAACGGCTTCGAGCGCGAGCAGGTTGCCGTGCACGTCCGAGATCACGGCAATCCGCGTGCTCAGCGGAGCACCCCTTCCGGCGGGATGATGAAGGAGAGCGTGGCCTCGCATGCAACCTCGCCGTCGACGGACGCGACGGCCTTCGCCCGCCCGAAGCGCTTGCCGAGCTTCTCCATGGTGACCTCGAGGCGCAGCGTGTCCCCGGGCACGACGATGCGCTTGAAACGCGTCTCGTCGATCGCGGCGAAGAGCCCGATCCGGTCGCCGAAGCCCGGCTGCTTGGCCACGTAGACCGCCATCGTCTGGGCCAGCGCCTCGACCTGGAGCACGCCTGGCATGACCGGCAGACCCGGGAAGTGGCCCTGCGCCCAGAACTCGGTCGCAGTGACGCCCTTGATCCCGACGATCCGCTTCGCCTCGGCGTCGTACTCGACGATCCGGTCGACCATCAGCATCGGCCAGCGATGCGGGATGAGCGCCTCGATCTCGCGGGTGGTGTGGACGGTCCCGGCGGAGGCCAGCGGGTCGGTCATCGGGCGGCTCGTGCCGTCATCGGGCCGCCGCGGCCGCGAGGAACGCCGCGCCGCCGACTCGGTCGAGCAGGTTCGTGGTCATCTTGCCTTCGAGGAAGGTCTCGTTGTCGAGCAGCGCCCGGTGGATCTCGATATTCGTGGTGACGCCGTCGACGAGGAGCTCCTCGAGCGCTGCGCGGCCGCGCGCGATCGCCGTCGGTCGATCCGGGCCCCAGACGACGAGCTTGCCGAGCAGCGAGTCGTAGTACGGCGGGACCTCGTAGCCGGGATACAGGTGCGAGTCCATCCGGATGCCCGGCCCGCCCGGCGCGTGGTATCGCTCGATGACCCCGGCGCCGGGCCGGAAGTCGTGCGCCGGGTCCTCGGCATTGATCCGGAACTCGATCGCGTGGCCGCGCGTGACGACGTCCGACTGGCGCAGCCCCAGCGGCTCGCCCGCAGCGATCCGGATCTGGAGGGCGACGAGGTCGATGCCGGTCAGCATCTCCGTCACCGGATGCTCCACCTGGATCCGGCAGTTGATCTCGATGAAGTACGCCTTGCCGGTGCCGTCGACGAGGAATTCGAGGGTGCCCACGTTCTCGTAGCCGGCGGCCACGACCGCGCGAATCGCCGTGTCGGCGAGGGCGGCGCGAGCCTCCACGGACAGTGCCGGCGTCGGGCCTTCCTCGAGGATCTTCTGGTGCCGGCGCTGGACCGAGCAGTCGCGCTCGCCGAGGTGGATGCCCGCGCCATAGCGATCCACGGCGACCTGGACCTCGACGTGGCGGTTGTCGTCGAGCCACTTCTCGAGGTACAGCGAGTCATCGCCGAACGCCGACTTCGCCTCCGAGCGGCAGATCTTGATCGCCGACTCGAGCTCGCGCGACGTGCGGACCATCCGCATGCCCTTGCCGCCGCCGCCCGCCGACGGCTTGAGCAGGACCGGGTAGCCGATCCGGTCGGCCTCGTCGAGGGCGTGCTGGTCGTCGCGGATCATGTTGGAACCGGGGATCGTCGGGAGCCCGAAGCCGCCGAGGAGCCGGCGGGTGCCCTCTTTCGAGGCGAACCGGTCCAGTACGTCCGGCGGCGGCCCGATGAACGTCAGGTCGTGGGCGCGAACCACCTCGGCGAATGTCTCGTCCTCTGACAGGAAGCCATAGCCCGGGTGGATCGCGTCGCAGCCCGTCACGAGCGCAGCGGAGATGACCGCCGGCGCCGAGAGGTACGAGCGGCGCGCGTCCGCCGGTCCGATGCAGATCGCCTCGTCGGCGAGCTGGGCGGGCAGGCTGTCGCGGTCCGCCTCGCTGTACGCGACGACCGCCTCGACGCCGAGCGTCCGGCACGCCCGCAGCACGCGGAGCGCGATCTCGCCACGGTTCGCGATGAGGATCCGGCGGAACATCAGCGTGCCTCGGACGGCGCAGCGGACGCCGTCAGCTCGATCCGGAACAGGTCCTGGCCGTACTCGACGGCCATGCCCGCCTCGACGAGCGTCGCCCCGACGACCCCGTCGGCGGGCGCCTGCACGTCCTGGCGCACGCCGAGCACGTCCACGGTCCCGAGCACGTCGCCCGACCGGACGCGGGTGCCCGAGGCGCCCTTCGCGCCCGGGTTGAAGATGCCCACCGCGGGCGAGGTCGCGATGGTCCGCGAGCGATTCGCGCCGTCCTCGCCGTCGTGGTCGTCGCCGGTTCCGCCACTCCAGCCGTGGGCGCCGGTTCCGTTCGATGCACTTGCCGCGCCGGTCCCGGCGGTGGTGCCGGAACCGCCCGGAACTGGGGCGCCGGACCCGGAGCGACCGGACCGGTGGCCCTCAACCGCAGCCCGCGGATGGCCGTGACCCTCGTGGCCGGGCTGGGTTCGGGATGCCTTGTCGGTGGCGCGGCGGCCCTCGCCTGGCCCGACGCCGTAGGGCCGGCGAAGGCGAATGTGCCAGTCGCCCTCGCGGACCTCCAGCTCACCGAGCTGGGTCGTCGCGAGCTTCGCGATCAGGGCCGGCAGGAGCTCCTCGGTCAGGCGCGCGATCCCGGCGTGGTCCGCCGTGGGATCGGCGGCTGCGGGGCGTTCGCGCTTGGGGCCTGCGTCGGGCACCGATCAGACCTCCTCGTGGGCGGGTGGCTCGTCGCGCCTCGACGAGCCCGGCAACGGCATGCCCATCGACCAGCGCGTGGGGTCGAGCAGGTCGCGCAGGCGATCGGCCAGCCCTCGGCTGGGCGGTGGCGCCACGTCCGGCGCCGAGACCTCAGTGTACGGGCCGAGCATGCGGTAGCGCCGATAGCGGGCCTCGACGAGCTCGTCCGTCGTGAGCGCCCCGAGTCGATCCAGCTCGCCGATGATCACCGACCGCAGCCGGCGAGCGGTCTCGCGCGGATCCGCGTGGGCACCCTCGCCTGGCTCGGGCACGACCCGATCGACGACCCCCAGCTCGAGCTGGTCCTGCGCCGACATCTTCATCGCCAGGGCAGCGGTCGGCGCCTCCTCGGCGGTGCGCCACAGGATCGCGGCGCAGCCCTCCGGACTGATCACCGAGTAGACCGCGTTCTCGAGCGCAATGACCACGTCGCCGACGGCGATCGCGAGCGCGCCACCGGAGCCACCCTCGCCGGTGATGATCGCGATGATGGGCGTGCGCAGGCGGCTCATCAGCCCGATGGAGCGGGCAATCGCGTCGGCGATGCCGCGCTCCTCGGATTCCGGGCCGGGGTGGGCGCCGGGCACGTCGACGAAGGTCACGATCGGCAGGGCGAACCGCTCCGCGAGCTCGAAGATCCGCATGGCCTTGCGATACCCCTCCGGGTGGGGCATGCCGAAGTTGCGCCGGATGTTCTCCTCGGTGTCGGCGCCCTTCTGCTGGCCGACGAAGGCGATGCGGCGGCCCTCGATCCGGGCAAACCCGACGGCCATCGCCGGGTCGTCGCCGAAGCCGCGATCGCCGTGGAGCTCGATGACCTCGTCGGCCATCTCGCGCAGCAGGTCCAGCGTGCGCGGGCGGCCGAGGTTGCGGGCGAGCTGCACGCGCCGCCACATGGCCGACTTCGGGTCGGTCGCGGCGGCAGCCTTGTTGCCGTCCTTCGGGTCCTGGCGGCCGAGCAGCCGGTCAACCATCGCGTTCACCGTTGGTTGCCGACGATCCGCTCGCGCCGACCATGCCGCCGCTGGCAGCGCCGACGACCTGCGACAGGAACGAGCCGATCGGGCTGAACGCGGATCGGGTATCGACCGGCACCTCCCGCGGACGCATGAACCGCAGCAGGCCGGCGATCTCGGCGCGAAGTGCGCGCCGGTTCACGATCCGGTCGACGAACCCGTGCTCGAACAGGAACTCGCTGCGCTGGAAGCCCGGCGGCAGCTCCTGGGAGATCGTGCCGGCCGAGACGCGCGCGCCGGCAAACCCGATCAGGGCATTCGGCTCGGCGAGATTGATGTCCCCGAGAACCGCGTACGAGGCGAACACGCCGCCTGTCGTTGGGTCGCTCATGACGCTGATGTACGGCACGCGGGCGGCGCGAACCCGCTCGAGGATCGCGCACGTCTTGGCGAGCTGCATGAGCGCGAGGGTGCCCTCCTGCATGCGCGCGCCGCCGGACGCGGACACGACGATGAGCGGGATCCGCTCGGCAAGCGCGTCCTCGCCGGCCCGGGTGACCTTTTCGCCGACGACGGCGCCCATGGAGCCGCCCATGAACCCGAAGTCCATGACGCAGATGGAGACCGCCTGGCCCTCGATGGCCCCGACGCCACGCACGGCGGCGTCGCGCAGGCCCGTCTGGCTCTGGGCGGTCGCGACCCGGTCCGGGTACGCCTTCTGGTCGACGAAGCCGAGCGGGTCGACCGACTGGAGCCCGGCATCTCGCTCGCGGAACGTGCCCGGGTCGAGGAGCAGCTCGAGGCGCGCGGCGGCGGAGAGCCGGAAGTGGTGGTCGCAGGTCGGGCAGATCCGGTCCGCCTTCTCGAGCTGCTTGTTGAAGAGCATGTCGCCGCACGACGGGCACTTCGTCCACAGGTCGGGCGGGTACACGTCGCGGCGCGGGCGGAACGAGGGCAGCTTGATGGGCATCTCGAATCTCGCCTACGAGCCGTGGCCGGCGGGCTGCCGGGTCGCGTGCGCGGCGCGGATGGCGCGGGCCATCGGGGACGTGCGACGCCGCCACGCGAGCCAGGCGCCGGCGAGGCTCAGGGCGGACGCAGCCACGGCGCCGCCGATCAGGTACTGGCGGCTCTCACGCGCATCGAGCTCGCCGTCACCGACGACGAGCAGCGGATCCTGGGGCGCCGGCGGGATCCGCCGGATGGCTACGGACTGACCCTCGCCTCCCGCGGCGATCGGCAGGCGCATCGAGGCCGCCACCTCGGCGAGACGGAGGGCGAGGCGCTCCTCGAACCGGAACGACGGGTGGAATCGGGGCAGGTCGCTGGCGAGCCGTTGCGAGACGACGCGCACGGCGGCACCGACCGGCATGTTCGGGTCGCCGAGCGGTCCGAGGACGCTCGCGGGCTGGATGGCGAGCAGCGAGTCGAGATAGCGATCGGTGATGAGCGCTTCGACCTCGCCGACATCGCGGCGATGGACGCTCACGAGGTCAGGCCGTGCTCGCCGTCGTCCCGTTCGCTGCCCTTGAGGTCCTTCGCGACGCTGCGCAGCGCGCGATGGATCAGCACGCGCACCGCGCCCTCCGAGCGCCCGAGCACGCCGGCGATCTCCGCAGTGCTGAGCTCGTCGACGAACCGGAGGACCATAGCCTGACGACGCTCGCCTGGCAGCCGCCCGACGGCGCGCCACGCCTCGCGTGCCTGGTCCCGCTGGACCGCCGCGGCCTCGACGTCGAGCGGGTCGGCCACGATCGTCTCGCCGATCGGCTCGACCGGGTGGCGACGCGTGCGGCGGCGCTCCCCGGCGATCTCGTTGCGGGCGATCTGGAACAGCCAGACGCGGAACGTCGAGGCGCCCTCGCCGTCGGCGGGACGGGCGCGCTCCTCGAACCGGTGGAGGTTCGTCAGGGCCGAGACGAACGTCGCCTCGGTGGCGTCCTCCGCGAGGTGATGGTCGCCGAGCTCGTAGTAGGCGTAGGAATACACGCGAGCGAGGTACCTGCGATACAGGGCATCGAACCGGGCCGGCTCGCGCCTGGCAGCCTCGACGAGGTGTCGGTCCTGGTCCAGGTGCGCAATCCGGGGGACGGCGTCCTTCGCCGCGCCCACTCTCCACAATGCCCGCCGCGTCACTTCGTTACACCCGCCCTAGACCACGCCGCCGACGCCGAGATGGCGAATCTCGCCCACGAGGACGGGCCTGACCGGCCCGCTCCCGTCGAACGACTTGACCAGCAGCGCGCCGCTGTCCGTGTCGACGCTCACGGCTGTGACCGTCTCGGCGGTCCCATCCGGCCACTCCAACCGCACCGGGAGGTCGTTCGTCAGCTGGCGATCGCGCCACGCGGCGCCGTCGAAGGATCCCGCGCGGAGGTCGGCGACGAGCGTCTCGAGCTGGGTGAGGAACGACGCCAGCAGGGTCTCGCGATCGACGGGCCTGTCCGCCGCGATTTCGCTGAGCGAGGTCATGGTCGCCGCGAGGTCAGTCGGGAAGTCACGTCGCGCCCAGTCGACGTTGATGCCGATGCCGATGACGGCCATCGGCGTCGCTGTCCCGAGCCCCACCGTTTCGCCGAGGACGCCTGCGAGCTTCCGGGGTCCGTCGCCGGCATCGTCGACGACGAGGTCATTCGGCCACTTGAGCCGGACCGTGCCTGCCGCCGCACCTGCGACCTCCTCGGCCGCGGCCGCCATCGCGAGCGACACGATCGCGCCGAGCCGCCACGCCTGCTCCGGCTTGAGCCACGTCGGGCGGAAGCCGGCCGACAGCAGCAGCGAGGCACCGCGGGGCGTGGTCCACGTTCGACCGTTCCGGCCGCGGCCGGCGGACTGCTCGTCCGCGATCGCGATGCACACCTCGGGCGTGCCATCGCGGAGCCAGCCCATCACCAGGTCATTCGTCGAGCCAACGACGTCGAAGCGTTCGAGGCGCGACAGCCAGCCACGGGCGACGCCGATCGTCGTGTCCGCGCCGGTGGAGATCGCCAAGTTCGTCAGCCCGCCCGCGGCAGGGCGGCGTCGGCATCGATCGGGTCCGGCCGTTCGAGCTCGAAGGCGCCGTGCAGCGCGTCGAGCGCGGGCTTCAGGCTCGCCTCCTCGATCACGCACGTGATCCGGACTTCGGACGTCGAGATCATCTCGATGTTCACGCCCGCGTCGGCGAGCGTCCCGAACATGCGCGCTGCGTAGCCAGGGGCGTTGTGCAGGCCCGCACCGATGATCGAGACCTTGGCGACCGTCGGGTCGGTGGTCATGCCGCGGGCACCCATCTCGGCGACGACGGGAGCGAGCACCTTCTCGGCGCGAGGGAGCTCGACCCGCGGCACCGTGAACGACAGGTCCGTGGCGCCGTCGTGCCCGACGTTCTGGACGATCATGTCGACGTTGATCCCGGCGTCGGCGAGCGGCGCGAAGACGCTCCGGGCGATGCCCGGCCGATCCGGCACGGCGAGCAGCGTCACCTTGGCGACGTTGCGGTCGTGCGCGAGCCCCCGAACCTTGTTGCGCTGCTCCACGAGCGGATCCTCCCTGATCAGGGTACCGGGCGCATCCTCGAACGAGCTCAGGACCTCGATCTCCACGCCGTTGATCCAGCCGAGCTCGACCGCGCGAACCTGCATGACCTGGGCGCCCTGCTGGGCGAGCTCGAGCATCTCCTCGTAGCCGATGACGTCGAGCTGGCGGGCGTCGTCGACCAGGCGGGGGTCGGCGGTATAGATGCCGCGGACGTCGGTGAAGATCTGGCACCTGTCTGCGCCGAGGGAGGCGGCGAGCGCGACCGCGGTGGTGTCCGAGCCGCCCCGCCCGAGCGTCGTCGTCTCGCCCGGCTGGCCGCCCTCGTCGGACCCGATCCGCTGGCCCTGGAAGCCCGCCACGATCACGACGTTGCCTTTGTCGAGCTCCGCGCGCACGCGGCGCGGCTCCACGTTGGCGATGCGCGCGCGTCCGTGGCTCGCGTCCGTGGTGATGCCCGCCTGCGCGCCCGTGAGCGAGATCGCGGGGACACCCTGCGCGTGGAGCGCCATCGAGACGAGCGTCGCGCTCTGGTGCTCGCCGGTCGCGAGGAGCATGTCGAGCTCTCTTGGATCGGGTTCGTCCGTGATGGCGGCGGCGAGGGAGAGGAGCTCGTCCGTCGTGTCGCCCATCGCCGAGACCACGACGACGAGCTGGGCGCCCGTCGCCCGCGCCCGCGCGATCCGCCCTGCCACATGACGGATCCGGCCCGCCTCCGCGAGCGACGAGCCACCGAACTTCTGGACCACGAGCGGGCCGTTCATGGATCGGGGAGTCTACCAGCGGCACTCGGGCGCTCAGCTCGTGCTCGGGCCAGGCCGGAGCGAGCTGTTTCTTGCCGAACTACCACTCCTGGGTCGTTACGCAGTCCAAATTCGAGCCGGGAACTCGCGAACCCGGCTGCCTGAGCACAAATTGGGCAGTGAGAGGAGCCTCACTGTGCTTCCCTGTCGCCTAACTACCCCCGGGTGTTCGATTGACCACAAACCCGGCTAGGCGCCGGCGGCGTGCTGGGGCAGGCCGTGCGACCATGGCCGCGAACCCTCAAACAGTTCTGCGAACGGAGCTCTGCGGCCATGTGCTTCGACACCGATAGCCGACCCCCGATCGACCCCATCAGCGGCGGCGCGCTGGATGGGAGTCACGTCTCGCTCACGAGCGACTCCCCGGACCACGCCGCGTTCAAGGCGTACGTCGCGCGGCCGTCGCAGCCCACGGGGGCGGGAATCGTGATCCTGCCGGACGTGCGCGGGCTCCATCCCTACTTCGATGAGCTGGCGCTCCGGTTCGCCGAACGCGGCATCGCCGCGATCTCGATCGACTACTTCGGCCGGACCGCGGGCAAGGAGGCTCGCGGCGACGACTTCGAGTACATGCCCCACGTCAGCGCGGCACGCTGGGAGACCCTGGCCGGCGACATCAAGGCCGCGGCGGCCTACCTGCGCGGGCTGTTCCCGGCCCCGAACGCGATCTTCACGACCGGGTTCTGCATGGGCGGCCGCCTGGCATCGATGTCGGCGACGCTCGGGCTCGGGCTGTCCGGCGCGATCCCGTTCTATGGCTGGCCGACCGGCGAGAACCGCAACGGCACGCCGGCTCCGGCGGAGGTCGCGGACCAGATCGAGTGCGACCTGCTGATCTTCTATGGCGGCAAGGACGAGGGCATCACGGCGACCGTTCGCGACACGTACGACGCGGCACTCGACAAGGCCCACGTCAAGCACGAGACGATCGTCTACCCGAACGCCCCGCACAGCTTCTTCGACCGGAAAGCGACCGAGTTCGCCACCGAGTCCGCCGACGCCTGGGACAAGACCCTCGCGTTCATCGGGAGGCATACCGGGAAGTAGCGGCCTACTTCTTGAACAGCCACCAGAACGTGAGCAGGACCACGCCGATCACGGCGATCGGAAAGAGGGGTCCGGGCAGCATCTGCTGGAGCGTCCCGACGACCGTGTCGAACGCCTGGCTCAACGCGTGGATCGACCCGCCGACGAGCCCGCTGATGCCCTGACCGATCGACCCGACGAAGTCGCCCATCTACGAGCTCCACCGAACGCGGATATTCGTCGTCAGGTCGGGCAGCGGCAGGGATGCGGCTTCCGACTCGACGGCAACCCGCTCAGCGGGCCCCAGCGTTCGCCAGGTGTCGACGGTGACGTTCGCGCCGTCCCGGCGCCAGACGCCGACGATCACGCCGCCGACGAGCACGGCTCCCGGCCAGACACGCGGCGTCCACAGCTCGTCGCGGCGCGCGGCGTCGGGCACGAAGAGCTCACGATCGATGCCGTGGAGGAGGAAGTACGCGTCGCCACTCGGCAGGAGTCGGGCGGCCGCCGTCGGCCCGGCGGGCGCCCGGAACGACGCCTCGTCCGAGGCGAGAACCCAGCCGTCGCCAATCTCTGTTCGCGCCGGCTGCAGCTCGTCGGCGAGGGCATCGAACGCCCGTTGCGCCTCGCCGGTCCCGATCCCGGCCCAGCGCCGCAACGCGGCGGCGGTCGTCGGGCCGAAGACGTGCAGGTACCGACGCGCGAGCTCGAGCCGCGCGGACAATGCATCGATCTCGGGCGGCGGGATCGTCCAGATCGTCGGAGCGCGAGCGCCTGCCCAGCGGATCAGGACGGTGCCGGTCGCGGCGGCGTATCGAAGCGAGTTCGGGTCGATGCCCATCCCGTAGCCGGCCTCGCCGTACGACATCGTCCGACCATCGAGGTGCGCATGGAGCCGGCGCGCGAGATCCTCGGCTCGATGGCGACCCTTTCCGTCATCCGGCAATCGGCCCAGCGAGAAGTAGGCGAGATCCGGCCGGGCAACGACGTATGCCCCGAACCGCGGCCCCCACAGCTGGACCAGCGACTGGTCCTCCCAGGTGGACGGCTGGGTGCGCTCGACGCGAGCGTGAATCGAGAGCAACGCCGCGCGCGGCATGCTGTCCTGGAGGCCCGCCCATGCCGCGACGCGGAGGGATTCGGCGCTCATCGGGAGCCGCGCCTCGAGCGCCTGGACGCGGCGCCGGTGCGCGAGGACCTGCTCCCGCGAGAGCTCGAGACTACTCGTCATCGAGCGGCACTCTAGCCGCCGGCGGGTCCTGTACGCTCGCGGGCGCCAACCGGTTTCGAAGCCCAGACGGAGCTAGGCATGGCCGACGAGCCCGAGTCGAACCAACCCGTCGCCCCGAGCGACACGCCCGAGCCACCGTCCGCCGAACCGCACCCGCCCGCCGCGCCGCCGACGGGCTGGTTGCAGCCCGATCCGCCCGCGCCACCCGCCGCTCTACCGTCCGGTTGGCAGCCGCCCGACTGGTTGATCGCGGCGCCGGTGCCACCCGACCCGCCGCGGACGGCAGCCACGCGAACGATCGAAGCGATCGCGTGGGTCGTCGGCGGAATCGCGGTCCTGTTCTTCGGTCGCACCCTCGTCCTGTTCAACGCGGATGCGTCGTTCTCCGGCTTCGAGCGCGGCGAGCTCGTCGGATACATGGTCGGGGCAGTCCTGCTCGGTGCGCTCTTCCGGTGGATCTTTGTTCGACTCCGAAAGCGGGGGCGCGTCCTGTCGCCGTGGGTCCTTGTCGTGGCCACGGTCGTCCTCGCGGCACACGGGTTCAGCCTTCCGTCGTCGGCCTCGACGATCGCCGCCCAGCCGATCTCGACCTACCTCAAGATCGGCGCGCCGTACAACCTCGTGACCGCTGACGCCGACACCGTCTCGCAGCTCGCCAACGGATTCAAGGACGAGGGCGCAACCGAGACGGAGGTTCGGGAGATCACCCAGGGCACCGAAACCGTGGGCTTCCTGGTGATCGCCAACGTCGATGCGACAGATTCCGACGTGTTCCGGGCAGGCGTCGAGTCAGGGTTCGAGAAGACCGAAGGCGCCGAGGCCCACGAGGACATCATCGGCTCGAGGAAGGTCGTCGTCGGCACGGTCTCGGGCGTCGTCGCCGTGTTCTGGGCGGAGGAGCCGTACGGCCTGATCGTCTACGCCTTCGACGTCGACAGTGGCAAAGCCTTGGCCGGCTCAGTCATGGACGCGTACCGCTGACCGTGCCCGCCGCCGGTCAGCGGCGCCGAAGCTCCACTACAGTAGCCTCAGTGGCAGCTGGCCCCCGGGCTCCACGCGAACTGGCCGTCCGGGATTGGCACGGAGACCGTGACCTCCCCACCGGCTCCCACGACGGTTTCCTTGACCATCGTCCCGACGACCGTCATGTGCAACGTTCCGGCGAGGTACCCATTGCCATCGGTCGTCTGCTCAACAATCGACGCGCGGCCGCTCGCGATGCCCGTGGTCACGATGCCTGGATCGGACTTCGTCACGGACTTGTACGTGTAGGTGCCCTGCAGCGTCGTGCCATTCAGGGTCACGTTCCACGTCGTGGTCTGATCGATCTGACTGCTCTTGATCGTGCCGACGAACGTCCAGACGCCATCGAGACCGCCGCATTTCTGGCCCTTCAAGGCGAGTCCGCCAGCGGCTGCCTGATTGATGTGCCAGCTCCCGCCGACCTCGAACCCGATCGCTGTCTCCCCGATGCCGCGATTCGACACCGACTTGAACGTGACACCGGCGCTGTCATTGTCGTTCGGCCCGGCCGTGTAGGTGAACATCGCCGGGGCCGGCTGGGCCTGCCCGGCCGGCTCGAGCGACTTCGGCCCATCGAGGCTGGCCGTCACGGGCTTGTCGAGCTCCGTCCCGTCGTACCGCTGGTGGACCGCCACCTTGATGTCCGTCGTCGAGTCCTTGGCCACGTTCCCGCCGTTCGGGCTCGGCGAGACCCGGACGCACATCCCGGAGCGCCAGGCCGTTTCGGCCGCCTTGGCCGCGACTTTGGCGGGAAGCTGGGCGAAGATCCCCATGCCCAGCAGCAGGCTCGCCGCCTCGGTCGAGTCAGCGGTGACGCCCGTGATCTCGCTCGGGCCAAACCCGGCGGTAGGGTCGTTCGGGAGCGTGAAGGTGGCGCCGGCATTCAGCTCGTGCGGCTTGAGGTCGCTCGGTGCACCGGCGGCGCCGAAGCCACCGGTCGAGGTCTCGTGAGCCTTGGCGATGATCTCGACCCCCGCCAGGTTGGCGTTGTCGTCCGCATGAATCTGGACGTCGGCCGAGAAGTCCTCCTCGAGGCCGGATCCGCCCGCGCCGGAGGAGGCGGTGGCGTAGTTCTCGGTCGCGGTGAAGGAGATGTGGGCCGTGGCGATGCCGGACGCGTCGGGACAGGCGTCACCGTCGATGTGGCCCTTGCCGGTGCTGTTGATGCGGTAGACGGTCGCGCCGGTGGCGTCGCGGATCTCGCCGCTGACCTTGACCTCGATATCGATCGAGACCTTGCTCCCGTCATACGTCACCGTTGATGTCGTCGTCGTGGTGATCACACCGGGCTGGCCGGCCACCGTCACATGCTGTTCGCTCGGGGCGCTCGTGTTGGTCTCCGAACCGGACGTCTCACTCGGCGGCTTGGGAGCCGTCTGGTCTCCCGAGCACGTGCCGAACCCAGAGACGCAGCCCGGCAGCGTGTCCTGATCGCCGACGATGCGGGTGTTGCTGACGCCGTTGTCCATCAGGCCTTCGTAGACCGCGGTCGCGATCGTCCAGGGTGCGAAGATCGCGGTGCCCGCGATCGGGTCGCTGACGAACCGGGCGGTGGGCGCCTCCGACGTCGGACCGGCAATCAAGGCCTGGGTTCGGGTCGCCTCATCCCGCAGGGCCTGCGCCGCGCTGATGTCCATGAGCCCGGCAAGCTCCGGGGCTCCTTGGCCGAGGTTGACCAGCCCGGCACGCGTGCGGTCGTCCTGGCGAAGTGCGACCTCGGCGGCGCCAAGGTCCTGCGACTGCGCCACCGCTGGGCTGCTGCTCGCGCCCGGACTGACGATTGCTCCCGGCCCGGCGCTGGCGTTCGCGCCGCTGGCGGTCGGCTGGCTCGGAGAACAAGCGGCCATCGCGAAACCGAGAATCAGGCATATCGATTGCCTGCGCAGGCGGGCGCTCATGTGGATCCGTCCTTCGCGCGAACGCTACGAACAGACAAGAATCCAGCGTCGGACGCTCGCCAGTCGACCGGGTGACCCGGCCTCGAGCGCAAGAGTACTCGCCGCGGGTAGCTTAGAACCTGGGATCCCGACCAATCCCAACCGACATCAGCGGTTCACATTCTGATGGTGCGTCAGCGAGGAAGTTCCTCGTTGCTGAAGCCGCGTCGGGCGAGCCGTTCCCGATCCCGCGGAATCACGGACGGGCGCGTTACGTTCCGAACCCTCGGTCAGCGTGACGACACGCGAGCGCCAACCGATCTCGTGCTGAGTCGCTCGAGGCGGCCGGGGAGACCGAGATAGTGGGCGGTCGTCGTGAAGGCGTTGCCGACTCGGTCGGCCGTCTCGGTGGACATGCCGACGAACGCGATGACGGTGGGACCCGAGCCGGCCAGGCAGGCGCCGATGGCGCCGGCGGCGCGGGCGGCGTCGAGCAGGTGCGGGAGCTCGGGATAGACCTCGGCGCGGTAGGGCTCGTGGAGGCGATCCTGGGTCAGGAGCGAGAGGACGTCGCTTCGGCCCGACGCGAGACCGGCCACGCCGACGGCCACGCGAGCGAGATTCGAGATGGCATCGGCGCGCGGGATGGTGTCCGGGAGGACGCGACGCATGTCGCTGGTCTTCAGGCGCCGATCCGGGATCCAGGCGAGCACGACGATGTCGGTCGGCGGGTCGAGCCGGACCGATTCGACCCGATCGTCGAGCGCGAGGCTCGCGGTCAGCCCGCCGAGCAGCGCGGGCGCGACGTTGTCCGGGTGGCCCTCGATCCCGGTCGCGAGCCGAAGGACGGTCGATGGATCGAGGCCCCCGCCGCCGACGAGGGCCGATGCGGCGACGAGCCCGGCCACGGTTGCGGCGGCGCTCGAGCCGAGGCCGCGCTCGAGCGGGATCGGGTTCGTCATCTCGACCTTCCAGGCGAGTCCAGCGAGCCCGTCGACGCCGAGCTCCGCGAGGCCCGCCTCGAGGGCGAGGATCAGCCGGTTCGATCGATCGGCCGGCAGCTCGCCGGCTCCTTCTCCGTCGACTGTGAGCTCGACTTCTGGCGCCCCGGGAGCGGCGGCCCGCGCCTCGATCGTGACCTGGAGGACGAGGTCGACGGCCAACCCGAGGGTGTCGTAACCCGCGCCGAGGTTGGCGATGGTCGCCGGCGCCTCCACGGTGACGCGCCGCCCGACGAGGGACTCCGCCGAAACCGCGGGCGAGCCGGAGCCGCTCACGACCCGCTCACCAGCCGAGCGCCTTTCGAACGTCGTCGTCGGTCGCGTCGGACTCCATGATCCGGCCCGCGACGGCTCGCTCTGCCGTCTCGGGATCCTTGAGGCCGTTGCCGGTGAGGACCGCGACGACCAGCTCGTCAGCCCGAATCGCACCCGCGGCGGCGGCCTTCGCGACGCCCGCCACGGAGGCAGCCGATGACGGCTCGCAGAACACGCCCTCCAGCTCCGCGAGGGAGCGGTAGGCGGCGAGGATCTCGTTGTCGGTGACCGAGTCGATGCTCCCGCGAGATTCGTCACGGGCCGCGACGGCGCCCGCCCATGTGGCCGGATTGCCGATCTTGATCGCCGTCGCGATGGTCTCGGGATGGTCGATCGGGTGCCCGGCGACGATCGGCGCGGCGCCGGCGGCCTGGAATCCGTGCATCCGCGGTCGCGTCTCGACGATGCCTGCCATCGCGTAATCGGTGAAGCCGGCCCAGTAGGCCGTGATGTTGCCGGCATTGCCGACTGGGATCGCGAGCACGTCCGGCGCGCGCCCGAGGTCATCGCAGATCTCGAAGGCGGCGGTCTTCTGGCCGGCGATCCGGTGCGGGTTCACCGAGTTGACGAGGGTCGCGCGCGAGCCCGGCTCGGCCGTCATCGACCGCACGATCCGCAGCGCGTCGTCGAAGTTGCCGTCGACGGCGACGACCTTCGCGCCGGCGATCAGCGCCTGGAGCAGCTTGCCGAGCGCGATCGCGCCCTTCGGCAGCACGACCGCGACCTCGAGCCCGGCGGCCGCCCCGTACGCCGCCGCGCTCGCCGAGGTGTTGCCGGTCGACGCGCAGATGATCGACGTCGCGGCGGCCTCGATCGCCTTCGACACGGCGACGACCATGCCCCGATCCTTGAACGAGCCGGTCGGGTTCAGGCCCTCCAGCTTCAGGTGCAGATTCGGGACACCGATCTTCGAGCCGAGCCGAGGCGCGGCGACGAGGGGCGTGAACCCCTCGCCGAGCGTCAGCCGCGGGGTGTCGTCCGTGACCGGCAGGAACCGCCGGTAGTGATCGACGAGTCGCGGCCGTGACGTTGCCGCGTCGACGTGCGCCATCGCGTCAGTCCTCGATCGGGTAGCGGACACCGGACGGGCCGTCGAAGAAGGACCGGGCGCGCGGGAGGATGCTCGCGGCGACCTCGATCGCGGCCGCCGGCAGGTCGCCCCACGTGCTGCCGTCGCCGCGGCGCACGGCGAGGAGGTCCGCGAGCACCGCCGCCGCGGTCGCCGTGCCCCCGGCTCCGGGGCCTTCGATCGCGACCCGGCCGAGCGCATCGGCCTCGATCTCGATGCGATTCCGCACGCCATTTGTCTGCCCGAGGGCTGAGGCCTCGGGGACCGCGGTCGGCAGGACCGCGGCCTCGACTCGGCCGTCGCTGGAGCGGCGGCGCGCGCTGGCGAGGAGCCGGATCGCGAATCCGTCGCGATTCGCGCGGGAGAGGTCACCTGCCGTGACCCCCGTGATCCCGGGCCGCGAACCGCGTCGGTGAACCTGGATGCCCGCTCGATCGAGCCAGATCCCGAAGGCGAGACGGGCCAGCACGACGAGCTTGTCCGCGGCGTCGCCGCCCTCGACGTCGCCGGTCGGGTCGGCCTCCGCGTAGCCGGACGCCTGCGCATCGGCGAGGGCGTCGGCGTAGCCGGTGCCGTTCGCGGCCATCTCCGTGAGGATGTAGTTGGTCGTGCCGTTCACGATGCCGCGCAGCGACGACACGGTCGTTCCCGCGAGGTCCTCGGCGAGCAGGCGCAGGATCGGCGTGCCGCCCATGACCGCCGCCTCGTAGCGCAGCGGCGCGCGGGTCTGCCGGGCGATCGCCTCGAGCTCCGCGCCGTGCCGCGCGATGACGTACTTGTTGGCGGTGACGACCGCCTTGCCCGCGGTCAGCGCGGCGGCGATCAACGTTCGCGCCGGCTCGCCGCCGCCCATCAGCTCCACGATGACGTCGGAGGCGCCCGCGACCAGGTGCGCCGGCGCGTCGCTCAGGAGATGGGCGGGCACGCCGCCGGCGGCCGCGCGGGCCAGGTCGCGCGCCGCAACCCCGACGAGCTCGAATGCCCCGGACTCGGGAGCGAGACCCGGCGATCGACCCTCCAGCAGCCCGCGGACGACCTCGCGCCCGACCGTCCCGGCGCCCAGCACGACCACCCGCAGCGGTCTAGAAGCCGCCTCCGATCCCCGATTCGACCCGCCCTGCCCAACCATCGGCGCATGGTAGCCGAGGGTCTCACCCGAACGGCCGCGCGCCGGCTTTCGTATTCGCGATTTCCGCGGTCGAATCCGAAGCTTCCTGGCTATGCGCGTCGGAGGAATATGAACTCGCGCCGGGAACAAGGGAATACGAAGACCCCGGCGACGCGCATCGGCGCGAAGCGGTGGATTCGGGATCGAGATCCGCGCATATGAACGCGATCCGCGGCGGCCGTGCGTCGAACGACGGCTACACTCGCGCCGCATGACCACAGGTTCGGTTCCGGCCGTAGTTCCCGCCGCCGGCCTCGCCGCGAAGGCGG
Organism: Chloroflexi bacterium UBA5189; assembly: GCA_002413045.1. Lineage (GTDB taxonomy): Bacteria > Chloroflexota > Limnocylindria > Limnocylindrales > CSP1-4 > UBA5189. Next base: position 249,290 of record DHWF01000031.1, read on the forward strand.
CCGGCGAGCGCCCCGCGCCCGCGGGGCCACGGACGTTCAGCGGCATCCAGCCGTCGGGCGTCGCGCACCTCGGGAATGACCTCGGCGCGATCCGCAACTACGTGCGGCTCCAGGCCGAATACGACGCGATCTACTGCATCGTCGACTACCACGCCTTGACCTCGACGCACGATCCGGACGTCCTGCGCGCGCGAACGCGCGACATGGCCGCGTCGCTCCTCGCGCTGGGCCTGGACCCGGAGCGCTGCACGCTGTTCGTCCAGAGCCATCGGCCGGAGCACACCGAGCTGGCCTGGCTGCTCGCGACGGTGACGCCGGTCAGCTGGCTCGAGCGCACGCCCGCGTATAAGGACAAGCGCGAACAGCAGCCGGACGACGTCAACCACGGCCTGCTCACCTACCCCGTCCTGCAGGCAGCCGACATCGCGATGTACAAGGCGTCGCTCGTGCCGGTCGGGCGGGACCAGGCCGCCCACCTCGAGATCTCGCGCGAGATCGTCCGCGCCTTCAACCACCGCTACGGCGAGACGTTCCCCGAGGCGCAGGCGGTCTTCACCGAAGCGCCGACCGTCCTCGGCACCGACGGCGTGCGCAAGATGAGCAAGTCGATCGGCAACACGATCGACATCCTCGGCGAGCCCGACCTGATCCGGAAGCAGGTCATGTCGATGGTCACCGACACGCAGCGCATCCTGCGCACCGACCCCGGCCGCCCCGAGGTCTGCAACGTGTGCCAGCTCCATCGGTTCTTCGGCGAGGACTACCTGGAGATCCAGGACGGCGAGCGCACCGCCCGGACGGGCTGCGTCGACACGAAGCGCCTGCTCGCCGATCGAATCATTCGCTACTACGCGCCGGCCCGCGCGCAGTACCTCGAGCTCCAGGCGAACCCCGGCCGCGTCGACGAGATCCTCGCCGCCGGCGCCGACCACCTCGCCCCCCTCGCCGCCGAGATGATGGCCGAGGTCAAGCAGAAGATGGGCCTCCGCTGATGGAGCTGACGCCACGCGAGCGCCGCTGGTTCGACGCCATCCTGGTGCTCGGCGCGACCACGCTGTTCTTCATCGTGCTCGGCTTCGTCGGGCTGATCTTCACGATCTTCGGCGACCTGATCATGGTGTTCTTCCTGGCCTGGCTCTTCGCGTTCATGCTCGGGCCGGTCATCAATCGCGTTACGGCCATCCCGTTCATGAGCCGGACCGGCGCGATCTTCATCGTCTACTTCATCCTGTTCGGCTCGCTCGTGTTCATCTCGATCGTGGTCGCCGCGGCGGTCGTGAACTCGATCGGCGACTTCATCACGAACCTGCCGACCCTTCGCGCGAACCTGCCGAGCATCCTGGAGCCGTGGCAGGCGCGCCTCAACGGCGTCGGCATCACGGGCGTCGATCTCACGGCCCAGGCCACGGTCGTCCTCGACAACCTCGGCCAGTACGCCGCCCAGCTGGCGGCGCCGCTCCAGCAGATCGCCGTGGCGAGCATCGGCGCGATCGGCAACCTGCTGCTGGTCGTGGTGTTCTCGCTGTACATGGTCGCCGACCGCGATCGGCTCGTCGCGTTCGGGTTCTGGCTGGTCCCGTCGGGCTACAAGGCCGAGGCGAAGATCCTCGAGGAGGCGGTCAGCCGATCGTTCGGCGGGTTCATCCGCGGCCAGGTCATCACGGGCCTCGCGTTCGGCGCGATCTGCCTCGTCGCCAGCCTGTTGTTCGGCCTCGACTACCTGCCGGTCACGACGTTCACGGCCGGACTCCTGATGATGATCCCGTTCTTCGGCCCGTTCGTGGCCTGGGTCCCGCCGGTGCTCGTGGCCATCCTGCTCAAGCCCGACTCGCTCGTGGGCACCGCGATCGTGGTCGGTGTCGGGTGGGTGCTCGTCATGAACGCGCTCCAGCCGCGGATCATGGCGACGTCGCTCCGGATCCACCCGATCGTCGTCCTGGGCTCCGTGCTCGTCGGCATCAAGATCGCGGGCATTCCCGGCGCCATCTTCGGCATCCCGATCGCCGCCGTGCTCTCCGCGCTCATCCTCCACGCGCTCGGGCGCCGACGTGGCACGGGTGCTGTTGCGGAACGCGCGGCCGCCCGGGTCGGCGAGCGCCAGGGCCGCATCGTTCGCCAACCCCGTGAGCCGAACCCGACCATCGACCGCGACGTCGAGCCCTCTGGCAGCTCGACCGACTAGCCCGCGGCCGGCGCCGTCGTGTCAGCGTCCTCCCGTGGTTCATGCAGGCGTGCGACCAGGTACAACGTCAGCGCGATGAGCACGAGGTTCCGCCCGAGGACGACGGCGACCCACAACGGCTCGCGGGTCACGTAGTAGTCGACGTACCAGCGCGGGTAATACCAGCCGGTCAGCAGAATGGCGACCGCGATCCCGATCACGTGGACCGGCCAGCGCCGGCTCGGAACGATCACGATCGGCGCGATCAGCCAGATCAGGTACTGGGGCGAGAAGACCTTGCCGAGCGCGACGTAGGCGGTGATCGCGGCGGCCGTCGCGACCATGAGCCGTTCGAGGGTCATCGAGCCGCGCACGAACAGGATGACCGTCACGAGCAGCACGATCGCGAGCACGACGGTCTGCACCGTCGCGACCTGTTCGGGCAGGTCACCCCACAGGTTGTACGAGTCGAACGTGTGGATGAGGTAGATCGGTGGCGCGTGCGTCACGAGGTTGAACGCGTACATGACGCTCGCCCCGATCGCCTCGACCTGGAGCGGCCGCGTGAACGCTCGCGTCATCGAGCCGACGATTCCGTCCGGCGCGAGTGCGTAGAACGGGGCGACCCCGACGAAGACCGTCGTCGTCACGATCAGCCCGAACTGGATCGCCGTCCGCAGATCGAACTTGCGCCACAGGTAGGCGACGAGGATCGGCGCGAGGACGATCGGGTAAACCTTCGCGAGCACCGCCAGCCCGAGCGCAATCGCGCCGACGCGATACCGGCCCGTCACGAAGCACCACATCGTCGCGGCGGTGAACAGGGCCGGCCACAGGTCGTACCGCGCCTGCATCAGCGGACCGAGCAGGAGGGGCGACGACGCCACGAGGAGCGCCGCGGCGATCACCTCGCGCCGGCCGAGGCGGAGCGCCGCGACGGTGCGCAGCACGAAGATCATCGTGACCATGCCCACGCCGGCCATGAACAGCTGGAACGCGACCCGGTAGCCCTCCTCGGTGACTGGGCTGCCGGCGAACGGCAGCGGCCCCAGGATCGGCACGAGGGCGAGCGGCGGATACTCGAACGCGAAGTCGCGATACGGAATCTGCCCGGCAAGGACGTTGTCTGCGTAGGCGCGGTACAGGTCGACCTGGAGGGCCCGGCCCGGAGAGCCGTACAGGTACTGCGCGGCCAGGAACCCGACCACGACCCAGGTGACGCTGAACACGATGATCGACAGCGCGCCGACGCGCGCGGTCCAGACTTCGTCGGACTCGACTGGCTCCGGGTCGCTAGCCTCGTCGGCCACGGAGGTCACGGAGGATTTCGCGGGCGGCGTTCTGGCCGGGTCCGCCGGTGATCCCGCCGCCGGGATGGGCGCCGGAGCCGCACAGGTACAGCCGCTCCAGCGCGATTCGGTAGCGGGCGTGCCCGAGCAGCGGGCGCCACACGAAGAACTGGTCGAGGCCTGCCTCCGCGTGGAGCGGGTGGCCGCCCGTGAGCCCGTACTGCCGCTCCAGGTCCACCGGCGTGAGCACCTGGCGATGGGTCACGAGCTTGCCGATCCCGGGCGCGACCGACTCGAGCACCGACATGATCGTGTCGCCGAGGTTCTCGCGGGCCACGTCCCAGTCGCCGGCGGCCTGGCCCCGGTGGCCGCGCAGCTCGTACGGCGCGTACTGCGCGATGACGCTCATGACGTGGGTGCCCGCCCTGGCGCTCTCGACCAGCGACGGATCGGCGAGCGACGGGATCGTCGCCTCGATGATCGGCTGGGTGCTCCAGCGGCCGTACTTGGTGGCATCGAAGGCGCGCTCCATGGCATCGATGCCGGGTGCGACCAGGATCCGGCCGCGGAGGAGCGACTCGTCGCCAACGGCGGCCGGGAAGACCGGCAGCTTCTTGAGCGCGAGGTTCACCTTCGCCACGACGCCCGGGGTCCGGATGTTGCCGGCGCGCCAACCGAGCGACGGACCGAGCGCAACCGGGTCGACGAGGCCGACCAGCGTCCGCTTCGGGTCGAGACCGGAGACGACGCCGCTCGCCTCGATCGCCTCGCCGCAGGCGAGCACGACGCCGGTCGCACGGCCGTCGCGCGAGGTGATCGCCGTGACTTCCGCGCCCGTCCGGATCTCGGCGCCTGCCTCGCGCGCCGACGCGGCGAGCGCCGCCGAGAGCGCGCCGGGGCCGCCCTTGGCGAACACGGTTTCGCCCGCCGCGCCGCCGTCGTTGCCGGCCGCGTCGCCGAGGAGCATCGCGGCGGTTCCGGCGGACCACGGCCCGACATTGCCGAAGCGCACCCCGCGCCAGGCGAGCGCGGCCCGGACGGCATCGTCGTCGAACGACTCGGCGACGAGGTCCGCGACGGCCATCGGGAGCACGCGCAGCACCGTTCGAGAGCCGTCGCGCCCGAGGCCCTTGAAGCTGCGGCCGAGCCTGAGCGCCGAGAGCGCGTCGCCGAGGCCGGGCGCCTTGATATCCGGCGGTGTGGATCGACCGAGGTCGTCGAGGAATCGACCGAGGGCCCGCACCTGCCGGTCGAAGCCGGCGTACGCATCGGCATCGTGGGCGTTCCGCGCCCGCAGGCCGGCTGCCGTCTTCGCGACGTCCGACCAGAGCGTGACCGCGCCGCCGTCCGAGGACGGCGCGAAGACCCGCACGTCCGGCGCAACGAGCGAGAGTCCGTGTCGCGACAGTTCGAGGTCCTTCTGCACCGAGGCTCGCAGCCGCCCGACCGTATGCGCGAGCGTCGGCACGCGGACCCCGTCGGCGAGCTCGCTCGTGTCGGCCGCGCCACCAACGCGCTCGCGGCGCTCGAGCACGAGCGTGCGCAGCCCGCCCTTCGCGAGATACGCGGCGGTCACGAGCGCGTTGTGGCCCGCCCCGACGACGACGACGTCCCACTTCGGTGCCGCTCCGGGCGTGCTCACGCGGCGCCGTCGCCGGAGTGCCAGCCGATCCCGCGGCGCTTGGACTTCAGCAGCTCCATCGCCGCGATCCGGCCATTCGCGCCCATGATCCCGCCGCCCGGGTGGGTCGACGACCCGCACAGCCACAGGTCGCGGACGGGAGTCTGGAAGCGGGCCCAGCCGGGGACCGGGCGGCTGAAGAACAGCTGCTCGAGCGAGAGCTCGCCCTGGAAGATGTTGCCCTCGGTGAGCCCGGTCGTCCGCTCGATATCGAGCGGCGTCTGGACGTTCCGGAACAGGATCTTCGAGGGCAGGTCCGGCGCGAACTCGGCGATTCGGCTGACGACGGCGTCCCCGAATGCCTCGCGCTGGTTGTCCCAGCCACCCAGTGACGGGTCGAGATCGTACGGGGCGTACTGCACGAAGCAGCTCATGATGTGCTTGCCGGGCGGCGCCATGGATGGGTCGACCAGGGTCGGGATGATGATGTCGATGTAGGGCTTCGCGCTGAAGCGGCCGTACTTGGCGTCGTCGTAGGCACGCTCCATGTCGTCGACCGATGGGGAGATCGAGATCGCGCCGCGGAGGTGCTCGCCCTCGCCGGGGAGCGCCGTGAAGCTCGGCAGCGAGTCGAGCGCCATGTTGACCTTGCCCGACGAGCCGCGGAACTTGAAGCGGCGGACCTCGGCCGCGAAGTCCGCGTCGATCGCGTCGGGCTCGAGGAGGTCGATGAAGGTGCGGCGCACGTCGACCGAGGACAGGACCGAGGATGCGTCAAGCTCCTCGCCGGACTCGAGGACGACGCCGGTGGCGCGCCCGCCCCTGGTCCGGATTTTGGCGACCGGGGCTTCCGTGCGGATCTCCACGCCATTCGCGCGGGCTGCACTGGCGATCGCCGCGGAGATGCCGCCGGTGCCGCCCTTCGGGATGCCCCAGGCCCGGAAGGCGCCATCGATCTCGCCCATGTAGTGGTGAAGCAGGACGTAGGCCGTGCCCGGGCTCTTCACGCCCTGGTAGGTCCCGATGATCCCCGACGCGGACATCGTGGCCTTGAGCGGGTCGGTCTCGAACCACTGGCTGAGGAAGTCATACGCGGACATCGTCATGAGCTGGACGAAGACCGCCTGCTGGCGCTCGGTCAGCTTCTGGAAGGATCGAAGCAGGCCCGTCAGCGGCAGCAGCGGGCGCGGGTCGATGGAGGCCGGGTCCGGCGGGACGATCGCGAGAATCGGCTTGATGAAGCGGGCCATGTCGACCATGAGCGGCCCGTATTCCTCGTACGCCTCGGCGTCCATCTTCGACCAGCGCCGGAGCTCGCGAACCGTTCGGCCGTGATCGTTCACGCGCCACAGGTAGTCCCCGGTGCCGATCGGGTTGCCGTTGCCGTCCTTCGGCGCGGGCCGGCCCATGCCCTCGGGAACGGGCGTGAACGTGCCGTCGAGGGGCAGAATGTCGAGGCCGTGGTGGGGCAGGTCGAGCTCGCGGATGATCTCCGGTCGGAGCAGCGAGACGACGTAGCTGAAGACCGAGAATCGGAAGCCCGGGAAGAGCTCCTCGGTGACCGCCGCGCCCCCGAGCACGTGGCGCTTCTCCAGGACGACCGTCTTCAGCCCCGCGCGCGCGAGATAGGCGGCGCTGATCAGCCCGTTGTGGCCGCCGCCGATCACGACCGCGTCGTAGCGCTGGGGCACGCAAACCTCCGAGGGAGACGCACCGGGAACGCGCCGACTCTAGCGGACGGCGATCCCCCGCGTCGACCGCGATCCGAGTCGTGTGCTACGGTGTGTGCACGTCTCGACACACGAGGTGACACACCAATGGCGCTCGTTCGAACCAACATCACCATCCCGGAGGAGACGCTTGCCCTGGTCGATGCCGTGGCGGGCCCGCGCGGCCGCAGTGCCTACATCGCCGACGTGGTCTACAAGCAGGTCCGCCGCGATAACGCGCGGATGGTCTTCGAGAAGTACGCCGGCTTCCTGAAGGACTCGGACGCCTGGGGACGCACCCAGGAGGAGACTGACCGACTGCTGCGCGAGGTTCGCGAATCGTGGGATCGACCGTGGATCTGGGAGGAAGCTGGTGCGGTATCTGCTGGACACGACACTCCTGATCGATCACGCAAAAGGCAGGCCAAGCGCCGAGGCACTCGTGCGCACGCTGTTCGAGAATCCGAATGACCTGTACATCTGCGACATCGTGGTCGCGGAGGCGCTATCGGGCGGATCGGAGATCGAACGCGGCGGCATCAACGCCCTGATGCGCGCGGTCGAGTACGTATCGATCCCACCAGAGGCAGCCGTCTGGGCCGGCACATCGAGACAGACTCGTCGCGCCATCGGCCCCCGATCGCTCGCTGATGCGCTCATCGGCGGTCTCGCCTGGTCGCTGCAGGCGATGGTGGTCACGCGGAATCCGGCGGACTTCGAGCGCCAGGGAGTGCCGGTTCTCGCCTACGAATAGGTCCTGACCCGCTAGTCTCCCGAGATGAGCATCGGCAGCCCGTTCCACGCGCGGACCGCGCCGCTCAATCGGAAGCAGCAGTGGCGTGAGTGGTCCGGCTACTGGGCATCGTCCGCCTACGCCGACGCGCACGACATCGAGTACAACGCGATCCGCGAGGCGGCGGCGCTGATCGACGTCTCGCCGCTGTACAAGTACCGCGTCACGGGTCCGGACGCGCTCGCGCTCGTCGATCGAGTGGTCACCCGTGATGCCTCGATGATGGCCGTCGGGCAGGTCTACTACACGCCCTGGTGTGACGAGCACGGGATGGTCATCGATGACGGGACCGTCCACCGGGTCGCCGAGGACGAGTTCTTCTGGACTGCCGCCGACCCGCAGTACCGCTGGCTCACCCTCAACGCCCGCGGCCTGACCGTCGGGATCGAGGATGTCACCGAGTCCCTCGCGGCCGTCGCGCTCCAGGGGCCGTTCGCCCGGGCGGTCCTCGAGGAGGCGACCGAGGAGCCGTTTGGCGACCTGCGCTACTTCAAGCGTCGGGCGTCGAAGCTGCTCGCGGGCGGCATCGAGGTCGGCGTCTCGCGCACGGGCTACACGGGCGATCTCGGGTACGAGGTGTGGATCCCCGTGGAGCGCGCGGCCGAGGCGTGGGATGCGCTGATGGCCGCGGGTCGCGCGTACGGCATCCGACCCGCGGGCATGCTCGCGCTCGACGTCGTGCGGCTCGAGGCGGGCCTCGTCCTCCTCGAGGTCGACTACACGTCGGCGCGGCACGCGATCAACCCGGAGCAGAACTATTCCCCGTTCGAGCTCGGGATGGGCAAGCTCGTCGCGCTCGACAAGGCTTCGGACTTCGTGGGCCGCCTGGCACTCCGGCGAGAGCACGGACGGGGTGGGCCGGCCCGCCGGCTCGTCGGCGTGCAGCTGAGCTGGAACGACATCGAGCGCTCGTTCTCGCGCCACGGCCTGCCGCCGGCGATCTCGGCCTCGATCGACCGCGCCGCCGTGCCGGTCTACGCGCCGCGCGGCGACCGCCAGGTCGGCAAGCTGACGAGCCATGGCTGGAGCCCGATCCTCAAGCAGGCGATCGGCCTCGCCTCGGTCTCGCCGGCGTACGAGGCCCTCGGCTCGAAGCTGTCCGTCGAGTGGACGGTCGAGGGGCAGCGCGGCCGCGTCGACGCGACCGTGGTCCCGTTGCCGTTCCTCGACCTGCCGCGGAAGCGGGCCTGAGCCGGCGATGGGCAGTTCGCGAGCCTGGCTCGGCCCCGTGCTGTCGCTCGTCGTCGCCGTCGTCGCCGGGATCGCCATCGCCTATGTCGACAGCCGGCCCGGCTGGGACTCGACCGGGATCACCGCCGGAGCCCTGGCGCTCGCGGCACTGATCGCGGTCCTCCTCGAAGGCTCCGGCCGCGCAGTCCGCGTCGCCGCGATTGCGGTCCTGGTCGGGATCTGGATCCCGATCTTCGAGATCGCGGCGCCCGGAACGAACGGACCGCTGCTCGCGTTCGTGTTCAGCGGCGTCGGCGCCTTCGTCGGCTGGGTCGTCGTTCGTGGGCTTGCCAAGCCCCCGCCGGAGGACGCCGCCTAGGACCTTCGAGGGCCCAACAGCCACAGGCCGTTGCGCATACTGTCCCGCGATGCGCGCCCCTCGACGAATCGCCCTCGGTGTCGCTGTGCTCGCGGCGCTCTCGGTCGTGCTGCCCGGGATCGTGCTCGCGGCCACTGTCGAGGACCTCGTCGCGCGCGCCAGCGATGCCAACGTCTATGGCATGTCGTGCCGGCAACGCGCGACGGATTGGGACTGCACTCGAGCGGGGAACAACCTGACGCCCGCGTCGGAGGCAGTGATTGCGCCGATCTCCGGTCAGGAGGACACGCTGGCGACCCACGCCTACACGGGCGTCTCCCCGCTCGACTCGTTCAGCCAGGCGTGGATGGCGGATCTGCACCAGCTGGCATGCGGCGACAAGGCGGGCGTGACCAAGTTTGTGAGCGACGTGGGTGCCTTGCAGGCCAAGGGCACGATCACTCGTGACGTTGGCACGTGTCACTTCACCGGTGGCTTCACCGGCCCGGCGACCGTCGCGCCCGCGGCGTATTCGATCCTTTCCACGTTCGTCCCGCCACCCCCGCCCACACCGAAACCGACCCCGAAGCCGACCCCCAAGCCCACGCCGAAGCCGACCCCGACGCCCGCTCCCACGGCATCGCCAACGCCGGCACCGACCGCGACGCCGATGCCGACGGCCACTCCCACCGCAGCGCCCTCGATCGGCCCGACCGCGACCCCGTTCGTCGAGGCAGTCGCCGCGTCGCCGGTCCCGACCGCCGCCGGCGGTGGCACGGGCGGCGGCGCCGGGGCGCCCCAACCCACCCCGCCGGAGTTCGAGCAATCGGTCCTGTCGCTGACGGACGTCAGCACCGACCCGACCGACATCGGCGGCAGCCTGCTGCTCGCGCTGCTGATGCTCCTGATCATCGGGTTCGCCGGCGAGCTGTTCAACAACACCGTCGAGAACAACTACGACGAGATCTCGGGGTGGTTCAAGAAGGGTCCGCTCGGCCGGCTGCGGCGGGTGGGCGGCAGGCTCGCGGGTGAGGCACGGATCGGGCTGTTGCTGTTCCTGCTGCTGACCGCGCTCGTCAGCTCATTCGTCGACCCGCACTTCGGGTTCGACCTGCGCTCGCTCGGGGAGTTCCTCGGGTTCCTCGTCGGGACGGTCGTCGTGCTCGCCAGCTTCAAGCTGCCACCGATGCTCGCACACCGGCGCAAGACGGGTGACCTCGGGAAGCTGCGGCCGTTGCCGTGGGCGCTCGTGATCGCGGTGATGTTCGTGCTCGTGTCGCGGCTCGGGAACCTCCAGCCGGGGTACCTCTACGGGATCGTCCTCGGCGCGATCTTCGCGAAAGACGTGTCCGACAAGGAGGAGGGTCGCGAGACGTTCTACGGCTCGCTGTGGACGCTGGCCGCGGCGGCGCTCGCCTGGGTGGCACTCACGTGGCTCCGCGGCCTCGGCTACGACTCGCACAGCTTCTCGGTGACGCTACTTTCGACGGCGTTCGCCGCGACGCTGGTGTCCGGCCTCGAGGCGACGGCGTTCGGCCTGATGCCGCTCCGGTTCATGCCCGGCCACGCCGTCTACGAGTGGAACCGCCTCGGCTGGGCGCTGCTGTTCGGACTCAGCGTGTTCGCCTTTATCCATCTCCTGATCGGCCCGACGTCGGGCTACGTCTCGTCGCTGTCGCCGCAGGCGTTCGTGGCGGCGCTCGGCGTGTTCGCCGCGTTCGGCGCGGTCTCGATCGCGACGTGGGCGTACTTCCGCTTCCGCACTGCGTCCGCCGCGGAAGTCCTGGAGGAGCGCCTCGAGCGCTGACCGCTCGCCGGGCTCGCTTCGCCCTAGACGGCCGCCCAGGCGTCGACCTCGATCTTGAAGTCAGGGCTCGCGAGCGCCGCGACGTAGACGAGGGTGCTGCACGAAACGTGCGCGCCGAGGAGCTCGTCGAGGACCGCCCGCCGACCGGCCGGGTCGAGCGGACCGACTGCATAGGTCGTGATCTTCGTGAGCGCATCGACGCCCAGGCCGGCGGCCTCGAGGTTGTGCAACACGTTCTCGACCGCGACGCGGAGCTGATCAACCGGGTCGGGTGGCGTCGTGCCGTCCGGGTTCGTGCCGACCTGGCCGGAGATGAACAGCAGGCGGCTCGGGTTCGACACCTCGATCTGGTGGACGTACCGGCCCGCCGGCGTGTGGATCGACTCGGGGTTGCGGGCGGTGTTCATTAGGCGGGCCTCCAGTCCGTTGCGGTCGTGCGGCCAGTATCGTGGAGCGATGTCGATTCGACCCGCGTACAGCAATTGGCCGCGCTACAACCGGGCGATCCGCGACGTGGTCGCGGGGCTGTCCGCCGAGCAGCTCGCGCTCCGACCATCGGCGGAACGCTGGCCGATCTGGGCCACCATCGGCCACCTCGCCTGCCAGCGCGTCTTCTGGCTGTGCGACTTCGCCGGCGAGCCGGGCGCCGCCACGTCGCCGTTCCCGAACGCGGGCTTCGACTGTCCCGGCGACGACGATCTCGAGCACGTCTGGTCGGCCGACGCGCTCGCCGCGGCGCTCGATTCGACCTTCGAGATCGTCGATGGCTGCCTCGATCGTTGGACGCTCGAGATGCTCGGCGAGGAGATCGCTCCGTCCGGCGACGGACGTGTCTACTCGCGCGGCTCGATCCTCCAGCGCGTCTTCGCCCACGACATCTCGCACGCCGCGGAGCTCAACGAGGTCCTCGGCCGGGAGGGCCTGCGCCAGATCGATTTCTGGGACTAGGGGCTCGCGGCCACCTGGAGGTCGAGGGTGGCGTGTGTCGCGCCGAGGCTCAGATCGACACGCCAGCAGCCCGGACTTGGCACGTCGATCGACGACGGGTAGTTGCCACCGTTGGCGACCGCGTAGCCGATCGTCGAGACGATGTCCGGCGCGGACGCGCCCAGCGGGTGCACGTCGATGGTGACGTTCCCCGGTTGCGGCTCGCCGTGGTAGATCCAGAGGACCTTGGTCGGTTGGTTTGGCCCGGCGATCTCGATCAGGTTCGGTGGGGCGTGGAAAAAGTACGCGACCACGCCGGCGCTCGCGGGCGTCGCGGCTGCCCAGGCGTTACCCGCGAGGCCGAGCTCCGCGTCCGGGCCCGAGTCGGCGAAGACCTTAGTGTCGCCGCAGCCGCCGGCAACCGGCGTGGGCGAAGCAAGTGGCGTTCCGGGCGTATCGGCCGGGGGCGAGGGCCCGGGCGGCGACTGCGTCATCGGTGGCGCGGAAGGCGCGGCCGTCGGCGACGGTTGGCAGGCGACGAGCAGCAGGCCCAGCAGCGGCAGCAGCGCGACGGCGCGGTTCATGGGTCGGCTCATCGGCGTCCGGAAGGGCCGTCGATGGGTCGGCGCCGCGCTCACGGAACCGTCAGCGTGGTCGTTGCACAGACCGGCGCCGGCCAGGTCGCAAGCGCATGGCCGTCGTCGGCCAACGCGCGGATATCGCCAACCGTGCACCGGTCTCGCGTCAACCCAGCGCCGTCGGATAGCTGGCTCCCATCGAGGAGTCGGATCGTCTCGCCGGGCGCGGCGGTCGTGACGAGCGGGAAGCTTCCGCCGTCGACGGTCGTGATCTCGAAATGGAGCGTGTAGGCCGAGTCGTTCGTTACGAGGATGGCATCGGTGATGTGGCTATCGACGCATCCTGCGCCGATGCCGGCCAGGAGGAGTCCCCCGACGATACACGCCTTGTTCATCGGTCAACGGGATGCGATCGGTCGGCCGACGAACGCACCCAGCTTGCCCAGCGCCTCGGGCAGGTCGGTCCGGCCGAGGCCGATGCGGAAGTGAGAATCGCCGCTCCCGAAGGTGGTCGACGGGAGGAGCAGCACGCCCGTCGCCTCGACGAGCCGCGCCGCGAATGCGTCGGCCGATGCGCCGGCCGCACCGCCAGGGACCAAGCGCGGAAACCCCGTCGAGCCGCCGCGCGGTCGAACCCAGCTGAACGTCTCGGCGTTCTCCGCGAAGAACGCATCGAGCACCGCGAGGTTCGCCGCCACGATCTCGCGACTCCGCGCGAGCACCCGCTCGTGCGCGCGCAGGCCGATGAGCGCGAGGACCTCCGACGGCGCCGACGAGCAGATCGTCGTGTAGTCCTTCATGCGGGCGCATCGATCGAGCACCGCGCGGTCGCGCGTCGCCAGCCAGCCGATGCGCAGCCCGGCCATCGCGAAGGACTTCGACATCACCCCGATCGAGACGGCGCGCTCATCGAGATCGGCACCGGCCGGTAGCGTCGACGCCCCCTCATGCTCGAGGAACCGGTACACCTCGTCGGCGACGAGGCGGATGCCCGCGGAGGCGCATTCGGAGGCGAGACGGCGCCACTCCCCCTCCGTGGGCAGCATCCCGGTCGGGTTGTGCGGCGCGTTCACGACGACCATCCGCGTCTCGGGCTTGAACGAGCGGATCAGCCGATCGACGTCAAGCGACCAGCGATCCTCCTCGCGCAGCACGTGCAGGCTGACGTGCGCTCCGGTCGATCGCGCGACCTCGTACAGCGACTGGTAGCCGGGCCACGTGACGATCACGTGGTTGCCTTCCTGCAGCGAGGTCGACATGAGGCAGAAGATCGCCTCCTCGGCGCCCGCGAACACGAGCACGTCGTCCGGACCGATGGAGTCGTAGAGCGTCGCGATCTCCAGGCGCAGCAGCGGGTGCCCGGTCGACTCCGTGTAGCCGAGCTTGAGCCCGGACCACATCGCGGCGGTCTCCTCGTCGGCGAGCGCGAGCAGCTCGGCCATCGAACAACCCTCGACGTCGCTCGCGCACAGCACGTGCTTGACCGCGAACTCCCACCGGGCGAAGTACCGCTCGAGCGCGAAGTCGGCGATGCGCATCCGCGGATGATGCGCCGCTGTGCACCAGCGGTCGCGGGTTCCCGCGCTGCGGGCCGGATTCGCGATGGTTCGACGCATACCGAACCAATTGTTCTCGGATGGCGCCACACCGGATGGTTCGGCTTCACTCGAACCATCTGCAAATCGGGCCAGGCGGCGAGGTGCCACGGGCGCTCCCGCACGATTACCCTTCGAACGTGACCCCCGGCGCGCCACCCAGCTCCCAGATCGCGATCGTCGGCTCGCCGACGGCGCTCGGCGGCCATTTCGCGGGCATGGAGCGCGGCCCGGCCGACCTCCGCGGCGCAGGCCTGATCGACCGCCTGCGATCTCGACCCAGCCTCACCGGCGCAATCTTCGTCGATCACGGCGACGCCCCGAACGACCCAGGCTGGGCGCCCGATCCCGACCCCGTCATGAAGAACCGCCAGCTCATCATCGACTACCTGGCCGGGCTCTCAGCGCACGTTGGCAGCGCCCTCGCGACTGTCCCCGCGCCGCGACTCCTGATGCTCGGCGGCGACTGCACGACGCATTCGGGGACGATGGCGGCGCTCAAGCGCGCGACGCCCGGCGCCCGACTCGCCATCGCCTGGTTCGATGCCCATGGCGACTTCAACATCCCGGCGACCACGCCGTCGGGCAACGTCTGGGGGATGCCGTTCGCGATGCTGTGCGGCCACGGCGACCCGGGCCTCGTCGCCGCGTGCGACGGCCCGACGGTCCGCGAGGAGGACGCCGCGCTCCTCGGCGCGCAGGTCCTCGACGAGCAGGAATCGCGGATGCTCGCGGCGTCGCCCGCCGCCCAGTTCGGCTCCGGGATGCTCGGTGGCTCCGCCGGCCTTGCCGCCCTCGAGGGCTGGGCGCGGGCGGTCGGCGAGCGCTGCGACGGCCTCTATATCGCGTTCGATCTGGACGCCATCGATGCGTCCGAGGGCATCTGCGTCGCGATGCCCGAGCCGGACGGCCTGTCGGTCGAGACCGCGGTCGCGGCGCTGGGAATCTTCGCCGCGACGAACCGCGTCGTCGGCTTCGGCCCGACGGCGACGATGCGGCGGCTGGACGTCGATGACGCCACCTTCGACCGGCACGTCGACATCGTCGCGAAGCTCACGGAGGCAGCGCTCGGATGACACGAACCATCGTCTTTCTCCACGGTGCCTGGGTCACCCCGTTGTGCTGGGAGCGGTTCATTCCGTTCTTCGAGGGGAAGGGCTATCGCTGCATCGCGCCGGCGTGGCCCGGCAAGGACCGCCCGATCGAGGTGATCCGCGCAGATCCGTCAGCGCTCGCCGGGCTCGGCGTCGGCGAGATCGTCGCCCACTACGAGCAGCTGATCCGCGCGATGGACGAGCCGCCGATCCTGATCGGCCACTCGTTCGGTGGGCTGTTCACGCAGATCCTGCTCGATCGGGGCCTCGCGGCGGCCGGCGTCGCGATCGACTCGGCGCCGCCAAAGGGCATCTGGGCGTTCGAGCCGACGGCCGTTCGCTCGCTCCTGACCGTCCTGCTCCAATGGCCGTGGCGCAAGGTCGTCCGCTGGAAGTACTCGAACTTCCGCTACGCCTTCGTGAACACCCTCTCGGAGGCCGATGCGCACGTCGCATATGAGCGGCACGTCACGCCAGAGACGGTCCGGATCTTCGTCCAAAGCGCCGTCGCGATGATGAGCCCCGGCAGCCCGATCAAGGTGAACTTCTCCAACGGAGCCCGGGCGCCGCTGCTCCTGCTCGCGGGCCTGAAGGACCGCATCGTCCCGCCGGTCATCAACCGCCGGAACCTCAAGGCCTACGCGAAGTCCGCCGCTCGCACCGACTTCCACGAGTTCTCCGATCGGACCCACTGGATCATCGCCCAGCCCGGCTGGGACGAGGTCGCGGGCTACGCCGCGGACTGGCTCGAGGGGCTCGGGCTCGGCCCGACCGGCTAGGCGATCGCGGAGCCTCGGAGGCTCGCTGGTAGTCGAACGAGGCCCGGGTCGACGCCGAAGACGTCGCGGATCCGGTCGCCGCTGAGTGATTCGGCCGGTGGTCCGTCGGCGACGATGCGGCCCTGATCGAGGACGACGATGCGCGGGAAGAAATGCGCGGCGAGGCCGACGTCGTGGAGGACCGAGATGATGGTGGTGCCGTCGCGGGCGTTGAGGTCGGCGAGGAGGTCCATGACCTCGACCTGGTGCCGGAGGTCGAGGTGGACGGTGGGCTCGTCGAGGACCAGGATCGGCGCCGCCTGCGCGACGGCCATCGCGAGCAGCACGAGCTGACGCTCGCCGAGGGACAGCTCGCGCGCATCTCGACCGAGCAGATGCCCGACCCCGACCCGATCGATGGCGCCGGCGATCGCCGACCGATCGGCCGGACGGAGGCCGCGGATCGGATGCTCGTGCGGCAGCCGACCGAGGGCCACCACCTCCTCGACCGTCGTCGCGAACGGGAGCGACGGCAGCTGCGGCACGACCGCGAGGCGCCGGGCGACGCCGAGTCGATCGAGCCTGGACAACGGGACGCCGCCGATCTCAACCGTCCCCGCCGTCGCATCGACGAGGCCGGCGATGGCCCGAAGCAGTGTCGACTTGCCGGCGCCATTCGGACCCACGAGGGCAACGCGTTCGGCCGGCTCGATGCGGAGGTCAACGTCGCTGATCGCGGGGCGGCCGCGGTAGGCGACGGTCAGGCGCTCGGTGCGGACGGCGGCGCTCACAGGTCGTAGCCCGCGCGGGTTCGCCGGAGGAGGAACAGGAAGAACGGCGCGCCGATGACGGCGGTCACGACGCCCACCGGCACATCGCCGAGCAGCCGCGCAGCGAGGTCGGCGCCGACCATGAGGATCGCGCCGAAGATCGCCGCGAGCGGTAGCACGACCCGCGCATTCGGACCGACGGCGAGCCGGACGACGTGCGGCGCGACAAGCCCGACGAACCCGATCAGCCCGGAGACCGCCACCGCGGCGGCCGTCGCAAGCGACGCGAGCCCGAGGAGGATCGCCCGCTCCCGTGGAACGTCGACGCCGAGGTGCGCCGCCGCCTCCTCGCCGAGCAGGAAGCCGTTGAGCGCGCGGGCACGCATCGCGATCAGGATCGACGCGCCGATGATCAGGGGCAGGGCCGTGGCGAATCGCACCCACGTGGCGGACTCGAACCCGCCGAGCAGGAACGAGAAGATCTGCCGCAGCCCCGCGCCCGACAGGAACATCGCCATCGACAGGCCTGCGGCGAGGAGCGAGGCGATCGCGTAGCCGGTGAGGAGCAGGCTCGTCATCTGCCCGTGCCCGCCCGTCCGCGAGAACCGGTACACGACGAAGACCGCGCCGAGCGCGCCGAGGAACGCGAGCCCGTGCAGCAGCCCGAACTCGAGGAACACGGCGCGCACCGGCAGGATCACTGCGATCGCGGCCCCGAGTGCCGCCCCGGACGCCGTGCCCAGCACATACGGATCCGCGAGCGGGTTGCGCAGGACGCCCTGGAACGTCGCTCCGGCAACGGCCAGCCCGACGCCCACGGTCATCGCCATGAGCACGCGCGGCAGGCGCAGCTCGAACACGATGGTCTCCTCGGCGGCGGTCCAGTGGATCCCGAGGTCCAGCCCGAGGAGCCGATGCGCAAGGATCGCGATGGTGTCGCCGGGCGGCACGAAGACCGACCCGGCCGCAACGCCAACGACGAGCGCAACGAGCAGTCCGACGACGCCGGCCGCGGCGAGGAACAACGGCCGACGAGCGATCGACCGCGTCCCGCCCCGTCGGTGCGCGACGGCTGTTGCCGCGCTCACCGAGTCTCGATCACGACGGCGCGACGGACGCGGCCGGCGCCGGGAACGACATGCCCGGGACGTCGATCGTTAGGCCCGGGTGGATTGCGGTGATCAGATCGTACAAGCCCTGCACGAGGCGGGGACCGGGCCGGGTGATCACGATGTCGTCGACGGCCACGATCTTGCCGTTCTTGACCGCCGTCATCCCCTCCCAGCCGGCGCGCTTGCCGACGGCATCCGCCGTGGCGCCGTACGCGGCGTCGCCGAGGAGGATGACCTCCGGGTCCGCGGCCACGAGGTTCTCGAGGGAGATCGAGTAGCTCGCGTCGCCGGCGATCGGCTTCGAGCCGGCGAGCAGGAACATCTCGCCGTAGATCGAGTTCGCGGGCGGGGTGAAGATGCCGCCGGTGACGTCGATCTCGTAGAACAGGCGTGGCTGGTCCGGGGCCGTTGACGCGATGCGGGTCAGGGCACTGATCTCGGCCTGCATCTGATCGGCGAGGGTGTTCGCAGCGTCCGGCAGCCCGACCGCGGCGCCGATGAGCTTGATGCCACGGAGCGCACCGGCGATCGACGTCGGGTAGCTCACGACCACGGGGATGTGGGCCGCTCGAAGCTGCGTCACCGCGTCGCCCTGGGTGAGCCCAGTGCCGCCGGAGACGACGAGGTCGGCGCCGCTGGCGATGATCTTCTCGACGTCGACGCCCGCGAACGTCGCGACCTCGGGGATGGCCGCGGCCTCGGGCGGGTAGTTGGCGGGGTCCTGGACCTTGCCGACAATGCGCGAGCCGGCCCCGATCGCGAAGAGGGTCTCGGTGGTCGCGGGGGTGAGCGAGACGATCTTCTGCGGCTCGGCAGGGATCGTGACCTGCGTGCCCTCGTCATCGGTGAGGGTGACGGGGAACACGGGTGCCGCGGTCGGCTCGGACGAGGTCGGCGGCGCGGACGTCGGAATGATCGACGTCGCCCCCGGCTCGATCGTTGGCGCGGTGGTTGGCGCGGCAGACGAGCAGCCGATCGCGAGGACCGCGAGGGCGACGAGGAACAGGCGCAGGGAACGGGGAATCGAGCGGGCAGCCATGGAAGTCTCCGGCGTTCGGGGAAGGGATCGGGCGCGGTGGCGCGCCGCGGGACGTCGGGGAGGGCTGCGTCAGCCGGTGGATCGCATGCGGTGCCTACCCTTTCTCTCGAAGGTCGAGCAGACACTGCGGGTCGGCGACCGGACTTCCATCGCGAGCGATGGTCACCGTAGCGGGACTGTGCCGGACTCTCACCGGCTTCGCGGCCGCGCAGCGTGTCGTCGAAGAGGACGACGGCCGAAGACTAGCACTCAGCCTGCTGGTGAGCCGCCGATAAGCGCCAGGTGATACCCCGATGATCGCCGGTGCAGCCTCCGGGTCGATCATCTGGCCCTCGTCGCCTCCCGCCGGCAAACCCGCCGCGGAGGTCGAGATGTCGGTTGGTCGTCGTTGGGCACGGTGGCTCGGGCCGCCGATCGTCCTCGGGGCGGTCGCGCTGGTCCTGAGCCAGCTTCACGCCGGGGAGGCGGCGGGCGGCCGCACCACACCGCCGCCGGTGGGGGCGTGCGCCGCGTCGCCCCTTGCAACCGACGCGGCCGGAAAGCCGCGGCGCGACGTCGGGCCGGGCTCGTGGTGGACGCTCTCCGATCGGCTCGACGCGCATGGCGCGATGGCCGGACGGCGGCTTGCCGTTGGACGAGGCGGCGCCACGACATTCGGGCTCGATCTGACGGTCGAGTCCGCCGCGAGCGGCCCGGTTGGCGGCGTGGTCGTCCTCGCGACCGATGGTGATCAGCGCTCGGAGATCCGGCTCGTGTCCGTCTCTGGCGCGTGCTCGTGGCGCATCGGTTCGAGCGGCGACGTCGTGCGCGGCGCGATCCTCGACCCGCTCGACGGCTCAGTGCTCGCCCACCTCGTCAGCCGCGCGACCCGCGCGGACCTGGGCACGTGGCGGTTCGGCGGTCCGGGGTCCGCCGCGGTAGACGCCCCGGTGCTCGTCGCGCCGGCGCTCGACGAGGGTCTCCTCGGGGGCCCGGCATGGGTCACCGACCTCCACCTCGACACGACGGCTCGCCTGCTCGCGGTTCAGTCATGCACGGATACCGGCTGTCTCACCCGCGTCTTCGACGTGCAGGCGGCGGCGACCGCGCCCGTGCTGCTCCGTGGCGCAACCGCCGCTGCCGCGCAGGGCCCCATGCTCGGGTTCGCCAACGGGAAGCTGCTCACGTGGGCCGCCTGCCAGGGGTATCCGTGCGCCATCCAGGCATGGGACCTCGCCACCGGCGCGAGCTCGGTCGTCCTCGACCGCGCCGACGGTGCTGCCGTTACTCGCGATGGCAGGTTCCTCGTTGCCTCGACGGACAGTCGGGCCGGGCGAACGCTCCGGCTTGACCTCATCACCGGCAGGGCCGTGCTCATTCGCGGGGTCCGCGCCGGCGAGCAGCTGCTCGCCTCCGGAGTCGCCGCGACGAGCGGCGTCCAGCTCAACGCCGACGAGGTCGCGATCGGCGCGCCAGGCGGCGCGCCCCGTTCCTTCCGCCCAGTCGCCGCGGAGGTCATTCCGTGATCGCACTGCCTCGCCGGTTCGTCATCGGCGGCGCCGTCGCGGCGCTCGTCGCCAGCCTGTTCTCGGGCTCACCAACCCTCGCCCACGGACCCGATCCGCTGATCGGCACGACCCCTTGGGGTTTCGACCAGGTGGTCGGCTACCAGTGGATGACCGGCGCCACGCCGCCGTCGTGGATGGCGACCGCCATCGATGCCGGCGCCCACGACATCGGCTCGAGCAAAAACTCGCGAGCCGCCACGTTCACCCGCGTGAGCACCTCCGACAGCCAGATCGCGTACGGCGGCGCGGTCCCCTGCTCCAGCTATGGCATCGCCTGCATGAATCGGACGGGCGTGCCGGATTCGTTCAACGGGATGTGGTTCCGGCCGTACGGCTGGGCGTTCGACTGGGGGACCCTGCGCTGGTGCCAGGGCCAGACGACGCCGACCACCGGCTGTTACGACGCCGAGAACGTGGCCCTCGACGAGTTCGGCCACATCGAGATGCTCGGCCACCACGTGAACCTCGACGACGAGAGCGACTTCCAGGACGCGGTCGTCCAGTTCGCGGCCCGCAGCAAGCCGAAGGCAGGCTGGGACGAGCACGTGCTCGGGCGCTGCGACGTGGCCCGGCTGCAGCTCGAGTACGCCCTCGAGTCGAGCGGCGACAAGGTCTCGACGTGCCTCTCGCTGGCGACTTCGCTGTCCGTCATCGCGAGTTCGACGACGATCGACGCCGGCAGCTCCGTCCGGATCACGGGGACGTTGAAGGTCGCCGTCGCCTCGGCGGCGAGGTCCCTGTCCGGCGACCCGCTGAGCGGCCGGACGATCACGCTCCAGCGGCGGCTACCGGGGGCCACGTCATGGTCGACGTTCGGGACGCTGGCGGGCAACTCGACGGCTGGGAGCTACGGGCTGACGCTGACGCCGTCGACGACGTACGACTATCGGCTCGTGTTCACCGCCCCTTCGGGCGAGGGCCTGCTGGGCGCGACGTCATCGACGGTGCGCGTCGCGGTGATCTCGTGCCCGACCGCGCCGACGCGCGATCTCATCCGGCAGGCGCCATGCCTGTGAACGTCTGGCTTGTTCGCGAATTGGGGGGTCGGGCGCCGCCCGGCGTCCCGCCGATCAGGCGGTCGCGGCGGCCTGGACGGGCGTGAAGATCGAGACCTGGGCCGCGTCCGGGAGCATCACGCCGAACACCTTCTGGAGGGTGAGAAGGTGGACGCAACTCCCCCA
Source organism: Chloroflexi bacterium UBA5189 (assembly GCA_002413045.1). Lineage (GTDB taxonomy): Bacteria > Chloroflexota > Limnocylindria > Limnocylindrales > CSP1-4 > UBA5189. The sequence goes on from DHWF01000031.1 coordinate 270,799, forward strand.
CGATTCGAAGTAGTGGCAGGTGCAGTGCCACTGACCGGCATCGAGACTGACGTGGTGGGTGTCGTTGTCGCCGCGGAACGTGAGCGCAACGCGATCGATCGAGATGCGATCGAGCTCACGGGCGTAGCGATTCGCCTTCTCGACCTTGCCGATCAGGGAGCTGTGCATCTGGCCAGACCCTCCAGGCCCCCGTGCGGGGCGATGGCGGCCGCCGTCCGGTCCTGCACCGACCGGGCGAGGCGGGCGCTGGTCAAGCCTACACCCCGGCGGCGCCTCCGACCACCCCCGAGCCGGCCCGGACCTCGCCCCGATCAGCCGGGCTTGGCGGCGGGATCGTCGCGGCGGAGGAGGATGCCGAGGTACACCTTGAAGGGGCCGACGTCGGTGTCGCGCGAGCCGGCCATGCCCGCGAAGATCTGCGACACATGGTCGAGGTCGTGGGCCGTCCAGGTCGAGAGGAGCTCCCGAAGCGTGACCTCGCCGAGGGCAGGGTGCTTGCCCCGTCGATCGAGGTCGCCGTCCGCGACCAGCTCCGCGAGCCGCTCGAGGTTCTCGGCTCGAAGACCGGCAAAGCGGTCGACCAGCTGATCGAGGGTCTGGTCGTCGTCGCGACCCTGGTGGGCGAACCGATCGAATGGCTCGAACGGCTCGGATGTGCCCTTCTCGAGGAGTCGCTTCGTCCGTACGACCCAGTTGTCCAGGTCCGCGGTGATCAGGTGCCCGACGACGTCGCGCGGCCGCCAGCCGCCGTCGATGTCCGGCGTGTCGGCCCATGTTTCCGGGAGGCCCTTGAGCAGTGCCGACAGGACCCGTGGCGTCCGCTCGAGCAGGTCGGTCGTGTCGTCGAGGAAGGTCGTCATGCCGTCGAGTCTACGAGCGCGGGCCCTTCGGGAGCCCGGGCAGCTTGCCGTTGATCACGAGCCACGCAAGCAACGCGACGACTGCGGCGGCGACGCCGGCGATCGCGATCGTCACGCCGGGCGCGGCCCCCTGCGCCGACCCTGCGGTGCCCGGGCCTGAGGGAGCGTTCGTGGTTGGTTGGATAGTGGCGCCAGTCGCGCCTGCGGCGGTCGCTGCTGCAACGGTCTCGGTTGGGGCGGTCACGGTTGGAGCCGGCGCGATCTCGGACGACTGTGACGTCGCGAGCGGTTCCAGGGTCTCTCCCGGCCCGAGGGTCGGATCGACCGAGACAAACTGCTGCTGCGAGTTCATCACCACGAACCGATAGCAGGCGCCGGCCGCGCTGGTGATGACCCACGGGTGCGTCAGCCACGTCGCCTGCAGGTAGCTGGTGTGGGGCGCGACGTTCTCGTAGAAGACCCGTTTGCCGGTGTAGTCGAGCCAGTACGACTTCACGGTCTCGTCGGTGTTGTTGGTGATCTGGAGCACGGCCCTGGTGGTGCCCGACAGGGACTTGAACTGGCTCTCCGTCGCGCAGCTGGAATCGGGCACGACCGGACCCGCTGCGCGCACGCCGCCGCTCCCGACCGCGAGCAGCAGGACGAACGCTGCCGCGGCAGCGAGGCCAGCGGCGTTGCGACGCGCCAGGTAGAAGGCGGCCCCCGGTTCCACGATGCGCGGACCATAGCGCACCGTCTGGCGCGCCGCGTGCCTACGGTGCGTTCGTGCCCTCGCGGCCGAAGTCGTCCGAAAGGCGCACCACGTCGTCGAGCTCCGGCGTCGAGACCTCGACGAGGGTGCAGGTCTCGATCGCCGCGTAGCGGTGCTTCCGTAGGACCGCGACGTGCGCGCCCTCGCCGGGGTCGAGCTCGCGCTCCTCCACGACGCCGGCGTCGTTCTCGAGGGTGAGGAGCAAGCGACCGGACACGACGTAGATCCACTCGTCCTTTGCCTCGTGGTACTGGAACGAGAGGCGCTTGCCCGTCTCGATGACGATGAGCTTGCCGACGTAGTGCTCTGCGTGGGCCCAGATGATCTCGTGGCCCCACGGCTTCTCGACGCGCCGAGGGAGCGAACTCGCTGGCGGCGGCGGCACCGGCGCCGTGTTGCCGCTCACCCGCGGACGAGCTGCTCGCCCGCGCCGACGAGCGCCTCGCGCGCGTCCGCCGATGTCGCCTCCGTGTACACGCGCACGAGCGGTTCCGTGCCCGAGGTTCGAATGAGCAGCCACGACCCGTCGTCGACGAAGAACTTGAAACCGTCCTTGGTGTCGAGCGCCTGTGTCCGCGTGACCGGCTGGCCCGCAAGCGCGGTCGGTGGCGTTCCGACCAGTCCCTCCAGCAGGCGCCGCTTCGTCTCGGGGTACGCCGCCCGCTCGACATGGACGTCGATCCGGCGATAGAACGACGGGCCGGCGAGCTCGTGGAACTGCGAGACGATCTTCGAGACGGGCCAGACGCCGCGGGCCATCTCGCGCAGGAACAGATCGAGCAGGAGCAGGTCGGCGTAGATGCCGTCGCGCTCGGGCAGGTGCATCCCGAACCCGAAGCCGCCCGATTCCTCGGCGCCCATCATCGCGCCGGTCTCGATCATCATCGGCCCGATGAACTTGTAGCCGACCGGGCTTTCGTGCACCTCGATCCCGTAGTGCTTCCCGAGCCGCGCCGCCATCGAGGTGTTGTTGACCGAAACGACGACCGGCTGCCGCAGGCCTCGATGCTCGGCCAGGTAGTACATGAGCAGCCCGGTGACCTCGAGCTGGTGAATGAACGTGCCCTGTTCGTCCGCCGCGCCGGCACGATCCGCGTCGCCGTCGAGCAACAGGCCGACCTCGCTGCCGTCCTGGACGATCTTCCGCAGCGCCTCGTCGATGTTCGGGCGGATCGGCTCCGGGTTGACGCCACCGAAGTACGGGTTGCGCTCCCGGTGGATCTCGTTGACCCGGATGCGGCCACCGCCGAGGAGCCGGCTGAGCCAGCCCGCGCCGGCGCCCCACATCGGCTCGACCAGGACGTCGATGTCGGCCGCCTTGAGGGCGTCGAGGTCGACGGTGCGTCGAACGTATCGCTCGTAGCCCTCGAACGGGTCGTAGCGCTCGACGAGCCCGGCCGCCTCGGCATCGGCGAACGGCCGCCGCTCGACCGGCGCGCCCTCGGCGATCGCGGCTTCGATCACCTTCAGCATGTCCGGCCCGCCCGCCGATCCGGTCGGCGCCTTGACCTTGAAGCCGTTGTCGGTCCACGGGTTGTGGCTGGCGGTGATGACGACGCCCGCCGCCGCGCCGCGCTCGACCACTTCGTACGAGCTCATCTGGGTCGGGACGGCGTGGGCCGCGAACGCGACCGGGATGTCGTGGGCGAGGATCACCTCGGCCGCCGCCGTCGCGAAGTGCTCCGACGCAAATCGCCGGTCGTAGGCGAGGACGACGCCCTTGGCCTGCTCGCCGCGCCCAACCACGTACCGCGCGACGCCGTCGGCGCAGCGCCGGACGTTCTCGAAGGTGAAGTCTTCCGCGATCCGGGCGCGCCAGCCGTCCGTGCCGAACACGATCGGGGACTTCGGCGCGGTCTCGGTCACTGGCGTTCCTCCCAATCGGCGACGCGGCTGACGAGGGCGTGGATGGGCTCCGGGGCCGTCGCCGCACCGGTGAGCAGGGCCACCGGGGTCTGGGCGAGGATATCGCGCGGTCCTTCGCTCACGGCGAGCCGCCCGCCGATTCGCTCGATCACGAGGTCCGCCTCGTCGGCGTGCACGGCCTCGTTCGGGGAGATCACCCGGCCCGCTCCCGTGCCGCCGATCGCGGCGACCAGCTGCGTCCACGACCCGAGGTCGCTCCAGCCGACGGCCATCGACCCCATGACCACGCGGCGGTCGTTCGCGGCGCCCTCCATGACCGCGTGGTCGATGGAGATCGGCTTCAGTCGGTCGTAGGAGGCTTCCAGACCGGAATCGCTGCCGGCGACGGCGCCGATCATGGTGATCAGCCCCGTGTACCGATCGATCGCGTCACGGATCGCCTGGCGCTGCCACAGGAAGATGCCCGCGTTCCAGGCGACCCCGAGCTGGGAGAAGAGCTGCCCGGCTCGCTCGCGATCCGGCTTCTCCTCGAATCCCGACAGCGGGTACATCTGGACGCCATCGATGACGGCACCATCGTCGTACTTCGGGATCAGATAGCCGTACTCGGTCGCCGGACGTTCCGTCTTGACGCCCAACGTGACGAGCGGAGTCTCCACGCCGAATGCGCCGTCCCGCGCGACTCGCGCGACCGCCTTCAGGACGTTGCGGTACACACCTTCCCGCTCGGGGTCGATCCAGGCATCGGCCGGCAGGACGAGCATCACCTCATTCGGGTCCCGCTCGAAGCGCAGCGTCGCCAGCGCGATCGCCGCCGCGGTGTTGCGGCCGAGCGGCTCGGCGATCACGCGAACGCCCGGGAGCTGCTCGCGAACCATCGGGCCGTAGCGCCGCTCGGTCACCACCGCGACGTCGTCCGGGCGCAGGCCCAGCTCGGCGCCGACGATCCGATCGAACGTGCGTTGAAGCAGTGATCGATCGTCGAGCAGGGGCAGGAACGGCTTGGGCGTCTCGGGCCGGCTGAGCGGCCAAAGTCGCGTCCCTCCGCCGCCCGCCATGATCACCGCGTACATCACGCCATCCTATCGGCGCGAGCGCCGGATCACCCGCCGGAAGGTCGGTCCCTTACGCGGCGGGGACGGCCTCGGGCATGCGGATGCCGGCGTCGGACGCGAGGGCCTCGGCCTTGTCGGTGTGCTCCCACGGGAGGTCCACGTCGAGGCGCCCGAAGTGGCCGTACGCGGCGGTCTGCCTGTAGATCGGCCGGCGCAGGTCGAGGTCGCGGATGATCGAGGCGGGCCGCAGGTCGAAGTGCTCCTTGATCAGCCCGAGGATCCGCTCGTCGGCGATCTTGCCGGTGCCGAACGTCTCGATTGACATCGACAGCGGCCGCGCGATCCCGATCGCGTAGGCGATCTCCAGCTCGAACCGGTCGGCGAGCCCCGCCGCCACGACGTTCTTGGCAACCCATCGAGCCGCGTACGCGCCAGACCGGTCGACCTTCGTGGGATCCTTGCCGGAGAACGCGCCGCCACCGTGGCGGGCCATGCCGCCGTACGAGTCGACGATGATCTTGCGGCCCGTCACGCCGGCGTCGCCCATCGGGCCGCCGACGACGAACCGACCGGTCGGGTTCACGTGCATGATCGGGGCATTCGTGCGGAGCTCGGTCGGGATCGCCTGCATGATGACGGCCTCCTTGAGGTCGTCCTCGAGCCGATCCATGTCGACGTCGGGGTCGTGCTGCGCCGACACGACCACCGTTCGAACGCGGACGGGCACGCCGCGGGCGTACTCGACCGTGACCTGCGTCTTGCCGTCCGGCCGGAGGTACGGCAGCTTGCCGGACTTCCGCACCTCGGCGAGCTTGCGCGCCATCCGATGCGCGAGCGCGATGGGCATGGGCATGAGCTCGGGGGTCTCACGGCAGGCGTACCCGAACATCATTCCCTGGTCGCC
>DHWF01000031.1:276359-319702 GCA_002413045.1 Chloroflexi bacterium UBA5189
AACATCATTCCCTGGTCGCCGGCACCGAGCTCGTCGCTGTCCACGTCGCCACCGCGGACCTCCAGCGCCGAGTTGACGCCCCGCGCGATGTCCGGCGACTGCTCCTTGATCGAGATGAGCGTGCCGCACGTGTCCGCATCGAAGCCGTAGTCGCCGCGCGTGTAGCCGATCTCTCGGACGGTGTCGCGGACGACCTGCTGGAAGTCGACGTAGGTCTTCGTCGTGATCTCGCCGATCACGATGACGAGGCCCGTCGTGGTCGCCGTCTCGCACGCCACCCGTGCCTGGGGGTCGTCCCGAATGATCGCGTCGAGGATCGCGTCGCTGACCTGGTCACACAGCTTGTCCGGGTGGCCCTCGGTGACCGATTCGGACGTGAACAGGTACTCCGGCGCGTCGACGATGCTGGTCAAAGATCCCTCGCTGCGGACGACTTCGAACTCGGTCGGAGGGTATCACCGGGTCCGTGCCATCTCGGCTGGCACGGCGAGAGGCGAGGGCTCGCCCGGCTCGGCGCAGTGCGGGCAATTTTGGCCAAACCGACATCGGGGGGCGATCAGGAAACCGGGAAGCGCGCCCGACGGCCGCTCATGGCCTGTCGATCCGTTCCGCTGAGCACGAACCGCCCACCGACTGCCCGCTCGGCGGCCCTGCTGGCCCCATGTCGTCGCCTAACCGTCCCGCTATGTCGATATGGCCAAGTTGCGGCAAGGCTGACGCCGGGAGAAGCCGGCCGCGCCGCGTACGCTGTGCCTCGTGGCGAGCCAACTCGACCCCGAGCCGCTGGATGCGGCCGATCCGCTGGCAGCGTTTCACGATCGATTCGTGCCTACCGAGCCTGGTGTCGTCTACCTCGACGGGAACTCCCTCGGGCGGCCGACGAAGGCGTCGCTCGGGCAGGTGAACGAGGTCTCCGCGACCTGGTCCACGCGGCTCATTCGCGGCTGGGAGGATGGCTGGCTCGAGCTGCCGCTGGTGGTCGGCGACGTCCTTGCGAAGGGCGTCCTGGGCGCGCAACCTGGCGAGGTCGCCGTCACCGATTCCACGACCGTGAACCTCTACCGGCTCGCCGTCGCCGCCTTCGACGCGCGGCCGGTGCGCCGCACCGTCATCGTCGAACGCTCGGAGTTCCCGACGGACCGGTACATCGTCGAGGGCATCGCGCGCGAGCGGGACCTCGAGATCCGCTGGCTCGACGGCGACTCGGTCGAGGGCCTGTCGACCGATGACATCACGGCGACGTTCGACGACGACACCGCCCTGTTGATCCTGTCGGCGGTCAACTACCGGTCGGCGGCGATCGTCGACATCAAGGCCGTGACCAACGCCGCCCGCGCGGCCGGCGCGCTGGTGCTGTGGGACCTGTCGCATGCGGGCGGCTCGATCCCGGTCGAGATGACCGCGAACGGGGTCGACCTGGCGGTCGGCTGCACCTACAAGTACCTGAACGGCGGCCCGGGAGCGCCCGCGTTCCTGTATGTCCGCCGCGAGTTCCAGGACGAGCTGCGTCCGCCGATCCAGGGCTGGTTCGCGCAGGCGCGCCAGTTCGAGATGGGCCCGACGTTCGAACGCCGCGCCGGGATCGGCGGCTGGCTCGTTGGAACGCCGGGGATCATCGGGCTTGCCGCGGCGCAGGCCGGTATCGAGCTCACTGCCGAGGCCGGGATCGATGCGATCCGCGCCAAGGGGATCGCCCTCACCGAGTACGCGATCGTCCTGCTCGATGCGTGGCTCGCGCCGCTCGGCTGCTCGCTGGGCTCCCCGCGCGACTCGACCCGCCGCGGCGCCCACATCTCGATCCGGCACCCCGATGCGCGCCGCCTCACGCGCGCCCTTATCGACCGCAACGTCCTTCCCGACTTCCGCGCCCCCGACTCGATCCGGGTCGGCCTGTCGCCGCTCACAACCGCATTCGCGGACGTCCACCGCGGACTCTCGACGCTTCGACAGCTCCTCGAATGAGTGCACTCGCCGCACCTGCATCGGACCATCGAGGTGAAGAAGGCAGGCCAGACGGTCGCGACCGTCCAGGAGGCGCTCTTCAACCTCGGAGGCGACAAATTCACGATCACCCTCGCCGCGGGTCAGGCACTGACGGTTCGCGGCGACTGGATGAACCGCGAGTTCCAGGTGACCGACCCGTCTGGGCAGGTCGTCATGACCGCCTCGCGCGCCTGGTTCAGCATGCATAACGCCTATGGGATCCGGATCACGGGCGGTCTCGAGGTGCCCCTCGGCCTGGCGATCGCCATCGCCCTCGAGCGAGCGGGGGTCGAGGAGCAAGGTGGGCAGTCGCCGCTGCAGAACCTGCTCGGCGGTTTCGGATCGTTCTGAAGAGGGACCGCTTGCGCTAGGGCACCCCGGCGGCATCCATGGGGTGTGAGGCTTCGCGTCGCGCTCCTGATTTCGATCCTGGTCGCCGGCTGCGGCACTGACGCGGCTGTTCCGACTGCCGCGCCGATCACGAGCCCGACGCCGACCGAAGCCCAACCGAGCCCGTCGCCCGTACCGACCGCAGGCCCGACCCTCGCACCGACGCTCCCGCCAACCGCGGCGCCAACCTTGACCGCGACGCCGAAACCCACCGCGAAGCCGACCCCCAAGCCAACCCCGGCACCGACCCCGGCGCCGCCTCGCCCCACCCTCGCGCAACTGATCGGGCAGAAGCTCATGGTCAAGATGATCGGCACGACGCCGAGCGCGGACCTGCTCGGCCGCATTCGCCGGGGCGAGGTCGGCGGCGTGATCCTGTTCGGATCGAACGTGACGACGGAGGCCGCGCTCGTCGCGTTGACCACCCAGCTCCAGAGGGCCGCCACCGACGGCGGGCAGCCGCTGCTGCTCATCGCGACGGACCAGGAGGGCGGCACGGTCAAGCGGATCCCGTGGGCGCCGCCGACGCTCACCGTGCCGCAGATGGGCGAGCTTGGATCATCGGCCACCGCTCGGGACCAGGGCTTCCAGACCGGTTCGGCGCTCGCCGGTTTGGGCATTAACACGGACCTCGCGCCCGTCGCCGACGTCCCGGCCTCGAACCAGTCGTTCATGTACCTGGACGCTCGAACCTGGTCGTTCAGCGCGAGCGTGACCGCGACCCTGTCGAGTGCCTTCGCCCGCGGGCTCGAGGTCGCCGACGTCGTTCCGGCGATGAAGCACTTCCCGGGCATCGGGTTCGCGCTGCAGAACACCGACACCAGCGTCGTCGACATCTCCGCGACGAAGGCCGAGCTGGCGCCGGGCCTGCAGCCGTACAGCCTCGCGATCACGCAGCCCATCCCCATGATCATGCTGTCGAACGCCACCTACGAGGCCTATGACCCGAGCAACGGCGCCGGCTGGTCGCGAGCGATCTCGCAGACCCTGCTCCGCGGCCAGCTCGGGTTCAACGGCGTGACGATCACCGATTCGCTGTCCGGCACGGCCGCGGCGCGTGGCGTCCCGGTGTCCGATCTCGCCATCCAGTCGGCGCTCGCCGGCACGGACATGATCCTGATCGCCGGCCCGGAGGCGAGCTCTGCTGCGGTGTATGACGCGCTTCTCGCGGCCGCCCGCGCCGGCACGATCCCGCGTGCCACGCTCGATACCTCCTACGCGCGGATCCTGGCCCTCAAGAAGCTCCTCTAGCGCCACCTGAGCACGGGGCGCACCTCGCCAACACAGGCTTGACTTTGCAGCCACTGCAAGGATTAGTCTGCCGAGGTGAACATCTCCACCCTCGCCCGCAGAGCTGGCATCTCCGCCTCCGGGGTTCGCTGGTACGAGGCGGCGGGCATCCTTCCGGAGCCCGCACGGGCTGAGAACGGCTACCGCCAGTACACGGACGCGGATCTCGCGCGGCTGACCATGGTCCTCACGCTGCGCCGGCTCGGGCTTGGGCCGGCCGAGGCGGGTCGGCTCGCCGAACGCTGCTTCAGCGGCGCCGGGGTCGATCCCGCGCTCCACTCGACCCTGGCGCGCCAGCACCGACGCATCGCCCAGCAGCGTGAGGAGCTGGAGCGCCTCGAGCTCGAGCTTGCCGACCTCGAGCGAACGATGGAGGTCGCCGACCCGGCGCGCCGCCGGCCGAAGCTCGCGCCGATCAGCGTCCTGTTCGTCTGCAACGGCAACTCGGCGCGCAGCCAGATCGCCGAGGCCCTGCTCGGGCACTTCGGTGGCGAGGACTTCGAGCCCGCCTCGGGCGGGACGAAGCCGAAGTCGGTCCATCCGATGGCCGTCCAGGTCCTCGCCGAGATTGGGATCGACTGGCGCGGCAAGCGCGCCAAACCCGTCACCGAGCTCCTCGACCGCCGCTTCGACTACGTGATCACCCTGTCGAACTCCGCGCGCGAGGCCTGCCCCGCGCTCCCAGGCCCGCACGGCGCCCTGCACTGGCACCTCGAGGACCCGGCGGCCTTCGAGGGGCCGACCGAGGCCTGCCTCGAAGCCTTCCGCGCCACCCGCACCGAGCTGTCGGTTCGGCTGCGCCCGTTCATCGAGATCGCTCGACGCGCAGCGGGACGCCTTCCCGCGATCACCGGCCCGGAACCCGTGGCCGACCTCCAACGTGAAGGAGTCCAGTGATGGAGCTTCCCTATCTCGAGCCATTGACCATTCGCCCGCTGGCGGACCCGGTCATCCCCGAGCCGCCACGCCGCGGCGAGCCCGGCGGCGAGCCGTGCGGCATCTGCACCCACCAGGCGACGCCCGCGGTGTGGGAGAACGAGCACTTCACCCTGCATCCGCCCGTCCACGGCAGCCTGCCCGGCGCTGTGTGGCTGGCCAGCAAGGAGCACGTCGACTCGTTCAAAGACCTGTCGCGCGAGGCAGCGGCTGCGTTCGGGCCGTTGATCGCGCGTGTCGAGCAGGCGATCCTCGGGCTCGGCGGCGTCGGGCGGGTGCACCTGTACCGGTGGGGCGACGGCGGCGCGCACTTCCATGTGTGGCTGCTCCCGCGGCCGCTCGGCATGCTGCAGGCGTCCGGCGCGATGCTCCCGATCTGGGAGGACGTCCTGCCGAACGTCACCGACGAGGAGCTCGCCGACGCGGCCCGCCGGATCGCCGCCGCGCTCTGAGGCTTCGGTGACCGCACATGGCGTCGCGCCGCCGGCGCTCGCCCGCCAGCTGGGCACGGGCGAGGCGGTCGTCATCGGGCTTGGCTCGATGATCGGCGCGGGGGTTTTCGCGGCCTTCGCGCCGGCGGCCGCGGCGGCCGGGAGCGCGCTGCTCATCGGCCTCGCGCTGGCGGCCGGCGTCGCCTATTGCAATGCCGCCGCCTCCGCCCAGCTCGCGGCCCGCTACCCGACCTCCGGCGGCACGTATGTCTACGGCCGCGAGCGGCTCGGACCCTGGTGGGGGTTCACGGCTGGCTGGGGCTTCGTCATCGGGAAGACGGCCTCCTGCGCCGCGATGGCGCTGACGTTCGGCGCGTACGCATTGCCCGGCCAGCCGACCGCCCAGCGGGCGCTCGGTGTCCTGGCCGTGGTGGCGCTCACCGCCGTCAACCTGCGGGGGATCACCCGGACCGCCGGGCTCGCTCGGATCCTCGTCGCAGGCTCGCTCCTGGCGCTCGGCGTCGTCGTCGCCGTCGCGCTCACGAGCAGACACGCGGACGCCGCGAACCTGACCTCGAACGCCGTCGCGATCGGCCCGTATGGCGTGCTCCAGTCCGCCGGGCTGCTGTTCTTCGCGTTCGCGGGATACGCGCGAATCGCGACGCTCGGCGAGGAGGTTCGCGACCCCGCCCGGACCATTCCCCGCGCGATCCCGATCGCGCTCGGCATCACGATCGCGGTGTATCTCCTCGTGGGAGCGTCAGCGCTGCTCGTCGCCGGGCCCGTCGCGATCGCCGGCAGCCCGACACCGCTCGCGACGGCGGTCGACGCTGCGGGCGCGGCGTGGGCGGAGCCCGTCGTGCGTGCCGGCGCGATCGTCGCGAGCCTGGGTTCGCTGCTCGCCCTGATCGCGGGCGTCGGGCGCACCACGCTGGCGATGGCTCGCGAGGGCGACATGCCGGCCACCCTTGCGGCGGTCGACGATCGCCACTCCGTCCCCCATCACGCGGAGCTCGCGATTGCTGCCGCGGTCATCGTCCTCGTCGCCTTGACGGACCTGCGTGGCGCGATCGGCTTCAGCTCGTTCGGCGTGCTCGTGTACTACGCGATCGCGAACGCCGCCGCGTTCAGCCAACCGGGATCGGAGCGCCGCTGGCCGCGCGTGCTCAACGTCATCGGGCTCGTCGGTTGCCTCGTGCTGGTCGCGACGCTGCCGGTTGCCGCCGTCAGCGCCGGGCTGATCATGTTCGCCGTCGGTCTCGGGGCCCGCAGGATCTCGCGGCGCAGCTAGCGCGGCCGCACGCGAGCTGCGAAGAGGTGGCATCGTGCCCGCGACATCCTCAACCCACTGGAGAAGGCCCCGATGCTCGGCGACCACCCCGTGTTCCCGATCTTGCTGTCGAAAGACCTCGCGGCGAGCCGCGCCTTCTACCACGACCTCCTCGGGCTCGACATCCTCAGGGATGACGAGGAGCGGATCATCTTCAGGTGCGGTGGCACGCAGATCTCCGTGACCTCGAGCACGGTCGGGACCGCCGACGAACAGACCCAGCTCGCCTGGATCGTCCCCGACCTCAAGGCCGAGCTCGCAGAGCTGCGCGCCCGGGGCGTGCGAATCGAGGAGTACGACGACCCGTTCCCGAAGACGGTGGACGGGATCGCCGACATCGGGTTCGTCTGGTCGGCGTGGATCATCGACCCGAGTGGCAACACCCTTGGGATCGTCCAGGCGAAGCCTCGGAACTAGTCCTCGGGCGCCTCGTCGGCCTCGGCGTCGTGGCTTGAGGACTTCCGGTGCTTGTCGTCGGGAAAGGCGCTCATCAGCGCACGAAGCAGATCGTGCAGGCGGACCTTTTCGGCAGCCGACAGGACCCCGATGAACTCTGCCTCGCGACGCGCCTGCAACCCGACCGTCCGGTCCCAGGCCGCGTGGCCGGCCTCGGTTGGCTCGATGAGCGTCGCTCGCCGGTCGTTCGGGTCCGGCAGGCGCCGGATCAGGCCGGCCTTCTCCATACGATCGAGCCGGTTGGTCATCGCGCCGGTCGAGAGGCGCAACTCGTCCGAGAGCTTGCCCGCGGCAACCCGGTACGGCGGGCCGTGCCGGCGCAGCCTGCCGAGCAGGTGGAACGTCCGGCGATCCAGCTCGTACTTCTTGAGGGTCTCGTCCATCGACTGGTTCACGTCGAACGCGAGGTCCTGGATCCGCTCGATGATGCCCTCGGTCAGGGGGTCCAGGTCGGGGATCTCACGCGCCCAGATCTCGAGCGTGTCGTCGAGGGCGTCGCGGATCGGCCGCTTTGGGGGCATGCCAACAGTTTCCGCTTGTCAACGCCTTTATGTCAAGCGGTTTAATATCGTGTTACTTCATCTGAAGTATCTTGACATCGAACGATTAATGGCCTACGATAGCCCTCGAGCGATGTGAGCTCAAAGGGAAAGGCAGGGGTCGTCGTGATCTGGAGCAATACGGCATTCAACATCTACATGGGCGACGCGCTGGCGCAGGAGCCTGACGCCGCTCCCGACCGGGACGTCATGCTCGCCGAGGCGTCCCATGACCGGGACGTCATGCTCGCCAACGCCGCTCGCGACCGCGCGATCGCAGACGCCGTCGCGTGCGAGGAAGCCATCGAAGCTCGCCGGTCCGGCTCGCTCGTCGCTCGCGGCGCGCGCGGCTAAACGCCTGCGGCCCTACGGGCTCCGACACATCGCAACCCCCTGAACCGCGGCTCGGGTCCCACCCCGAGTCGCGGTTTTTTCATGCCCGGGCGCGCGACTCGGCGAGGAACTGGATCTCGAGCGGCTCGATGTCGTCCGCCGGCTCGAACCCGAAGACCTGGGCATAGAAGCTGAGTTCCGCCTCGAACGAGCGGATGATGGCGTCGTGACCGCGGAAGCCGTGGTCCTCGCCCGGGTAGAGCAGATATGCGTGCGGGACGTGCCGCTCGAACAGCGCGTCGACGATCCGCTCCGCCTCCGACTGGGGGACGATCTTGTCCTCCGCGCCTTGCTGGACGAGGACGGGTGACGTGATCTGCTCGGCGTGGAGGCTCGGCGACCGATCGAGGTAGACCTGCTTCGCCTCCGGCCACTTGCCGAGCAGCGACTCCAGGTAGCGCGACTCGAACTTGTGGGTGTCCTTCACGAACTCACGCAGGTCGCCGATCCCGAAGTAGGTGCAGCCGGCGTCGAAGTCCTTGGTGAACGCGAGTGCCGCCAGGGTCGTGAATCCGCTCGCGCTGCCGCCCCGGATCGCGAGCCGGTCGCCATCGACCAGGCCCCGCTCGGCGAGGTACTTCGCGCCGGCCACGCAGTCGTCGACGTCGACGATCCCCCACTGCAGCTCAAGGCGCTTGCGGTACGCCTTGCCGTACCCGGTCGAGCCGCCGTAGTCCACGTCGAGCACCGCGTAGCCGCGGCTCGTGAACAGCTGGAAGCCCGTCGCGAACCCGGAGAACGCGGCCGCGGTCGGGCCGCCGTGGCTCGTGACGATGAGCGGCGGCAACGTTCCTGCCGGCCCGATGAACGAGCGGTTGGTGGGCGGGTAGAAGTTCCCGAAGGCGGTGCGATCGCCGGTGGTCGGGAACTCGATGTGCTCGGGCATCGACACGTCCTCGCGCTCCGGGACGGTCGGGTTCGCGCGCCGGAGCACCTTCGTCGTGCCGTCCCCAGCGAGCTCGATCACGGAGTTCGGCCGGTCAGGGGCGGCGGCGCGGAAGACGATCCGGTCGCCATCGATCGAGAGTCCGGCGATCTCGGTGAAGGGCAGGTCGATCGGGGTCAGGCCGCCGTCCGGGTCGATCTTGACGAGCTGGTCGCGGCCGGCCGAGCGGGCCACGGCCAGGATGCCGCCATCGGCCATGAACGCGAAGGTCACGAGGCCGAAGACCCAGTCCGGCCCGACGAACTCGGCCTCGAAATCGGTGACGGTCTCGATCCTGCCGTCGACCTCGCGGCACAGGTTCATCCAGCCCTGGGGCTCGGCCGCGAAGTACAGGATCCCGGCCGGCGACCAGCGCGGCTGCGAGATCCAGTCCGTGCGGCTGCCGGCGACGAGGCGCGCCTCGCCGAGCGACCCGTCCGCGCCGATGGGCGCGACCTTCAGCTCCGTGCCGTCCCACGGCATGTTCGGGTGGTGCCACTCGAGCCACGCCAGGGTGGAGCCGTCCGGCGAGATTCGCGGCGCGGCGTAGAAGTCCGCACCGCCGCTCAGGACCGAGACCCCACCCGTCGCGAGATCGATCGCCACGAGCTCGTTGTTCCACTCGCCGTGGCTTGCGACCGTCGCCGGCTCGTGGTCCTCGCGGACCGCGATCAGCCGGTTGTGCGCGGCGTCGTGGACCATGTCCGCGTAGCGCCACTCGTGCTCCGGCGTCAGCACCTCGAGGCGCTCCGGAGCGACCACCCGATGGAGCCGGCCGGTGAGGAAGTCCGAGACGACGATGAGGTCGCCCGAGACGAGGGTCGCGCCGCCGCCGTACTCGTGGACACGCGAGCGGGCGTTGAACCCCTCTGGCGTCATCCGGACCTGCGTGCCGTCATTCTCTCGACGGATCAGGACCTGGCGGCCGCGCTCGTCCGGCCGGCCCTCGAGCCACCACGTCACGCCATCAATGGCGCGCGATTCGCCGAGGAACACGACCCGGTCCGTCAACCGCTCGATGCGGAACGGCGACGCCCACGAACCGAACGGCGCGGTCATCGAGCCAGAGGTCATACGGCCCTCCCTAGGTCCCGTGCTTCCAGGCGGTGACGTACTCGGCCTGCTCGGCGGTCATCGGATCGAGGGTGATTCCGAATGCGGCGAGCTTCAGGCGAGCCACCTCGGCGTCGATCGCGGTGGGCACCGTGTACACCCGCTTCTCGAGCTCGGCGTGGTGCTTCGCGACGTACTCGGCCGCGAGCGCCTGGTTGGCGAAGCTCATGTCCATGACCGCCGCCGGGTGGCCCTCGGCGGCGCCGAGGTTCACCAGACGCCCCTCGGCGATGAGGTGCAGCCGCTTGCCCCCGATGTCGAACTCCTGGACGTTCTCGCGCACATCGCGGACGTGGCCCTCGGCCATCTGGCGGAGCGCCGTCAGGTCCAGCTCGGCGTCGAAGTGGCCGGAGTTGGCCATCGTCGCGCCGTCGTGCATCGCCTCGAAATGCTCGCGCCGGAAGACGTTCACGTTGCCGGTCGCGGTCACGAACAGGTCGCCCCACGCGGCGGCCTGGGCCGCGGTCATGACCTGGAAGCCGTCCATCAGGGCCTCCAGGGCGCGGATCGGATCGATCTCGACGATGGTCACGTGGCCGCCGTGGCCGGCCATCCGCGACGCGATCCCCCGCCCGACCCAGCCGTACCCGGCCACGACGATGTTGCGCCCGGCGATCAGCAGGTTCGTCGCCCGCAGGATGCCGTCGAGCGTCGACTGGCCGGTGCCGTAGCGGTTGTCGAAGAGGTGCTTGGTCTGGGCCTCGTTGACTGCGATGACCGGGTAGCCGAGCGCGTCGTCAGCGGCCATCGCCCGGAGACGGATCACGCCGGTGGTCGTCTCCTCGGTCCCCGCGAGGACCTCCTTGACCTGCTCGGCGCGGTCCTGGTGGAGGAGCGAGACGAGGTCGCAGCCGTCGTCCATGGTGATCGTCGGGTGGGTGTCGGCCACGGAATTGAGGTGCCGGTAATAGGTGTCGCGGTCCTCGCCGCGCCGGGCATGGACCGGGATCCCGTAGTGCGAGACGAGCGCCGCCGCGACGTCGTCCTGCGTCGAGAGCGGGTTCGACGCCGCGATCGCGACCTCGGCGCCGCCGGCCTCCAGCGTTCGCATGAGGTTGGCCGTCTCCGTCGTGACGTGGAGGCAGGCGCCGATGCGCAGCCCGACGAGCGGCCGCTCCTTCGCGAAGCGCTCCCGGATCAGGCGCAGGACGGGCATCTCACGTTCCGCCCACTCGATGCGCCGGACGCCCTCGGGCGCGCGGGCGAGGTTGGTCACATCGTGGGCTGCGTCGGTCATCAGCTGTCGTGCTCCCTGCTGCGTGCGAGGCGCCGAAGCGCGGACGCGAGGTCGGCCCACAGCGAGCCGATCCGGTGCCCGAGTCGTTCCTCGAATCGAACGTGCTCGGCGTAGCCAAGCCGCCGGTACGCGTTGAGCGCGGGCGGGTTGTCCGAGCGGACGTTGAGGACGACATGGTCGCAGAACTGGAGGAGGTTCGAGGTCACGGCCGCGGTCGTCGCCTGCGCGTAGCCGCGCCCGCGGAACTCCGGCTGGGTCAGCACGTTGCCGACCACGGCAATCCCGGCGTTCCGCCCGATCACGTGGGTCCCGGCAGCGGCGACGAGCCGGCCGTTGACCCGGATCCCGAAATACACGCCCTCGGCGATCGCTTGGGGCGCCAGCCACGAGCCGAACCCGAGGCGGTACAGCCGGTTCAGCTCGCCGGCATCGGCGGGCGACAGCGGCTCGACGCCGGGATCCTCGGCGGGGCGGAACGTCTGCCGATCGACCCACATCCGGACCATCTGCGGGCCCGGCTCGATGCGGTAGCGGGTCTCGACGGCGCGCAGGCTGTCCGGCAGGCAGGCGAGGTACGCGATCGGCGGCTTGATCACGTCGCGCAGGATCGCCGCGACCCCGTCGTCGCGACCGGCGACGAACAAGGGCTGCGGTGAGGGCCCGCCGTACTCCAGCACCAGCGACACGACCTCGTCGCCCGACCGCGCAATGCCCCACTTGGCGCGTGCCACCTCGCGATCCTCGAGGTCCGCGAGGGCGTAGGCCGCGTACAGCCGATCCCGGTCCAGGAACGACTTGATCAGCGCGCGATCCGACGTCACCTCGGCGACCAGGCGGGTGCCGGCGCGGTCGAGCGTCGCGGTCGCCATCAGCCGGCGGCCCCCACGGGCGCTGGCGGCGCCACGGCACTGGCGGCGCCGGCGGCCTCATCGCGGCGCGCCTCGCGGCTTGCCATCGCGTCGCGCAGCGCCGGCCCGAACGGTGCCCGGAGCGCGCCCTCCTCGGTGACGATCGCGGTGATCAGCTCGGCGGGCGTGACGTCGAACGACGGGTTGCGAACCGCGGTCCCCTCCGGCGCGATCCGGACGCCCCGGATGTCGGTCACCTCGATCGCGGGCCGGTCCTCGATCGGGATCGCGGCGCCGTCGGGCGTCCCGAGGTCCACCGACGACATCGGCGCGCAGACGTAGAACGGGATGCCGTGGCGCGCCGCGAGCACGGCCAGCGTGTAGGTCCCGACCTTGTTGGCCGTGTCGCCGTTCGCCGCGATCCGGTCGGCGCCCACCACGATCACATCGACCTCTCCACGGGCCATCAGCGGCCCCGCCGCCATGTCCGGGATCAGCGTGTGTGGAACACCGGCCTGCTTGAGCTCCCAGGCGGTGAGCCGGGCGCCCTGGAGATACGGCCGCGTCTCGTCGACCCAGACATGCAGGGGCAGCTCCGCGTGGTGCGCCGCCTGCACGACGCCGAGCGCCGTCCCGAACTGGCCGCACGCGAGCGGTCCGGTGTTGCAGTGGGTCAGGACCTGGAGCGGCCGGTCGCCCGTGGCCGGCAAGATCGCCCGGCCCGCCTCGGCCAGTCGCCCGTGGTCGTCGGTCGCCTCGGCGACGATCGCCATCGCCTCGTCGTTGAGGGCGACGGCGATGGCCTCGCCGTCCTCCGACAGCGCGCCGATCTCGCGGTAGCGGGCCATCAGGCGGTCGACCGCCCAACGCAGGTTGATCGCCGTGGGTCGCGCGATCCGGAGGATATCCGCGGCCCCCTCGAGGATCGCGCGCCGGGTGTGCGCCTGCGACTTGGCAGCGATCCGCGCCGTGAGCGCCAGCCCGATCGCCGCCACCTGGCCGATCGCCGGCGCGCCGCGCACCACCATCAATCGGATCGCGTTCGCCGCGTCCGATGCGCTGCGGACGGGCATCTCGACCAGGGCATCGGGCAGCTTGCGCTGGTCGATCACGAGCAGGACGTTGTCCGATTCGAACCGGAACGGCGTACGGAATCCGGTCGGGGCGCGGTCGCCGGCAGGCTCGGACGGGCGCGACAGGGCCAACGGGGCCGCACCGGTCTGTGCTGCGGCCGCTGGTCGTGTTTCACCGAGCAACGAGGACGCCTCGGCGGCGGACCGATCGCGGAGCTCCGTGACCGCCCCCACGACTTGCGCCGCGCTGGTGAGCACCTCACCGGCGAACTGGCGGAAGAACCGGCGCCGGCCGGGGTCGGCCGGCTCGACGCTCACGGGCGGACCGGGCGGCGAGGTCGTCGGCTCGCGTCGCTCGTCGGTCATCGAACGGGATCGGTGTGGGTCAGGCGGCTCGACGGACGTCGATGCCGTCAGTACCTGATGACGGAGGTCACGCGCCGGCCCTCGAGCCGGTCGCGACCGTGCAGGAACTCGAGCTCGACCAGGAACGCCAGCCCGATCACGTCGCCCTTGAGCCGCTCGACGAGCTCGATCGTGCCCTGGACCGTGCCGCCGGTGGCGAGCAGGTCATCGACGATCAGGACCTTCTGGCCGGGCTCGATCGCATCGCGGTGGATCTCGAGCGTGTTGGAGCCGTACTCGAGGGCGTACTCGACGGACAGCGTCTCGGCCGGCAGCTTGCCCAGCTTGCGAACCGGCACCAGGCCGGCGCTGAGCTCGATGGCCATCGGCGCGCTGAAGATGAAGCCGCGCGATTCCATGCCGATGACGATGTCGACCTGCTCGGCGCGATACGGCTCCAGCATCATCCGGATCGCCTCGCGGTACGAGGCGGCGTCCTTGAGCAGGGTCGTGATGTCGTAGAACAGGATCCCCGGCTTTGGAAAGTCCGGGACCTCGCGGATCTTCGCCCGAAGCTCCTCGGCGGACACGAAGCTGGGACCTCCTGGTGGGGCGGGTTGCCCGGCGTGGCGGGCGAGGCCCGAGTCTAGCGCAGCCCGCCCGACGCCTCGGCCTCGAGCGAGCCCGTGGCCGGCGCTCCCCTCGCGGGTGCGGCAGCCGGCAGCAGTCGTGGCGCGATCACCCAGCCGATCGCCGCGACGACCGCACCGGCCGCGATCGCGGCTTCGACACCCGGCCCCGGCCCGAGACCGGCCCGCACGCCTGCCGCGATGAACGCGGCCGCGAGGCTCGTCCCGAGCACGGTCCCGAGCGAATCCGACAGCGTCAGCGCCGCGGTCACCTCGCCCTGCGAATCGCGCGGCACGTCGCGCAGCACGATCAGCGCGAACTGAGCGTATGCGAGGCCCATGCCGTAGCCGGCGAATGCGAAGATCGGAACGGCCAGCCACGAGGGGACGGCCGGGAAGCTGATCAGCCCGAGCCCCGCGATGCCGAGGGCGACGACCGGGAACCCGACGCGGACGAACCGCTCGTGCGAGAAGCGCGTTGTCAGGCGCGCCTGGGTCCACGACCCGGCGGTCCACGAGACCGTCGCTGCGGTCAGCGCGATCCCGGCCCCGGCCGCGGACCAGCCACGGACCTCGACGAGGAGGAGCGCGACGTAGGCATCGACGGTGAAGAAGGCGAAGGTCAACAGGCCGCGCAGCAGGATCGCCGTGGGGTAGCCGCGGGCGGCGCGCAACGTGCCGGCGGGTGCGAGGCGCCGGAACGCCCACAAGGTGATGAGCAGCCCGGCGGCGCCGAGGCCGGCGGCCACCAGGAGTGACGTCGAGGTAAGTCCGCCGGTGAGCAGCGCCACGCCGGCGCCGACGATCAGCCCATCGCGGATCCGGGTCCCGCCGGAGCTGCCCTTTGCCCCGGCCGGCGCGTCGTGGACGTTGCGCAGGCCGCGGTAGGCCATCGAGCCGGAGACCGCGAGGAGCGGCAGCAGCCCGAGGAAGATGAACCGCCAGCTGAACGCCTCGGCGACCACGCCGGCGACCGCCGGCCCGAAGATCCCGGGCAGGATCCACGCGGTCGACATCGTCGCGAACATGCGCGGCCGGAGGTGCTCCGGCAGGCTCCTGCCGATGGCGACATAGGCGATCGGCGGAATCGCGCCGCCGCCGATCCCCTGGATGAGCCGGGCGCCGATGAGCATCGGCATCGAGACCGCGGCGCCACCGAGCGCGAGCCCGATCGCGAACAGCGTCAGCCCGAGCAGGAACGGCATGACCACGCCGCGTCGGTCGATGAGGCTGCCCGCGACCACGATCCCGATCAGCGATCCGACCAGGAATGCGGAGAACACGAGCCCGTACAGCTCGAGACCGCCGAGCTCGCGCGCCACGATCGGCATCGCGGTCGAGACGGCGAGGGCCTCGGCGGCCACGAGGGTGATCGTCAGGACGAGCCCGAGCGTCAGCGGCCGTCGCTGCGCCGACCACAGGCCGCCCTCCTCGGGCGGCACGTGCGGCTGGTGAACGGCGAGGCTCTCCGGGTGGGCGAGCTCCTCGGCGGTGATCTCCTCGGGCATCCGGGGAGTATGTCGCGGATCGCTGCCGCGGCGCCCAGCCTCAGCGGCGCTCGAGGGCCACCCTGAGCCCAAGCCCGATGAGGACGACGCCGGTGGCGCGCTCGAGCCAGCGCCGGATGTCCGGCCGGCGGAGCGTGCGCTGCGCTCGATGGACGAGGTGTGCATAGAGGGTCATCCAGACCAGCCCGACCAGGATGTGGACGCCGGCGAGGAACGCGATCTGGGGCAGCACGGCGCGCGATTCGTCGATGAACTGGGGCAGGTAGGTGAGGAACAGGAGCGCGGGCTTGGGGTTCAGGACCGTGCTCACCAGGCCCTGCACGTAGGCCGCCCGCATCGACGGGATCGGACGTCCGATGGCGGCCCGGTCCTCGGCCTCCGAATCCGCGACTGGATGCCGGGATGCGCGCAGCGTCTGCACCCCGAGGTAGAGCAGGTACACGGCACCGGCGAGCTTGACCACGGTGTACGCCTCGGCGGAGGCCGCCAGGAGCGCCGAGAGTCCCGCCGCGAGGGCCACCGCGTGGACAACGAGCCCGGACAGGTTCCCGAAGATCGTCCGCTGAGCGAGCCTCGTGCCGCCGAGCAGGACCTGCCGGAACACGAGGGCCATGTCCGGGCCGGGCACGATCGTGATCAGGATCGAGCCGCCGAGGTACAGGAGCAGCTGGTCGAGCGGAACCGGCACGCGAGCGAGGATGCCAGAGGGGCGGGGCCGCGCCCAGCCTAGAACTTGCCGCCGATGCCGAGGGTCGCCGTTCCGTCGGCGTTGAACTTCGACCCATCCCGCGCGACCGAGCCCTTGATCTCGCCGAAGATCTCCAGCCGGACCGGCCCGTCCTTCTTCGGCGAATAGCTCAGCTTGCCCGCCGCCTCGCCGGAGGGGCCCTTCGCCCCGTACGCGCCCCCGATGCTGACGGTCCCGCCCAAGCCGCCACGGTCCGGCGCCTCCTTCTCCACGCTCGCCCCGACCTTCGCGCTGGCGCCCTCGTCCGTCGACACCTCTCCGCCGACCGTCAGGAGGCGATAGGTCCATGGGTCCGCGACCAGGCGCACGACATCGATCCCAACCTCCGCGCGGGTTGCCGTGCCAAGACCCTTGTCGATGTCGCCACCGGTGAGGGCCACCTTGAACTCAGGGTTGCTGAGGAGCCTGAACTTCCGCCCGCCGCCAGGCCCGAACTTCTTTTCCAGCGCGACCGTCGTGGGCGCCTCGACGCCCACCTCGACTGCCGCGCCGCCTTTGACCTTCCCCTTCTCATTGCCGGTGAGGGCGGCCGTCGCTGTCCCGGAGACCTCGGCCGAAAATTCGAGCGGCTTCTCGTCGTCGTCGTCCTTGGCCGCCGCGGGAGTGGTCGCCGACGTGGTCGGAGGCGGGGCGACATCAACCTTGGAACCCTTCGGCAGCGCCCCGCCCGCGGCCCCGACGGGCCCTGCACCCTTGACCGTGGTCCTCTCGGGCTCGGGCGCGGCTCCGGGCGTCTCCCGTTGAACGGTCAATGCGCCCGCGACAAGTCGCTGGACCGCCCGGTTACCTGCTGCACGCTGAAGGTGGACCAGCTCCATGGCGGCGAGCGACGGCATGTGTCCGCTGGCGACTGCACGCTGCAGTGCCGGGCTGACAGCGTTCGAGTCGGAAGTGGTACCGGCTACTCGTCGATAGCCGCGCCGTGCATCGGGCACCATGGTCGCCCAGGCTCGGTCACCCATCACGCTGGCCAATGCGATTGCGTGCCCGCGCCTCGCCACGCGGTGGCTTCCGTTTCGTGGTGGGAATGAGCTCGGCTCGGCGCCGTCGCGTCGCGGCCCGGGGCAGACTCAGCCAGCATGCGGACAACGTACAACCGGCGTCTGGTCGCCACGGTGCCCCATCGGGCAGCGTGGTTGCCCGATGGGGCATTCCCAGGATCGGTCGATGCTCGGGAACTCGGCGACATGAGCCTTGCATGGACATACCAGATCGCAGGAAGCCGGCCAATCGACGATCCGAGCTGCGATCGCCGCCGTACCTCCTGTCAGGCGCCCTTTCCGCGCCATCCACGTGCCGCCCAACGCGCGGCAAGGAGGTCTTGCATGTTCCGACGAGCCATCGCAGGTACGGCCGCAGCCACCCTCGCGCTCACGCTGTCGGCATCGATTGTCTTCGCCGGTTCGGGCAACCCGAACGGCACCGGCCAGCCGAGCGCCGGCTGCGGCGACGAGAACGCCACCGTGATGCCGAACGGGTTCAACACGGACGGCTTTGCAAACGCAGAGTCCGTATACGCGAACCCCGACGCCCAGGGCGGCACCAGCTCCGGCAACTGGCACGTCGTCTCGCAGTACGACGTGGCGTGCTACCAGCTGACCCAGCACCAGCACTGAGCCGCGGCGCCGCTCGGGCGCCCGAAACGCGTCGACAGCCGGCCCCGCGTAGCCGGCTGTCGGCTGTTCAGCCCCGGTCGCGCTCCGGTCGCTCGGGGCGCATCGCCGCGAGGTGCTCCGCCTCGATGTGCGCCGTTTCGGCCGAAAGTCGCGCGACAACCGCCTGGGTGAGCTGCCAGCCCTTCAGCGGATCCTTCGGCAGCCGGATCCGGACCTGGTTCGAGGCGAACGTGACGTCCGAGTGGCGGACGCCCGGCATCGAGCCAGGGGTCAGCAGGCGCATCGCGGATGCGCGTGACAAGCCGATCCCGAACCGGACGACGAGCTGGCCGTCCTCGCGCGACATCGACGCGATCCCGGCCGCCTCTGCAGCGAGCCGGAGCTCGGCGACCTCGGCCAGCCGCAGGACCGGCAGTGGCATCGGGCCGAACCGATCCGTGACCTCCTGGCGGAACGCTGCGACATCGCCGGCAGTGCGGGCGCGGGAGAGACGCCGGTACAGCTCCAGCTTCTGGGCCTCCTCGGGGACATAGTCGTCGGGCAGGTGGGCCTCGAGCGGAAGGTCGATGACCGCCTGCGGCGCTACGAGCACGGGGGCGCGCAGCTCGCGCTCGGCCTTGCGCTTCTCAACCGCCTCCGCGAGGAGGCGCGAGTACAGGTCGAAGCCAACCGCCGCCATGTGCCCAGACTGCTCGCCGCCGAGGATGTTGCCGGCGCCACGGATCTCGAGATCGGACAGCGCGATCTGGAAGCCGGCGCCGAGCTCCGAGGCGTTGAAGATCGCCTGGAGTCGCTTCCGGGCCTCCTCGCTCATGCGCTCGCGACGCCGGTACAGCAGGTAGGCATAGGCGCGGCGGGAGCTCCGGCCAACGCGCCCCCGGAGCTGGTACAGCTGGGCGAGCCCGAGCGTGTCCGCCCGATCGATGACGATCGTATTGGCGTTCGGGATGTCGAGGCCGGACTCGATGATCGTCGTGCACACGAGCACGTCGGCGGCGCCCGAGGCGAACTTGAGCATCACCGACTCGAGCTGCCCCTCGGCCATCTGGCCGTGCCCGACGACGAGGCGAACGTCCGGCAGCAGGTTGCGCAGCTGCTCGGCCTGCGCCTCGATCGTCTCGACCCGGTTGTGGACGTAGAAGACCTGGCCGCCGCGGTCGAGCTCGCGCAGGATGGCGTCACGCACGAGGCCGGCGCTCGCCTCCGCGACCCGCGTCTGGATCGGCAGCCGGTCCTCCGGCGGCGTCTCGATGACGCTCATGTCCCGCACGCCGGCGAGGGCCAGGTTGAGCGTTCTCGGAATGGGCGTGGCGCTGAGGGTCAGGACGTCCACTTCACGCTTGAGCTGCTTGAGCCGCTCCTTCGCGGCGACCCCGAAGCGCTGCTCCTCGTCCACCACGACCAGCCCAAGGTCCTTGAACCGGACGTCGCGGGACAGCAACCGGTGCGTCCCGATGACGAGATCGACGGTGCCGTCGGCGAGGCCGCTGATCGCTTTCTCCTGGTCCGCCTTGGCGACGAACCGGGACAGCAGTGCCACCTTGACCGGGAACGGCCCGAACCGCGCCCCGAACGTCGCGAAGTGCTGGGCGGCGAGGACCGTCGTCGGGACGAGCACGGCCACCTGCTTGCCGTCCTGGGTCGCCTTGAACGCGGCCCGGATCGCCACCTCGGTCTTGCCGTATCCGACGTCGCCGACGACGAGGCGGTCCATCGGGCGGATCGCCTCCATGTCGTGCTTGACCTCGTTGGCGGCACGGAGCTGGTCGACCGTCTCCTCGTACGGGAACGCGGCTTCCATCTCGGCCTGCCAGGGCGAGTCGTCGGGATAGGCGTGACCGGGCGCGGATTCGCGTGCGGCGTACAGCGCGAGGAGCTCTTCGGCGAGGTCGGCGACCGCCTTCCTGACCCGCGCCTTGGTCTTGAGCCAGTCGGTGCCGCCGAGCTTCGACAGCGCCGGGTTCTCGCCGCCCGAGTAGCGCGAGATGCGGCCGATCTGCTCGACCGGGACGAAGATCCGGTCCTGGCCCTGGAAGGCGAGCTCGAGGAAGTCGCGCTCGTCGCCGGTGCCGCTGCTGCGCCGGAGCATTCGCTCGTAGCGGGCGATGCCGTGGTCGATGTGGACGACGAGGTCGCCGGCCGTCAGCCGCTCGAGGATGTCTCGCGGCACGACGCGACGCATGGCCTTCGGGCGGCGAACGCGGACGTTGCCGAAGAGCTCGCGATCCGTGACGAAGACCAGGCCGTCCGGGCCGCCGGCGAAGCCGCCGTTCAGGCTGCGATCGACGAGAGTGAGGCTGCCCGGGGTCGGCGCCTCCGGCAGCTCGTTCGTGACGCCGGTCGACTGGCCGGCTTCGTCGAGGACCTCCGCGAGCCGCGGTGCCTGGTCCGAGGCGATCACGATCCGCGGCTGGGTCGCTGCCTTCCCAACGCCGGGGCGGGCGGCGTCCTCGGCGCGCCAGCGCTCGACGGCTTCCGCGATGCGTGCCCCGCGTCCCGGCGGGAGCACCGGCTCGCGCCATCCGAACAGGTCGCCGGACGACTTGCCGCCGCCCGCGATGGCGTTGCTTGCTTCCGATTCCCAGGTGAGCTCGAGCGTCCGCGCGGCCAACAGTCGCCGCTTCCAGTCGCGCGGCGGGAGGAGCGTCGGCAGCCAATCACGTGGCAGCTCCCCGGCCGCGAGGAGGTCGGCGCGGCGCTCGTCCGCCTGACGCCACAGGAATTCGCCCGCCGCGCCGATGTCGCCGGGCTCGTCGAGCACGAACAGGGTCTCCAGGGCCAGGTGATCGAGGGCCGTCGCGGGCGCGAGCAACGGTGCCCAGATCTCCGCGGCATCACCGACCGCCGCTGCGCGAGATTCGCCGCGGCCGGCGGCGCGCTCGGCTTCCTGGGCGCCGACGAGCCGCTCGAGATCGTGGGCGAGCCGCTCCGGCAATCGCTTGGCGCTGCCGCCGAGCAGGCCGTGCAGGGCCTCGGCACCGCCGTCGGGCACGAGGAACTCCGAGGCGGGCAGGAGCACCACCCGCTCAACGGCGCCGGTCGTGCGCTGGTCCGTTGGGTCGAAGGCGCGCAGGGAGTCGATCTCGTCGCCGAAGGATTCGATGCGCACCGGCAGCTCGGCGGACGGCGGGAACACGTCGACGATGCCGCCACGGCGCGCGAACTCGCCACGGCCGGCGACCTCGAGCACGGGCGTATAGCCGAGCCCGAGGAGCTCGCGAAGGAGCGTGCTCTGCGCCATTCGCGCCCCGACCCGAAGCTCCCGCGGCTGGGCCGGCAGGTCGTCCGGCGCGATCGTGTGTTGCAGCAGTGCCTGGACGCTCGCGACGAGGATCCGCGCGCCGCCACTCCGCCACGCGGACAGGGCGGCCACCCGGGCGGCGGTCTCGTCGGCGACGAGCTCGCTGCGCTCGTACGCGAGGGCGGTTCTCGGCTCCAGGACCGCGACGGCCGCCGGATCGCCGACCCACGCCGCCAGCTCCTCGGCAACGCGATCGCCGATCTCAGAGTCGCGCGCGACCCAGCAGATCCGCTCGCCGCCGACCAGCGCGAGGGCCGCCGCGAGGTAGCTCTTGGCGCCGTGCGGAACCGACGTGACCCCGGCGTGGCGCCCGGAATTGGTGCCTGGGTCGGCGATCGGGCCGAGCCGTTCGCGAAGCGTGGCGAACCCGCCGCTGCCGGCGAGGAGTGGCGGCAATCCGGCGAGATTCGGGAGGCGTCGGCCGGGTCCAGCGCGGCGCGAGGCTGTGGTCGTCGATGCAGCCGCACTCGTCGAGAGGGTCGCAGGCTCCGCCCTCGGTCGCGGCGACGCCGCGGACGCTGGCGCCGGCTGCTTGGGGCTCGGGGGCGCGTCGAACGGGCGCTCGGCCTCGCGGCGCTCCCAGCCCTTGCGCCCGCGGAGCGGCGTGCGGCTGCCGCTCATCCGCGCTCCCCGTCGTCGGTCGCGTCGGCCTTCGAGCGGATCTTTCGCCAGCCGGTCTTCGTGCGGCGGATGCCGTCCGCGCCGGCCGGCCCATCGACCGAGCCCGGCGGCGCGATGAGGTCCTGATCCGCGGGCCGCAGCTCGAACGCGTTGAACCGCGTCGCGGCCTTGTTGGTGCCCTCGCGCGCCCACGCCTCGACGGCGTCCGCGGCGGCATCGAGGAGCTCGTCGAGCCGTTGGCGCTCATCGGGCTCGAACTTCGTGAGGACGTGGTCGATGAACCGGCCATCCGGCGCGCCGATCCCGACGCGCAGCCGGCTGAACGCCTCCGATTCGAGCTCACCGATGATCGACTTGAGCCCGTTGTGGCCACCCGGCCCGCCACCCTCGCGGAAGCGCAGCTTGCCGAACGGCAGCGCGAAGTCGTCCACGACAACGAGCATCTCGGTCAGCGGCGCACGCTCCCGCGCGAGCACCTTGCGAACCGCGATGCCCGAATCGTTCATGTAGGTCTGGGGCTTCACGAGCAGCAGGTCGAGGCTCCGAAAGCGCCCGCCGACCACCGACGACGCGTCCTTGCTCCGGCCTTTGCCGGCCCAACCGGCCCGATCCGCGAGCCGGTCGAGCACCATCCAGCCCACGTTGTGGCGCGTCTGCCGGTACTGCTCGCCCGGGTTTCCGAGCCCGATGACGATCTTGTTGATCTCGATTACCTCGCGCGTCGAGCGCGCCGCCGCACGAGGCAGACACGCCGAACGGCCCCAGAACGACGTTCCGGGGCTCGGGCAGATGGTACCCCGGCTATTACGAGAGCAGGCGCCGCTCCAGTGCACGCATCGCCGCTTCATCGGCCGGCTCCGCATGGTCCCACCCACAGAGGTGCAACGTGCCGTGGGTGACCAGGAGCCGCAGCTCGTCGGCCGGCGACCAGCGGACGTCGCCTGTGTGGCCACCACGTCCCTGCTCAGCCTGTTCGATCGCCCGCTCGACGGAGATCGCGATGTCGCCGATGTGGGTTCGCCGTGCTTGGCCCGTGGGCGTCAGCCGCCCGTTCGTGGCAGACGTTCGGAACGTTTCCGGTTCCAGCATCGGAAACGACAGCACGTCGGTCGGGCCATCGACGCCCATGTGCTCGGCGTTGAGGTCGGTGAGCTCGGCGTCGTCGGTCAGCACAACCGTGACCGAGCCCGGTTTCGGCGCCCTGGCAGCATCGAGCGCGGCAACAACCGCGCGCGCAATCGCGCTCGCCGGCAGCGGTGATCGCACGCCGGGCCGCGTGGCGACATCGACTCGCCAGGGCGGCAGGTAGATCGTCCGCGCGCGATAAGCTGGTGGACCTTCGGGATCCAACCTCGTTACCCCGCTTCTAGCCATACCGACACCGGTGGACGATTAGCCAACGCGAAGCGGCATTCGAGCCGGTCTCTAGACGGTGAACGTCCCGGCGCGAACATGGCGCGAGACGAAATCGGTGCTCGGAAGGGTCTTGAAGGCCATCGATTCTTCCTAACCGTCCGTGGGTGTCGAAATGGCGAAATCGGCTCCCCGTGGCGCACGTCGCCGCTCACGCGGGAGTGCCGCTCACGCGGAGGTGCCACTCCCGCCGGAGCCGCCGGAGCCACCCGCGGCGCGGCGCGATTCGAGCTCGACGACCTTGCTCTGCGGGTAGGCGACGCGTTGGTGATACATGCCGAGGAGCTGCGAGACGAAGGCCTCCTGCGCCCGGCTGATGTCGCGCAGCGTCAGGTCGCACTCATCGAACTGGCCGTCCTCCATGCGCTCCTGGATGATCCGGGCGACCATCGAGCGGATCGCCGGTTCGTCCCGCGATGAGAGTGAGCGCACCGATGCCTCGACCCCGTCGGCGAGCATGAGCAGCGCCGCCTCGCGCGACTGCGGCTTGGGCCCGACGTGGCGGTACCGCCGCGGATCGACCGAATCTGCCGCGCGCTTCCCCTCCTCCGTGCCCACGCCGCCGAACGGCGCGGCGGCCTCCTCGCGGGCCTTCGCATAGAAGTAGCTCATGATCGCGGTCCCGTGGTGCTGCGGGATGAACGCGATGAGCGACTTCGGCAATCGAGCCTGGTAAGCGACATCGATGCCGTCGGCGACGTGCTGTTTCAGGATCTGCGCGGACTGCTCTGGCTCGAGGTCGTCGTGGACGTTCTCGCCGCCGGCCTGGTTCTCGATGAACGCGGCCGGGTTCGCGAGCTTGCCGACGTCGTGGTAATACGCGGCGACGCGGGTGATGAGCGGGTCCGCCCCAATGGACTCGGCGGCGCGCTCGGCGAGGTTGCCGACCATCAGCGCGTGGTGGTACGTGCCCGGCGTCTCGACCAGGAGCCGCCGCAGCAGCGGC
Organism: Chloroflexi bacterium UBA5189; assembly: GCA_002413045.1. Classification (GTDB taxonomy): domain Bacteria; phylum Chloroflexota; class Limnocylindria; order Limnocylindrales; family CSP1-4; genus UBA5189. Next base: position 300,431 of record DHWF01000031.1, read on the forward strand.
TGGGACGGATTCGCGAGCTCGAGCAGCTGGAACACGGTGAGCAGCCCGAACACGTTGCCGAGAACGGCGAACGAGCCCACCGCTGCGACCGATGCGCCGCCGGCAGAAGCCGCGGCCGCGCCGATCAGCTGCACGACGCCGGTCAAGTCGCGCTCGCCGAGCAGTGAGAACGCGGTCACGACGACCGCCTGCACGACGAAGATCGCGGCGCCCGCCTGGATGAACGTCTGGAGCCGATCGCCGCGGCGGATCGCAAGGATCCCGGCCAGGCCCCCCAGCATCGCGTAGGTTCCGAGCTCCAGCGACGGCCCATTCACGGCCCCGGCGATGATCGCCACGACCGCGGTGACGAGGATCGCCGTCTCCGAATCGAGCAGCACGGTCACGAGCAGCCCGATCGCGGCGAGCGGAAGGATGAACGGCAGCGCCGGACGACCGGCGGTGAGCTGGAGCAGGACCGTCCCGAACGCGATCAGCAGCCACAGCAGCAAGACGACGTTGTTGCGGTGCCAATAGGCCGGCCTGAACAGGCGCAGCCACGCGATCAGCATCGAGACCAGCAAGCCAGACAGGAGGAGCCAGCCACCGAATGCGGCCAGGTCCGGCTTGCGAACGTCAAGGCCGAGCGCGTGGATCCGCGCGATGTCGACATCGGTGACCTTCGTGCCGCTCCGGACGATCACCTCGCCCTGGACGATGTCCTCGACGACCGGCGGAACGGCGGCGGCCCGGCGGTCGCGCTCCTGCTGGGTCAGGTCCGCGGAGTACGAGCTGTTCGGGACGAGCAGCGGCGCGATCAGCTCCGCGGCGAGGCCCCGCTCGGCGTCGGACAGGCCGCCGGCCATCTGCGACGAAAGATTCTGGCGCGCCTCGGCGACAGCGGTGTCGCGGAGCTCCGTTCGCTCCGTGACGTCCAGCAGGCGCGCTGCCTCGGTGCGGATCGGGATCCAGCGCTCCGGCTTCATCGTCTGGAGGAGGGTCCCCGAATCGGTCGAGAGCGTCGGCACGACCGTATCGAGCAGCTGCTGTCGCGCTGCAGCCGTCGTCGTCGCTGCGAACGCGGTATCGAGCGGCGCGACCGCCTTGGTGAACGCCGCGAGCTGCGCGGTCGCGATGGTGATCGCGCGTGCGGACTTGAAGTCGTACTGCGGCTCGACCGCCTGGCGCGCCTGATCCTGCGCCGCCGCGGTCAGGACATCGTTCGTGTACGTCAGCGCGCGCGGCGCCTTGATGTCGCTCTGTGCGAGGTCGCCGGCCTTGAGGTCGATGCCCGGCGACAGGTCGATGCCGAGCGTTAGTGTCAACGCGACGACCAGCGTGGCGGCCGCGGCGAAGATCCGGGCGATCTCGCGCCTGCTCGGCAACTTCGGCGCGAGGGTTGGGCCCGTAGCGGCGGTGGCGGCGCTCATCCGGCGAGCGCCTTCCCGACGAGCTGGCTCACGGTCCGGCCGTCGGCGCGGCCGCGCGTCTTCGGCGCAAGCCAGCCCATGACCTTGCCCATGTCCTTCGGAGTCGCGGCCCCGGTGGCGGCGATCGCCTCCGCGACGAGCGTCGAGATCTCCGCCTCGGACAACTGCTCGGGCAGGAACGCGGCCAGGATCGCGATCTCGGCCTCTTCCTTGGCCGCGAGGTCCTCGCGGGCGCCCTTTCGGAACGCCTCGACCGATTCGCGTCGCGTCTTGACCTCGCGCGCGAGCACCGCGGCGACCTCGTCATCGGTGTATTCGCGGCGGTCGCGCTTCTCGCCGTTATAGACGGCGCTCTCGGCCATGCGGAGCGTGTCGCGGCGCAGCGCGTCACCCGACCGCATCGCGGCCGTGATCTCGGACTGCATTCGCTCTCGGAGGGTCACCGGTGTCGGCACCTGCGGGCGGGACCGCCGGGGCTGATCGTCCCGATCGGGACTAGCCCTGCGGCGTCCGTGCGTTCTTCTTGCGCTTTGCTTCCTTGCGCTTCCGCTTCACGCTCGGCTTCTCGTAGTGCTCGCGACGGCGAGCCTCGGCGAGGATGCCCGACTGCTGGATCTTCTTGTTGAAGCGGCGCAGGGCGCTCTCGAACGTCTCGTTCTCACCCACTCGAACTTCTGCCAATCCGGGATTCACCTCCTCGGGCCGACGATCTCGTTCGCGCCAGGCACGCGGCCCGCGGCCTCGGCACGGCCCCTCGCAGGGCCGCCGGAGTGTATCCCCTCGTTTGCGCACTGTCACCGGTCGCAATGACCTTGCAATCGCCTTCGGCGTCTAGAGTCGCCGGCCGCGAAGGTATGCCCGTCACGGGCGAGCCTCGAGACGCCGCGAGGCTCGCAGGCTCCGATGGTGCTGGATGACACCGTCCGTGTCATTACCGGCCCTCCGTGCGATCGACCGCCATGCACAACCGAGCCGTTGCCGCGAGACGCGCCTCCGCGCATTCATCCGACAGGTTTCCTGCACCTGCGCGGGCGGTTGACTCGACTTCTGCCGGCGGTGCTTCTCCTAACGCCACGCTGGGTGGAATCCGGCAGGAACCAGAGGCCCGAAATCGCCCCTCCGGATTGCCGAGCCAGCGCCGGACGTCGCGCCCCCGAACCGGAAGCGCCGCATCGAACAGCTCGTCGAAGCGCCGCACACGTTCGCGATTCGTGGTCGTGTCGCCGATGACGAGCAAGCGGCTCACCGTCGCCACATCCCACCCACGAGCCCGCGCGAGCTTCGGAGCGATGCGGACCTTCCGATCAAGCGGCGCGAGCGTCCCCTGGGCGTCCGGCACGACGGCCTTGATCTCGATCACGAGCAGCGAACGCGTGGAGGGGTGCCAGGCGAAGATGTCGATCGAGCCGCGATCGCCGAACTCATTGAACGTGACCTCGAGCGCGACCTGCCACTCCGCCATTCGCAGGATCGGCAGGAAGCCGTCGATGATCGTCGCGTGACCCTCGTCAAGCAGTCGATCGAGACCCTCGCCCTGCCATCGCACGCGGACATCTACATCGGCACCCAGGGCAACGCACAGCATCTCGATCCTGCGAATGTCTCCGGATCGTGCGAGCCCGCGCTCGACCTTCGACACGAATGACCGCGAACAACTGGCGCGCCGTGCTACATCGGCCTGCCGGAGGCCAAGACGCACGCGGATGGCGCGAAGGGAGCGGCCGATGCGCCCGGGATCGAACATCCCGCGAACGATGGCCGCGGTTCCTTATCTCCGGATCACCTAGCCGCGTCCTGGAGCTCGCCGACCACGTCCGTCCACGGAAGCGCAATGGAGCCGTGCCCGGCATCGTCGAGGAAGACGCCGCGGGACCCCGGGATCGTTGCCGCCAGCCAGCGTCCCTGCTCGATCGACACGAGACGGTCGAGTGCTCCCTGGCGAACGACCACCGGGACGCGAATGTCCGCGACACGGAAGCCCCAGTCGCGGACCTGCGCGAGGTTGTCGTCCAGGAAGCCCGCGTACCCGTGCGACACGGCGCGGCGCATCGAGCGCACGAGGTCGCGATCGACGTTCGCCTCCACGTCGTAGGCACGACCGCGCTCGTCGAGCGGTCCGCCGATGGCCTTGAGCTTGTGGATGGTGATCCGGCCGAAGAAACCGACGGCTTGCTCGAAGTCCGGCAATAGCGTTGCCATGTCGCCCTTCGCGACGTCCTCCCACTCCTTGTGCTGCTCCGGCGAGTGGAAGGTCTGCCACGCGGCGCCCGATTCCGTCCGCGGAGCCGTGCCGGCCAACGTCATACACGCCCGAACACGATCGCCGAGCAGCGCAGCGCATGCGAGCGCGACGGGTCCGCCGCCCGACCAGCCGAGCACGAGGAACCGCGCATAGCCGAGGCGGTCGGCGAGGGCCGCGGTGATGGCGGCCTCGTCCGCGACGGTTCGGCCCTCGCGTCGCGTCGACGTGCCGTAGCCGCCGCGCGAGTAGCTGGCGACTCGGATCCCCGCGGCGGTGGCCGCCCTGATCAGCCCCGCCCACCGGACGGCGGCCGACGGCGTACCGACGTGGAAGACGAGGAGGTCGCGCGCGTCCTCGGGTCCGTCGACGACGTATTCGACGAACCCCTCCGCCAGTCGGAGCCGGCGATAACCCATCGGCCGATTGTGACGCCACGGCGCACCTAGCGTCGTAGGCTTCGAGTGATGGAGACCCTGCTCGACCTCGTTGACGATGCGGTGGCGAGATTCGGCGATCGGCCGGCCCTCGCCATTCGACGCGAGGACGGCACATCCGAGAGCTGGACGTACCGAGAGCTGGACTGGCACGCGCGCGCGGCCGCGTTCCGACTGCGGGCGCTTGGGCTGCAGCCCGGTGACAGGCTCCTGACCTGGTCGCCGTCCGCGCCGGAGCTGCCGGCGACGTACCTCGGTGCCATGCGCGCGGGCCTAGTCCTGGTCCCGCTCGACCTCCGGATGTCGCGCGAGGCGATCGCGGGAATCGTGCGCAGCTCCGGCGCGACGCGGCTGATCATCGGGACCGGCCACGACGCACCGGATCCGGCCGAGTTCGGCCTGCGCGACTTCGCGACGACGACCGTCGACGCGATCGGCGGGTCGCCCAATGGCGACGCAGCCCTCCCGCCGGATTGGGAGGCGCAGGTCGCGGCCTGGCCGCGCCCGGAGCCCGGCGACCTCGTCGAGCTGATCTTCACCTCCGGCACGACCGGCACGCCGAAGGGCGTGATGCTCGCCCACGACAACCTGCTCGCCGGCAACCAGACATTCCACCGGATCATCCCGCCCATGGAGCACCGGATCGTGTCGCTCCTGCCGCTGTCGCACCTGCTCGAGCAGGCGGTCGGGCTGTACTACGCGCTCTCCGTCGGGGCGAGCGTGCTGTACGTCCGGAGCCGCAACCCGCGGGTGATCTTCGATGCGCTGCGCGACCACCGGGTGACCTCGATGGTCGTCGTGCCCCAGGTGCTCGACCTGTTCTGGAGCGCCATCGAGCGCGAGGTCGAGAAGACGGGACGAACGGCTGCCTTCGCCCGCCTTCGGTCGATCGCCCGGCGCCTCCCGATGCGGGCCCGTCGGCTGATCTTTCGGCGCGTGCACGCCCAGCTCGGCGGTTCGTTCCGGATCTTCGTCTCGGCCGGTGCCTTCCTGCCGCCCGCCCTCCAGCAGGCGTGGGAGGACATGGGCGTCACGGTGCTCCAGGGCTATGGCGCCACCGAGACCGGAACCGGTTCCTGCACGACCCTCCAGGACCACGGGCTCGGTACGGTCGGACGGCCGCCCGAAGGCATCGAGATGCGGATCGTCGACGATGGCGAGATCCAGTTCCGCGGACCAACGCTGTTCAAGGGCTATTGGCAGGCGCCCGAGCTGACCGCCGCCGCGTTCACCGACGACGGCTGGTACAAGACCGGCGACATCGGCCACTTCGATAGCGCCGGGCGCCTGATCCTGTCCGGCCGCAAGAAGGACATCATCGTGCTGCCCAACGGGTTCAACGTGTACCCGGAGGACCTCGAGAACGCGCTGCGGATCGCCGGCCTGCGCGATTCGGTCGTGCTCGAGACGCGGCCCGGCCGGATCGAAGCGGTGCTGCTGCCGCCGTCGAGCGGCCCGATCCGCCAGCCCGATCAGGCGCTCGGCTTCGATCCGGCGACGCCACCAGCCGATGTGCGCATCCAGATCGATGCCGCGGTCAAGGCGGCCAACGGAACGCTCGGGCCGAACCAGCGCATCGTCGGCTGGCGCCTGTGGCACGAAGCGGACTTCCCGCGCACGCACACGCTCAAAGTCAAGCGCGACCAAGTCCGAGCCTGGGCCGCCGTGGAGGCGCCGCTCCCGGTCGCCGCGGGCTGACCGTTCGACTCGGGGTCAGCTCGGGACCTGGATCCCCGTTCCGATCTGCCCGAGCGCGTCCTCGATCAAGTGCGTGTGGGCATCGGGAGCATTGTCCGGCGACCAGGTGAAGAAGATCACCGTCGAGCCCTCGACGCGCAGCACGAAGTGCGAGCCCGCGACAAAGTCGATCTTGCCGACGCCGGTCCCGAAGTAGGCAGCGGAGTCAGCGGCAGCGGCGAGGGCAGTCGCGTTGTCGGGGAGCGCGTAGATCACGATGAATCCGTGGTCCGGATCGTCCGGGAGCGTCACCTGGAGGACCGAGCGCGGCGTCGCGGCGAGCAGCGGGCCCTCCCGGGGCACGAACGGCCGAATCGTGACGGCGGCTTGGAGCCCGACCGAGGCAAGCGCTCCGATGACCTCCTGCGCCGTCGCATCCGTGGCGGCACCGACCGGCCCCGGCGTGGAGCCGAGTGGGGGGAACGTGGCGTGGTTCGGGCCGGCACAGCCGGTCGCGACCACGAGTGCGAGCGTGGCCGCGGCGAGCGGCCGGACGCCGGACCTCATCCCGGGGGCCAGGTGAACGGCCGGCCCCCCATCAGGTGGAAGTGGAGATGGTCGACGCTCTGGCCGCCCCACGTCCCCACGTTGGTCACGACCCGATAGCCACCCTTCGCGATCCCGGCGGCCCGGGCGACCTCCGCGGCGACCGCGAAGAGGTGCCCGACGAGCGGCGCATCGGCATCCGTCAGCTCCGCCGCCGAGGCGATGTGGTCGCGCGGCATCAGCAGGATGTGGGTCGGCGCCTTGGGCGCGATGTCCTGGATCGCCAGCACCGTGTCGTCCTCGGCGATGCGCGTGGCGGGAATCTCCCCGGCCACGATGCGGCAGAACAGGCAGCTGGGGTCGCGCCGCAGCTCCAGGGCGCTCACCAGAGCATCGGCTTCGTGCTCATCAGGAACCCGACGGTACCGACGAGCCGGGCCATGACATACGAGACGTAGCCATCGCGAGCGCGATGTGCGCGACCAGAATCAGGGGCAGCAGCTCGTGGGGCATCGCTCGGGATTGTAGGTGCGACGCCGGACGCGGCCCGCAGGCCTCAAGTCGCGCGAACGGCAACGAGCGCGACCCAGTCGGTCTCGTCGTAGCGCTTCGTGATGCGGAGCCCGGCCACCTCGAGCGCGACGCGCACCTCCGGCTCGCGGTCGATGAAGATGCCCGACGCGATCAGTGTGCCCCCAGGGACGAGCTCGTCGGCGAGCGTCACCGCGTGCTCGATCAGAACGCCCGCGATGAGATTCGCCAGGACCGTGTCGAACGGGCCTTCTTCGCTCGGGATGGTGCCGTCGCGGGCGCGAACCCGCTTCCCGACCCGGTTGTGCTTCGCGTTGGCGATGGTCGCCTCGACGGCGATCGGGTCGATGTCCACCCCGACGGCGCGCGTCGCACCCAGCTTGACCGCGGCGATCGACAGGATCCCCGAGCCGCAGCCGACGTCCAGCGCTCGCCCGAGCGGCTCGTGCTCCGCGTGCTCCTCGATGGCGAGCAGGCACAGGCGCGTGGTCGGGTGCAGGCCTGTGCCGAACGCCATCCCGGGGTCGAGATCGATGACCACCTCGTCGCCGGCGCGCGCGTGGCGACGCCAGCTCGGCTTGATCACCAGCCGGCGCCCGATCCGCAGGACGTGGAAGTGCTCCTTCCAGGCCTCCGCCCAGTCCGACTCGGCGACGAGCCTGGTCCGGACCTCGCCGATCGGGCGCAGCCCGAATGCCTGCAGATGGCCGAGCGCCTCGCTCACGATCGCGACGGCTCGTTTGGCTGCCGCTGGATCGCGGGCGGGCACGTGCGCGCGAATCGTCGCTGGCCGGGCAGGGTCGATGCGCGCGCCGAGTCCGTCCTCGATCAGCTCGAACCCGGGCTCGACGCTGGTCCCGCCGGGCGCCACGCGGGCGAGGATCTCGCTGACCGCCTCGACCGCCTCGTTGTCCGCCTCCACGGACAGCTCGAGCCACTGCCCACCGCTGCCGCCCGGATTCGCGTGGTAGCCGGGTGCCGCCTTCGGTCGCTGGCGCGCCACTAGGCGAGCTTGTCCCGCACCCGGTCGAGGAGGCCCGCATCGCTGACCGGCTCGCCGGACGCCTTCGCGTACGCCTCGAGCGCCTCGCGCTGCGTCTTCGTGAGCCGATGTGGCACCGCGACGTCGACGATCACGTGCAGGTCGCCGCGCTGGCCGGGGCGCCGCAGGTGTGGCACGCCCTTGCCGCGCAGCCGGATCTCGGTCCCGGGCTGGGTGCCCGACTTCACCTCGACCGGCTCCTCGCCGTCGACGGTGGGCACGCTGATCGTCGTGCCGAGCGCCGCCTGCGCCAGCCCGACGCTGGCCTCGTAGAAGAGCTCCGTGCCCTCCCGCTTGAGGCTCGGATGCGGTGTCACGTGCACCGCCACGTAGAGCGAGCCCGCCGGACCGCCCCGAGGCCCGGCCTCGCCCTCGTTGGAGAGGCGGATCTGGTGGCCCTCGTCGATGCCCGGCGGGATCGTCACCTGGAGCGTCCGCTTGCGCTCGACGCGGCCCTCGCCGCGGCACGTCTCGCAGGGTGTCTCGACGATCCGCCCGTCGCCCTTGCAGCGGGGGCACGTCGTGACGTTGATCATCTGGCCGAGCATCGTCTGGCGCACGCCGCGGATCTCGCCGCGGCCGTTGCACTGCGGGCAGGTGATCGGCTGGGTACCCGGCTGGGCGCCGTTGCCGCCGCACGTCTCGCACGGCGCGAGGACCGGGAACTCGACCTCCTTCACCGTGCCGAGGATCGCCTCCTCGAACGTGATCCGGAGGTCGTAGCGGAGGTCCGAGCCGGCCGCCGGCCGCCCGCGCCGCCCGGTCCCAGCGGCCGCCGCCCCGAAGAACGCGTCGAAGATGTCCGCGAATCCGCCGTAGGCGGCGCCCGGTCCCGCCTCGGCGCCGACCGTCCCGAACAGGTCGTAGCGCTGGCGGCGCTCCGGGTCGGAGAGGACCTGGTACGCCTCGTTGATCGCCTTGAACCTGATCGCGGCCTCGGCCTCCGCGTTGACGTCCGGATGCCACTGCTGGGCAAGCTTCCGGTAGGCCTTCTTGATCTCGGCGTCGGACGCGGCGCGCGCGACGCCCAGGACCTCGTAGTAATCGCCGATTGCCATCGATCGGAAGAATACGGGGCTACCATCTGGGCCGTGCCCGAGCCTCGCCTGACGGTCGCCCTGACGTTCGACAGCGACGCGGTCTCCGACGGCATCCGCCGCGGCGATTCGCCGGTGAAGCTGTCGCATGGCGAGTTTGGGCCGCGGGTCGCGGTGCCGCGGATCCTGGAGCTCCTCGAGCGTGAGCGGATCCCGACGACCTGGTTCGTGCCGGGGCACACGCTCGTGACCTTCGCCGACAACACCGACGCGATCCTCGGTGGCGGCCACGAGCTCGCCTGTCACGGCTGGTATCACGAGGACCTCTCGGAGCTCGCCGGCAAAGCCCAGCGCAAGATCCTCGAGCGCTGGGTCGAGGCGGCGACCCAGCGGACCGGCGTCGCACCGAAGGGCTTCCGGGCGCCGTACTGGGCGCTCGGCAAGAAGACGCTCGAGCTCGTGCTCAAGGCGGGTTTCAGCTACGACTCGTCGCTCATGGCCGACGACTACCGGCCCTACCACGTCCGGCTCGACGACCGGCACTCGATGGCGAAGGGCTCCACCTTCGGGTCCGAGAGCGCCCTGATCGAGGTGCCGATCTACTGGGCGCTCGACGACTGGCCGCATTTCGAGCCCGGTCCCGGGCGCGACGGGCTGTCCGCGCCGTCCAAGGTGCTCGAGATCTGGCTCGGCGAGCTTCGCTACGCCTATGCCCACGCACCGGGCGGGCTGCTGACGCTGACGATGCATCCCGAGTGCATCGGCCGGGGCCACCGGATGGCGATCGTCGAGCGGTTCATCGCCGAGGCGACGGCGCTCGAGGGCGTCGTGTTCGCCCGGCTCGACACGTACCTGGAGGCGTGGGGCCGGTCCTCGACCGCCGCGAGCGCCGTCGATCCAGCGGCGAGCGCCACCGAGCCAGAGGCGAGCTCCGCCTAGGTCGGGCCGAGGTCCGCCTGGCCCGCGGCGAGCGCGGTTGCCCGCGCGAACACCGCGTCGAGCATCGGCCGGGTGAGCCGGCCCGTGAACGTGTTCTGCTGGCTGACGTGGTAGCTCCCCAGGAGCGTCCACGGCCCCAGCCGCACCTCCGCGCCGTGCCCGAACCGCGGCTTCGGCTTCGGTGCGGCGTGGCCGAGTGTCGCGAGGGTCGCGAGGGCCGCGTCCCAGGCGAACGCGCCGAGGGCGACCACGACGCGCACGCGGTCGAGCGCGGCGAGCTCCCGCGCGAGGTACGGCGCGCAGTTGCCGCGCTCCTGCGGGAGTGGCTTGTTGCCGGGCGGCGCGCACTTCACGGCGGCCGTGACCCAGGCGCCGGTGGCGACCAGCCCATCGTCGGTCCGCGTGCTGGTCGGCTGGTTCGCGAGCCCGGCGGCGTAGAGCGCCGGCCACAGGAAGTTGCCGCTCTCGTCCCCCGTGAAGATCCGGCCGGTCCGATTGCCACCGTTCGCGGCCGGGGCCAGCCCGAGGACCAGGATCCGAGCGCCCGGATCGCCGAAGCCGGGCAGCGGCCGGGCCCAGTACAGCTCGCCGGCGAACCGCCGCGGCGCTTCACGAGCCGCCCGTTCACGCCACTCCACGAGGCGCGGGCAGCGCGTGCAGCCGACGACCTCGCGCTCCAGCGCCGCGAACGCGGCGCGCGCGGGCGCGGCCATCCCTACTTGAGGAGCAGCTTGTCGAGGCGGCCGGCGACCACCGTGAACCCGAGCAGGCCCATCGCGGCGAGGTACCCGACATGGACGAGGATGTCCGGCCCGACGACGCCGAGGCTGAGCTCCCGGAGCAGCTCGACCCCGTGGTACAGCGGCGTCAGCTGGATGAGCAGCCGGACCGCGTCCGGCATCGCGTCGAGCGGGAAGAACGTCCCGCTGAACAGGAACATCGGCAGGATCACGAGCTGGATCAGGTCGAAGTCCTGCCACGACCGCATGAACGAGGTCGCCGCCATGCCGACGGCCGCGAAGGCAAAGCCGATGAGCAGCGCTCCGGGGAGGGTCAGGAAGATCAGGGGCGAGCGGACCAGGCCGAGCACGAACATGACGGCGATGAACCCGACGGTGTAGAGCGCGCCCCGCATGAGCGCCCAGCCGAGCTCGCCCAGGGCGATGTCGGCCGGCGACATCGGCGTCGTGAGGATCGACGCGAACGTCTTGTCGTAGTTGAGCTTGAAGAAGAAGTTGAACGTGCTCTCGCTGATCGCGCCGTTCATCGACGACGCGGCGAGCAGCGCCGGGGCGACGAACAGGGTGTACGAGATCAGCTGGCCGCCCGGCCCGTTCACGTCGCCGACGAGCTTCCCGAGCCCGAACCCGATCGAGAGCAGGTAGAACAGCGGCTCGAAGAACCCGGACAGCAGCATCAGCCAGCCGTGGCGGTACACGAGCAGGTTGCGCTCGATCATGTGCAGGGAGCGACGGCTCCCGAAGGCAAACAGCGGGGTGATCCGCAGGGCGGTCATCGGGTCAGCCGCGCTTCAGGCGTTCGCGGATCGTGCGGATCGCGAGGAGGGCTCCGCCGAACGTGATCGCGAGCAGGACGAGGATGTGTACGGCCGCGAGGAGCGGCTGATCGCCGATGGTCCCGAGCATGAGGGCACGCACCACGGCCACGCCGTGCCACAGCGGGCTGAGCCAGGCCACGGGCTGCAGGAACGTCGGCAGGCTCTCGATCGGAAAGAACGTGCCGCTGAACAGGAACAGCGGGGTCAAGCCGAACCGGAAGATCTGGGCGAACTTGTCGGGCGTCCGCTGGGTCGCCGTGAAGGCCATGATCGGGGTGGCGAAGGCGAGGCCCGTCAGGACCGCGACCGGCACGGCGAACACGATCAGCCACGAGCGGGTGGCGCCAAACGCAACGATCACTGCGGCGAAGATCGTCCCGACGAGCGTGAGGCGGAGGGTGATCCAGGCGATGTTGCCGAGCGCGACGTCGCGGCCCTCGAGCGGCGTTGCCGCCATTGCGTGGAAGATCCGGTTCCACTGGAGGCCGCCGAGAATCGGGTAGGTGGCTTCGAACGAGGCGGTCTGCATCAGCGAGGCGGCGAGCAGGCCCGGCGCCAGGAACTGGACGTAGCTCACTCCCGCGAGCACGGTGTCCGGCGTCCGATCGACATAGGTGCCCAGGCCGAAGCCCATCGCGGTCAGGAACAGCGCCGGGATGCCGAACGACCCGAACAGCGACGCCCGGTACAGTCGCCGGTACTGGCGCGCGCGGTGCTCGAAGACGCGGCCCGCCGTTGCCCACGGCGATGCCTGGGTCGGGCGTGTCATGGCCGCCGCGGTCACGAGCGCCCGCCCTACTCGATCAGCGAGCGGCCGGTCAGCCGGAGGAAGACGTCCTCCAGGGTCGACCGGCGCACGAGCACCGTCTCGGGATGGAGCCCGCGCTCACGGGCCGCGATGACGACGGCCTCGCCGTCGTCGGCGTAGGCGAGCACGCGATCGGGCAGCTTCTCGATGCGCGACCCGAGGCCTTCGAACTGCCCGTCGAGCGTCTCCTGGACGCCGGCCGGGAAGCGGAACTCCGCGACCTCCCTGGTCGAGTAGCGCTCGATCAGCTGGCGCGGCGAGCCCTCGGCCACGATCTTGGCCTTGTCCATCACGACCAGGCGATCGCACAGTTGCTCGGCCTCGTCCATGTAGTGCGTCGTCAGGACGAGGGTCACGCCGCGCTGCTTGAGCCGGTACAGCCGATCCCACACGAGGTGGCGCGCCTGCGGGTCGAGGCCTGTGGTCGGCTCGTCGAGGAGCATCAGGTCCGGCTCGTTGATCAGCGAGCGGGCGATGGTGAGGCGCCGTTTCATGCCGCCCGAGAGCGGCTCGACGAGGTCCTTGCCGCGATCGGTGAGCTGGACGAACTCGAGCAGCTCGTCCGCGCGGCGGGCGCACTCCGGTCGGGAGAACCCGAAGTAGCGGCCGTAGATGATCAGGTTCTCGCGAACTGTGAGCTCGTTGTCCAGCGTGTCCTGCTGGGGGACGACACCGAGCCGCCCGCGGATCTTCGCGCCCTCGGTCCGTGGGTCCATCCCCAGCACGAGCAGCGTCCCGTCGCTGATCGGGGACGTGCAGCCGATCATCCGCATCGTCGAGGTCTTGCCGGCGCCGTTCGGCCCGAGGAACCCGAACGCCTCGCCGGGCTGCACGTCGAAGTCCACCGCGTCGACCGCGGTGAACGTGCCGAACCGCTTCGTCAGGCCACGGGCCTGGATCAGCGGCGCCGTTCCGGCCACCCGTTGCTCGCTCATGAACGGCGAAGCCTAGCCGGGCGGTCGGCATGCCGCAGACGGCTCGGCCGCGCAGAGCCGCCCGTCGATAACGTGCTAACGCTGGGTATCACGTAGGTCGCGAATGGTGCTACGATCCGGACACGATGCGCAGCCTCGGACGACCGATCGGACTGGGCCTCGCGGCACGCGGCGACGTGGACGACGTCGTCGGCTGGGCGCGCCAGGCACGCGACCAGGGCCTCGATTCGGTGTGGGTCCACGACAGCTACTTCGAGCGCGACGGCGTCAGCTTCGCGACCGCGATCGCGCTGGGCATTGCCCACGACGGCGGCGACGACGACGCGGCCGGCTTCCGCGTCGCCCTCGGTGCCGCGAATCCGTTCACGCGCCACCCGGTCGTGCTGGCGATGACCGGCTCGGCGCTCGACGAGATCCTGCCCGGCAGGATCGTGCTCGGGATGGGGACGGGGCTGCCCCTGCGCCTCAGGCAGATGGGCATCCCGTACGACCCGGACACCGCAGTGCAGCATGTCTCGCAGGCGATCGACCAGATCCGCGCGCTGTGGGCCGGGGAGCGGCTGCCATCCGTGACCGCCGGACTGCCGCCGATCCAGCCGATGTTCGCGCCGACCCACCGGATCCCGATCGTGATCGCGGCGTACCGCAAGGCGTTCGTCGAGCTCGCCGGCCAGAAGGCCGACGGCTACCTGGCCCGCCCGGCCGAATCGATCGCCTCGCTGCGCGGGATCCTGGAGCGACTCCGCGAGGCGGCGCGGGCCGCCGGCCGCGACCCCGAGGCGATCGAGACGGCGGGCTACCTGCTCTCGCTGGTCGACAAGACGCGCCGAGAGGCGCTGAACCGGGCCAAGCGCGAGCCGTTCGTGATCTACATGATGTCGGTCCTGTCCGACATCTCGCTGCGGCGCGCCGGGTTCGACACCGAGCTGCGCGATCGGATCGCCACCGCCTGGCGGGCGGAGGACTACACCTCGGCCGGGAACCTGATCCCGGACGAGCTGCTCGACGCGTTCATGCTGTGCGGGACCCGCGAGGACGTGGCGGCGGGCGCCATGGCGTACCACACGCAGACGGGCCTCGCGCTGCCGCTCCTCCAGCCGGTCCTCCAGGAGGAGCGCCAGATCGACGAGCTCATTGCCGCGGCCGCGATCTTCGCGTCGATCCCGCGGGCGGCGGCGGTGCCATCGTCGGCCGGGGTGACCGTCTCGATGTCAGGCGCGGCGGCCCCGTCCGAGATGGGCTCGACTGAAATCGGCCTGCCTGCGGCAGCCCCGAGCCTGGCCGGCGACCGGCGCCTCGGGTTCGAGGACCGTGTGCGGCGCGGTGCCGGCGCCCTGTACGAGATCCTGCGGCCGTTCGCGTTCACCGCGTCGGTCATCCCCGTGCTTGCGGGCGCAGCCCTCGCCTGGGTCGACGACGCCTGGAGCTGGCCGCCGTTCCTGCTGGCGCTGCTGGGCGCGGTCTTCCTGCACGCCGGCACGAACATCGTGAACGAGGTCTACGACGTCCGGAAGGGCGTCGACTCCATCACGAGTCCGCGCGCCAGCCACGCCATCGTCAAGGGCCGCATGCGCGAACGAACGGCACTCGTCATCGCCGGCACCGCGTTCGCCCTCGCCGTCGTCGTTGGGATCATGCTCGTCGCGTTGCGGGGTCCCGCGATCGTCGTGCTCGGGGTTCTCGGGTTGATCGGCGGCTGGGGCTACACCGCGCCGCCGCTCGAGTACAAGAACCGCGGCCTCGGCGTCCCGCTCGTGTTCCTCCTGATGGGCCCGCTGATGGTCGAGGGCGCCTACTTCGCAGTCAGTGGCCAGTGGTCGGCGACGGCGCTCGTCCTGTCGATCCCGGTCGGCCTGCTCGTCGCCGCGATCCTCCACGGCAACGAGTGGCGCGACATCCGCCAGGACACGCGAGCGGGAATCTCCACGATGTCCGCCCGGATCGGCCGGCGCTGGGCGCACTACGGCTACGTCGCCCTGGTGCTCGGCGCGTACATGGCGCTCGCGATTGCGGTGATCGCGCGGGCGCTGCCGGCATGGTCGCTGCTCGCGATCCTGTCCCTGCCGTTCCTCGCCCAGGTCATCCGGTCGGCCGAGCTCGGTGCCTCGGGCCAGGCCCGGGCGATCTCCATGATCGACATGCAGACCGCGCGGCTGCACCTCGCGTTCGGCTCGCTGGTCGTCCTCGGGCTCATCGTCTCGCGGATCGCCGGTGCCTGACGCGAGACGCGCCCGGCGCCCGCGTGGGCGCGCGCAGCGCCGATCTGTCCTGCCCGGCGCCTTGATCGGCGGCCTGATCGCCGCGCAGGTCGGGTTCGCAGCGACCTTTCGCGGGCCGCGGGACCGATTCTGGCAGCGCATGACGCTCACCGGCGCCGGCCTTGGCGCGCTCTCGCTGCTCGCGAGCCGAGCGGCGCGGAGGACGCGGGTCGGGGCATCGGACGTCGCGCTCGGTGCCGCGTCGGCGGCGGCCCTGTACGCGACGTTCGAGGTCGGCGATCGGTTCGCGCGACGATTCGTGCCGGGTGGCGATGCGCAGATCCAGGACATCTACACCTTGCGGACGCTGCGCCCCAGGGCCGAGATCGCGGTCCGCCTCGCGACGATTATCGGGCCGGCAGAGGAGCTGTTCTGGCGTGGCCTCGTCCAGGAGGACTTGATGTTCCGGTTCGGCCGATGGCGCGGTGCGGCGCTGGCGGCCATGGCCTATGGCGGCGTCCACATCGTGACCGGCAACTTCACCCTGTTCGGGGCCGCCGGGATCGCCGGCGCCCACTGGTCCCTGCTCCGCGCCGCGGGCGTGCCCCTCGGGGCCCTTGTCGTCAGCCACGTGACGTGGGACATCTGGATCTTCCTCGTCCAGCCGACGGGTGCCGTCGCGACCGTCGATCCAGCCTGAGGCGGGCGAACCGGATGGGAGCGTTCGTCGCGCCGGCGCGAACGCGAGCCCGCTGGACCGATGCCGTGACCGACCTCCGACACTTCGCGCTCGTGACCTTCGACGTGGACCCGACTCGCCTCGCGGCCGCCCTCCCGGACGAGCTCACGCCCGAGGTTCGCCGACTCGACGATGGGCGCCAGCGCGCCTTTGTTTCAGCGGTCTCGTTCCGCGATGTTGACTTCCGTTTCCGCGGCGCGGAGGTCGTCAAGGCATCGTTCAACCAGACGAACTACCGGGCGTACGTCTATGGGCCAGACGGCGCGAGGGCCGTTCATTTCTTCGAGACCACCCTCGATTCCCGCCTCGCCACGATCCCGCGGCGGCTGTGGGGGATGCCGTGGTTCGGCGGTCGAACGGCGATCGACGCGGCGTGGGACGGGGAGCACTGCCGGACGTACCGCCACGTCTGCGCAGGCGCGCGCAATCGCGTCGATGCGGAGTTCGTCGGAACGGACACGCCCGCTGGGCGCCTCGACGGTTTCGCCGACGCGGACGACGCCGCGATCGTGCTGACCCATCCGCTCGACGGCTTCTATCGGCAGCCGAACGGCTGCCTCGGTCGGTATTCCGTGTGGCACCCACGACTCCGCCCGACGATCGGGTCTGCGATCCGGGCGCGGTACGGGGTCTTCGAGCTGCTTGGTTTGGTGGAGCCAGGCGCGGTGCCCCACTCGGTCCTGCTTCAGCCAGCAGTCGAGTTCGACGTGCACCTGCCGCCGGTTCGTCTTCGAGCCGCGCCGGCTCGTGAGGCGGCTTCGGGCAGCTAGGCGGGCCCGGGCTCGGCCGCTGGATCCGGTTCGATCGCGCCCGCATGGGCGATGTGGGCGAACTCGCGCCACAGGATGACGACGAGAATCGCCGAGCCGACGAAGCCGAACCAGAATGGCGCCGTGATCCCGAACTGGCGCGCGAGCAGGCCGCCGATCGGCGTCCCGACGACGATCCCGCCGAACACGCCGACTCGATAGATGCCGGAGACTCGCCCCATGAGGTGATCCGGGACGGCCCGTTGCCGGATCGATGTCGCGGTCGTGCCCCACACGAACGCGTGGGCGCCGAAGACAACCATCGTGATGAGCGCGACCGCCGCCGATCGGGTAAGGGCGAGGGTCAGGTGGGTGAACGTCTCGATGATCAGGCCGACGCGCATGATGTCGCCGAGGCTGAACCGCCGCTCGAGGCTGCCGTAGAGGCCGGTACCGATGACGCCGCCGATCGCCCCGGCGGCCGTGATGAGCCCGAAACCGATCTGATCCATGCCGAGCCGGTCCCCGACGTACAGCACGAGCACGGACCATGCGGCACCGAAGGTGACGTTGAAGGCGACGATCGTGAGGACCAGGGTTCGCATGGGCCGGTGGTCGCGCAACCAGCGGGCGCCCTCGACGAGGTCGTGCAGGATCGTCGGTGGCGTCGCCTCCTCGCCTTCGAGGGCCGCCGCGTCGGACCCCGGGCTGGGCTTCGCGGCCGCGGACGCGGCAATCTTTGCAACCAGCACCGCGCCCAGGACGTAGCACACGGCGTCGGCGATGAACGGCACCGAAGCCGCGACCACGAACAGGAACGCCCCGACGGGCGGCCCGACAAGCTGATTCGTGAGGATGTAGCCGCCCTGGAGACGGGCGTTGGCGATGCCAAGGCCCTCGCGCGACACGAGCCGCGGCAGCAGGCTCGAGGTAGCCAGGTCGCCGAATGTCTCGGCGGTACCGAGGACGAGGAGCGCCGCGAGCACGATCGCGATGCTGACGCTCCCGGTCATGATCGTGGCAGCGAGGACGACGAGGACGACGGCGCGAGCCAGATTCACGACGATCGCAATCCGTCGCCGGTCCTGCCGATCGACGACGACGCCTGCCACCGTGCCGAACACGAGCGCCGGCAGGTTCTCGCACAGGAACGCGAGCGACACCAGGAACGGATCGCGGGTCAGCGACGCGACGAGCAGCGGTCCGGCCGCGACCACGACGCCGTCGCCGAGGTTCATGACGACCACCGCCGACAGGAGCGGCCGGAACGGGCGGCCGAGCCGCACGGGCGAGATCGCGTTGATGAGTGCCGTCATGGGCGTGGGCACGTAGGCATGGGCGCGTCAGCCTAGCGCGGCCGGTAGGCTGGATTCGTGGCGCAGACGTCCGCCGACCCGCTGGTACTCGCGGCGTGGGTGCGCGAGGCGATGACGCTCCCCGCCGAGGCGGGCGCGCGCGGCGACGCGCCGTTCGGCGCGCTGCTCGTCGATGCGTCAGGTGCCGTGGTGGCGCGCGCCTCGAACCGGCAGGTTTCCGGCGACGACCCGACCGCGCACTCCGAGATCGAGCTGCTACGGGTTGCCGCCCGCGCAGGCCATCGCTCCCCGCTCGACGGCTACACGCTGGTCGTCAACGCCGAGCCCTGCTCGATGTGCGCGTCGGCGATCGTGAAGGCCGCGCCGTCGACCCTCGTCTTTGGCGCGCCCCACGAGCCGCACATGGACCCCGACCTCGGCGTCGCCGACGTCTTCGCCCGCGCCCGCCACCCGCCGCGCGTCATCGCCGGCATCCTTGCCACCGAAGCGGCCGAGCAGATCGCGAGCTTCCGCTCCGCCACGGACACGCCGATCGACTAGCGGCCGCTAGACCTCCTTGAACTCACCTTCGACGGTCTCGTCGGGGGCGCCGTCGGAGCCACCGGCGCGGGTGCCGGCGCCGGCCGGCTCGCCCTCGCCGGTGCCGCCCGCGGCGCCGGAGCCGTCGGAGCCGGCGCCGCCCGTGCCGTCGGTCCCGTTGGAGCCGTCGGACGATGCGGAGCGGGCGTACGCGGCGGTCGCGACGCGCGAGAGCGTGCCGGTGAGCGAGTCCATGCCGGAGCGAACGGCCGCGATGTCGGAGCCCTTGAGGGCCTCGCGGACGGCGGTCACCTCACGCTCAACCTCGGCCTTGTCCTCCGGCGACACCTTGTCGCCGAGGTCGCCGATCGTCCGCTCGGCCTGGTAGGTCAGCTGCTCTGCCTGGTTGCGCACCTCGACCTCGTCTCGGCGCTGCTTGTCCTCGACCGCGTGCTCCTGGGCGTCGCGGACCATCTTGTCCACGTCGTCCTTGGAGAGCATCGAGCTGGCCGTGATCCGGACCTGCTGCTCCTTGGAGGTCGCTCGGTCCTTGGCCTTCACGTCGAGGATGCCGTTCGCGTCGATGTCGAACG
>DHWF01000032.1:0-235 GCA_002413045.1 Chloroflexi bacterium UBA5189
CCCTCGGTCTTGCGGTCCTTGATGAGCGGCCCGAGCACGAGCAGCCGCGTCCCCTCGGGCATCTCGAGCACCTGGTCGACGATCTGCTGGACCGTCTGCCGCTCGATCGCGTGGCCGTTCGGGCAGTGCGGGATCCCGATCCGCGCGAACAGCAGGCGCAGGTGGTCATAGATCTCGGTGACGGTCCCAACGGTTGATCGTGGGTTGCGGCTGGCGCCCTTCTGGTCGATCGAGA
>DHWF01000032.1:471-3995 GCA_002413045.1 Chloroflexi bacterium UBA5189
AGATCGTGTCGAACGCGAGGCTGCTCTTGCCGCTGCCGCTGAGGCCGGTGATCACGACCAGCCGATCACGCGGGAACGCGACATCGACGTTCTTCAGGTTGTGCTCGCGCGCTCCGCGCACGACGATCTGGTCCTGGGGCACCCACAAAGTGTACGCGAATTGCTCCAAACCGAACAGATGTTTCACTCGCAGCGTCGTGCTCGCGCGCAGGCACCAGTGGCGCGACGTCGCTCGGATTGGGGCCAACCCCTGTTCAGAGACCTCGCAGGGCTGTCGTTCGGCCGGTCCGCTTCGCCGACGACCCCCAGCGGTGCGCAAACGACCGGCGCGCTGGCACCCGAGCCGGGCATCGAGTCTGGCGGTGTCGCCGATCACCCTCCGAGGGCTGCGTTGGGGCACGGACACGTCGCCGGACAGCCCTGTCAGGTGTCCCAGACGTAAGCCACTGCTAAGCGTCGCGCGGTTGACTTACGGCATGCAGCCGGCCTCGTCGAACCGATCTACGCGACAAGCCGCTGGTCGAAGCGCGCGTCGAGCTCGAGAACGGCTCATCGAAGACCTCGAGCGGCTGTGCGCCGACGCAGGGATCCCGCCCGAAACCCTGGCCAAGGCTGCGGGCGTGCCCGGGAGCTATCTGCGCCGCATCCTGGCGGGAATCGCGAAGCCGTCGCTCGAAACCTACGCGAAGCTCGCGGTCCCTCTCGGCGCCGACCTGGCCGCGCGCCTCTACCCGAATACCGGTCCGCTGATCCGCGATCGGCACCAGGCGAAGATCGTCGAGGGGCTCCTGAGCCTGCTCCATCCAAGGTGGCGCCCGTCGACCGAGGTCGGCGTAACGCGGCCGGCGCGCGGCTGGATCGATGTCGTTCTGCACGAGGAGCGGGAGCGGCGCGTCGTGGCGGTCGAGATCGAGTCGGACATCCGGCGCATCGAGCAGCAGGTGCGGTGGGCGCAGATGAAGGCCGATTCGCTGCCGTCGTGGGACGGCTGGCCTGTCGATGGAGCCGAGATCTCGCGTCTGTTGATCGTCCGCAGGACGAGGGCGACGCGGCAGATCGGACTCGAGTTCGCGCGACAGATCACCATCGCGTACCCGGCGCATCCGGACGACGCGCTCGCGTCGCTCACGGGCCTGCGGCCGTGGCCTGGGCCGGCGTTGATCTGGGCGCAGGTCCGGTCCGATCGGGTCCGATTTCTGGACGGACGCTAGAGCAGTCCGACGGCCGCTGTATTCGATGCGCTGCCAACGACGCCGGCCAGGATGGCGAACGCTAGGACGATCCCGACGAGTGCGGTCTGCCACCGCCGGGCCGGCGCGGCGGCCAGCACGGCGACGATCGCGCTGATGAGTGCCAGGAGCGCGATCTTGGCGATCGCAACAACGCGCAGCCCGTAGGCCCCGAACAGCGCCCCGACGAGCGGGTTCGCCTCGGCGCGCACGCCGAGCTGCCGGACCATCACGTCGAACGTCGCCAGGTCGAGCAGCTGCGCCACCGACATCACCACGACCGCCGCGACCACGACCCGCATGGCGCCATCATCCATCGAGCGCTCACCGGGCGCTTATGCGCGGATAGTCTCGCCATATCGGCCACAATTCAGTCCGAGCGCGGCTCATGGCACGCGCTCCCTCGATATCCTCGGGCGCATGGGGCTCGAGCGATCCACCGATCCGCCGTTCGTTATTCGACGCGCGGAGGACGGCGACATCCTCGCGGCGTACGCGGTGTTCCGACGCTCGCTTGGTGCCTACCTCCATCGGCTCGGCTTCATCGACTCGCCCACGATCACCGATGAGATGGTCCGCGAGTCGTGGACCGTTCGGCGCACGTGGGTCGAGCATCTTTGGCGAACGGCCGCTGAGAACTGGGTCGCGGTCGACCCGAACGGGCGGGTCGTCGGCTGGGCGCAGAGCGCCGAGCGCGACGGGCATCTCGAGCTCACGTTCTTCTTCGTAAACCCGGACGTCCAGTCGAAGGGCATGGGCCGAGCGCTGCTGGATCGGGCGTTCCCTCGTGACCGCGCCGCCCATCGCGCGATCTTCGCCACGCAGGACCCGCGGGCGCTGAGCCTGTACCTCCGGTCCGGCGTCCGATTCGTCACGACCGTCGTCGACTTCGCCGCCAAGCCTCGGCCAACGACGGTTACGACCGATCTCGAGATCGAACCGATCATGCCCGGTCCGGCCGCGATCGAGGTGATCGCCGGCATCGAGACCGCGATCCTCGGCCACCGGCGCGACATCGATATCGCGTTCCTGCTCGACCGCCGGCCCGCCTGGCTCGCGCGCCGCGGCGGCAAGGTCGTCGGCTTCGCGTTCGGCGCCCGTGGCGACACGGTCGGCCCGCTCGGCGTCCTCGAGCCTGACGACATGCCGGCGCTGCTCGCGGTCGTCGAAAACGAGGCCGCCGAGGTCGGCGTTCCGGAGCTCTTCTTCAGCACGCCGCTCGCCAATGCCGTCGCCGTCGACTACTTCCTCGGGCGCGGCTACCGCATCGACCCCTTCGTCGCCGCCATCCTCGCCGACGACCTCTCCATGCACCTCGACCGCTGGATTCACACCAACCCGAGCTACATCCTCTAGGCGCTCGGCAGCGCCGCCGCTGTCTTTCGGGGTCTCGCGGAATCAAAGAGCCGGGCCTTGCGGCCCGGCTCTCCCCCGATACAGGACTGGTCGATTACTTCAAGGTGAATTGGAATGAGATCGTGGAGGTGTCGTTGAGGGTGATCAGATAAAAATAGGTCACGCCCTGCTTTAGGCCCTTGGTGCTCATGTTGAAGATCCACTGTTGAGCGGTTGGATCCCAACGGAATTGCGTGTCGGGGGTGTTCGAATAAATGCTTTCGTCAATCGGGACGCTCCCGGCGATGGACGTCCCTGTATTGAAGAAACTAAGGACCAGACCGGGGGTCCCGATCGAGTGCCCACTCCCATCGCAGACGCGGAACTTCGCGGGAACGGTGCTGCCGTTCTTGAACACACTCGAGCCATCCGCGTTGATCGGCTGAAGGATCTGATGTCCTGCTTCGCCGTCGCAGAGCCCGGCTGAGGCGTAAAGGATCAAGAAGGTCTTCGATCCGCTGCTGCCGAGGTGGTTGGCGTCGCCGGCGTAGGTGTAGCTGGCGGTAGCTAGGCCAACGATGTTGTTCAGGTACGTAGGGGTTGGTGCCAGGCTGAGCCCGCCGACACCGGTCACCGCGACGTTGCACGGCGTCAACGCAGAGCCGGTGTAAGTCACGTTGGCCGGGCAGGTCACGACCGTGCTGGACGGGGCCTTGGCGATCGTGAAGCCACCGGAGCCGAGGCTGCCGGTGTGGTTGGCGTCACCCGCCCAGCTGGCGTCGACCGTGGCCGCGCCGGCATTGACGTTGTTGTGATAGGTGTCGATGGAGGCCGCCCCGGACTGGCCGTCCAGGCCGGTGCTGTGCCAAGTCGCGGTGCACGGCGTCTGGGCCGCGCCCGTGTAGGTGTGCGGTGCGCCGGCCGTGCAGTCGACCGAGACGGTCGAGCCGGCCTTGGCGA
>DHWF01000032.1:4250-4818 GCA_002413045.1 Chloroflexi bacterium UBA5189
CCTTGGCGACGTGGAAGTTGCCGGCGATGTAGTTGAAGGCGTAGTTGGCGCTGACGCCGCCGGCGCAGCTCGTGACGTAGTCACCGGGCGCGTCGCCCGGGCTGTACGCCGCCGAGCAGGTCGGGGCGGTATCGAGGTCGGCCGCGCTCTGGCCCAGGACGAACGGCCCGTAGATCGGGCTGACTGCCGGGGTGGCATCGCCGTACACGCCATCGCTCGGGCTCGAGGCGGTGACATCGAGGGTCACCTTGGCGACTACCTGGCTGAGAGGCAACGAGGTACTGCCCGTAAAGGTAGAGTCCCCGCCGTAGACGGCAGTGATCGAATGTGGGCTCCCTGCAGCAGTTAGGCCGCTCGTGGTGAACGTTGCCTCTCCGGTGACGTCAAGGAGTCCACTTCCAAGGGTTGCAACGCCTTCCATGAAGGTAACGGAGCCGGTCGGAGTGCCACCAGTTCCGGTGACGGTGGCGGTGAAGGTCACCGACTGGCCATACACCGACGGGTTGTTGCTGCTGGCAAGCGTGGTCGTCGTCGCGGGCGATGTCACCGTGTGACTCACGCCCGAGCT
>DHWF01000029.1 GCA_002413045.1 Chloroflexi bacterium UBA5189
GGCGTGTACATCTGCTACGACCGCCACTTCCCCGAGGGGGCGCGCGCGCTCGGCCTGAACGGCGCCGAGATGGTGTTCATCCCGTCGGCGACGTCGCGCGGCCTGAGCGAATACCTGTGGCGGATCGAGCAGGTCAGCCACGCCGTGGCGAACGGCTACTTCGTCGGCACGATCAACCGCGTCGGCATCGAGCAGGAGATCGGCGAGGACGACTTCTACGGCCAGAGCTACTTCTGCGACCCGCGCGGGCAGTTCATCGGCCCCGTCGGCTCGCCGTACGACGAGGAGCTCATGGTCCGCGACATGGACCTCGACGTGATCACCCAGGTCCGCCAGACGTGGCAGTTCTACCGGGATCGGCGACCAGACGCGTACGGCGACCTCACCAGGCCATAGGCCGCGCCCATGCAGTTCGGGTTCACGCTCAAGCCGGAGCATTCGATCGCCGACACGATCGAGCTCGCGAAGGCCGGTGAGTCGCTCGGGTTCGACTACCTGTGGCTGTTCGACTCGCACGTCCTGTGGCGCGAGCCGTATGCCCTGCTGACGCTCATCGCCGAGCACACCGAGCGGCTCCGGCTCGGGACGTGCGTGACCAACCCGGGCACGCGCGAGCCGAGCGTCACCGCCTCCGCGCTCGCGACCCTGGACGAGATCAGTGGCGGCCGGATGGACCTCGGCATCGGCCGGGGCGATTCGGCCAGGCGCGTCCTCGGCAAGCCACCGATCACGCTGGCCAACACCGAGGAGGCGATCGGGGTCATTCGTGATCTCGTCGAGGGGCGCGCGGTCACCTACGAGGGCACCGAGCTGCAGCTCACGTGGACGGGCCGCTGGCAGCTGCCGGTGTGGGTTGCCGGCTATGGCCCGATGGCCCTCGCCATGACCGGCCGCGTCGCCGACGGCGTGATCCTCCAGCTCGCCGATCCCGACCTCATCCGCTGGTTCGCCGGGCAGGTGCGAGAGGCCGCGGTCGCCGCGGGTCGCGACGCTGCATCGGTCAAGGTCCAGGCGGCGGCACCGCTGCACATCGGGCCCCGGGACGTCGGGCGCGAACGAACGCGCTGGTTCCCGGCGCTCGTCTCCAACCATGTGGTCGACCTGGTCAACAAATACCCACGGGAGCAGCTCCCCGAATCACTGACGGGCTACGTCGCCGACCGCAGCGGCTACGACTATCACCACCACGCCGAGGTCGGCTCGTCGAACGCCGGGTTCGTGGGTGATGAGGTCACCGACCGGTTCTGCGTCCTGGGCGAGGTAGACGAGGTGCTCGACAAGCTGCGCGAGCTCGGCGATGCCGGCGTCGACCAGTTCAACGTGTACCTCATGAACGGCGACGAGCGCGGGCAGCTCGAGCGGATCGGTCGAGAGATCATCCCCGCATTCCCGGCCACATCCGGGTAGCATCGGGTCCGGCCGAAGATGGCCGACCGCAGGCGGCGTTCCCGCAGGAGGCGCACCGTGGACAAGAAGGCGAAGACGCCGAAGAAGCCGAAGCAGGCCAAGACCAAGACCGCCAAGTAGTCGACGGCGCGGTCCCAACCGGCCGCGCTGTCACCCTCCTTCCGCCTCGTCCGGTCTCGCTGGGACATTCGGCGCAGACCCTCGGACCGAAGGTCATCCTTTCGCCGGCGGCGCCCCGACCCGACACTGGGGTCCCTTCGCCCGTTCCCCGGTCAGCTGCAGTCGAGGCGCACCATGCCGAGCATCCTGACCCTGCGCCGTCGTGACCCATGGTGGGGTCTCGAGGGTCCCGCCGCCCGTCGCCGCCACCGCCGCGAACGCATCCTGTCGTTCCTCGCCTTCGTTGCCTCGTGCCTTGCGATCGCCGGTGCCGGCATCGTATGGTCGGTCCAGCTCGGGTTCGCAGCGATGCTCGGGTTCCACCTGCACCTCGTCATCGGCTGACGCGCGAGCCAGGTAGCCGGGCGCTCCAACGACCTACCGGGGCGCCGCCCAGTCGGCGCCTTCCTCCCACAAGCCGATAGGCGTGTCGGTCACCTGGTGCAGGTCGCTGCCGTCGGCTCGGACGATATACAGGTCGACGCTCTTCGAGGCCCGGCCGGAGAAGACGATCCACTCGCCATCGGGCGACCAGCTCCCGGAGAACGCAGTCCTGAGCCCCCCAGCCGGGACGATCTTGATCACTGTGGGGGCGCCACCGTCGATCGGGACAAGAAGGAACGAGCTGTCGGCATCCGCGAGGATCGTTCGACCGTCGCGTGACCAGCTGCCTCCACCGAGTCGCTGATCGCTGATGGCACGAGCGTCGCTGCCGTCGACGTTGACCACCATCATCGTGGTGTCCGCCTCGTCGGGCAGGCGGACGCGGGTGAAGACGATCTGGCGGCCATCGGGCGAGTAGTTGGCAGGGATGTCGTGACCGCCGTTGGGGCTGGCGGTGACGCGGGTGAGGGCCCCACCATCGGACGACCGAACCGTATAGATACCGTTACGTGTGGGGTCGGTGTCGTCCCACCCTTCGCAGGCGAGCCGGGACCCATCGGGGGACCACGCCGCGCATCCCAGATCCAGGCGTGGGTCGGGACTCTCGAACTTGACGTAGTTCGAGCCATCGGGATTGACGAGTCCGACGAACAGCCTGCCTTGCTGGTCGTGATCGACAACCGAGATGTGGAGCCCGTCCGGCGACCAGCGGGGTCCCTCGCCGATCCCGAACGGCAGGAGCGGCTTGATGCCCGTCCCGTCGGTGTTCGACGTGAGGAGCCCCCGGCTGTCTCCGATCAGCTGTTGGAACACGAGGCGCCCGCCCGGCAACGGCAACGCCGATGGGGAGGTCGCGACCGATGGTTCCGTTGCCGTCGTCGGTGCCAGCGAGCGCGCTGCCGTTTCCTGTTGGGTCGCCAGCGTCGTAGGCGCCTGGCCGGTGCCACACGCGGAGCTCGCAATTGCGACGACGAGGAGGACGAACGATGTGGCCGTCGAGCGTCCGCGGCGGCCTGGCTCGTTCATCGTGCGAATTCCGAAGCAGTGATGGTCCCGACGCGCTGGAGCTGCAGTCCGGCGATCGCGACGTGCCACAGCTGCCATTCCGCCAGGCCGGACGGCCCGCGCATGAAGGTCAGACCCGTTCCGTCTGGATCCCAGTAGAGATACTTGTAGGGTTCGAGGTTGGCGGCAGGGGCGTAGGCATCCCCGCTATCCGTGAGCGTCCGCCGCCCGGTTCCGTCAGCTCGGACGACGGCCACGTCGTAGCCGGTGCCGACCCATTCCATGAAGGCGATCCATTCGCCGTCCGGCGAGAAGGCGGGTCCGATCTCGGAGCCTTCCTCGGCCGTCAGCTGCTGCCGGGCACCGGTCGTAGGGTCGAGTGCCCAGAGCGTGCCACAGCGGAAGTCGCAGATCTCGCCCTTGACTGCGTCGTGGTAGTTGACGAACGCCACGAGGGAGCCATCCGGCGACAGTACCGGTCGTGGCTGGTGCAGGTTGCAGCAGAGGCCCGTTGCTAGGTCGTTGAATGTTTGCGACAGAAGTTTCGAGTCGAGGTCGATCCGGTAGATCAGATTGCCGCTTCCGTAGCGAGATCCTTCGCCGATGAGCCATCGACCGTCCGGCGACCAGGAGAGTGGCGTCCGGTTTTCCATCTCCCCGACGTCGACACCGCCGTCGAGGTGGCCTCCTCCGGAGTCGACCACGATGGAGTCGGCCGGAAGGTCGACGATTCTCAGCCGGGAGCTCCGACCGATGGTGGTGTAGGCCGTCGCGATGCGACGGTGATCCGCCGAGAGCGCGAGCAGCACGCTGCTGTAGGCGACGAGCCGCCGCGCGCCCGACGCGATGTCGACGAGGTAAATGCGATCCACGGCGTCGGCCGCTTCGTGCACACCGACCAGGATCGTTTCGGCATCGACCCACATGGGCCGTGACAGGTCCTCCGTCCCAGTGCTGTCCCATACGAGTCGCGGCGACTCGCCCACAGGGCCTGCGACGTACAGGTCGCCGTGAGAGATGTAGACAAGGCCGCCGAAGGGCGCCGGGGCCGTGCGATCGGCGCGATGGCCGGCCAGCGCCGCGAGCACGGCCAGGGTCGCGAGCACGACGAGCATCACGGTCAACCTGAGCGCGAAGGTGCGCTGCGGGACCAGCTGCCACCCGTCCAGCCGCGCCAACCAGCCTTGCCGCTGGGGACGTGCGGCTGTCGCGGCAAGAATCCGCCCGCGAAGGTCGCCCTCGGCGGCGGCGGCGGTGCGCCGGGCGATAGAGGAGCGAATCAGCTCGTCGGTAACGTCCTGGGTGCTCATCGACGTTCTCCCTCGACGGCCCGCTCGAGCGCCCGTCTGGCTGTGAACAATCGCGACTTCACGGTCTTAGCCGAAGTTCCAACGCGATCCGCGATCTCTGCGAGCGAGAGCTCGTCGTAGTAGTGGAGGGCGAGGAGCGTCCGATCGGCAACGGACAGCCGATCCATGGCACGACCGACCATGTCGTCGTCCCGGGAGCGAAGATCCCGGGGCTCGGCGGGCGGGTCGAAGCCAACGCCGGCGCCCGGCATTTCGGTGACCGAGACTTCGCGAACCCATCGCCGTCCGCGACCACGCGCGGCGGTCCGACACGTGTTGACGAGGATTCGGCCGAACCATTGATCGAAGCGACCGACATCCCTGAGGCCGGCGAGGTCGCGCCACACTCTGACGAACGCATCCTGCGTTGCGTCGCGGGCATCGGCCTCGTTGCCGAGGATCGCCATCGCCGTCCGGAACGCGGAGCCCAGTCGCAGGTCGACGAGCGATTCGAAGGCGTCTCGATCGCCGTGCCGGGCGCGGTCGACCAGGGACGCGTCACCAGCTTTCGCTGTCGATGTAATCTCGATGGTGGCCACCACCCTACCGGCGTCGCTCGGAGTGCTGCATACCCGCATGACTCCGGCCGCGCGGCGTTGGTTGATATCCGCTTCGAAGCCGTCCGCCGGAATGGTGCGCTTCGCTACGATTGCTGACCACAACACCGGCGAGCCGGCCTTCGCCTGGAGGACATCAGTCGATGCGCACCCTGATCTCGAACGGCACGGTCGTGACAGCCGCCGGCTCCTACCCCGCGGACGTCCTCGTCGACGGCGAGCTCATCGCCCAGGTCGGCGCGAATCTCGCTGGATCGGTCGGGGTCGACGACACCATCGACGCATCCGATAAGTACGTCATCCCGGGCGGGATCGACGTCCACACGCATATGAAGCTGCCGTTCGGCGGCACCTTCGCGAAGGACGACTTCGAGACCGGGACGCGCGCGGCCGCGTTCGGCGGAACGACCTCGATCGTCGACTTCGCCGTGCAATCCCGGGGCAAGACGCTGCGCGAAGGCCTCGACGCCTGGCACGCCCTTGCCGAGGGCAACGCCGTCCTCGACTACGGGTTCCACATGATCATGAGCGACGTCAACGACGAGTCGCTCAAGGAGATGGACCAGCTCGTCGAGGAGGGCATCCCGGACTTCAAGCTGTTCACGGCCTACCCCGGCGTGTTCTACAGCGACGACGCCGCGATCTTCCGGGCGATGCAGCAGACGACGAAGAATGGCGGGCTGATCCTCATGCACGCCGAGAACGGACCGGCGATCGACATCGTCGCCGCGCAGCTCGTCGCCGAGGGCAACACCGACCCGTACTACCACGGCGTCGCCCGCTATCCGGTGTTCGAGGGCGAGGCGACGAATCGGGTGATCCGGCTCGCGGAGGCGGCCGGTGCGCCGGTGTACATCGTCCACCTGTCGGTGATCGATGCGTTGAACGCCGTCCGCGACGCGCGCGATCGCGGTACCGCGGCGTTCGCGGAGACGTGTCCGCAGTACCTGTTCCTGTCGCTCGAGGACATGGGCGACGGCTTCAACGGCGCCAAGTTCGTGTGCTCGCCGCCGCTGCGCGAGAAGGACCCGAACTGGGCCGAGCTGTGGACGGGCCTTCGCAAGAACGACCTCCAGGTCGTCTCGACGGACCACTGCCCGTTCGACTTCCACGGCCAGAAGGAGCTCGGCCGGGGCGACTTCCGGAAGATCCCGAACGGCCTCCCGGGAGTCGAGGACCGGCTCGACCTGCTCCACGACGGCGGCGTTGTCGGCGGTCATATCTCGAAGGAGCGCTGGGTGGAGATCGTCTCCACGGAGCCCGCGCGCCTGTTCGGGATGTACCCGCGGAAGGGCGCGATCGCCGTCGGGTCGGACGCCGACATCGTGGTCTACGACCCCGCGCGCAAGCGAACCATCTCCGCCTCGTCGCATCACATGGCCGTCGACTACTCGTGCTACGAGGGTCGGTCCGTGCAGGGCGCGTCGGACGTGGTGATGAGCCGCGGCTCCGTCGTCGTCCGGGACGGCCAGTTCACCGGCACGAAGGGCGCGGGCAGGTTCATCAAGCGCGGCACCGCCGACTACGCGCGGATGGCGTGATCGCGGCTCTGTGATGGCCGCCGATACCGCGCCACGGACGCTGCGCGTCTCGTCCGGCGTCGCGGACCTCGCCGAGGTGCGTCGATTCGTCCGCGAGTCGGTCGCGGCGTTCGGCGGCTCGGCCCGCGTCGCGGACGACCTCGTCCAGGCCGTCGACGAGGCGACGTGCAACGTCCTGCTTCACGGCTACGGCTACGGCGACGAGCCGGGCGAGGTCGAGATCGAGGCGACGCTCCGCGGCCGCCGGATCGAGATCCGGCTCCTCGACCGCGGCGTGCCGTTCGACCCGACCGCCGCGCCCGCTGCCGACACGACCCGTCCACCGGTCGCGACGCGACCCGGCGGGATGGGCATGGGCATCCATCTGCTCCGAACCATGACCGACGAGGTGCGGCATCATGTCCGTCCCGGCGGGGGCAACGAGCTCACCCTCGTTCGTTCGATCGACGATCCGGCCAAGGAGGACTGATCGATGGCGCTGACGATCGATGTCGATCACCTGGGCGGCAGCCCATCGATCACCGTCGTGGCCCTCGACGGCGAGCTCGATGCCTCGAACTACGAACGAGTCATCGACGTCGTCCGCTCGGCGTACGCGCAGGGGGCGCGCGGCCTGGTCATCGACATGGCGAAGCTGACGTTCATGGCGAGCTCCGGCCTCTTCGCGCTGCACTCGGCGCTCCGGATCATGCGCGGCGAAACGCCGCCGGATCCCGAGATGGGCTGGAGCGCGCTCCACCAGGTCGCGCAGGACCACGACAGCTCGGCCGCGACCGTCCGGCTCGCGGCGGCGCAGGAGGCGATCGCGCGGGTCCTCGAGCGCACCGGGATGACGTCGCTGTTCGGGGTCGACGCAACCCGCGAGGACGCGGTCGCGGCGCTCCGGGGAGCCTGACCCACGACGACCGACGCGGAGCAGCTCGATCGTGAGCTGCTCGAGCGCGAGCTCCGGGTCGCCCAGCGGATCCAGCGCACGCTCGTCCTGCTGACTGGGATCGAGGCCGAGGGCTGGGAGATCGCCAGCGACTACCGCCCGGCCCGCACGATCGGCGGCGACTTCTTCGATGTCTTCCCGATCCTGGACCCCGAGCGGCCGCGCCATCTCGGCGTCGTGATCGCGGACGTATCCGGCAAGGGCGTCTCGGCGGCGATCCTGATGGCGTTCGTTCGGCCGGTGATGCGCTCGGCGCTGGACCGATCCGGTGATCCCGGACGCGCGCTTGAGCTGCTCAACCGGATCCTCGTCGAGGAGCGTCGAACGGGCCTGTTCGTGACGGTCCTCGCCGGCGTGGTGGACCTCGATACCGGCGCCTTCACGTTCGCGAACGCCGGCCACGAGATGCCGATGCTCGTGCCGGCGGATGGTTCCGGGCCGCGCTGGCTGGATGGCGGCGGCCCGCTCGTGGGCTTGTTCTCCCGGCTCGACATCGAGCCGGCGACGGTGATCGTCGCGGCCGGGGACCGGCTCGTCCTGTACACGGACGGGATCACCGACGCCGCCGCGCCGGGCGGCGGCCGGTTCGGGATCGAGCGGTTCCACGCGCTCGCGGGCGAGACCCATGCCGGCTCCGCGGGCGATACCTGCACCGCGGTCATCGATGCGGTCCTGCGGTTCCAGGGCGACGCCGAGCCCGCCGACGACCTCGCACTGCTGGTGCTGCGGAGGCTGCCCGCGCCCCGCTAGCGAAGTCGGCTCCCGAGCCCGAAGGATTCGGAGCTCGACGAGCGAATACCCTCGATGACGATGCTCAGGGCGACGTGACGTCCGACAGGCGCCCGGCGGATTCGGCGAGCGGAGGCGCGACCGCTCAGGCAGCGGCGCCGCCCCGCGGTGCCGGGCAGGGCCGCTCGCTGGTCGCGATCATGGCCGACCAGCAGACCTTCCGGACCTGGTACGACACGGTCGCCCCGCGGGTTTACGCGTACCTCGTCAGCCGCTGCTCGTCCGCGGTCGTCGCGGAAGAGCTCACCCAGCAGACGTTCATCGCCGCTGTGCGTCAGGCGGCAACCTACGACGGCCGCGACGATGCGGTCCCCTGGCTGATCGGGATCGCCCGGCACCACCTCGCCAGCCACTTCCGGATGCTCGAGCGCGAGGAGCGCCGGCACCAGCGGATGGTGCTCCAGGAGCTGTCCATCGCCGACGAAGGGCGGGAATGGGTGGCCGCTCGCCGGCGGGATGCCGTCGCGCGTGCCCTTCGCGGGCTGCCCGCGATGCAGCGCGCGGTCCTGGTCCTGCGGTTCTTCGACCGGCTGTCCGTCCGTGACATCGCGACCGAGATCGGTCGCAGCGAGAGCGCCACCGAGTCCCTCCTGGGCCGCGCCCGGGTCGCCTTCGAGCGCGCGTACGAGGAGGCGCCCGATGCGAACTGACCGCGAGCTGACGGCCCTGTTCACGGGCGCGATCGTCGAGGAGCGCCCGGATCCGACGTTCCTCGACGAGCTGTTCGAGCTCCTCGTCGAGGAAGTGGCGACCGCCGGGCCGGCCGCCGCGCGCCGGCCGCGGCCGATCACGTGGTGGAGCCGGGCACCCCGCTGGCCGCTCGCGATCGCCGCGAGCCTCGTCATCGCGATCCTGGCGTTCGCCGTGCTGCTGCACGCGCCGAACGTCGGCCCGCCGCCGTCGCCCACGCCGACGCCGGCTCCGACACCATCGGCGTCCGCCGTCCCGGTGACCCCTGCGCCGCCGCTGCCCACGCAGCCCGTCGTGCCGTCCGCGACGCTCGTTCCGTTCACCTCGACGAGGTACGGATACTCGCTCAGGTATCCCACGAACTGGGGCACCCGCCCGGCGACCGCGACGCTCGATCCGACGATCTACCCGATCGACACCGACCCCACGGTCGACGACTTCAGTGCGACCGTACCCGCCGCGGGTGACCCGGGGCTCATCGTCGCCGGACCGGCCGTCCCGGCTGGAACGACGCTTGCGGCGTGGATGACACGGATCCAGCAGCTCCAGGCGAGCGGTGGCTTCTCGTGCCCACCACCCCAGGCGACGGAGACGGTCCAGGTAGGCGGCGAGCCGGGTCAGCTGCTGACGTGGGTCGCCTGTCCCCAATACCTGCTATGGGCCGGCGTCATCCATGGGGACCATGCCTACCACCTGATCCTCATCGATCAGTACGCAGTGAACAACCCTGAGATCCAGGCGGCTGACAAGGCGTTGTTTCTTCGGATTCTCACCACGGTGACCTTCAGCAAGGCGCTCGGATCACCCGCTCCATCCTGATTGGCCGGCGCGCAGGGCCGCGAAGGATTCGCCAGCGGTCGAGCGAATACCCAGCGAATGGGCAAGCAGCCCAGCTGAGCCGGTCCGTCGCCCCGACGAGACCCCCAGCAGTCGAGGAGGGTCAGCACCGGTCATGAAGCGCGCATTCGTTCCGTCCATGGTCCTGGCGATTGGAGCCATCGTCGTTGCGACCTCGATCGCCCTCGCGACCAGCCCCATCGGGCAGACCACGACCAATCTCCTGCTCGGCACCCTGACATCGATCACCGACGTCAACACGGACAGGATCAAGCTCCAGACCAAGGGTGACGTCGACGTCTACTCCTTCACGGTGACGTACGACCCGAGCGGCACGTCGGGCTGGCACACCCACCCCGGCTTCGTGCTCGTCACGGTCAAGAGCGGCGCTGTCCTGCGCCAGATCGGTTGCGCCACGCCGATCCAGTACACCGTGGGCGACACGTTCGTGGAGTCCGATGAGCAGCCGGCCGGCCGCGTCTCGAATGCTTCGAGCTCGGACTCGGCGGTTCTGCAGGTCACGCAGGTCGTGCCCCATGGCTCGCCGCGGCGCGTCGAAGCGCCCGACCAGGGGTGCTGAGCGCTCAGTCCATCCCAGGCTGAACGAGCGGGAACGCGGCCGGCACATGCCGGCCGCTTCTTCATGTCCGGGGCGCGCCCGTGACCATTCGGCGGCTCAGCGACGGTCCGCGACGAGACGGCCGGCCTGGATGACCGCGACGACCCGCGCAGGATCGGACCAGAGGTCGGGCTCGGCAAGTGGGTCGCCCGTCACGAGCAGCACGTCGGCGATCCGCCCCGGCTCGAGCGTCCCGAGGTCGTCGCCGAGGCCGAGCAGGCGGGCGGCCTCGATCGTCGCGGCAGCGAGCGCTCGCCGCGGGGTAAGGCCGTGCTGGACCATCAGCGTCAGCTCGCGCGGGAGATGCTCGTCGCGGACGCCGTCCGTGCCCATCGCCACCCGGATTCCGCGCTCGACCGCGTGCCGGAAGTTCCGATCGAGGTCGGCCATGAGGGCGCGCTGCTTCTCGACCGCCCACGGCGGCGTGACGCCACGCTCGACGAGGTCCGGCTCGAGCATCCGGTACGAGATCTGGAACGTCGGCACGAGCGGGATGTCGCGCTCGAGCATGAGGTCGATCGCCTCGTCGTCGATACCGTCGCCGTGCTCGATCGACTTGACGCCGGCCCGGACCGCGTTCGCGATTCCAGCGGCGTTCTCGGCATGCGCGAGCACGCCATGGATGCCGGCGAGGGCGGCCTCCTCGACCATGACCCGAAGCTCCGCGAGCGAGAACTGGACCGCCCCAGGACTGTCCATGGCCGAGTAGACGCCGCCCGTCGCGAAGGTCTTGATCCAGTCGGCACCGGCGCGGATCTGGGCGCGCACGACCTTCCGGACCTCGTCCGGCCCGTCGGCGATCCCCGGCGGGAGCTCCGTCATCGGTCGGTCACCGTCGAGGTCGATGCCCGACGGCGTCATGCCGTCGCCGTGGCCGCCGGTGATCGAGATCGGGGTGGCGCTCACCTGGAGGCGTGGCCCGGGCCACCCGGCGGCGAACAGTCGCTTCAGCCCGGCAGGCGCACCGCCCGCGTCCCGAATCGTGGTTACGCCCGAATCGAGGAAGACCTTGCCGGCGCGGAGCATCGTCCCGACTGATTCCGTGTACGTCACCCCGAGCGTCTCCTCGAGCCGCTCGTGTCGCCCGGAGAAGTGGACGTGGCAGTCGATGAGGCCGGGCACGACGGTAGCGCCGGCGGCATCGATGACGGTTGCGCCGGCCGGAATCGCGCCACGACTCCGCCCGATCGAAACGATCCGGCCGTCGTCGCCGACGACCAGCGTGTCGCCGTCGATGGGCTCATCCGAACGGGCGTCGATCAGGCGCGCACCGACGATCGCGAGGGCCATCGGTGCGAGTTCAGCGCGTCCGCGGGAAGCCCAGGTCCACCTTCGAGGTGCCGGGGTCCGGCCAGCGCGACGTGACGACCTTGGCGCGCGTGTAGAACTGGATGCCCTCGGGGCCGTACATGTGCAGATCGCCGAACAACGATGCCTTCCAGCCGCCGAAGCTGTAGTAGGCGACGGGCACGGGGATCGGCACGTTGATGCCGACCATGCCGACGTTGGCATCGAACTGGTACTGGCGCGCCGCCCCGCCGTCGCGGGTGAAGATCGCCGTCCCGTTGCCGTACGGGTTGTCGTTGACGAGCTTGAGCGCGTCGTCGTAGGTCGCGACCCGGGTCACGGTCAGCACCGGCCCGAAGATCTCGTCCCGATAGCAGTCCATCGCCGGCGTCACGTGATCGATGAGCGAGAGGCCCAGGAAGAACCCGTCCGAATCCTTGTACAGGCTGTGCTCGCGCCCGTCGGCGACGACCTCGGCGCCCTGCGCGGCCGCCGACTCGAGGTAGGACGCGACCTTGTCGCGGTGGACCTTCGTGACCAGCGGCCCCATCTCGGAGGCGGGATCGCTGCCCGGCCCGACCTGGATCTTCGGCAGGCGCTTGCCGATCGCCTCGACGAGCGGATCGGCGACCGAGCCGACGGCGACGACCGTCGCGACGGCCATGCACCGCTCCCCCGCCGAGCCATACGCGGCCGAGACCGCCGCGTCGGCGGCCATCTCGATGTCGGCGTCGGGCAGCACGACCATGTGGTTCTTGGCGCCGCCGAGGGCCTGGACGCGCTTGCCGGCCTTCGTGCCCGTCTCGTAGATGTAGCGGGCGATCGGCGTCGAGCCGACGAACGACACCGCCGCGATGTCGGGGTGCTGGAGGATGCGATCGACCGCGACCTTGTCGCCGTTGACGACGCTGAACACGCCGGCCGGCACGCCGGCCTCGGCGAGGAGCTCGGCGAGGTACAGGGATGCCGAGGGATCCTTCTCCGACGGCTTGAGGATGAACGTGTTGCCGCACGCGATCGCGTTCGCGAACATCCACATCGGGACCATGGCGGGGAAATTGAATGGCGTGATCCCCGCGACGACGCCTAGCGGCTGGCGGATCTGGTAGACGTCCACGCCGGTCGAGACCTGCTCCGAGTAGCCGCCCTTCATGAGGTGCGGCACGCCAGTCGCGAACTCCAGGTTCTCGAGCCCGCGGGCGATCTCGCCGAGCGCGTCCGACGGGACCTTGCCGTGCTCCGCGGTCAGGTGCGCCGCGATCTCGCGGCGATGCGTCTCGACCAGGTTGCGGATGCGGAACATGACCTCGGTCCGCTTCGAGAGCGAGGTGGCGCGCCAGCCCGGGAATGCGGCCTTCGCTGCGGCGACCGCGGCGTCGACCTCCTCAACCGAGGCGAAATCGACCTCGCGCGCGACGGCGCCGGTCGCCGGGTTGAACACCGGTCCGCGGCGCCCGGAGGTCCCCGCGACACGCTCGCCGCCGATCCAGTGCGGCACGACCGCGGCCGCCGCGCCGGCGGCACGCTCCGTCATCGGCTCTGCGACCTGGGTCATGGTCCGGTCCTCGGCTGCTGGGCGACAGGTGTGCCGGACACGATAGCGCGGGTCAGGCGAGCCGCGCCTCCACGTCGATCGTCGGCTCCTCGTCGATCGTTGGCACTGGTGCAGCCGCGACGAGGAACCGCGCGCGGCGGCGCTCGAGGAAGCCGGCGATCGCCACGAGACCGACGAGCAGGAGCTGGAGCTGCTCGGCGCTGAGCGGCCCGACGGCCGCCGGATCGCGCCACGTGAACGCGACCAGGAACCGAGCGGCCGCCCACAGCCCGAGCGCCACGTACAGTGCCGCGCCGTCGCGGCGCGCGACCACCTCGAGGCGGGATGCCAGAGCGACGCCGACGATCGCGAGACCAACCAGGATCGCCTCGTACAGCTGCGACGGATGCGACGGCAGGTCCGCGGCGAGCGAGCCCCATGGCCCGGGTCCCGCATAGACGGTCGCCCACGCGAGATCGGACGGCGACCCTTGCCCGGTCGCCCCCAGCACGCCGACGGCCTTGCCGGCCGCCAGCACGAACAGCAGGGGGAGCGCGATCGCGTGCATCCAGCGGGCGACCGGTGCGCCCAGCAGGCGCGCGATGGCGGCGCCCGTCAGGATCGCGAATGGCACGGCCAGGGTGAGCGTGAGCCCGCCCTGCGTCGGGTCGATGATCGCCGCTGGGTTTGCGGAATAGAAGTCCAGGTGATCGAGGACGTAGCCGAGCCGGCCGCCGAAGATCGCGCCCGGCACGGCGCCCACGATCGCAAATGCCAGGTCGTCCATCCGCAGCCCTGGCGCCGGCACGTACGGCACGACGGCCGGCGTCATCGACCCGATCCGCGCCGCCAGCGCCAGCCCGATGAACAGCACGATCGCCAGCCCGATCGTCTCCCACCGCACCGACGCCGTGTCGGTGAGCTGGAGCACCGGATTGAACGTGAAGGTCACGACCGCAGGCACGGCCAGAGTCTACGCGGGGAGCTTGTCGACGAGCTCCTTGACCGAGGCGGCGGACTTGCTGAACGCCGCCTGCTCGGCGTCGGTGAGGGTGATCTCGATCACGCGCTGCATGCCGCCGGTGCCGAGGACGATCGGGACGCCGACGAAGAGGCCGTCGACGCCGTACTCGCCCTTGAGCAGCACGGCGCACGGGAAGACCCGACGGCGGTCGCGCAGGATCGCGTCGACCATCTCGAACGTCGAGGCCGCCGGGGCGTAGTAGGCCGAGCCCGTCTTGAGCAGCGCGACGATCTCGGCGCCGCCGTTGGCCGTGCGGTCGACCAGCGCCTGGATGCGGTCCGCGG
This sequence comes from Chloroflexi bacterium UBA5189, assembly GCA_002413045.1. GTDB lineage: Bacteria > Chloroflexota > Limnocylindria > Limnocylindrales > CSP1-4 > UBA5189. The sequence goes on from DHWF01000029.1 coordinate 14,401, forward strand.
ACAGCAGGTCGGTGATCGGGATGCCCGCCACGGTCGAGTAGCGCGGGAGCGGGACCATGGTGTCGCCGTGGCCGCCGAGCACGAACGCGCTGGTATCGACGACGGACACGCCGAGCTCCTCGGCGATGAACGTCCGGAAGCGCGCCGAGTCGAGGACCCCGGCCATGCCGATGACGCGCTCGCGTGGGAAGCCCGAGGCGCGCATGGCCACGTGGCACATCGCGTCGAGCGGGTTCGTGACGATGATCAGGACCGCGTTCGGCGACAACGGCGCCGACGCCTCGACGACGGCCTTCACGATGCCGGCGTTCTTGGCCATCAGGTCGTCGCGGCTCATCCCGGGCTGGCGAGCCAGGCCGGAGGTCACGACGATGACGTCGGAGCCGGCCGTGTCGGCGTAGTCGTTCGTGCCGGTGACGCGCGCGTCGTGGCGGACCACAGGGGCCGCCTCGGCAAGATCGAGGCCCTTGCCCTGCGGCAGTCCCTCGACGATGTCGACGAGGACGACGTCGGCTAGGCCGGCCTCGGCGATCCGCTGGGCGGTGGTGGCGCCGACGTTCCCGGCGCCGATGACGGTGACCTTGTTGCGGCCCATGCAGCGAGCTCCTCTCTCAGCCTTCGCCCGGCTGGGACATCCTGGTCACGGTCCGACTATGGAAGTTGGCCGGTCCGGCGTCGCGAATGGCCTCGCTGACCCCGTCGGCGTAGGCTCGGAAGTTGTGGTGGAACATGTGCGCGATCGTCGCCGCAGCCTTGTCGTAGGCCACCGGATCGGGCCACGTGTCGCGCGGGATCAGCACCTCGGGCGGCACGCCGGGCACCGCGGTCGGGATCGCCAGCCCGAACACCGCGTCGGTCACCGTCGGCACGCCGCGAAGCTCGCCGCCGATGGCCGCCCGAACCATGTTCCGTGTCTGGGTGATGTCCATCCGCTTCCCGGTCCCGTACGGCCCGCCGGTCCAGCCCGTGTTCACGAGCCAGACCGGGACGTCGTACTGCTCGAGCCGATCCATCAGCAGGTGCGCATAGACGCCGGGGTGGCGCGGCAGGAACGGCGCCCCGAATCCGGCGGAGAACGTCGCGCTCGGCTCCTTGACCCCGATCTCGGTGCCCGCCAGCTTCGCGGTGTAGCCGCTGATGAAGTGGTACGCGGCCTGCTCGCGAGTGAGGCGTGAGATCGGCGGCAGGACGCCGAACGCGTCGGCGGTCAGGAAGACCACGTTCCGCGGTGTGCCGGCGATGCCCGTCGGGTCGGCGTTGCCGATGAAATGCAGCGGGTAGGCGCCGCGCGTGTTCTCGGTGAGCCGCTCGGAATCGAGGTCGAGCTCGCGGGTCAGCGGATCGATGTCGACGTTCTCGAGGATCGTCCCGAACCGGCGCGTCGTCGCGAAGATGTCCGGCTCGTACATGGGCGACAAGCGGATTGTCTTGGCGTAGCAGCCGCCCTCGAAGTTGAAGACGTAGTCGCTGCCCCAGCCGTGCTCGTCGTCGCCGATGAGGCTGCGCAGCGGGTCCGCGGAGAGCGTCGTCTTGCCGGTGCCCGAGAGCCCGAAGAAGACCACCGAGTCCCCCGCCTGCCCCACGTTGATCGAGCTGTGCATCGGGAGGACGCCCTCGTCGGGCATCAGGTAGTTCATCACGGTGAACGCCGATTTCTTGATCTCGCCGGCGTACATCGTCCCGACGATGATGATCTCCATCCGCTGGAGGTGGACCAGGATCGCGGTGCCCGAGCGGACGCCCTCGGTTGACGGGTCGGCCTGGAACGACGGCACGTCGATGATCGTGAAGTTGGGAGCGAAGCCCGCGAGGTCCTCCGCGGAGGGCCGGCGGAACAGGTTGCGAGCGAAGATGCTCGCCCAGGCCGTCTCCGTGTACACCCGCAGCGACCGGCGATGGGCCGGATGCGCGCCGATGAACAGGTCCTGACTGTACAGGCGTCGGTCGGCGAGGTACGCCATCAGGCGGGCGCGGAGCCGGTCGTAGTGCTCCTCGCTGATGGGGTGGTTGACGTCGCCCCACCAGATGTTCGCCTCGCTGGACGGCTCGCGGACGATGAACTTGTCCTTCGGCGAGCGACCGGTGTGCGTGCCCGTCGAGACGACGAGCGGCCCCTCGGCCGCGATCAGGCCCTCCCCATCGCGCGCGGCGGCCTCGTACAGCGCAGCAGTTGACAGGTTGGCGACGATCTTGCCGGCCCGGACCCGCGCGCCGGCTCTGGGTGCGCGCGCACTGGGCGGGTGGGTCGGGGTCGTTGCGGTCATTGCGGGTCGGTCTCCTGCTCGGGCGTCCCGGCAGGGTGCCGGGCGCCGTGCTTCGATCCGACCGGCCGCGCGTGACATCGGGCGAGCCCGATGGGAGTCGGCTTCCGCAGTCGTGGTTGCCGGGCATCCTAGCACTCGCCCCGTACCACGGGATGGGCCGAAGGTCACTGGCTCGTTGCAGCCATGTGGCGGGTCGGCGCCGGTTCGGCTAGCTCCGATCGAGCGCCTGCGCGAGGTCCGCGATCAGGTCTGCGGCGCCCTCGATTCCCACGGAGAGGCGAACGAGTGCCTCGGGCACCTCGAGGCGCGAACCGGCCACGGAGAGGTGCGTCATCACGGCCGGCAGCTCGATCAGCGACTCGACGCCGCCCAGCGACTCGGCGAGCGTGAAGATCTTCGTGGATTCGCAGATCGCGACGGCCCGCTCCCGAGCGGACTGACCCCCGCGCGCCTTCGGCACGAACGAAACCATGCCGCCGCCGGCGCGCATCTGCTGCGCGGCGGAGGCGGCCTGCGGGTGCGCGTGCGGCCCGGACGCGAGACCCGGATACGAGAGCCACTCGATGTCGTCGCGGTCCGCGAGGAATCGGGCGACCTCCGAGGCGTTCGCCGCGTGGCGTCCCACGCGCAGCGGCAGCGTTCGCAGGCCGCGAAGCGCGAGGAAGCAGTCGAACGGCCCGGGCACGGCGCCCATCGCGTTCTGGAGGAACCTGAGGCGCTCGGCGATCGCCGGGTCGCGGGTGACGGCGATGCCGAGGACCGTGTCGCTGTGGCCGGCGAGGTACTTCGTCGCTGAGTGGAAGACGATGTCCGCGCCCAGGTCGAGCGGGCGCTGCAGGATCGGCGACGCGAACGTATTGTCGACCACGATCAGCGGCCGCGGCCCATCGCCGAAGCGCTCCCGCACGACCCGTGCGGACGCCGCGATGTCAACCACCTTGAGCAGCGGATTCGTGGGTGTCTCGAACCAGACGAGGCGCGTGCGCTCCGACAGTGCCTCCCACATCGCCTCGGGATCGGCAGCCAGGTCGGCATACCGGGTCGTCACGCCGTTCGGGCCGCGCACCTTCTCGAGGTACCGGAACGTGCCGCCGTAGACGTCATCGCCGACGACGACCTCGGTGTCCGGGCCGGCGAACTCGGCGATTGCAGCGGTGGTCGCCGAGCCGGACGCGAACGCGATCCCGTGGCCGCCGCCCTCGAGCGCGGCGACCGCCCGCTCGAACCGGTCCCGGGTCGGGTTCTTTGTGCGGGCGTAGTCGTAGTCGTCGATCGGGCGCCCGACGCCGAGCTGGCGATAGGTCGAGGTCTGGTAGATCGGCGGCGCGACCGCACCCGTCTGCGCATCCGGCTCCTGGCCGGCGTGCACGGCGAGCGTTTCAAAGGTCAGGGCTGGGTCGAGGTCCTCGGGTCGCATCGCGCCGCATCATCGCAGGTCGAGTCACCGATTTGACGGCCACCGAATAGTGCTACCATCAGCGCGCAAGTTTCGGAGGCGTCCGTCCTCCGGCGTCCCGAGGATCACGACCGTGCTCGCCGATCGACTCCGCGTCTGGAAGACCGCCTACAACACCGCGAATCTGCCCGTCGGGATGACGACCCCGCCGGATTCCATCTCGAAGTGGATCGTCATCACGCGCGCCGCTGTCTTCTCGATGACCGTGACCTCCGGCCTGATCGGCGGCCTCCTGGCCGTCGGGGCGGCGCGACTCGCCCAGATCGGCAGCGGCCCCATCGGTGGCCCGTTCACGGTCGACTACGGGCTGCTCGTGCTCGCCGTCTTCGGGCTCGTCGTGGCCCACGCGGCGAACAACATGATCAACGACTACTTCGACCTCAAGGGTGGCATCGACACGGACGACTACGTCCGGGCGCAGTACGCGCCGCACCCGATCCTGTCCGGCTGGGTGACCAAGCGCCAGCTGGCCACCGCGATCCTCATCGCCAACGCGATCGACCTCGCGATCCTCGTCTACCTGATGACGCAGCGCGGCCCGCTCGTCGCCGCGTTCGCGTTCGGCGGGCTGTTCGTGAGCGTGTTCTACGTCGCGCCGCCGATCCGGCTCAAGCACATCGGCCTCGGCGAACCGGGCGTGTTCATCGTCTGGGGCCCGCTCATGACCGTCGGGACGTTCTTCGTCGCCACGGGCCAGATCCCGGGGTGGGTCTGGATCGCCTCGCTCCCCTACGCGATCCTCGTGACGACCGTCCTGTTCGGCAAGCACATCGACAAGATCGAGGCCGACAAGAAGAAGGGCGTCCACACGATGCCCGTCCTCCTCGGCGAGCAGCGAGCGCGACTGGTGGCCCGGATCCTGATGATCTCGTTCTACCCGATCGTGCTCATCGCGGCCGCCGTCGGCTGGATCGGGCCGTGGGTGGTTCTCGTGGTGCTCGGCATTCCCCGGCTGATCGAGGTCCTGGGGGTCTTCAACAAGCCGCGGCCTGAGACGCCGCCGCACAGCTATGTCGGCTGGCCCCTGTGGTTCGTCGGCCAGGCCTTCGTCCACACGCGGCGCGCGGGCGCGCTGCTGATCCTGGGCCTGCTCCTGAACTCGTTCCTGCCGATCAAGCTGCCCTGGCTATAGCCCTCGGGCGCGAGGCGGCCACGGCGCCTCGAACACGTACTCGAGCCCGTCGATCTCGTCCATCTGCTCGCCGACCTGGCTGAACCCGAAGCCACGGATGAGGCCGAGGGACGCCTCATTCGTGGGCGAGACCGAGGCAACGAAGCGGCTGATGCCGTGCTCGCGGGCCGCCCAGTCGAAGAGCGCCCGCACGGCCTCGCTCGTGTAGCCCTGCCGCCGATACTCCGGCTCGATCCGATAGCCGACCTCGGCGCGACCCCGCTCGTCGGGCGCGCCGTGGAATCCGAGGGTGCCGATCGCGTGTCGCCGCCCGTCCGGCTCGGTGATGACCATAGCCCGTCCGAGCCACTGCTGGACGGACGGGTCCGCCTCCATCTGGGCGAGCCGGTACCGCGCGAAGTCCGCGAGGTCGTCGGTCATCGTGTCGCCGACGTCCGCCCCGAGCTCGCGCGAGGCGGTCTCCTCGTCGCCGGTCACGAGCGCCCGCATGAACGCGAGGTTCATCGATACGAGCTCGAGACGCGGCGTCCGGATCGACGGAACGGGGACCGGGTCAATCAGCGCGCGGCCCTCGATGCGCCAGGAACTCCAGGAGATCGAGCTTGGTGACCACACCGGCAGGCCGGCCGCCGGTGATCGCGACAACGGCGGGTGTCCCGCCGGACAGCGCGAGGAACGCCTCGTCCAGCGACGCCCCGAGGTCGATCGTCGGGAGCGGCTTGTCCATGACCTCGCCGACCGTGCGCTCGACGACGGACGGGTCGCGATACGCTCGGTCGAGCAGGCCCTTCTCGCTGACGGACCCGACGATCCCCTCCACCGCGTCGTCATTCGGGCGCTCCGACACGGGCAGCTGGCTGATGCCGTACAGCTGGAGGAGGTCGATCGCCGCGCCCACGCGGTCGGTCGTCCGCGCGAGCACGACCGCGGGCCGGTCCGCCTCGGCATGGCGCGCGCGCAGCAGCTCGCCGACTCGGACGATCGCGCCGGTCGTCGTCATGAGGCCGTTGGCCCGCATCCACTCGTCGTTGTAGAGCTTCGACAGGTAGTTGCGGCCGCCGTCCGGGAAGATCACGACCAGCACGGCCTCGCGGGCGGCTGCGCCACGCTCGCGCATGATCCTGCGAGCCTCGTCGAGCGCGGCGACCACCGCCGTCCCGCACGATTCGCCGGACAGGATGCCTTCCTCGCGGGTGATCCGGCGGGCCATTGCGAACGCGTCGCGGTCCGAGACGCGCACCCACCGGTCGACCATCTTCGCGTCGTACGTGCCGGGGAAGAAGTCCTCGCCGACGCCCTCGGTGAGGTACGGCCGGGCCGTGTCGCCCGAGAGGACGGACCCTTCGGGATCCGCGCCGACGACGACGATGTCGGCCTTCTTCGTGCGCAGGTAGCGAGCCGCGCCGGTGATCGTGCCGCCGGTCCCGACGCTGGCCACGAAATGCGTGATGCGGCCCTCGGTCTGCTCCCAGATCTCGGGCCCGGTGGAGACCTCGTGGGCGCTCGGGTTCTCCTGGTTCCAGTACTGGTCCGGCTTGAAGGCGCCGGGGATATCACGGGCGAGCCGCGCTGCGACGGAGTAGTAGCTCTCCGGCGACTCGGGCTCGACGTTGGTGGGGCACAGCACGACCTGCGCGCCGTACGCGCGCAGGAGCGCCTGCTTCTCCGGCGATTGCTTGTCGGCCATCACGAAGATGCACCGGTAGCCCTTGAGCGCGGCGGCGATCGCGAGCCCGTGGCCGGTGTTCCCAGAGGTCGGCTCGACGATCGTGCCGCCGGGCTTGAGGAGCCCGGCGCGCTCGGCAGCCTCGATCATCGGCAACCCGATGCGGTCCTTGACCGAGCCGCCCGGGTTCATCGTCTCGAGCTTGGCCAGGATCAGCGGCTGCCCCTCGAGCGGGCCGAGGTCCCGTGGGATGTGGGTGAGCCGGACCAGCGGCGTGTTCCCGACGAGATCGAGGATCGATTCGGCGTAGCGCATGCGAGGGTGAGGATATCCGCGGAGGCCGGCATGGTTCGCCTCCCGCGGCCGCCGACGGCACCTTTCCATTTGAAGCGAACAGGTTTCGGTGGAATGCGTGCGGGCGATCCCCTGGTCGCCATCCACGGGTCGGAATCGCAACACGGGATCCCCTATCGCCGCGTGTGCCCTGCACGAACTGCCCACCGCGGGGCGCCCCAGGTCCTGCGCGAGCCCATCTGTCGTGTCCGGCGTTCACTTGAAGCGGAAAGTCGCCGACGCCACAATGGCGCCCATGCATGTGATCGCGATTGCCGCCGCGGCCGTGGCTGCCCTCATCCACCTCTACTTCTTCGTGCTCGAGAGCCTGTGGTTCATGCGGCCGACGGTCTGGCGGCGCTTCGGCATCGACTCCGACGCGGACGCGCGGGTGACGCGCTCGTTTGCGTACAACCAGGGCTTCTACAACCTGTTCCTCGCCGCCGGCGTCGCGATCGGCGTGGCGCTGGTGGCCGCCGGCGAGACCGCGGCCGGTCGAGCGGTCACCCTGTTCGCCTGCGGCTCGATGTTCGCCGCGGGCGTCATCCTCGTGCTCAATAATCGATCGTTCCTGCGGGCCGCCCTGATCCAGGCCGCACCGCCGGCCGTGGCGATCCTCGCGATCCTCTTCCTCGGCTGACGGGCTCGCCCTCCGTCACGAGCTAGCGCTCGATCGGGCCGGGCCCCAGGAGCAGCCACGTCAGGCGCCGGCGCAGGCGGCGCGGCCTTCCCGGCGGATCGACGGTTCCCGGATAGAGCTCCTCGACGACAGGAGCGATTCGCGCTGCCAGCGCATCGCTGACGCGCCCGGCAAGGTCCAGCTCGGCGCGCGAGTCCGGCTCGGGCAGGACGCCGTCCCAACCCTCCCCCGCCAGCTCCAGCGCCGTGGTGGGCCGGAGCACGCGCGACGCCATGCGGCGGCCCACGTACAGCTCCTCGGTGCCGGCGATCGCGAGCGGGACGATGGGAGCGCCCGTCCGGAGCGCGATGAGCGCCGCGCCCGGCCGGAATGGCCCGAGCCGACCGACCGGTCCGTTGATCGTGCCCTCGGGCATCTGGACGAAGACGGCGCCGGCGTCCACGACGGCGCGCGCCGAACGCACGTGGCTCTCGATCCCGACGCCGCCACGCCACACCGGCAGGAGCCCGCCGAGCCGGTGGATCAGCGATTCTCGCCAGCGTGCCGTGAACGTCGATGGGCCGCTGCCGAGAAACCAGGCGCGCGGCTCGGCGGGGATGGCGTGCATGGCGACGAACGGATCCATCCAGCCGCGATGCGCGGCCGCGATCAGCAGGTAGCCGCCCTTCGGGAGGAGCTCCTGGCCCGCCGTGTCGATCCGGAACCGGAGCAACCCGAACAGGACGAACCGGGCGACGAGCCGGAGGACGCGGTACAGCAGCGACGCTCGCGCCTCGGGCGCGCGACCGAGCCAATCGAGTCCCTCGCGGGCGCCGCCGCGTGCCGCAGCGAGCGCCTCCGGGCGAACCCGCGCACGCGGCCGCTTGGGGGCGGGATTCACGGGCTCGGACATCGGTCGATCATGGCACCCGCGAGACGCGCGAAGCGCGATCCCGTTGTGCCGCTGCGATCTCAGGCGGGCGGTGCGGGCTCCGGGTCGGCGGCGGCACCGTCTTCGGGCTTCTCGGCATCGTCGGGCTCCTCGCCGGTGTCGGCGTCATCTGCGGCGTCGTCGAAGAACTCGTCGTCGGCAAACGGATCGTCGTCCTTGTCGTCCGCGACAGCCCGGGCGAGGACCATCTCCTCGGTCACGGACTGCGGGGCGTGCTGCCGGCGTCGGATGACCAGCATCGCGATCCCAATGAGCACGAACGCAGCGCCGAAATACTGCGCGGTCGGGATGTCGCCGATCCGCCAGTTCCCGATGCGCAGGAACTCGATCATGAACCGGACGCCGCCGATCCAGATGAGCATGATCGCGCCCATGTCGCCGACCCTGAGCCAGGGCCGCGGGCGCTGCGACAGCCAGACGAGCGTCGCCGCCCCGATCACGGCCGAGATCGACTCGTACAGGAACAGCGGATGGAAATGCGTCGTGAGCGGGTACGTCGCGCACGGGAGCTCCACGACGCGGTGGGCGCAATCGATCGCGATGCCCCACGGCAGGTTGGTCGGCGGGCCGTACAGCTCCTGGTTGAAGAAGTTGCCCCAGCGGCCGGCGGCCTGCATCAGGAAGATGCCCGGCGCGATGATGTCCGCCCAGCGCCACGCGGAGACCTTGTAGTGGCGAACCAGGAGCAGCACCGCGATCGTGCCGGTCACGAAGCCACCGAAGATTCCCAGGCCGCTGTACGGCGGCAGGACGATCTTGAGCAGGTCGTCCTTGTACAGCTGCCACTGGTCGATCACGTGATACAGGCGGCCGCCGATCAGCGCGGCAATCGCGACGATGATCAGGCTGTTCCCGATGATCTCCGCCCTTTCGCCGAAGGCGCGCGCCTGGCGGGTCATGACCCAGTACGCGAGCCCGAGGCCGACCGCGTAGGCGATGCCGTACCAGTACAGCGAGAACGGCCCGATCTGCAGCAGGATCGAGTTCGGGGTCCAGTCGATCATCGCGGCCGAGTGTATGCGGGAGCGCCTGCCGCGATGATCCTCGGACCGATGGCTAGCGGGGCGTCGCCTCGGTCCTCCGAGGGGCCGTGTCGGCCAATTGGTCCGACTACGCAACTCCCGCCCCCGAATATGCTGGAGGCCTGATGGCCGAGTTCCAGTGGTGGCTGCTCCTGGTCGGGCTCGTGGCGGGCGGCGGGCTCGTTGCGGTCGTCACGATGGACGGCCGCCGCCGCGAGGAGGACCTGGCGGACCTCGAGCGCGAGGCGGAAGCTACCTGGATCGCCGAACGCGTCCACGGGCTCGACCGCGACATCGACGCCCACACCGTCGCCTCGATCCTGCGGATCCACCGCGAGTACGTGTCACTGCCGCCGCCGGATCAGATCATCGTGCAGGGCGGCGCTGGCGCCCCGGCGGCGTCAGACGACGGCGCCGATCGCGATCCCGACGAGGTAGGTGACGATGGCGGCGGCCGAGCCGATCAGGACCTGCCGCCCGCCTGAGAACAGCAGGCTCCGGCCGGTCAGGAGGCTGACCGCGGCGCCGACGGCGAACAGCGCCACGAGCGATAGCACGATGGCGGCCACGAACGCCGTGCCGCCGGCCGTCAGCACGTACGGGACCACCGGAATGGCGGCGCCCACCGCGAACGCGACGAACGAACCGCCGGCCGCGCCCCACGCCGACCCGAGCTCGTCCGGGTCGAGGCCGAGCTCCTCGCGGACGAGCGTATCGAGGGCATCCTTCGGGTTTCGGAAGATCCGCGCGGCGATCGTGTCCGCCTCGGCCTGGGTGAAGCCCTTGGCGCGATAGACCGAGGCGAGCTCGGCCTGCTCCTCCTCGGGCATCGCTTCCAGCTCGGCGCGCTCGAGCGCGATCTGGCGCTCGAACAGCTCGCGCTGCGATTGCATCGAGATGTACTCGCCGGCGGCCATCGAGAACGCGCCGGCGAGCAGGCCGGCGATCCCGGCGAGGAGGATGAACGAGCCCTTGCCGGCCGAGGCGCCGGCAATGCCCATCACGAGGGAGAGATTCGAGACGAGCCCGTCGGAGACGCCGAAGATCACCGCGCGCAGCGTCCCCGAACGGCTCGCGCGGTGCCACTTCTCCGTGGCGGCGATGTCGGCCGCGCGCGTCGGCGCCGGTCGCACTCGTGAGCCGAAATCCGCGACGGGCGCGCCCAGGCGCTTCCAGATCGCGGCGTGCTCGCGCTCGTCAGCCGCGATTGCCTCCACCTCGGGCGACGACTGTGCCGTGTAGGTCTGTTCCTCATCGCCCTCGAGCGCCTGGACCATGTCGCGCACGGCATGGGTACCAAACAGGCGCGCGAGCAGCACGATCGTCCGGATCCGGAAGCGCGGACCGCCCGGCGGCGGGACCTGCGCGCCGAGCTCGCGGAGCTTGGCGGCCCAGATATCGGCATGCCGCCGCTCGTTGCCGGCGATGGTCCGGAAGGCATCGGCGCGGCGCGGGTCCTTCTCGATCGTCGCGAGCGCGTCGTACAGGTTGATCGCGTCGCGTTCGAGCTTGAGATTCTCGAGGCTTTGTGCGACGTCGATCGGGGCCATGCCCGAATCGTAGCGATCCGGTTCGGACGTGCTCGGGCCGTTCGGCCCGATCCGTACAATCCGATCGATGGCGCTCCCCCCGCTCCGCTGGTTCGGCGCTGCGGACGTTGTCGCCGCGATGCCGCCGCTCGAGGAGCGACTCCGGCTCGCCGAGCTGACGATGACCGCCCTCGCGCGCCCGGGCGCCAGCCAGCTCCCGCCCAAGATCGCGATTCATCCGCGCCCGACGGATTCGTTCGTCCATGCGATGCCCGCGCACCTGCGCGGAGTCACGGTCGACGACGATCTGGTCGGCATGAAGTGGGTCGCCGGCTACGCGACGAACAACGCGCTCGGCATGGCCTCGATCAGCGCGGTCGTCGTGCTCAACGATCCCGAGACCGGCGTGCCGGTCGCGATGCTCGATGGCGGCCCGATCACGGCCCAGCGGACGGCGGCGATCAGCGGGCTCGCGATCCGTCGGTTCGGGCCCGATGCGGGGGCGGGCGCGACGCCCGGCGGAACACCCCGCCACGTGGCGATCATCGGGGCCGGGGTCCAGGGCCGATCGCACCTGGAGGTGCTCGGCGGCGTCCTGCCCGGCATGACCCTCCATGTCTTCGATGCGTCGCCGGAGCGCGCCGCGGCCCTCGCGGACGCCGCCTGCGCCACCGCCGGCATCGCCGCCGCGGAGCTCCATCCGACGGCGCGCGCGGCCGTCGAGGCGGCGGAGGTCATCGTCACCGCCGCATCGTTCGGGCCGCCAGAGGACCGGCAGGTGATGACGAACGCCTGGCTGCGTCCGGACGCGACCGTCGTCCCCATCGACTACGCGACGTACTGCGCCGCCGAAGTGGCCCGCGAGGCGGCCCTGTTCCTCGTCGACCAGCGCGAGCAGTTCCTCGCGAATCGCGACGCCGGGAACTTCGACGGCTACCCGGACCCGATGGCGACCATCGGCGAGGCGATCCTGGCCGGCACGCCCCGACCGGCCGGTCGCGCGGTGATCAGCCACCTCGGTGTCGGGCTCGCCGACCTGGTCTTCGCCGATGCCATCGTGCGCGCGGCCACGACCGCCGGGCTGGGGACTACGCTTCCGCGCTGAGGGAGGTCGGCATGCGGTTCGTCGGTCGGTTGATCGTGGCGCTGATCCGGATCGTGATCGTGCTGCTCATCCTCGCCATCGTCGGCCTCATCGCGATGGGCGCCATCACGACCCAGCGCGGCTGGGCCCAGACGACCGGGACGATCAAGCTGGCCGGGCTGATCGGCCCGGTCACGGTCTCGCGGGACGCCTACGGGATCATCCAGATCACCGCCAACGACACGCACGACCTGTTCGAGGCGCAGGGCTACGTCCACGCGCAGGAGCGGATGTGGCAGATGGAGATCTCGCGCCGGATCGGCGCGGGCCGCCTGTCGGAGCTGTTCGGGTCTGACGAGATCGCCACGGACAGCTACATCCGGACCCTCGGCTGGCGCCAGGCCGCGCAGCGCGACCTGGACGCGATGTCGCCCGACTCGATCGCCATCCTGCAGGCCTACGCCGACGGCGTGAACGCCTGGATCAAGGAGCACGACGGGCGACTCTCGACGTCGTTCGTGGTGACCGGCGTCAAATCCGGCCTCGGCGGGATCGGCGGATACCCGCTGGAGCCTTGGACGACGCTCGACACGGCAACGTGGCAGAAGGTCCAGGCCTGGTCGCTGGGCGGCAACGTCGATTCGGAGATCTTCCGCATGCTCGCGGACGAGAAGCTTGGCAGCCCGGCGAAGACCGACGAGCTGTTCCCGCCGTACGATCCGACCGCCCCGGTCATCACCCCGACCGGGCTCGTGGGTTCCGGTGGCGCGGGCGCGCCGGCAAGCAAGGCAGGTGCCAACGCGATCACGGCGTCCGCGGACCCGGCGGTCGCCCTCGCCGCCGCCCATCTCACGGATGCCAACGCCGCCGCGCTGACCGACATCGGGAAGCTCCACTCGATGATCGCGTCGCTCGCCGGCCTCGATCGCGGCGACGGCCTCGTCGGCGACCACGGCGTCGGCTCGAACAACTGGGTCGTTTCGGGTGCCCGAACGGAAAGCGGCAAGCCGATCCTGGCCAACGACCCGCACCTCGGCTTCGCCGAGCCTTCGATCTGGATCATGAACGGCCTCCACTGCGCGACGGTCGCCGCGGGGTGCCCGTGGGACGTCATCGGGGTGAGCTTCCCCGGCGCTCCCGGCGTGGTCCTCGGCCACAACGACAACATCTCCTGGGGCGCGACGAACGTCGGTCCGGACACGGAGGACCTGTTCCTCGAGACCCCGGATCCGAGCGATCCGGCAGAGCGCTACATGTTCCAGGGGGCGGCGGTTCCCTACGAGATCCGGCACGAGACGATCAAGGTCGCCGGCGGCCCGGACGTCCAGCTCGACGTGCGCTCGACGCGCCACGGCGTCGTCATGAGCGACGTCGACAGCCGCCTCAAGGGCGGCCCGATCCTCGCCCTCAGCTGGACCACGACCGCGGAGCCGGATCGCGCCCTCGAGACGTTCTTCAAGATCGACAACGCGACCAACTTCGACGAGTTCAAGGCCGCCTTCGACGGCTACGGCTCGCCCAGCCAGAACTTCATCTATGCCGACACGAAGGGCCACATCGGCTACGTCCTGCCCGGGCTCATCCCGATCCGCGCCGGCGATTCGCACGGGGATCGCGTTCGGGATGGCGCAAGCGGCCTCAACGAGTGGACCGGCTACGTCCCGCGCGATGAGCTGCCGTGGCAGCTCGATCCGGCGGGCGGCCAGATCGTCAGTGCGAACAACGAGGCCGTCGACGCCAAGTACCCGAACTGGCTCGGCGACGAGTGGGATCCGGGCTATCGCGCGGCCCGCATCAGCCAGCTCCTCGCACAGATCCCGGGCAAGATCACCGCCGACGACATGCGCTCGATCGAGCTCGACACGCACGTCGGGCGCGCGGACACGATCATCCCGGAGCTGCAGTCCCTCGCGGTCCGCCCGGCAACCGCCGACGGCCAGCTGCTGTGGGACCGGATCATCGACTGGAACCGCCAGTGCGACGTGGACTCCGTCGGGTGCGCGGCGTACATCACCAGCGAGGTCGCGATCCAGCGCGCCATCTTCGACGACGAGCTTGGGCCCCTGGCCCGCGATTACGTTGGCTCGACGATGGCCTGGCAGGCGCTCATCCAGGTGCTGCGCAGCCCGACGAGCTCGTGGTGGAAGAACGCGACCAACGCAAGCGCCTCGTCGGATCCCGAGGCCGTCGTGGCTGCGGCGATCGACGACACCGCCGCCCAGCTCCGCGCCGCGTTCGGGGATCCGGCGAACTGGACGTGGGGCAAGCTCCACACGGTCCAGTTCAAGGAGTCCACGCTCGGCACGTCGCCGTTGTTCGGCTGGTACTTCAATGGGTCCGCGCGGCCGGTCGCTGGCGCCGACGGCGCGATCGACAACACCTACTACCAGATCTCGCGTGCCTACCCGGATCCCGCCGACCCGTCGTACGTACCGCTCGGGATCAAGGACCTGTACTCCGTGACGAACGGCCCGTCGTACCGGTTCACCGTCGATATGAGCGACCTCGACGGGGCGCGGATCGTGATCACGACCGGCCAGAGCGGCAACCCGTTCGACACGCACTACGGCGACCTGATCCCAACGTGGATCGCCGGCGGCACCGTGCCGCTGCCGTTCTCGCCCGGCAACGTGGCGGCGAGCGTCGTGGCGACACTGACCCTGAGTCCCTAGGCGGCGTGCCTACTCGTTGACCGGGAGCGGCCCCTCCGGGACCTCGATCAGCACGCGGCCGCCTTCGATCGTCACCGGATAGGCGGCGAGCGGGACCTCGGCAGGCGGGTCGAGCGGCTCGCCGTCGACGAGATCGAAGCGCGACAGGTGGAGCGCGCAGGTCAGGGTGCCAGCCGGCTTGCCGTTCGACCCGAGCGAGCCGCCGCCGGTCAGGAAGCCCTTGTCGAGCTCGAAGTACTCATGCGTGCAGATGCCCTGGTAGGCCCGGATCTCACCGCCGGTATGGACCACGATCACCTGATCGACGCCGTCAACGAACGCCATCTTCATCGTGCCTTCGGGCACTTCGTCGACGCCGAGCAGGTCGATCCGCCGACGCTCGGTCACGCGGCGGTCGCGACCTCTGCGGCGCCCGCGTTCCACTTGGCGTCGAGGAGCTCGCGCAGACGCTCGCGGGCGGCCTCGAGCGGCACGCGCGCGACCACGGGCTCGAGGAAGCCGAGCACGATGAACTTGCGCGCCTCGTCCGGCGGGATGCCCCGGCTCTCGAGGTAGAACAGCTGGGTCGGGTCGATCGGACCGACCGACGAGGAGTGCGCGGCGCGCCGGCAATCGGGCTGGTCGATCTCGAGGGATGGGATGGCGACCGCGCGTGCGCCCTTGGACAGATTCATCCCGAACTCGCCGAGGAACGAATCCGTCCCGACGGCGGACTTCTCGATCGTGATCAGGCCCTTCATGTACGACCGCGAGCGATCCAGGAGGGCGCCCTTCGAGAGCAGGTTGCCGGTGGTATCGCGGCCGAGGTGGCGCGTGTACGAGGTCAGGTCGAACAGCTGCTGCTCGCCGCCGAACACGATCTCGACCTGCTCGACCGAGCTGCGATTCCCTTCGAGGCGATTGTCGACGCGCGACCGGACGACGCGGCCGCCGAGCTGGGCCAGCGCCCAATGCAGCGATGCGCCTTCGCCGATCGCAGCGTGGCGGTGCTGGAACGCGACCTGGTCGCCCGGAAGGTCCTGGATGGAGGCCATTGCCAGTGAGGTGCCCGCACCGAGGACCACCTCCGTGGTGCCGTGGAAGAAGCCCTGGGGCACGGTCTCGCCCTCGGCGCACGCGATGGCTGGCCCCGACGCCACCTGCTCCTCGACGAGGCTCGCGCTCGCGTCCTTGCCCAGCGTCACGATCGTTCGCGTCACGAGGGCGCGACCGGGCGTGGCAGCGGACCAGCGCAGCTCGATCGGCGCGGCGAGGTGGACGCCGTCGGCGATCTCGACGTGCCGGCCGTGACTCCAGAAGCCGCGCGCAAGCTGGGCGAGCTTGTCGTTCGCGGGCAGCGTGCCGCCGCCCTCGATGACAGCGCGGAAGCCGGCCGGATCGCGGGCCAGCCAGGCGGCCATGGTCTCGACGTGGACGCCGTCGGGCAGCTCGAGGTCGCGCAGGTCGTCGCCGAGGCCCGCCGGTCCGTCGAGGACATACGGCTGCACGTCGTCGAGTGCCGCCGCACGCAGGTCGATGTAGGGCGTGTACAGCTGGTTGGACTCGACCGGGAGGGTATCGAACGCCGCGAGGGCGGCGAGTCGCTCGGCCCTGAGCCAGGCGGGCTCGTCCCGATCGGTCGCCAGCCGGTCTGCCAGCGCGCGATCGGCGAACCGGAACGGAAGGTCAGCCGGCGCGCGTCGCTGTCTGGGCTGCGCGGTCGGCGGGGTGGCTGTCACGACGCGAGCGTACCCGACGCCCCGGTTCCGAGCCGCCGTCAGGGTCCACCGCGTTGCGCGCGACGGTCTCATGGCGCTCCGGCATCCCGAGCAGATAGCCCTGGCCGAGCGTGACACCGAGCCGATGCAGCGCCCTTCGATCGGCGTCGTCCTCGATCCCCTCCGCGAGCAGCTCGAAGCCGGCGTCGTTGGCAAATCGCGCGAATCCTGCGATCAGGGCGGTCCGCGTCAGGTCGTTGGCGACATCCTGCACGAGACCGATGTCCAGCTTCACGAGGTGCGGCCGAACCTCGAGGATGTGCCGCAGGCTCGCGAACCCTGCGCCGGCGTCGTCGACGGCGAGCCGACGCCGCGGCCCAAGGCGTGCCATGCCGGCCGCGATCGGTGCGTAATCGTCGACGGCATCGTGCTCCGACAGTTCGATCACGACCTCCTGCTGGATCGGCGCGAGGAGCTCGCGCAGGACCTCGGCGTCGACCAGCAGGTCCGGCGAGCAGTTGATGCTGAGCCAGCAATCTGCGGGGAGGTGCCCGGCCGCCGCGGCGGCAGCGCGAATCGTCGCGACCTCCAGCTCGCGCTGGCGTCCCGCGAGGCGCGCCTTGGAGAAGATGTCGACCGGGCCGTTCGGCTGCTCGAACCGGGTCAGCGCCTCGTATCCGACGATGCGCCCGTCGTCGAGCCGGCGGACCGGCTGGAACACCGGCCAGAAGGCCTCGTTCGCGAGGATCTCGTCGACCAGCACCCGTGCGGTCGAGGTCTGCTCTCGCGTTATCAACGCGGGCCCGAGCTCGATCGCAGCTGCATCCGCGAACTGGACAAGCGTCGGCACGTACTCGGCCATCGACGAGCGGTCGTCTCCACGGTCGGACAACCCGGCCACGACCAGGCCGATCACCCGGCCCTCGAAGACCATCGGGACATAGGCAACCGCGTTGATGCCAAGGGATGCGACGCCGCGGCTGTAGCCACCATCGTCTGCCAAGACCGTCCAGCCGCTGATCCAGGGCCCGTTGTCGGCCTGCTGGCGAAGCGCGATGTTGCGCAGCTTCGGCAGCTCGCGGCCGGCCTGCAGCTGCGGCGGCAGGTCGGGCCCGGCAACCGCCAGGAAGACCGAGCGATGGTCCCGCGTGAACCAGATGATCGAGGGGTTCTTGAGCGGCGTCCAGCGGACGAGCGGCCGGAGGAGCAGCTCCGCGGTCACGAAGGGATCGTCGCTGACGGGCACGCGCGCGACGTCCCGCATCAGCCGCCGCCGAGCGCCGAGGAACGTTTCGAGCGAGACGCGCAGGCGGGCGCCGGTGAGGGTCCCGCCGCAGATCGCTCCGGCCACGATCGCTGTCCCGAGGCCGAACTGGTGATCGAGCGAAGCGCCGAAGGACACTGCGCCGGCGGCGACGGCGGTCCAGACAATGGCGACGGGCGTCGATTCCGCCAGGGCGACCAACGCCGCGACGACGAAGCCGGCGACGGCGACGATTTCGCCGAGGTCGTCGGGCGTCGCCCAGCCTGCCCACCCGAGGGCGACCAGGGCGAACGGCCAGCCGACGAGCGCGATCCTGAAGTCGAGCTCCGGCGAATACGTCCGGCCCAGCTTGCCCGCGATCGGCCGGGCGACGAGCTGGCCGACTGCGGCGAGGGCGACGACGACGAAGACCCAGCGCTCGCGGCTGCTGAAGATGGCCGCGACCAGGGCCGCGCCGAGCAGCACCGCGGCGGCCTGGCTCGACATGCTGTGGCGGATCACGCCCCGGATGCCGGAAGAGTCCGCCCAGACCGCGCGGTCCGACGGCTGCCGCAGCGCCAGCCCGAGCTCGAGCTCCCGCGCGCGACTAACCATGCCCAGCCGTCGTCGATCGATGCACCGTGAACGCACCCTATTGCGCGGCGCCAGGAGGCACCATGCATCGGAAGTACCGTGGGTGCTGCGGCCGCACTGCCCGAGGAGGTCCACCGTGATCAGGATATGGAGCGAGCTCCGCATCGCGAGGCTGAAGGAGCAGATCGCCGACCTGTCGACCATCGTCTGGGTCACGTTCTGGGGCTACCTCGCCTGGCAGCTTTACGAGTTCCTGGTCGGATTTGCCGATGCGGGACGGACGATCAGGACGGGCGGCCAGGGCATGATCCAGAGCGGCGTCGATCTCGGCGACTCGCTCGCCGGGCTGCCCTTCGTCGGACCGCAGCTCCAGGGCATTGCCCGGGACGCTTTCGGCGGGGCCGGCCGTCCGCTGGCCGACTTCGGGACGCAGATCGAGCAGTTCATCGTCGTCGTCGCCGTGGTCCTGGCGCTGCTCCTCGCGCTGGTGACCCTCGTCCCGTGGCTACAGCGCTACATCCCGTGGCGCTGGCAGCGGCTCCGGCAGCTGCGAGCGGCGCATCGGGCGATCCGGATCGCGCCAGGAACCGGCAACACGAAGGTCGAGGAAGTGCTCGCGATGCGGGCCGTCTCCCGGCTCGACTACGCGACGCTGCTCGAGTACACCCCCGACCCGCTGGGCGACTGGTCGCGCGGCCGCCACGACCGGCTCGCCCGCGCCGAGCTCGCGAGCGTCGGCCTTCGGCCGTGACAACCGGCGCCCAGCGTGGCGTTGCAAGCCCGCTGACAGTTCGAATGTCGAATTCGATACGTTCGCTGGCAGCCGCCGCCTGCTATGTTCTCTGGGCTCGAAGGAGCCGTGAACATCTAGTGATCCCGGCCTTTGTTTACAGGGGTTGGGAGCATCTAAGTGATCAGGCCCCTTCGGGCGTTTTGATTCCAGTTCACGACTTCAGGCGATCGACCGCGTCCGCGTAGTCGTGGTAGCGAGGCCGGTGTATAAGAGACAGCTCCAGCGAAGCGAAGCGCCGACGATCCGGCAGCGCGGGTGTCGGATCGAACAGGACGAGCGCACTCGTGGCGCCACGGACCGTCAGCGCGGCGCCGGCCCACCAGCCCAGAAACTGCTCGGGCGAATCAGGACAGGCCGCGCGGAAGCTCTCGGTTCGAAGTCGCAGCGTGTGCAGGACTTCGGCTGACCACAGGGCAATCATCCCGTGGCTCACGCTCAGCCACCGCCCACCCTCGATCGCGAGACGGTCCGCGAGAACGCCTCCGAGGTAGCTGCGTTTCGCGGAGTAGCTTCCCAATGCTTCCTGGACGTTTGGAAAGCCGGTGCGATTCTCGATGTGCAGCAGTGCGCGATGCTCCAGATCCCAGGCGACGACGTCCGCGCGCCCCGCGAACTGATAGTGCTGGTACGGCTCGTCCATCGCGACGCCGAAGCCGTTCGATCGAAGGCGGCGCGCCTCGAGCTCTCCCATCGCTGCGTGCACGAAGTCCTGATCCTGGCTGCGCGCCCGCTGCCGCTGCCGGGCATCGGTCGCGAGCAGCTCTGGCCACAGCTCGAGCGCCGTGGTGACCCGCGCATATGTCTCGAGGGAGACGGGCGCGCCCGATTCGAGGTCCTGGAGGTGGGCGGTCGACACTCCTGCCCGATCCGCAAGATCCCGAAGCGACCAGCGTCGTCGAAGCCGTTCCGTCCGCACGCTCTGGCCGGCGGCCGCGGCGATTCGCACAAGCGCCTTCGCGGCTGGGCTGGAGATCGAGGACCGGTGCGGCCTTGGCGACATTCCGCTTCAAGTGAACGCCAGCGCCCTTACCCGGTGGTCTTCTCTGCCTTATCTCGCCGTTGGCGCCGCAGTTCGTGCGGACGCCAGCTCCGGACATGGGATTCGGGGCCCGCGGATCACCATCGACCCCTTTTGGAGCTGTGTTTGTCCCCTGTAGGGACAAATGTGTTCGCTTCAAACGGAAAGTCGCGATTGGACCCGAGGAAGCAGGCGCAGCGCGACAGCCGCGCTACCGCCCCCGGGCCGTTAGCCGAGCGAGCCTTCCATTTCGAGCTTCACCAGGCGGTTGAACTCGATGGCGTACTCCATCGGGAGCTCCTTGGTGAAGACCTCGAGGAAGCCCTGGATGACGAGGTTCTGGGCCTCGTTCTCGGTGAGGCCGCGGCTCATCAGGTAGAAGATCTGCTCGGCGCTGATCTTGCCGACGGTGGCCTCGTGGGTCATCGTCGTGTCGTCTTCCTGGATGTCGATGTACGGGTACGTGTCGCTGCGGCTCTCGTCGTCGAGCATCAGGGCGTCACAGCGAACGCTGGCGACGACGCCGGTCGCACCCGGCGCGACCTTGAGCTGGCCGCGGTACGTTGCCCGGCCGCCATCCTTCGACACCGACTTCGAGACGATCCGCGAGGTCGTGTTCTTGGCGAGGTGGATCGCCTTGGCGCCGGTGTCCTGATGCTGGCCCCGGCCGGCGACCGCGACGGAGATGATGTCGGCGCTCGCGCCCTCGCCGCGCAGGTAGATGCTCGGGTACTTGACCGTCTTGCGCGAGCCGGTGTTCGCATCGATCCACTCGACCGTCGCGTTCTCGTACGCGTGGGCGCGCTTGGTCACGAGGTTGTAGACGTCGTTCGACCAGTTCTGGATGGTCGTGTAGGTGATGCGCGAGCCCGGCAGCGCCACCAGCTCGACCACGGCCGAGTGCAGCGAGTCGCTGG
>DHWF01000007.1 GCA_002413045.1 Chloroflexi bacterium UBA5189
GCGTAGATCGGGGCGGTGCAGCCCTCGATGTAGTGGACCATGGCGCCTTCGTCGACGACGATCAGGGTCCGTTCGAACTGGCCCGTGTTCTCGCCGTTGATCCGGAAGTAGGCCTGGAGTGGGAGCGGGACCTCGACGCCCTTCGGGACGTACACGAATGAGCCGCCCGACCAGACCGCCGCGTTGAGCGCCGAGAACTTGTTGTCCTCGGCGGGCACGATCGTGCCGAAGTACTTCTTGAAGATCTCGGGGTATTCCTTCAGGCCCTGGTCCGTGCCCATGAAGACCACGCCGATCTTGGAGAGCTCCTCCTTGACCGAGTGATACACGACCTCCGAGTCGTACTGGGCGCCGACGCCCGCGAGGAACTTGCGCTCCGCCTCGGGGATGCCGAGCTTCTCGAACGTCGCCTTGATCTGCTCGGGGACGTCGTCCCACGACTTCTCTTCGCGCTCGGACGGCTTGCGGTAGTAGACGATCTTGTCGAGATCGATCTTGTCGAGGCCGTCGGTCCAGACCGGCATCGGGCGCTTCAGGAAGTGCTCGAAGGCCCGGAGCCGCAGCTGGAGCATCCAGTCCGGCTCGTTCTTGAAGCCGCTGATCTCCTCGACCGTGGCGCGCGTCAGCCCTCGCTTCGTCTCCTGCAGGTAGACGATGTCGTCGTGGAAGGCGTACTCGTCGCGGCGGTCGGCGACGGCTTCGCGGGTGGTCGTCAAGGCACTCCTCGGGGGTGTTCGGTAATCCCGAGTGGAATTATCGGGATTACAGGGCGAAGCGTCAACGAGGTCCTACCGGACCGCCTCGTAATGGAGGAGGATCTCCTTGTCCTCGCCCGGCTTCGTCTCGATGAGATTGAGCGTGGCCTGACCATCCATCGGCCCCCAGTACCGAGGGCCCTTCCCGTAGACGACGGGCATGACGAAGAACCAATAGTCGTCGGCGAGATTGCGGCGAAGGCACTCCCGGACCACCGCGGGACCGCCCTCGATGAGGATGTTCCCGCCCTTTTCGCGCTTCAGCTTGGTCAGGATCCCAGCGAGATCACCATCCATGATCCTCGAGTTCTCCCAGTCGGTGGACTTGAGGCGGTGCGACAAGCAGACCTTGTCGACGCGGTCGAGGTACCGCCGGTAGTCGAGGAGCCATGCCGGCTCGCCCGGCTTGAGCGCCTTTTCGCTCCACGTCTGCTGATGGCCCAGGAAGGATCGTCGGCCCATCACGACCGTCGTGACGTCGTCGAACCGGTTGAACCACATGTGTCGAAACAGCGCGGTGGGCTCCGTCAACGGCCGATCCTGCTCCGGATACTTGGGAAACGCGCCGCGGCCATCCAGGGTCATGTACACGTTCGCCGTGATCTTCCGCATCGTGACGTCCTCCGAGCCTTCGAACCCTCGGAGCATACGCAAGCACCGAACGTCCGGTTGAAGGCATCGATTGTGTAACCACGGTTACGGCATTCGTGGTACTGTCGCGCCGTGACTCGAACGCGCTGGGTGCTGCTCGCCTACCGGCTCCCGAGGGAGCCATCGACGCCACGGATCGGCCTCTGGCGCCAGCTGCGCCGGCTCGGCGTCGTGCAGATCGGCGATGGCGTGGTCGCCCTGCCCCTGGATGCCCGCACCCGCGAGCAGCTCGAATGGTTGGCGGACGACGTCGTTGCGGAGGGCGGCGATGCGACCGTCTGGCTGGCCGAGCCAGGTTCAGCGGCGCAGGAGCGAGCGCTCGCCGAGCGAATGGCGGCGGCCGTGACAGGCGACTACGAGCGCGTCATCCAGGCGGCTTCGATCACAGCCAGCACCACGGACATGCGCACGGTCCGTCGGCTTCGACGCGAGCTCGGCAGGATCTCCGCCCGGGACTACTTCCCGGATGGGACGGCGGCGCGGGCCCACCTCGTGGTCGAGCGTCTCAGTCGCGCCTTGGAGGCAGCATCGTGAACTGGGCGACCCGGCGCGGCGTTCACGTCGATCGCGCCGCTTGCGCCTGGCTCATCCAACGCTTCCTCGACACGGAGGCGACGTTCCTGTTCGTTGACGATCCTGACGAAGTTCCGTCGCACGCTACGCCCTTCGACATGCGCGGCGCCGAGCTCTCTCACCACGGTGGCGATTGCAGCTTCGAGACGTTCCTGCGTCGGTACGCCATCGATGACGCTGCGCTCACCGAGATCGGCCAGATCGTCCACGACGCTGACCTCGGGGACGAGCGCTTCGATGCGCCGGAGGCGAGTGGACTCGACGTCATCATCCGCGGCCTTTCGATGACCCTCGATGACCCGGCGGTCGTGGAGGCGGCGCGGCCCTTGTTCGACGGTCTCTATGCGTTCAAGCAGCGAGCCCAGATGCTGGGCCGCCAACCAGCCTGAAGGAGGAGTTCCCAGATGAAGTGGGTCACCCGCGAGCACCCGCACACCGATCGCATCGCCTGTCCCTGGCTGATCATGAAGTTCATCGACTCCGCTGCCGAGATCGTGTACGTGCCGCGCGACGACGTGCTCGCGTACGCGGAGCGCGAAGGCGCCATCAGCTTCGATGCACCTGGCGCCAAGTACACCCATCGCGACGGCCTCTGCTCGTTCGAGGTGCTCATCGACGAGCATCAGCTCGGCAGCGACCCGGCACTCGCGCTCGTGGCCAAGGTGGTCCACGGCGCGGATGTCTCCGAGGACGCAGACGCGACCCCGCAGTCGCACGGACTCGAGGCGATCGCCCGGGGCTTCATGGATCTCGGCGTCGGCGACCAGGAGCAGCTCCGGCTGGAGCTGCCCGTCTATGACGCCCTGTACGCATGGGCGAAGGGGGAGGTCGCGGCGGCGTGACGCTGCGCCTCGAGGGCTACATCGAGCTCCCACCGCATACCGGCGCCGGAGGTTTCGATCACGCCGCCGTCCACCGAGGCATGCGGCGGCTCTATGTTGCTCACACCGCCAACGACGCGATCGACGTCATCGACCTGGTGGCGCTCCGCCTTATCGAGTCGATCGGCGTCCTGACCGGCGTCGCCGGCGCGCTCGTCGCGGAGACCGCAGGACGAGTCTTCACCTCGAACCGGGGCGAGGATACGATCGGCATCCTCGACCCAGCCGACCCGGGTTCGGTGGTCAAGGTCCCCGTGGGACGACGCCCGAACGGCCTGTCTTTCGATCCGGCTCGGCTGACACTGCTCGCGGCAAACGTCGGGGACCCCGACGCTCCCGCTTCGCACACGCTGTCCATCGTCGACGTCAATCGGGCTTCGATGATCGCGTCCATTCCGGTCGCCGGCCGCACGCGCTGGACCGTATACGACCCCTCGTCCGACCGGTTTTTCGTGAACATCGCAGACCCACCGTCGATCGTCGTCGTCCGCGGCTCCGACCCTACCTGCGTGTCGCGATCGATTGACGTGCCCGCCGCAGGGCCGCATGGGCTCGACATCGACCGCACGGGCCGGGTCTTCTGCGCCTGCGATGCGGGGCGCTTGCTTGTCCTCGCGCCGCAAAGCTTTGCGCTGCTCGCAGACCTGCCGCTTGCGGGCGTGCCGGACGTCATCTTCCTGGACGAGTCCCTTGGCCGGCTGTACGTCGCCATCGGTTCTCCGGGCGTCCTCGAGATTTTCGACATCGAACGCCTCGAGAGCATCGGCGAGGTTGCAACCGAGGAGGGCGCCCACACCTTCGCCGTCGACCCGGACACCCATCGGGTGATCGCCTTCCTCCCGGGCTCGCAACGTGCCGCAGTCTTCGAGGCCGTAACGTAGGTCGTCGCGTTCGGTTTGACGCTCGCGCTGCCCGCCACTACCGTCCATCGATGCCTTCCCCCCAATCGCGGCTCCGTTTCCGGCTGCTCATCGCAGCCCTGTCCTGTGTCGCGATCGCGGGGTGCTCGGCGGCTCCGTCCGGCGATACTGCACCTCCTGGCGGCGCCGGCGCCACCGACACGACCCCAGTCGTCGTGCCCGACGGCAACAAGCCGAGCGGCGCGAAGGTCCGGGTCGCGAACCTCTACAACCCGATCACGAGCGATCCCGGACCGATCGACATCTACGCCGCGCCCTGGGTCGACGCTGGAGCCAAGCCGCTCCTCAGCGTGCCCTACGGCCAGGTGAGCCCGGCATTCGATCCGACGGTCTCCGACGACGCGGGTGACATGTTCCTCAGCATCTACGCGTCCGGCGTGACCGGCAACGGCAACGAGCTCATGTCGCAGACCGAGACGCTCAAGGGCGGCGAGAACATCGTCTTCTATCTCGGGACCGGCGATCTCCAGGACAGCGGCAAGTACGGCGGCGCACTCGGCACGGAGTTCGGGGTGTCGTCGGGGGATGTCGGCAACCCGACCATGGCCCCCGGAACGGCCCTGCTCACCATCTCCGCGATTGGGCTCGACAAGATCGTGAAGAATCCGGACACGACGTCCTGGATCGTCAGCCTCGGTCACGGCTGCGCGCCCGGGATCAATGGCGACGCGAACGACATCTCGATCATCGACCCGGGGACGACCGGTGCCGACTACCCACTCGTCGCCGGCCAGACCACGATCTCTTTCCACCCGTACGACAAGTCGTCCGGAAACCTCCCGGACTGTACGAATGCCTCCGTCCTCGACGCGCAGGTCCAGGCGACCGCCGGGCAGAAGCTGGTGCTCGTCCTCTACGCGCCGAAGGATGGCCAGCTCAAGGCGCTCGTCATCCCGGTGACGGGCTAGGTGTGATTCCCATAGAGATTGTTCACAAGCGCGTCCATCGGGCCGCGGTGCAGCTAAGAGCGGTCCGGTTGGGTCTCTGACACACTGCGATTGGGTGCGCGAGGCTCGCTTGGCACCGCTATCCCCGAGCGAGCCGCGCGGCCCGGTTCGGCAACGGCCGAACGCCGGGGGAACGAGGGAGAACCTTCTTTGGCAAGGATGTCCGGTTAGGCGTCCGGATGGAGGGCTCGCTCGGCCGAGCTCCGGTCGCCGCAGGGGGAGGCGAGGTTGACCGTCCATGTCTGCTCGATCCCGCTGTTCTCGTCATATGGGGTCACGAGGACCATCCCGGCCTTGTCCGAATCTGAGTGGAGGATACCGGCACATCGGCTACGGATGCGACTCGGTTCCAGACGACATCCTCGGATCGAACGAGGATATTGCCGTAGTCGCCCTCGGATCGCTCGATGCCGAACAGTCCATCAGGCCCATTGGCGAGCAGCGCGAGTTTCGACGGATACCCACCGGGCACGCCGAGCACGACCGCGACCTTCCGCCCTGTTGCCCCGTCGTATTCCCACAGCGCCGACTGGCCGGCGAAAAGGACGTTCCCCTCACCGAGTCCGTGATCTCCGTGCCCGTGTTCCAGCCGCTCTCGTCCACGACCGATTCGTCGACCGGCTTGGTCATCTTGGACTTCCACGTCCACCCATCGGGCGACGTCCACGCGAAGTGAGCGCAGGGTGCGTTCCCGAACGCGTCTGCGGAGGCCTGACCGGTGAGGATCCAGGTGCCACCCACCGAGGTCAGCCCTGAGACCGTCACGTTCTGCGCCCAAGCCGGCTTCGCGGGGAGCGTGGTCACCTTCGCCCAGCTGTGCGCGCCAGTCGACCGGAACGCGAAGGCGTTGCAGCCCCCGAGGTCTCCGTTCGTGATGCGGCAGCCACTCCCGGCGATCAGGATGCCTTTGGCACCGGGGGAGACTTCGAGTTGGACACTCCCGCTCCACTTCTCTGTGAGCGCCACCGAGGCTGGGTCGGCCAGCCATGTTCGGCCGTCGGTCGAGGTCCACGTCGACAGGTCGAACGCCCCGTTCACAAATGTCCCGCCGACCGCCACCAACTCGCTGTTCGCAGCGTGTTGTGCGGCCTTGCGGCGTGCAGTCGTGATCACGCCGCCCGCCAATCGACGTCGGGGCGACATGCATCGGCAGCGTGCTTTCCCATAATCGACCCATCCTGCGATGACTCCTGGCAGACGGCTCGAGGCGCCTAGGTCGCAATCTCGCGTGACGACGAGGAACTCGAACTCGTCACTGAGCTGGTCCACAATTCCGGGGACGCTCCGCGTCGGCCCTCCCGCGAGATACGCCGGGGGATAGAAGCCCACGAGCGTCAGAATCCTTGGGCCAACGGGTCGCCTGTCCGCCGCCCGAGCAGGGCGCCGAAGCGCAGACACCGGCCCGCGTTTCACGACCTTGAATCGCGGAGAGCTCGTTGGGTGATCTCGGCAGGCACGCGTCCGAAGCCGAAGAGCTCGAAAGCTGGCGGGCGCTCGAGCTGCAGGTCGAGCCAGCGAGCCCGCCAGGATCAACCCGAGGACGATGAAACCCGATCTCCGGGACGAGGGTTCCCTTCCGGCCGGGTTCGATCACGCACGACCTGGCAAAGCCTCGGGAGTAAATCCGCGGCGGCCCGGACGAACCCCATTTGGCAGAACAATCCACCGCGGTGGGCGGCAGGAATCGGCGCAATCCGAGCTGGACAGTGAGGATCCCCGGGGCAGTTTGTCCCCAGGTAACTCGGATCGGCCAGACTGCGAGCAAATCAGCGGTGTCTACCTGCACCTCGTAAAGGTACGCACGTTTCGCCGGACCATTTCGCCGCTGTCAGGGCGCACGGCTCTATGCCACAGTCGGGCGTAACCAATCGCATATCCACGAAAAGGCACACCCGCCGCGAGACGGGGCCGCAAAGCCACGGGACT
>DHWF01000036.1:0-67997 GCA_002413045.1 Chloroflexi bacterium UBA5189
TGGTGGCAGCCGGGCTCGTCGCCTTGGCTCGGTATCGAGCGAGTCGGGCCGCATGACACCCTGTGACGCAGTCAGCTCAACGGATTCCGACGCATTCCTTCGGCCATTCGGGCGTGGGAGTCTGGGGGGTTGCGTGGAATCACCGCTAGCCGGCGCGCTGGAAGCGAATCTAGATTCCACCCGTCGAACACACTTGGGCTCGGCAGCGACAGGCGTACAGAGCGATGACCCGCCGGCAGAAGATCACCATCCTCACAACTTGGACATCGGGCTTCGCGGTTCTCGCCGTGCTGTTCCTTGTGCATGGATCGGTTGCGCCCTGCCTCGGGCTGTTGCCCACGACCAATGACAGCTGCATCGCCACTTGGGAAGCGCAGCGTCCGTGGACAGACCGGTTCTTCGATACGCCGTTTCCGACGATGGCCCTGCTCGGGCTGATGATCCTTGTGACCGCGGTCGTAGTGTGGCGCGCCCGATCCGACCCACGCGCCGGGTTACGCGACCTTCCCCGAGCTGAGCGAGCGGCGTGAGATGCGTCGGCTAGGCCTCCTTCTGCTGCTGGTATTGCTGGTCGGCTGCGCGAGCCCAGCGAGCCCTAGCCAGATCCCTGTGTCGTGTCAGCCCATCGACTCCTCGCCCGCCCCGATCGCCTTCTCCTTCGCGCCCGGGAACGTGACCTCTTCCGTAGCCGAGCAGACCGCCGCGGCACTCTTCCGAGCCTGCCAGAACCCGGGCTCGGTCACCGATCTCACCTCGAGCAGCAAGGCGACGACGGGCGTGAAGCTCGGTCCGAACGCCGGGCAGGCGGTATGGCTCATCCAAGTCGACGCGACCGTCACCGCAGCAGTCAGCATACGAGTCGCATACCTCATTGAGGTCAACCAAGCGACTGGCGTTCCAACCTTCATCGGCATGCCCTGTTCGACCTCACCGGGCTCTTGTGGGTGACCCTGCCAGCCGCGTGCTCGCAGCCCGTGGTCCTCAGAACCATCTCGTGCCCTGTCTATCAACCGCCCCAGACTTCCATGCGACCAACGCAGGAGCGGGTAGATCGCGCCGGCGACGTCTTGTGTGACGAATGACCCGTTCGGGCCCCGTCGCGGGTCTTGTGCCTGAGACGACGCAGCGGGGTCCGGCGTGGACGAGATTTACCAATTGAGCAGCGGGGTGGTTGGGATCGAGGTCGACGCCGACTCCAGGTTTGGGCGGGCCCTTGAGGATCGCTACCTCGACCTGCTCCGGCTGGCGACCCTGATGGCGCACGATTCCACCGAGGCCCAGGATGCCCTGCAAACGGCCCTCGAGCGCGCCTGGCGGTCGCGTCATCAGCTCGACGATCCAGCCCTCCTCGGAGCGTGGTTGCGCAAGATCGTCGTCCGTGAGGTGGTTCGACGCCAGACCAGTGCTTGGCGCCGTCTCGTCCGGCCGGCAACCCTCCTCGATCTCTCGCCGCTCGTCGGGTCTCGCGCGGGCGACGACCTTCGAGTCGACCTCCTGCAAGCGCTCGCGCGCCTGCCAGTGGCGCAACGCGTCGCCGTCGTTCTCCACCACTGCGCCGGCTATCCGGTCGATGACGTGGCGTCGATCGTGGGCGCCCCACCTGAAACCGTTCGATCCCGTCTCCGGCTGGCCATGGCCTCGCTGCGAACCGAGATTTCGCGATGACACGGCCGGATCCCCTCAGCGACAAGGACTTGGCCAGCGCGGTGCGCTCGGCCCTTGTGCGGCGCGCCGATGTTGTCGATGTTTCGCGGGCTGAGATCCACGCGCGCGTGTCCGCGGCGCGTCAAGGTCGCCGGACCGGACCGACCCTCGGCTCGACGCTTCGACTCTTCGCCGTTGCCGCTCTGGTCGTCGCCGGCGGCGCAGCCCTGGTGTTCGTGGGTAGTAGCGGCAAGCCGAAGGAGACCCCGGCCCCGGCCGTCAAGGCGGACGCGACCCCAAACGCGCGCCAATCGCCCTTGACGACTCCGGCGCCAACCTCGGCCTCGAACCCGGCTCCGGTCGGAGATCGAGATCCGGGTGGGATTCCCGAGACGCTCAACGGCAAGCCGGTCTTCATCGGGCTGGCGGCGGTCGTGCATGCCCTCGCCACGACCGACGCGACGCAATTCCTCGTTGGCGGTTGGTTCCACGACGCCTCCGTCAGCTTCTGCTCGGGAGGCATCGGCCTCGATCCCTCCCCGCTGCTGCGCGGCTGCGAGACGTTCGTCGGTGGTAACGCACCGTGGGGCGGGTCGTTCCCGGGACCACAAGGCCGGATGTACTGGAACGACCAGAGCCTGTCAGGGGGCCGCGGGCCGTCGATCGTCAAGGTCCACACGCACGATCGGACGGCGGCTGCCTGCTGGGCCGCCAATCGCGCCCAATGCCGGGCGGTCATGGTCGTCGATGAGGTCCTTTGGACGGGTGACGACTGGACGAATGCCGGGCCGCTTTCGGTCGTGGAGGCCGTCAATCGCCTCACTTCGCTCGGCATCGTCACGGAGATCCCGATGGACGCGCACACCACCTTGTCGGTCGGGCGACGCCTGTTCACCACAACCGTTAGCGACCGGTGCCCCACGCCGTGGCCGCACGAGGTGTTCGAGCTGCACGGCGACCCTCGCTTCGGCCTGATCGCCGTCTTTCCGGACGAAGCGGCCCGAGTCAGCGCTCAAGCTGCACTCGATCCTTCGGCCCCGGGTTGTGCGGCCGACGCGCAGATCGTCCTGTCTGATGCGCCCGCGTGGGTTGGCGTCCAGAACGTCCTCGCCCTGGTGTATGGCACCGACATCAGCCACCGCGCGCAGGCGGCGCTCGCCGGCTTGCCGGGCCCCGCGACCTATACCCCATTCCCGCCCGCCGGCCTCGACGAGTCATATCGGGTCGTCGACGATGCCGAGGCGGCTCGAGCCGCCGGCGACCTCGATAGCCCGTACTTGCTAGGCGCCGACGTGGTCAATGACACCTATCGCCGCTTCGCGGCCAACGCCCTGTCCTATTCGATCGAGCCCGGCCGGCCCGTCACCAAGTCGGACGTGGGAGCGACGCTGTGGGCCCAGCTCGGGGCAGCCGCGGTGCCCGGGACGCCTCGCCTGTACGTGGTGGACCATCCGGGCTCAACCGATCCCGCGCTCGCCCAAGAAGTGGTCGTCACCTTCCAACAGCAGCACCCGACCCTTGACACTTGGGACCTGATATTCGTTCGATGAGGCCCGAGATCGTCCACACATGGCCGCCCGCTGGGGGTCCTCGCGGACGAAGCGACCCGGGTCTTGGCCTCGGGTCGACCCAGCAAGAGGCCGTCCCGATGACGCGATCCGGCTTTGTCCGACGACACCGCCTCCTGATAGGCGGCCTCGCCGCCGCCCTCGTGCTGCTCGCTGGGCTCTACCGGCTGAGCCCCCTGTGGCCGGGACCGGCCCTGCCGGCGGGCGCGATGCCGCTCACGTTGGCGACCGCGCCGGGGCATCTCCTGCCGACGCTCGGATGCACCACGGCACTCCTGGCACCCACGCGAGTCGCCGTCGCCGGCAACGCGCTCGTGCTGGTTCCCCCGACCGGCGGGGATCCGATCAAGGTGGTGTTCCCGAGCGGGTGGCGGGCATGGCGCTTGGACGGCCGAGCGGAGCTCGTGTCACGCGACGGTGTCGTCGTCGGGCGCGAAGGCGACATCGTCGAGGGCTTAGGCGGAGGGACCGGGGACGATGGCGCCTTCGAGGTCTGCTCGGTAGGCCAGTGAACCCGGGGGCATGGGTTTGCGCTAGCCGGCGACGCGGATCTGGACCTTCAGCACCACCGGCTCCACGAGCAAGTGCAAACCTTCGGACGCGGCTTGGGACGCCGAGGTCGCGTGGAGGACGATGGCGGCCGGTCACCTGACCGTGGTCGCCCTTCACGGACAAGTTGACAGGGTGAAGGGCCGGCGCAACATCGGGGATGCGCGCCATCGCCCTCAAGCTCAGCCCGTTGCGCCAGCTCCTTGTCGGCTCAGCCGCCGCCGTCTTCGTGCTGACTGCATCGGCCGCCATCCCGACCGCCGATGCCAAGCATCATGTCCCGAAGCCGAGCCCGACCGCCGCACCGTCGGCCACGACGGGCGCCCAGCTCGTTCCCGACGGTGAGTCCTAAGCCGTCTGCCAGTCCCGCCCCGAGCGGCCTGCCGAGTCCCACGCCTGTGCCGACGCCCAGCGCCTCGCCCAGTGCAGTCCCATCGCCAACCCCCTCTCCGACGGCCAGGCCCACGCCCACCCCAAGCCCCACCCCAACCCAAGCTCCAACCCCGGGACCCACACCTGCGCCCACTCCCATGCCGACGCCACAGCCGACACCGACACCGACGCCGCGACCGACGCCGATCCCGACCCCGACGCCCGCTCCGACGGGCAGGTCGGCTCGTGCAGTCACCCGGCAGGCCCCGTTGAGCGGAAGTTCGTCGGCAACGGCGGCGCGTCAGATCTGCCGACGCAGGCCGAGGTTGACCAGGCGGATCTCCATCGCCTGCTCGCTGACCTCGAATCCGTGCGCGAGGTCGGGCACGATCGAGGCGTCCGTCGCGGCCGGATCGTTAGCAAGGATCCGCTTCGGAGGCTGTGGGTGATTTGCATGCCGCCCGTGTACCACGCGGCCCCGCACTTGCCGGAGGTGTCGTAGCTCATTCGCAGGTTGAGGTAGCCCCCCGCGACGAAGTCGTGACTGGGCACGGCGCAGTTCTTGGGAGCCGAGCCGTAGGGCCCGTCGTAGAGCGACCAATGCGTGGGCACGCCGCCCGTGTCGAATTGGTCGTTGACGATCGTCGTCCATCCGCCCGGGCTGGCTGATGGCGTGGCGGTCGGCACGGGCGTGGCCGGTCTGATGAAACGCCAGCGTTGCTCAACCTCGGTCAGAGCGCTGAAGCCACCCAGCTGCGGGTCCGGGACGCGCTCGATGAAGGGATCGATGGCCTCCCTCGATGCCAGACCAGTGTCTGAAGTGTCCTTGTTCATCCTCATTTAGGCGGCGATCAGCACCGACGTCACTCCGTCCGCGGCGATGATCGAGTACTTCCGCGAGTACGTTCATGAGGAGCAGCGGTCCGAGTCGGACGTTCTGCGACGCCTCGACTCATTCGTCGCCAGTTCGGGCTTCCTGCCTGCGCCCGCATGCGTGCATCGCGAGCCGCACGCCCTCGGGCACGGCTCCACGAAAGAGCACACCCGTCGCGAGGCGGGGCCGCAAAGCCACGGGACTCCCTGAGTCAGCCGGGTTACCGAACGGAGCCGAAGCCCCATGTTCTGGAATGGCACCCGCTGGGTCGATCCACGTTCGGAACTTTCTCCACGCGTTCGGGCGCGGCGCCTTACAGATGTGCTTGCCACAATCCCGATTCTGCTCCTGGTACCTGCACTCCTGAGCCCCTTCCTGGCGGCCGAGGCAGCCAGCCCGAGACTTCAGGTTTCCGGCATCGCCATGCCCGGTTCGCAGCTGGCTGTTACCGGTTCCGGGTTCCCCTCTCGGTACTCGCTCGTGATGCTCTGGGACGGGTCCGCGACTGGAATGCCCGCCTTTCGAACGTCCTCCGCGGGAGGCTTCGTTCAATCGATGACCGTCCCGGCCAGCGCGCAGATCGGACAGCATCTGATCACCGTCACGTCGACAAAGAAGAGCGGGGGCGGCTCGTTGACGTCCGCCACCAACCCGACGGTGTACGCATCGCAGGTTGTCATCGTGGGTCTGGATGCGGACGCAAGCCCCACCCCGACGGCCCAGCCATCGATCTCAGCGACGTTCGAGCCGACGACGGCGCCAACCTTCGCGCCAACCGCCGGGCCAACGCTCGGGCCGACGTTCGCACCCCCTCCCCCGACCTTCCAGCCAACCGATGCTCCCACGGCGCCACCAACGGCCGCACCGACGTCAGCTCCGACGCCAAGGCCCACCGTTGCACCAACGCCGGCACCGACCCCAAACGCTACGCCGACCCCGACCTCGCCACCCGGCCCGACCCTGACGTTTGCCTCCGAGTGCAACGGGTCGAGTCTGAACGCAGCGTTCCAGCCGATGTACCAGACCGGGGACCCGGGGTTCGGGCTCGACTCCGACTTCCTGGGCAACCTGTCCCAGGTTTCAGTGGCCAACGGCTACTGCACCATCACGGCTGAGCGCAAGGCAACGCCGAGTGGCAGGCAGTACGCCTCCGCCGCATTTGCGACGAGAAATACCTGGTCCCAGACATACGGCACCTGGGAAGCAAGGATCCGCTACCCGAACGGCAACGGTGTCTGGCCCGCCTTCTGGGCCCTACGCGCCAACTCCTACAACCTGCCCGAGATCGACGTTCTCGAGGCATATCCAGGATCGGTATCCGCCGGCGGGTCGGGGCCGAATGTCGTCGTGTCAACGCTCCACTACGCCTCGGGCGCGAATCAGTACTTCGCAACGGACATGGGCTTCGACATGACCGGCGCCTTCCACGTCTACACGATGGTCTGGACATCGTCGAAGCTGGTCTTTTCGATTGACGGGAAGGCCGTTGGCACGATCACCTCGAATGTGCCCACGGTCCCGATGTACCCGATCCTCAACCTGGCGATCGGAGCGACGGGGTATCGGGCGGACGGCAGCACGCCCGACGTCCTGAAGATGGATGTCGATTACGTGCGCGTCTACGCGCCCTGATGGGGAACCACCCTCGATCGAGGTAGGCTCCTGAGGCCGCTCCCTTTGCGCCGATCTGGCTGGCCACGGTCGGCTCCGACGACCTGGGCGGGCTGCTCCGGGCCGCATCACTTGACGGGCGGCTACCATTCTGGCGCTCGTGCTCGCTGGCCGGCGCATGCGGCTTGCCGACGACCTGCGCTTCCAGGGGCACCCAGCGGGTGGCGAGTTAGCTAGGTGGGTGCTGGAATTGGAATCGACGCCGAACACACCAGGGACAGCCTGCAGACCGGACCGGCGACGCTTGTGACTCCGGATTGAGGGCGGAGCTGCGCAATGGTTGACGGCCGCGCCGAGCATGCTTCCGGCGGCCCCGGCGACGACCGGGCAGTGACGCTCGACGGCAGCGAGGAGCGCGAGGTTCCCCTTGATGGGATGCCGACGCTCAGCGTCTGCGTCCCGACATTCGAGCGACCACAACTCGTGCAGCAGGCCATCGCATCGATCGTCGAATCGGCGTCAGTCGCTCCGTCCCTGGTGGAGATCATCGTTTCGGACAATTCTCCAGCAGTCTCCGAGCTTGCCTGCCGGGAAGCGCTCCGAGCCTGGCAGGGGCGGTCGACGTACATCGGGAACCCCCGCAACATCGGAATTGCGGCCAACCTGAACCGGTGCATCGAGCGAGCGACCGGTCGATACATCGTCTTCGCCCACGACGATGACCGGCTCCTTCCGGGCGCGGTGTCCGGCATCCTGAACGCCATTCCCGATGCGACGGCAAACGACAAGGTGCTCTTCTTCGGCGTGCATCTTGCGGATGCGGAGGGTCACGTCCTTCGACGCCAGGAGTTCTGCCGCGACGAGCGGGTGACCCCGATCGACGCGCTCGATCGCCTGCTCTCGGACAACAGCATCGCCTGGTTTCCGGGTCTCGTCGTGGCACGTGACGGATATGCCGCCGTCGGCCCATTCGACGCCGGCGTCGGCAACGCAACGGACCTCGAGATGTGGGTTCGGCTCTTCGCGGCCTTCGGCGTCCGATGCATTCCATCGACCATCAGCGCGTACACCGTCCACACAGGCTCGGCGACGCAGTCAATGGCCTTCGACGAGGATGCCCTGGCCGGCTTCGTCGAGATTTTCGATCGCGCGCGGGCGACCGGGGCCCTGACCGACGACATCATTGATCGCTGTCAGGCGCAGTTCCTGCAGCAGGTCATTCTCGGCGCAACGTTCATGGATATGCGTGCTGAGCGCATGGCCGACGCGCGCGAGGTGCTGGCCCTGTTCAAGGTGCCATCGGTGAATGCCCTCCGTCCGCCGCTGGAGTGGCTGTTGGCACGGTGGATCACCGCGTTGCTGGTCCGATCCCCGACGAGGCTCGTACGCCCGCTCGTGTCGTGGGTCGATCGACACGAACTCGTTTCCCGGCTCAGGGCTCTGGGTGGTCGCGGTCACGGCCAGCTGCCCCTGTGCTAAGTCAGGGAGCAAACGCGTCGATCACGAGCCTCAGGGAACGATAGGGTTCGCTGTCGGAGCCCTTGAACAGCAGGATCCGGATCTCCTGGCTGTTGCCGGGCGCGGGTATCGTGAATGCGATCGGGTTCGTCGACGTGGCGCCGGATTCGACAGTGAACGGGCCGGCGGTAGCGAGCCGAGCCGAGGCGGACTCGACCACCACGGTGTAACTCTCGACCGATGCCTCCTCGTTCGAGATTCCCACCAGGACCGTCGTGGGGACGCCGGCAGCGACGCGAGCCGGCAGCCCCCCGGCCGTGCCTCCGGGGCCAAGGATGAAGAACTCGGTCACCAGCGGTCGCGCCGCTCCAAGGGTCCCCGTCAGGAATGCCACCAGCACCACCATGATCAGGCCGAACGGGACGACGGCCCAGCGGCGGTCGAAAACCCTCGGTGGGACCCGGACGGACGACGTGCCCGCCGGTGCGTCATGCCATGCCGCCAGGCGTCGGCGACGCAAGAACGCGGCCGCTGTCGCCAACAGCGTGACGGCAGTCACGGCTTCGGTGACCACCTCCGCCGTCAGCCCTCTTGCGGTCAGATTGAGGATGGGGGCCTGGACGACCAGCACGCCGATCGAGAGGCTGAATGCAAGGGCGGCTCGTTCCACGCCGTCGAGCTTTCCTGGCGGGAAGAGCGCCATGCCAATCGCGTAGCCGGGGAGGATGAGCGCCGCGGCGATGCCGACCAACAGCCGGACGGGGACCGGCAGCTGCAGGATGGCCATCGCAAGCGCGAGCAGGGAGCCGGCCGCAACGATGACAAGGTCCACGTTGCTTGACGACGACGACGCCGGCGGCAGGCCCGGCTTGAAGGCGTGCTCGATCCGGGTTCGGCGCTTTGGGGCCTTCTTGATCCGGGAACGCCGGTGCACAGTCATCTCGCCGGCCGCCTGTCGGTGTGGCGCGTCGTTGCAGCGTGCGCACATACGGGCAAGCGGCGAGGCCGTGCGGCGCGATCGGGGACCGGCCGCGACAGGCCGACACGCAGATCGCACCAGGATTGATCCGTGGACCCCCGAGGCGCGTACCGAGAGAGGTCGTGTCGGAGGTCCGGTGGGTTTGGGCCGCCCGCGGAGGCATGGGGTCCTTCATGAAGCAAGGCAGCGAGATGATAGCCACGGGCAGGCACGAGCCGGTTGCGACCACCCGCATGGTGGTCATCAACGCCACCCGGCCGGCCGGACCTTGCAGCCTCGTTGTTGATGCCGCGCGGTGCATTTCCGCAACGTCGCTTGGTACTTCCGTTGTATAGGTCCGATGGGCTATGTAAGATGCTCGCCCTACCGGTGGAGGACGGTCGCGCGTTCCGGCAGGTTAGGCGGGGGAGAGAGGGCCCAATGGACCGCGCTTGGGCTGGTTCGCGCGAACCCCGATTCGTCGACGATGACGGCATCTGCGCCGCCGCGGACGCCGCGCCGCCCGATCCCTTGACCCTAGGAGCTTGACGATGGCCGCCCCCGCTGCCCACGCCCGGACGCAACGCGCACTGGTGCCCCTCTTCGCCCCAGCGCGGGCCGTGGCGCTCGATGTCATCGTCGTGGCCATTCCCGCCCTGAACGAAGCGCAGTTCATCTCCGGCGTGGTTGGCGACGTGTTGCGCGAGGGATACGAGTGTGTCGTCGTCGACGATGGCTCGACGGACCATACGGGCGCGATTGCACGCCGCGCCGGCGCCGCGGTCGTGCGTCACCCGATCACGCTCGGCCAAGGTGCCGCGTTGCAGACCGGCATCGATTGGGCCCTGCGTCGGGGAGCCGACGCGATCGTGACCTTTGATGCCGATGGCCAGCACCGAGCCTCGGAGATTCGCTCGCTCCTGGACAGCCTGTCGAACAATGGGGCGGATTACGCGTTGGGCAGTCGATTCCTCGGGGAGACGATCAACCTGCCGCGACTCCGCGCGGTTCTCCTTCGGGCCGCCATCTGGTTCACACGGTTCGCGACGGGAATGCACGTCACCGACACGCACAATGGTCTGCGGGCAATGACGCGCCGGGGGGCGACCGCCCTGCAATTGCAGCAGCCGGGCATGGCCCATGCGTCGGAGATCCTTCATCAGATCGCGGACAGCCGACTGCCCTGGATCGAGGTTCCTGTCACCATCGAATACACGGAGGCATCGCTCGAGAAGGGGCAGGGCAACGGGGACTTCTTCTCCATTCTCGTTGACCTGCTGATGGGCCGTCTCGCCGGATGATCGGGCTGCTGGTGCTCACGGTGCCGATGTTGCCGATCCTTGTCTATGGCCTGTTGGAATTGAAGCGATCCCGGGTCATCGGAACCGCGATCTCGCTGCTGACGTTTGCAGCACTCGCGTTCATCTGGATCCCGGGCGTGGCGACGACGGTCGCGAACGCGCTCCAGCTGGGGAGCGCAGCCGACTTGGTAACCGATTCCTGGATCGGCCTCGTGACCCTGATCCTGCTGAACCTCCACCTGCGAATGCGGCGGCACATGCAGACCGTGACCGCGCTCACCCGGGGGATCGCGATAGGCACAGGACAAACACCAGAGAATCTGCCCGGTCCTTCCATCTCCCGATCTTGAGCGACCGCGCCGGGATGGCTCCTGTCGCGGCCTTGCTCGCCGCCGTCGTTGCTCGCGCGCGTCCGGGCCCACGTGCGGGCGATCGCCCCCGTCCGCCCGTGGTGCTCGTCCTGGCCGGGTACTACCCCCCCGCCTATCTCGCGGGAGGCCCGACGAGGAGCATCCCCCGCATCGTCGAGGAGCTGAAGGACGAATTCGCGTTCCGGATCATCACGCGTGATCGTGATCTTGGCTGCGCGGCCCCATTGCGCGGTGTCTCGTCGAACGCGTGGGCTGATTTGGGAGGCCCTCGTTGCCTCTACCTCTCGCCGCTCCGCCTCCTGCTCGGCGGGCTCCTCGTCGCAACCAAACGCACGCGGCATGACGCGTTGTACCTGAACAGCATGTTCTCGATCCAGTTCAGCCTGGCGCCCCTGGTGCTGCGAAAGATCGGCCTCATTCCGCGACGCGCATTGATCGTTGCCCCGCGCGGCGAGCTGGACCCGAGTGCGCTCCAGATCAAGCACGCGAGAAAGCGGTTGGTGCTCTGGGCGGTCAGGGCGCTGCGGCTAACCGAGGGTGCCATCTGGCACGCGGCGAGCCCGAAGGAAGCCGAGGCAATCAGCCACCAATTCGGCGCGCGGGTACGCGTCCGTATCGCCGCGGATATCCCGACTACTCCGGGTCCGGCGAGGCCCCGGCCGACCAAGGTCCCGGGAGCGCTGGAGCTCCTGTTCCTGAGTCGGATCTCGAGGATGAAGAACCTGGATCTGGCGGTGTCTGCGCTGAAAGCAATCCGCGGCAATGTCAACTTCAGCGTGTACGGTCCGATCGAGGACGACGAGTACTGGGCGATGTGCGAACGCCTCGCGACGACGCTTCCTTCGAACGTCGAAGTGCAGTACAGGGGTCTCGTCGACCCCAACGACGTCGACAGGGTGTTGGCCCAGCATCACCTCTTCTTCCTCCCGAGTCGAGCCGAGAGCTTTGGGCATGCGATCGTCGAGGCCCTGATGGCCGGATGCCCGGTCCTGATCAGCGACCAGACCCCTTGGCACGAGCTCGAGCAGCGGCACGCGGGATGGGATCTGCCCCTCGCAGCCGTCGAGCGATTCACCGAGGTGATCGACCGCTGCGCCGAGATGACGGCCCACGAGATGGAGGTCTGGTCGGATGGCGCACGCCGCTTTGGACGCGAGATCGCCGACGACCCGCAGCGCGACGAGGCCTATCGCGAGCTGTTCAGGGCGACGCTCCCCCAAGGTCCGCCCGCACGCGTTCCGGCCCATGGCTAGGTGGTCGACGACGTAGCGCGGCCCGCCGCGCAGCCCCGCTCGGATCGACGTCCGCTCGTCCTGCTCGCATTTGCGCTTGGCGCCGAGATCGTGTTTCTCCTCGCGGTGCCGCGCTACGTCACGGTCGATGGCGCCACGCACCTCGGGAGCGCGGCCCTGATCCGCGACATCATCCAGGGGGTCGGCGCGGTGCACCTTCGGTACGTCGACGTCGCGTCCTTCCCGGCGCCGAACATCCTGCCGGAGATCGCGCTGGGGCTGGTGATGCTCGTGCTGGATCCAGCCATGTCCGAGAAGCTGCTGCAGATCGCCTGCGTAGTCCTGCTACCGCTCGCGCTCCTGTACGCGGTACGGAGCATTCGGCGGGACCGTGACTGGTTTGCTCTCCTCGCGTTGCCCCTGACCTTCTCCTTCGCCTTCCAGTTCGGTTTCTACGACTTCACCTTCGGAGTCGGGTTGTTCCTGGTCGCAGCCGGATATCTCTGGCGGCACCGCGAGGCACCGGGATGGCGTTCCGCAATGACGTTCGGGCTGCTCGCGCTGCTCGTCTATCTGACCCATGCGGTGCCCTTCCTTGAGTTGGTGGTGTTTGGCGCCGTGGTCCTCGGAGAGCGCCTTGTCGGTGCCGCGCGGAGCGGGGGGCTGACAGCTGCGGGCATGGCGTTCCGGTCCGCAGGCCCGCTGCTCCTGGCGACGCTGCCGTCAGGCGCGCTGGCAGCGGTGTTCTTCCTGGCAACGAGATCTGCCGAGCCGGCGGAGTACCTCTCCCTGCCGCTCCAGGTGATCGGGGTCCTCGGGATGGGCCTCGGGCTGGTGACGACGGATCGGCTCGAGGTGCTCATTGCGGTTGGGCTGGCCCTGACCCTGCTGGTGCTGTTCCTCGGCACGCTCAGCTTGCGTTTCGGGGCGGCTGGTCGCGCTGTCCACGGGGGCGACGTGCTGCTCGCCTATGCCGTCATCGCGGTTGTTCTTGCGTGCCTGGCTCCTGCAAGCGTCAGGAGTGGCGGCAGCTACATCCCCGAGCGGCTCGCTCTCTTTCCCGTGTACGGCCTGGCGCTCTGGCTTGCCGGCGCTGACCTGCCTCGCTGGAGCGCCCGGGTCGGGGTCGTCGTATGGCCGCTGGCAGCTGCGGCGGTGCTCCTGCTCCGACTCCCGACCACGCTGTCGCTCAGCAACGCCGCGATCGACTACGAATCGATCGCGCCCTGCATCGCGACGGGGGCGACGATGATCCAGGTGAACCTCGC
The DNA here is from genome assembly GCA_002413045.1 of Chloroflexi bacterium UBA5189. Lineage (GTDB taxonomy): Bacteria > Chloroflexota > Limnocylindria > Limnocylindrales > CSP1-4 > UBA5189. Next base: position 13,207 of record DHWF01000036.1, read on the forward strand.
TCGCCTGCCGTCGGGCAGCCTGGGGAGAACAGACCCGTTCCTCGCCGAGGCGGGTCGGATCGCGGCGGCGACGCGTGGCCACGATATCGGCAACTTTGAGGGCACCTTCCCCTTCTCCCTGTTCCAGAACCGTGCGGAGAACGACCCGTCGCTGTGGCTCCTGACCCGCCCCGACGGCTTCGCCGTGCCTCCCGGCGTGGACCTCGACGGCTTCCGAGCTCGGCCGGACGGGGTTGTCGACTACGTGCTCGTCGTCGCTCGAGCGCGCGCCAGCGTCGATGTGCTCGCGGGCCCCGGTTGGGACCTCCTGCGTGGTCAGCTCGGCGCGGGCTACCGACGCGTCGCTGTCTCCCCAGGCGGCCTGGTCGAGGCGTGGGAGCGGACTGATCCGGCCCTTGTGAACGCAGGCGCGGCACGCCGCTCCGCGAACAACTGTCCGTCACCCGCCCCTAGCTGATCGCCGGCACCTCGCGAGCGAGTCCCTCGAGCATCTTGTCCCACGCCTGGGGGTGCCAGCCGGTTCGCTCGCGGAAGCGGCCGCTGTCGAGCGAGCGATCGATCGCGGGCTCGTCGACCGGCCTGAGGTCGATCCGCCAACCGAGATGGCGGGCCAGCCCGGAGAGCAACGTGTGCTTGTCGATCGGCTCTGCGGAGACGTGCCAGAGGCCGCTGAGCGTCTCGTCCGGCAGAACGACGTCACGCAGCATCTCCGTCAGGGCACGTGTCGTCATGCCGCTGAACACCGCCCGGGTGAAGCCACTGAGCTGCTCACGACGGTGCGCCGCGAACCAGCCCAAGAGTCCGGTCGGCTGCCCCAGCTGCCAGCCGATGATGGAGGTTCGAAGAGTGAAGACGTTGTCCCGATCGATGACCTCGCCAAGGAGCTTGGAGCGCCCATAGAGCTCGAAGTCATCAGGGACATCGCTCTCGACGTACATGCCGCGGGCGCCGCTGAACACGCAATCCGTGCTCACTTGGATCATCCGGGCGCCGTGGTGGGCACATGCCTCCGCAAGCACGTGCGGCCAGAGACTGTTGACCGAGATCGCTGCCACCGCATCGTGCGCCTCGGCGCGCTGCTTCACGATCCCTGCCGCGTTCAGAACGATGTCCGGCCGCACCCAGGCGATGAGCTGGTGCGCCGACTCCGCATTCGTGGCGTCGAGGCCGCCGAGAATTCGTTCCGGCGGGACGCCCAGATCCGGCAGCTCGCCGGGGTTCCGGCAGGCGCCCCATACCTCGAAGTCATGCGCAAGTACTCGGACGGCCTCGTGGCCGAGCATCCCGCTCGCCCCCACGACGAGGACACGCGGTGAGGTCAAGCGATCCCCAGGACGATCTTCGCGACGATGCTCGCGACGTTGTCGACGAGGTATTCGGGCGGCGGCACCCACTTGCCTTTCGAGCGCACAGCAAGATCGATTGCCGGCAGGATGCGCGCAGACTCCACCCCGGCAAGGACGTTGCTGCCGCATTCGATGGTTTCCGGCCGCTCCGTGACATCGCGCATCGTCACGGTCGGGACGCCGAGGATGCAGCACTCCTCCTGGACGGTTCCACTGTCGGACAACACGCAGAACGCCTCACGCTCGAGGCGCACAAAATCGAAGAAGCCGATCGGCGGGACGAACTGCACCTTCCCGCGGGCGATGCCGAACTGCTCCATCTTCTCGGCGGTCCGCGGGTGGAGCGAGGCCAGAACAGGCATCCCGTACGTATCGATCGTTGCGTTCAACGCAGCCACGAGCGACGCGAGGCGCGCACGGTCATCGACGGTCTCCGCGCGATGCGCCGTCACGAGAAAGAATCGATCGGGATCGACGTTGAACGTGGTCATCGGATCTGCGGCAGCGATCTGTCCGGCGTGGTGGTCGAGCACCTCCTTGATCGGGTTGCCGGTCACGTAGATCCGACGCCGCTCGATCCCTTCCCGGACAAGATTCTCGGCACTCCGACGCGTGTACGGCAGCAGGACGGTGCTGCAATGGTCGATGACGCGGCGATTGATCTCTTCGGGGACTCGGTCATCAAAGCAGCGGTTGCCGGCTTCCATGTGCACGACTCGGATGCCCATCCTGTTGGCCACGAACGCGGCGAGCCCGGAGTTCGTATCGCCGAGGATAAGAATCGTGTCAGGGCGCTCCGCCCGGAAGATCGCCTCTGCCCGGGCGAAGATCTGGCCGACCTGGTCCCCGAACCCAGCGCCACGGACCCCCATCGAGATGTCGGGCTCGCGTACGCCCAGATCCCGAAAGAACATCCCGCTGAGGCGATCGTCAAAGTTCTGCCCGGTGTGCACGAGCCGGTGCTCGGACTTCTCGTCGAGGATGGCAATGACCCGCGAGAGTCGAACGATCTCGGGACGGGTGCCGAGGACCGTGAGGACCTTAGCCACGGGGCTAGGCGAGCTGGTTCGCGGCGACGGCGTCCGGCAGCTTGCGCTTCAGGAAGTCGGCGAGCTCAGTGGAGCTCATGAGGTTGCTCGCAGAGCTGTAGTCGCCGATCAGCGCCGGTTGTTCGACCGGACCAGCGAGCTCGGGGAGCATCGGTCGCACGGCAAAGTAGCCATCCGACCCATCGACCGTCCGGGTCGCCTCCTCTTCCGACACCAGGATCTCGTGGATCTTCTCCCCTGGCCGGATGCCGGTGACGATGGTCTCGATGTGGCGAGCCCCGATCAATTGGGCCGCCAGATCAGTCATCTTCGCGCTCCGGCAGCGAGGAATGTACGTGTCGCCGGCGCGGCCTGAACGGACTGCGGCGTAGATCGTATCGACGGCGTCATCGAGGGTCAGCAGGAAGCGGGTCATGTCCGTCGTCGTAATCGTCACGGGACCGCCGGCCGCGATCTGGTCGAGAAACAGCGGAACGACCGACCCCCTTGATGCCAGCACGTTTCCGTACCGCGCGCAGATGAACCGCGTCGCGGCGCAATGGATGTTGCCGTCGATGAACACGCGCTCCTGGATGGCCTTGGTCATCCCCATGACATTCACCGGCTTGCAGGCCTTGTCGGTGGAGATGCCCACCACCGTTTCGACGGGGAGGTCAAGCTCCGAGATCGCTCGAACCAGGTTTGCCGCCCCCTCGATGTTGGTTCGCGTTGCCTCCCATGGGAAGTACTCGCAGCTGGGGACCTGCTTCAGGGCCGCTGCACAGAAGACGATGTCGGATCCCTTAACCGCCCGCGCCAAACCTTCGTAGTCGCGCACGTCTCCGATCTTGAACCTGAGACGCTGACGGGAATTCTCGAAGATGACCTCGTCGGTGACCGCGTCCCGGTGCATGAAATCCAGGCGCATGTAGTGCTGCTTGGCTTCATCGCGCGAGAAGACGGTGACACTTTCGGGCAGGCCCTCGACGCCGGTCATCAGCCGACGAGTCAATGCCTGGCCAAGTGAGCCAGTACCGCCCGTGATCAGGATTCTCTTGCCATCGAACATGCCGGTCATGTGCCGCGATCGTAGCCGCTTGGCCGCGACTCGGTCCTGCGAGCGCCGTGCCGGGCACCGCTCTGATGGGCTAGGGGAACGCGGTGCACGGCCGGCAGCGGTCAGGTGCGGTCGGCTCGCGTACACTCGACCGATGGCCTGTCACACGCGGCGCGGCTCGCGTGGCCTTGCCGGGGACGGGCTTCCGTCTCGCGAAGCGGCGCGCAGGCGATGAGGATTCTTGCGGTCCAGGAGAGCGACTGGATCGACCGAAACCCGATCCTCCATCACCGGATGCTCGAGTCTCTCGCACTGGCAGGCGATTCGGTGCTGGTCCTGGACTACGACCTGCTGTGGCACCGGAAGGGTCGACGGCCGCTCATCCAGGGTCGGCGGGAGATCAACGATTCCACCAAGTTCTTCGCGGGATCCGGGGTCAAGGTCGTGCGGCCGGCCATGATCCGCATCCCGGGGCTCGCCCGCCCAACGTGGCTGCTCATGACGACGATCGAGCTGATCAGGGCATTCCGGCGCTTCGGGCCGGAGGTGGTCGTTGCCTACGGGCTGTCGAACGCACTCGTCGCCCGAGTCCTCGCAGCCTTGTTTCGAGTGCCGTTCGTCTTCCACATCTTCGATGCGCTGCACACCCTTGCCGAGCCGGCAATCCTTGCGCCGGTCGCGCGGCTTGTCGAAGGCGCCGTCCTGCGTTCATCCCGCGTGGTGATCGTCGTGCACAGGGGCATGCAGGACTACCTCCAGCAGATGCGGGTTCGTCCCGATCGGATCCGATTCATCATGAATGGCTTCGAGGTGCGTGAGCCTGATGAGGGCCGCGTCGCGCGCCTGCGACGCGAGCTCGGCATCGCCGACGACGAGGTGATGATCCTCTTCATCGGCTGGCTGTACTCCCACTCCGGGCTGCTCGAGATGGCCCGGGTGCTTGTCAATACGAATCGCTACGCCGGGTATCGCCTGGTGATCGCCGGTGACGGAGATGTCCTGGCAGAGCTGCGAGCCATGGCACATCGATCACCGGGAGGATCCCGCCTGGTCGTCCTCGGCAAGCGCCCGGTCGGCGAGATGCCCGACCTGATCGCGGCCGCTGACGTGGGCCTCTTCGCCGCGTCCCCGAGCCTGACAATGCGCAATGTCGTCCCGGCGAAGGTCGATGAGTACCTCGAGGTCGGTCGACCGATCGTCGCAACTCGGTTGCCGGGGATGCTCGCCGAGCTCGGTGCACTGCAGAGCATGATCTGGGTCGACGGACCGCAGGATGCCCTCGGGACGCTCGACGCGCTGCTGCGAGGGCAGACAGATCGCCGCGCATTCCTGCGACACCTCGGGACGTTCGCCCGCGACTACGGGAAGCAGCGGGAGACGTGGGCCCAGGTGACCGCGCGATTTCGAGCCGCACTCACGGAGGGCGCGGCCCACTCCGTCACGGAGTAGTTCCGGCCGCCAGTCCGCCGGCAGGGCAGAATGGAGCAATGACCTCGCTCGTCACCGGCGGAGCCGGTTTCATCGGCAGCAACCTGGTCCGCGCGCTGATCGAGGGCGGCTCCGACGTCGTCGTCGTCGACGACTTCTCGACAGGCCTCCGCGAGCACCTGCCCAAGTCGTCCAGGTTGACGATCGTCGAGGCCGATCTGGCCGACCACGCCGGGCTCGAGCGGCTCGTTCGAGGCTGCGAGTACGTGTTCCACCTCGCCGCTCAGGTGGGGGTCATCACCTCCATCCTGGATCCAGTGGCCGACGCATATGCAAATATCCTGGGCACCGTCCGCCTGCTCGCGGCCTGTCGCGACAGCTCCGTCAAGAAGATCGTGTGCTCATCGTCCGCGGCGCCATTCGGCGAGGCGAAGGCCGAACGAATCGACGAGACGCATCCCCAGGAACCGGAGAGCTTCTATGCCCTCAGCAAGATGTCGGCGGAGCGGTATGCCGTCCTCGCATCGTCCCTGCTCCGGCTCCCCACGGTCTGTCTTCGCTACTTCAATGTCTACGGTCTGCCACTCTCGAGCAGCGAGTACGCCGGGGTGATCAGCATTTTTCTCGACCGGCTCTTGAAGGACGAACCGCTGGTCATCTATGGCGACGGCTCCCAGGATCGGGACTTCGTTTATGTCGCGGATGTCGTCCGTGCGAACCTGCTCGCATCCCGCAACGGTGCCGCTGGCGCGGTCTACAACATCGGAACCGGCACGCCGACCAGCATCCTGGAGCTCGCGCACCTCATGTCTGAACTGGCCAATCGCACACCGCGGATCGATTTCCGGCCGTTCCGCCCGGGCGAGATCCGGCATAGCACGGCGGCAATCGACCGCGCGCGGGCGGACCTTGGGTACGAGCCCGCATACGATCTCCGGACGGGCCTCGGCGCCATGTGGGCGGAGCTGTGGCCGGCGGGCATGCGCCGCGACCCATGAGCCCGCTCCGGCCGACCCGTGTGGCACGCCTGTCATGACGATGATCTCGCGGACACTGGCCCGGGCTCGTCCTCCGCTCTACAGGAATGCCCTGATCCTGATGGGCAATTCCGGTCTCACGGCGGGTCTCGGCTTCGTCTTCTGGGCACTCGCCGCGCGGGCGTATCCGCCCGCCGAGCTCGGGCTCGCATCAGCGGCGATCTCCTCGGCGCTGTTCATTGCGACGGTGTCGCTCCTTGGCCTGCCGTATGCCCTCGTTCGATTCGCGCCGTCCGCGGTCGGCGGCCTCGCGGTCGTCACATCGACGATCGCGTCGGTGGTCACGCTGGTAAGCGCCATCGCCGGGATCATCTTCATGGCAGGCATCCACACGTGGGCGCCCTCGCTTGGTGCGCTCGCCCCGATCCCTCTGCTCGCGCTCGCCGTCATCACGCTTGCCGCGGCAACGGGGGCATCAACGGTGCTCGTCTATGCGTCCGTGAGCGCCCGCGACACCCGACCCGCGCTCGCAGGTGGTGTCGTACAGGGGGTCGTCAAGAGTGCCCTCGTCCTCGGATTCGCGATCGTGTTCTCGCACGCCGGCTTTGCCGTCGTGCTTGCCTGGTTGCTTGGCACGCTGGCGGCGGTATCCGTTCAGCTCTGGCTGCTCCGGGCGCAGATCGCTCGACGAGTGGATCTGCAGTTGCTCCGGCGGGCCACGTTCCTGCGCTACTCCGCCGGCAACTGGGCGGGTGACCTCGCCTGGACTGCCCCTGGACTCCTGTTTCCGTTGGTCGTCGTGACCTTGTTGGGTGCGGAGGCAAACGCCTACTTCTTCGTCGCGTGGGCGATCGCCGCGCTCCTCGTGGGCATTCCCACGGCCGTGGCGAGCTCGCTCCTCGCCGAGGGCAGCCACGCGGACGGCGAAACGGACGAGCACCTGCGGCGCGCCGTCCGCTTCACGCTGCCGTTGGTCCTGATGGCGATTGCCGTGTGTTTCGTTGGTGCACCAATGCTGCTGGGCCTCTTCGGGGTCCGGTACGCATCCGAGGGGGTTGACACGCTGCGTCTGCTCAGTCTCGCTGCGATGCCCCTGAGCCTGAACCTGCTGTACCTGACCGTCGCGCGCGTCGAACACAACATTCGCAGAATCGTGGCCGTCGCGGCCGTCACGGGGGGCGGCGCAATGATCCTCGGCGTCGGGCTGATCCCGGCGCTGGGCGAGACGGGCATCGCTCTCGGCTATCTCATCGCGCACTGCCTCGTCGCTATCCCGCTGACGATTGAATGGTTGGTCCGGGGACAGGCGCGGCCGGGAGCGTCGGCCGGGACGTCGCACGACTAAGCGAGCGGCAGAGGTTTCAGGTCGCCGGCTGTCGCAAGCGGTAGAGTTGCACATCTCCGTTGTCGTACACGATGTTCGTCGCTTCCAGGTCGGGGAGCGTTTCGTCGAGACGGGTAATCTGCTCTCGAATCTCCCCCGAGATCAGGAATGACGCCGTTCCGCGATCGGGCTCGTCCATGTCCCAGACATCCGAATGCGACAAGCCGCCGATCGTGATCTCGTATGCCGCCTGCAGGCGGTCGTCGGGCCCGATCCAGGTGGGCGTGTTCGGCAAATGGACTTGCACCCAGACCAGGCCTTCGAACTCGGAGGCCGTATAGAAGATCCACTTGTTGCTGACGTTTGGGTCGAGCGTGGACTTGACGAGCGCGCCGACGGATGCGGCCGCGACGGCGATCGCGGCGGATGTCAGCGCGAGCTTCTTGATGCGCGGGCCAGGTCGCCAGCGGCTCAACGCGACTGCAACCATAGGTGCGGCGACGGTTGCGAACACGGCGAACGCCCGATATTGGACATTCGCCGCCAGGGACCCGGTTCGGTCGATCGCGATGCTCGCTGCCCCCTGGGCAGCGAAGGCGGCATAGAACAGCCAGAGGGCCCAGATCCCAAACGACTCTGGGCGGCCACCGCGCAGCCACCGCACGGCAAACCACAGCCAAACGAGGGCCGAGGAGATCAAGAGGATGAAATCGACCATGCTCAGGGCCAGGTACGCAAGCGGGCTCACCCACGCGGCCAGGATGCCCGCATAGGGATCGAATCCCCCGCCGCCGGTCAGGATTAGGTTGATGAGCCTTGCCGGGATCGAACCGAGCTCGCGAAGCGTGGGCAGGATTGGTGGATAGATGAAGACCACGAAGACAACGACGAGCACCGCCGACGCTGCACTCGACCAGCCGAAGATTCGGACGGAGTCGGTCGCGAATGGGCGTAGGTTGGGCCGGATGCGACGAGCGACCCAGGAGAGAATCAGGGCGGAAACGAGGGCAACGACGAGGGACATCCCGAAGAGTGCGTTCGTGGCAATCAGACCCCAGCTCATTAACAGGACAAGCGCCATGTGGGCCCTGTGCATGAACGGGTCGTCGCGGCTACGGACGCTCCGAACGAGCAGCCACAGAGCCGTGAGCAGAAAGGCTCGATCGAGGCGTTCGTGGCTGCCCCGAAGGACGGCGAACAGATACTCCGGCACGAGCACGAGCAGGAGTACGGCGAGCGTCGCGATTCGAGCGCTGCCGGTCAATTCACGGTAGAGGGCCCATGCGGGCAGGACAAGGAGGGCCGAGATGAGAGGAAATACGTCCTGCTGCAGTGCCTGAATGCTCAAACCGGTGAACGCCACGATCGCCATCGAAACGACCTGATAGCCGTACCCGTTGTAGTAGGCATCCACGGTCTGAGGAGCAAGTTCGGCGTTATTGGTCACGACCCGAATGGCCTGTGACATCGAGCCCGTGTCGGTCTCCGCCCACAGCCCGCCGGGCCGTAGGACGAAGTAGGCGCCGGCAAGGAGTGCCATGACGAGCAGTGCCGCGAGTTCAACGAGCGTCCGCCGGTCACCCTCCGACAGGACCCCGCGCAGTGCTCGAAATGTCATCTAGACCCGAACGACGGTCGCTCCTGCACCAGACCGTCGGCGCAGGTTCTCGTCAAGCTGGTTGGCACTGAGAAGCCGACGAATCTGGGCGATTCGCTGGAAGCGGGGACCCTGGAACTCCTCGAGCGTCAGGTGCTCCCGGGCAAATGCTTCGGCCAGCTCGCTCGCTCCTGCCCTGGCGTTCCAGGTCGTCCGGAACCCAAGCTCACGTTCGATCCGTCCGCAGTCGACGCGGTAGTTGCGCATGTCGGCAGACGCATCCCCGGCGTACTCGACCTGGCAGCCGGGAACCACATCGGCGACGAGCTCGGCCAGTTCGCGGATCTGATAGTTCTCCTCCGTGGAACCGACGTTGAAGGCTCGATCGCGGACGGCTTCGGTCGGCGCCCGAAGCACCGTCACGACGGCACGCGCGATGTCATGGACGTGGACGATGGGTCGCCACGCACGGCCGTCGCTCTGCAGTCTCACCTGCCCCGTCGTGATCGCCCACGCGACGAGGTTGTTCAGGACGACATCGACGCGCAATCGGGGCGATACGCCGTACGCGGTCGCGTTGCGCAGGTACGTCGGACTGAAGGCGCGGTCGGCGAGGCGTGCGAGATCGCGCTCGGCGAGGACCTTGGAACGACCATACGGCGTGACGGGTCGCAATTCCGCATCCTCGGTCAGCAGCGCGTCGCCGCCGGATGCGCCGTAGTTGCTGCATGACGAGGAAAAGACAAAGCGCTCGACGCCGGCAGCCTTCGCACTCGCCGCGAGGCGGACGGTCGCCTCGTGGTTCACGGCCATCGTCAGGCTCGGGTCGATATCGCCAAGCGGGTCGTTCGAGAGCGCCGCCAGGTGAACGACTGCGTCGAACCCGACCAGGTCGGTCTGACCGACGTCTCGCAGGTCCAGCGCCAGCATCGGGATCGAGGGCATCGCGGCGGGATCCCCGAATGTGCAGTCGTGATAGAGGTCGCTGTCCAGACCGACGACGTCCATCCCGTCAGACACGAGAACGCGGGTCATGACCACGCCGAGATAGCCGAGGTGTCCCGTGACCAGAACTCGCACGCGGGCTCCCACGATAGCTAGGGCTCCAGCGGCACAGCCTACACGCGCGCCCCCGATCTCGAGGTCTCTCCGGGCGTCGGCTGCGAGTCGGCAATGCGAGCCGGACGACGCTGGCGCGCGTGCCTTCTTGGCCCTCCACGGAGTGTCTATAGTTACGCCGTCTGAGTCGTCCGACCGCCTCGCGGGCCAGGATCTGGAGGGCACCACGTCCGCGCCAACGCCGTGGTGATGCAGCGGCGCCTGTTCGTCCGTCCGCCGATCCGCCAGGCGTTCCTCGTCGCCCTCGTCGCCTTCTCGACCATTGCCAGCGTCGTGCTGCCGGTCTCCGCGCCCGCACCGGCCCAGGCCGCCCAGCCCACCGAACTGCAGTGCCAGAAGGGCTTCCTTCGATCGAGCGCGTCGGGCGTCGAGACATGTGCGGCGGTCGGTGGCAGAGCGGAGCCGCTCGTCAGCGCACTCCCAACCGGGTTCCAGGAGAGCACCGTCTGGTCCGGTCTGACCAACCCGACGGCGATCCGCTTTGCGGCCGACGGCCGTGTGTTCGTGGCGGAGAAGAGCGGGACGATCAAGATCTTCGACAGCCTCGCTGACCCGACGCCGACGTCCTTCACGGGCCTGAACACGAACGTGCACAACTTCTGGGACCGGGGCCTCCTCGGGATGGCACTGGATCCGAGCCTGACCGGCGGCATGGGATCGGGCTCGTACATCTACGTGCTGTACTCGTACGACCATGTCCTCGGCAGCGCCGCACCCGCAGGACAGTGGACTGATGGTTGCCCGACACCCCCCGGCCCGAACACCGACGGGTGCGTGATCAGCGGCCGCCTTTCACGACTCGCCGTGACGGGCTCGACGATCACGGGCACCGAGCAGGTGCTGATCGAGGATTGGTGCCAGCAGTTCCCGAGCCATTCCGTCGGCAGCCTGGCCTTCGGTCCGGACGGCGCGCTGTACGTCAGCGGGGGCGACGGGGCAAACTTCAACGCCGTCGACTACGGGCAGTTCGGTGGCTCGCTGGCGGACACCCCCACGCCGGCAAACCCGTGTGGCGATCCACCAGGTGCGCCAATGTCCCCACCGACCGCCGAGGGCGGCGCCCTCCGAAGCCAGGACGTCCGGGTCGCGACGCCGTCCGGCACGTATCGGGATGTCGTCGTCGGCGACACGCCGATCTCGTACTGGCGGCTCGGCGAATCGAGCGGGACCACGGCAGTCGACCAGATGGCGACCAACCCAGGAACCTACGTTGGCGGTCCGACTCTCGGCGTCGCCGGTCCGCTCGTCGGCGATTCGAACACCGCGGTCGGCCTGAATGGAACGTCGCAGTACGTCAGCGTGGCCAACTCGGCGGCATTCCGCTTCGCCGGGACCGCGCCGTTCAGCGTCGAGATCTGGTTCAAGCACACCGCCGACGGGACCTACCGACGGGTGATCGGCGCTGAGAATGCCTTGGGGCAGGGCTGGCACATCTACTCACAGAACGCGGCCTGGGGGTTCGTGCGGCTGGGCGCCGGTGGGGTCGCGCAGGTGACGGATGCGACGCCGGCAGGCTCGGGCTGGATCCACGCCGTGGCCACGTACGACGGCACGACGATGCACCTCTACGAGAACGGTACCGAGCTCGCGCTCCCGGCGATGTCGAATCAGGCCCTCCCGTCGGACACGACGTTCTTTGTCGGGCGGTACGGCGGGGCGCCCGTCTCGATGTTCAACGGCACGATCGACGAGTCGGCCATCTACAACTACGCCCTCTCACCGGCCCAGGTGGTGGCCCACTTCGCCGCGGCCTCGGCGCCATCCCCGACGGGCGACCCGACGGGCCTGAACGGGGCGATCCTCCGCGTGAACCCGGCGACCGGGGCAGGGATGCCGGGAAACCCATTCGCGTCCAGCAGCGACGCCAACGCGCGCCGGATCATCGCCTTTGGTCTTCGCAATCCATTCCGCGTGACCTTCCGGCCCAACACGAACGAGCTGTGGGTCGGCGATGTCGGCTGGAGCACATGGGAGGAGATCGACCGGATCCCCGATGCCACAGACGGCATCGCGGAGAACTTCGGCTGGCCATGCTACGAGGGAAATGCCCGCCAGGACGGCTATGATGCGGCAAACCTGAACCTGTGCGAGACGCTCTACAACCAGGGTCCAGGCGCCATCGCGTCGCCGCTCTTCGAATACAACCACCTCGCCACCGTGGTGTCCGGCGAGACGTGCCCGACAGGGAGCTCCTCGATCACAGGCGTCGCCTTCTATCCGAAGACCGGCGGATCGTTCCCATTCGCCTACGCCGGAGGTCTGTTCTTCGCCGACCACAGCCGCAACTGCATCTGGTTCATGCCCGAGGGCAGCAACGGCCAGCCGGATCCGAACGCCACGCAGACGTTCGTCGCCGGTGCGTCCAATCCGGTCGACCTGGTCATCGGCCCAGGAGGCGACCTGTATTACGTCGACTTCGGGGACACCTGCGGGACCTGCGGCGCGATCCGCCGGATCAGCTCGAGCGGTGGGAACCAGGCACCGACCGCGGTCATCCAGGCAGCGCCCACCGGCGGTCCCGTGCCGCTGACGGTCAGCTTCAACGGCAGCGGCTCCTCGGATCCTGAGGGCACCGCCTTGACGTACGCGTGGGACCTGGACGGAGACGGGGCGTACGACGACGCCACCGGGCCAACGGCGTCATGGACGTACCAGAGCCCGGGCAACGTCACTGTCGGGTTGCGGGCGACCGACGCGCAGCTTGCATCCGGGACTGCCAGCCAGGTCATCAGCGTTGCCAACAGCCCGCCCGTGCCTACGATCTCGGCCCCGACCTCGGCGCTGACCTGGAAGGTCGGTGACCTGATCTCCTTCAGCGGGTCGGCGACCGACCCGGAGGATGGGGCACTTCCGGCCTCCGCGCTGAGCTGGGCACTCGTCATCCAGCACTGCCCATCGAACTGCCACACGCACGGCGTCCAGACCTGGGCCGGCGTCGCCTCCGGCTCGTTCAACGCGCCCGACCACGAATACCCTTCATACCTCGAGCTCAGCCTCACGGCCACCGACAGATTCGGATCGAGCGCGACGAGGACGGTCAGGCTCGATCCGGAGACCGTCGTGTTGAGCTTCCAGACCGTGCCTTCGGGCCTCGCGCTCGCGGTCAATGCGCTGTCGTCCACGGCGCCATTCAGTCGGACGGTGATCGTTGGCTCCTCCAACTCGGTCTCGGCCACCTCGCCGCAGACCCTCGGCGGCGCCAGCTATGGGTTCACGTCGTGGTCCGACGGCCTGCCACAGTCACACCAGATCGTCGCACCGGCGACGAATACGACCTACACGGCGACATACACCTCCACCTCGTTCTCGATCGCCACGTCGGCAGATTCCCTGATCCGATGGAACAAGGCGAACGCGAATTTCGGGACATCGACCGACCTCCGCGTGCGAACGGGGCAATACCGTACGTATCTGAAGTTCGTGGTCACCGGCCTGACGCACCCGGCCAGCTCGGCGACGATCCGCCTGTGGGTGACCGATCCCGGCACCGGAGGGGGCAGCGCCTTCGTTGTCGGCAATACGTGGACCGAGACCGGGATCACCTGGAACAACGCGCCCGTGATCTCGGGTTCCGCTCTGTCGACGATCGGGACAGCGGCGACCGGGACGTGGGTCGAGTTCAATGTCGGGTCCGTGATCACGGGTAATGCCACCTACAGTTTCGCGATCTCCGGCGGGAACACGGATGCCGTTGATTACGCAAGCCGGGAGACCGCAAACGACCCGGTGCTCGTCGTGACCCCCTAGTGTCTCGTCGCCGCTGCAAGACCGAGTCGTGCGCCTGAGGGCCTTCGGCGGGATCGGTGGCGTCGCCCTGCTTGTGGTGCTCGCGGTGGTCGCGAGCCGGCTGGTCCTGCTCCTGGCGTTCCATCCGGCGTTCAGCGACGTCGCGAACTACGAGAACTCAGCGGCGAGGGTCGTGTCGATCGCGACGGAGAAGTTTTCTTCGTTTGGAGGGGAGGGCGGCGGCGGATCGAGCGACGCCCCCGCCAGCTCGCCGGACACCATCTTCCCCGCGTACCCGCCGTTGGCGATCGCGTTCATGACCGCTGCCGGCTTTAACGTCGCCCGGTTCGAGCCCGCCTATCCGGACGCCTACGCCGATCAGTACCGCCTGCTCATGTTCGGCATCGATCTCGTGATCATCGTCACGCTCCTCGCGGCGGCGAGTTCGAGCTTCGTCGATCGAGGCAGGTGGCCAGTTGAGCGCCTTCGGCCTCTGGTGGCCTACGGTCTTGGCGGGATCGCATTCGGGTATCTCCTCTACGATCGGCTCGATCTGGTCGTCGGTGCCCTGCTCCTCGCCTCGCTGCTGTTGATGTTGCGCGGTTCCTGGCGCAGCTCGTTCGTCTTCCTGGCCCTGGCGATCAACTTCAAGGCCGTGCCGTTCGTGTTGGCACCCCTGTGGATCGTGGGCTCGTTGCCGTCCACGTTCTGGAGCTCTGGGACATGGCGCGAGCGAGGACGCGCGGTTCGCTTGATCGTGACCCGGGCCGGCTTCCTGATCGGGGCGACCGCGGTCGTGTTCCTGCCGTTCCTCGTCGCCGTCGGCTCGCTCGCGACGAATTTCATCCGGTTCAATGCCATCCGGGGTGTGCAGATCGAGTCGATCCCAAGCTCGATCCTGCTTGCGCTGCACGCGATCGGTGTTCCGATCCGGATCGTGGATGCATTCGGGGCATTCGATCTGGATTCCCCGGCTGCGCCACTGGTCTCTGCGCTGTCGCCGCTACTCGTGGTGCTTGCTGTCCTTGGCGGCACGGGCGCCTATGCGCTTGCCCGCGGTCCATCCGTCGCGCGCGGGACGATTCCAGCGGAGTCACCACCGGCTGCGGAGTCGCCACCGGCCGGCGCCGAGCTGGCGGCGGCCGCCGACCCTCAACGGTTCATTGCGGCGACGCTCCTCATCCTGCTGCTGACGATCGTCCTGTCCAAGGTGCTCTCGCCGCAATATCTGCTGTGGATCCTGCCGCTTGCCCCGCTGCTTGCAACGCGCTCCGGGCGCGGCCGCCTGTTTGCCGTCGGATTCCTGGCCGCGGCATTCCTGTCCGTCGTGATCTTTCCGGTCCTGTACGAAACGGACGTTGTGCGGCCGGCGCCCGGAGGTGGGTTCCTCGACCCGAGCGTGCTCGGCGTGGCCCTGCTGCTCCTGCGCAACGGCATCCTGGTTGGCCTGTCCGTCCTGCTCGTCCGCATCGTGATCGCACGAGTCGAGCGGGTCATTCCGGCGCGGACCAGCCGCGAGCGCCCGGCCATGGCCGGATCAGAATCTGGATCGTGAGGTCGGCAGCTTCGGCGGCGATGCGGGGCGTCGATTTCGACGGCCTTTTTCGCCGCGCGTGTCCCTCCGCGTTCGACGATAGGGCGATGGTCCTATGGCGTCGCCGAGCCCAAGTCACTAGGGTAGGAGGCAGGCTCCTCGCGATTTGCGAGGCTGTGACGCACTAGAATCGAGATGCGATGCGCGCCCGTGCTCGTCCCAGCCCGGTCAACAGGCAGTTCGTCGGCAACGACGCGCCGCCGCTGGCTCCGATCGCGTCGTGGATCTGTCGGGCATTCAGCCACGACTGGGCCGATCCGCGGGCGGTCGCCGCTGACCTGTTCCGCGTTTCCTGCAAGCGCTGCTCGCGCGTGCTCACCGGCGACTGGCTCGAGATCGAGCGCCACCGCGCGTGGAAGCATCATCGGAGCCCGGCTTTCCCTGTGTCCCGCCGCTGACCTGACGCTCCGTGGGCTCAGGCTCACCGCGTACACTCGGCCCATCGCCGGAGACCAATCGGGCATCTACCATGCGCGGCCGGCCGGCCTGCATTCCCCACGGAGATGAGCCGGCTGAAAGCGTTCCTGCTCCGCGCAATCAAGATGCCGGTGGCGATCACCGATGGCGGGCGGCCGGGCACGATCGTTGGCGTGATCTCGCTCGGCGGCGCGCAACTCGCGGCAACCGGCCTGCTCGCGCTCGCCAGCCTGTATCTCGTCCGTTCGCTGTCGACCTACGAATATGGGCGCACCGCCTTCGGCTTGAACATCAATCAGCTGCTCCTGACCTTCGCCGGGCTTGGACTGGGTGCGGGTGTCCTGGCGGAGATCGCCGGCGTACGCCGGCGGGGCGCCGCGTGGACGACCGTGCACGCGCTCCTGGGCATCCGGATGCTCTCCGTGATTCCAATCCTCATGGTTGGCTTTGCGTGGGGGGCAGCGACGAGCGATACGCTTCCGGCCTTGGCGGCTGTCGCCGCGTCGCTCTTCCTTGTGCAGGACTTCCTCGCGGTCATGCTGGCAGGTGACCTGCGTTCGCGCGCGAGCGCCCTGGTCATCGTCTGCCTGCCGGTGTGCTACGCGGGCCTCCTGGTGTTCCTCCACGTCGGATCAGCGGAAGCCGTGCTCGTGGCCCTCTCCGCCGCGCTGCTGGTCGCCCTCCTGCTTGCCATCGCGCTGCTCCAACGCGGAACGCGCGGGTGGATCGGCTGGCCGCGCGGGTCGCTTGCGCACCTTCGTCGCGCATTTCGTGTCGCTCGCAATGCGTACCTGATTGTCGTCCTGCAGATCGGCTCCTACGTCGTTCCGATCATCCTGCTCGGCGCACTCGGGCGGTTTGCGGACGCCGCAGCCCTGTCGATCGTCCTCACGCTCATCAGGTTCGTTCCCGAGGCCCTTTCCTTCGCCGTGCTGACGACGTATTTCCCGAGGCTCAGTGCCATCGATCCCGTCGATGACGAGGCCCGAGCGCTGTTCGGCACCTTTGCGAGGTTGTTGGGTTGCCTTGCCATCCCCGCAGCCGCCGGGCTTGCGGTCATGGCCGCGCCGATCCTGGCCCTGCTGTTCGCCGGTCGCTACGACTTCCTTGCCCCGTATCTGACGATGGGCAGCCTCCTGGTCCTGGCGCTGCCGATCGAGTCGCTGCTGACCTGGACACTCGTTGCCCGGGGCGACGGGCCGTTCGCCGTCCTCGGTCCGGGACTTCGCCTCGTCGCCGTCGTCATTGCCTGCCTCGCGCTGGTTTCCACTGATGCGCTGAACCCGCTTCCCGTCGTACTGATCGCCTCCGCTGCGGGCGCGTCGCTGAGCATTGCCAGCCAGGGCCTACGGATCGTGCATGTTCGCTCCCTCCCATGGCCGGCGGGCACGTTGACCGTCTACGGGCTCATGGTCGTGGTCGGCTACGTCGCGCTCCGCGCGGTCTCGTCGGGCCGTGCCTCGGACATCGCTATGCTCGTTGCGACCGGACTGCTGACGGTTGCCCTCCTGGCGGTCGGGGCATGGCTGACCGGCCGCGAGCGCCGGGACGGAACGGGCGGTGGTGGGACGCCCTAGCGGGGGTCACCGTTGGCGAATGGCAGCTCGAGCGCGGCGAAGCCTTGCTCCCACACCGAGCCGGTAGAGGGCAACGCGAACGGGATCGATTCCCGCATTCACCAGGTACAGCAAGAATGCTCGGAGCGCCCCCTGGCGGCCCGGCCGGAGCCAACGCGGGAGATCCCCGGGTGATGGTCGGAGGCGGACATCGGAGCCGACGATGAGCCGCCGAAGGAGGCGCGGGTACGGGCTTTGGCCCTGGTCGAGCCAGCGATCACTTTCGAAGGGCTTGACCTTCACCGACGGGTGCAGGAAGGTCACCGGCTTCCCGTCGATCGAGCAGCGCAGGGTTCGCGCTTCCACCAGGCGCACCCGGCGCCGGAACTGCTCCATGGTTGGCAACGCTTCCTCGGGCAGGACGAAGAGGTTGGCCTGCGGGACGGCGGTCATCAGAATCGCGTTCAGCGCGTCCTGGTCGGCCTGCGCCGTCGGCGTATCCGGCTGCCCGTAGAAGGCCGTCGGAAGCGATCGGATCCCCTGACAAAGCTCCCACCATCGGGCCAACAACGTCGGCCAACGGTCGACGGAGAAGGCCACGAACCCCGACGACATGTATGGCTGCTTTCGAGGCGGTCCAGCCAGTGCAAAGAGGTCCTCCCACTCCGAGAACCAGCGTGTCGACTCGGGGTCCGCGTTAATGCAGATCTGCCCGTTGCGCGCCTCGAGGAGGGTCTCATCGAGCCTGCGCACGACGAGAAGGTCGCTATCTAGGATGACGACCGTACCTGACGGGTCGAGGGCGTTCGCAAAGGGCTTCAGGAGCTGTGGGTTGATCGGGTCTGCGACGGGGGGCATGACCAGGTGGCATTCGGCGCCGAGCGTTTCGCGTTGCTCCGGGGTGAGCCCACAGTCGAGCAGGAAGATCGGCTCGTCGTGCCCCACCGCGCGCAGGGAGTTGACGAGACCGACAGCAGCGGGGAAGAAGCGCTTGTCAGCGACGGTATAGAAGCTCACCACGTCCCTCATGCTGAACCTCGCCTCGGTGCGTCATCTGCGCCATCCGGCCCAGATATGTCGAGTCGGTGAAGCGCAGGATCGTACACTTGGGCCGCACCACGACTTGTCGACGCGGACCACCCGTCCTCGCCGGCCGCCGACACGGGGCCCAGTGCCCCAGGGGTCATCAGCATCGGGTTGGAGGTGGACCCCTGGCGCACCCATTCCGCTTCATCGCTCCCATGCCCACCCTGCAGGGATCGCCGGCTCGCTGGCGTGACGCGGTGCGACGCCTCGAAGACGAGGGCTACGCGACAGTTGCGATCTCCGACCATCTGACTCGCGGCTGGGCGATGGACCCGCTTGTCGCGATGATGGCCGCCGCCGACGCGACCAACAGCCTGCGCGTTCTGTCGCTCGTCCTGTCGAACGACTATCGGCATCCGGCGCTGGTTCACAAGGCCATTGCCACCATCGACGTCCTGTCCGGAGGCAGGGCCGAGCTCGGCCTGGGAGCTGGCTGGCTGGCGGCCGACTACGCCGCGCTTGGGCTGGAGATGGAGCCGGCCCTCGCTCGGATCCTCCGGCTCGACGAGTCGGTCCGGCTGCTCAAGCAACTCTTCGCAGCCGCCGGGCCCATCGCCTTCGATGGCGCGCAATACCGGGGTCGCGGCCTTGAGGGCCTGCCCCGGCCGACCCAGCTCCCGCGGCCGCTGCTGCTGATCGGTGGGGGAGGGAGGCACGTCCTGTCCCTCGCCGGGCGCGAAGCCGACATCGTTGGCGTGAATGCATCGCTGGAACCGGGCGCCGTGCGCAGTGCCGGCATCGCCGGACTGACGGCGGCGGCCGCCGAGGAGAAGGTGGGCTGGATCAGCGCGGCCGTCGAGGATGCCGGGCGCAAGGCCGAGGATGTCGAGCTGCAAGTGAGCGTCCTGGAGCTCCACCTGTCCGACTCGGCCGCGGATTGCCGGCGCCATCTGGACTCGTTGGCCGACGCAAGCGGGCTCGACCGTGCGAGGACCGAATCGTCGCCATCCGTGCTCGTCGGAAGCCTCGATCACTGCGCAGATCTCCTGCGGGAGCGGCGCGACCGGTTTGGCTTCAGCTACATCAAGCTAGGCCCGGACCCCGTTGCCGCAGCGCCGCTCGTGCGTCGGTTGGCCGCGACCTGAGCTCAGAGCCCCGTTTGGGCAGATGCGGTGACGCTGCGGCGGCCGCTCCTAGCTTGCGGCGAGCACCTGCAGCCTCGGGATCGGGATCACGAACCGGCCTCCCCAGGCCGCGATCGTGCGCATCTGGGTCATGACCTCGTGCTGGATGTCCCAGGTCAAGATCAGCACGTAGTCAGGCCGCGTCTCGAGGATCCGGTCAGGGCCATGAATTGGTACGTGACTGCCCGGCAACCACCGGCCCTGCTTTAGGGGAGACCGGTCGACGGTGTATGCAAGGAGCTCCGACGTGATGCCGGCTGCGTTGAGCAGCGTGTTGCCGCGCGACGGAGCCCCGTATCCGACGACCGTCTCACCGCCGGCGCGCCGCGACTCGAGGAACTGACGCAGATCCGACTGGACATTGCCAACC
Source organism: Chloroflexi bacterium UBA5189 (assembly GCA_002413045.1). Lineage (GTDB taxonomy): Bacteria > Chloroflexota > Limnocylindria > Limnocylindrales > CSP1-4 > UBA5189. The sequence continues at coordinate 32,956 of DHWF01000036.1, forward strand.
TCGCGGGCGAACTGCTCGAACGCCTCCCTCCCCGACAGTCCTGCCCACTGCTCGAGCTCGAGCATGTCGGCGAGGGCCTGGGTCGTCGTGTGGGAGCCGTCCCCCGGGTGGGCGACGAAGAGCCGCAGGGCACCTCCGTAGACGGGCTGCGGAGCCACGTGGAACACGGTCAGGCCGTGGCGCTCGAGCAGCGCCGACGCCGGAATGAGCCCGAAATACGAGAAGTGGCCGTGACGGATCGAATCGAAGCGACGGTCGAGGATCAGGGGCAACAGGTGATCGAGCTCGAGCACCGCGATCCCACCCGGCCGAAGGAGCACCCGAACGCCGGCCGCGTAGTCGTCCGGGTCCGGGATGTGGGCCAGCAGGTAGTTGTCGATGACGACGTCCGCGAGCCCACCCGCGGCGACCAATGCTTGCGCGGTAGCCTCTCCGAACGGCTGCCCGAGGACCCGGTAGCCGCTCGCGGTCGCGGCTTGCGCGAGCGCCGGCGAGCCTTCGACGATGAGGCTCGGGATGCCGTGGGCCTCGAGGAACGGGAAGAGGTAGCCCCCGTGGCTCGCCATCTCGACGATGCGGAGGCGGTCGGCTTGCGATGGGAGGCGACCAAGGACGTCATCCACGAAGCGTTCCGTGTGCGCCCGCATGGTCTCGGACAGCTCGTACGAGGGTGGTCCTGGCAGGGCGGCCTCGGCCGGTCCGGTGTCGTCGAGCTGCATCAGCCAGCACCGTTCGCAGACAAACGCCCGCAGCGGCCATCGGGCCTCGCTTGCAGCGTCCTCGGGTGCCGGAAAGGAGTTCGCCTCGGGTTGCAGCCCAAGGTCAAGCACCTCGACGAGGGCTTGCTCCCGGCAGGCGCGACAGGCGGGTGCGGACCCCTGTCGCGGCTCGGCGGAGGTCAACGGTGCCGGACGCCCCAGTCGTAGCCGATGGTTGGTGAGAATGGATCCAGCCGTTCTGTGAGCGTGGGATCGTGCGGGTGCGTCGCGCAGTTGGCGACGATCGCGACATCCGTCATGCCCTTGAGGCCCACCCAGATGCCCGGCGGAATGATTGCCAGCGAGTAGTCGTCCGGGCCCAGGAAGCGCTCCACGATCGCCCCTTTCGTCGGCGACGCCTCGCGCTCGTCGCACACGACGAGCTTGACGCGCCCAACGATGCAGGCGTAGTTCAGCGTCATTCGAGCATGACGATGCCAGCCTTTCACGACGTCGCGGTAGATCGACGTGAAGTAGATCTCCCCGAATTCTCGAAAATGCGGATCTGTCCGACGAAGCATGTGGTAGATCGTTCCGCGCTCGTCCGGGATCCGTTCGAGGGGAATGAACTGCAGACCCTCGATCTGCGCGGGATCTTGGTTCATCTTCCGACAACTCCGTGGGCGGTGACCTGACAGCGGTGGTGACAAGCAGCACCCGTTCCGGTGTCGCTCCTACCATGGTGCATGTCGATGGCCCAAACTGTCGATCGTCTGGGATCGCGCTTGGGTGCGGCGTGTAAACGCTGGACCACGGCCCTTTCCAATGGCCGAACGATGGGGAACGACCCGCGAATGCTGACTCTCAATACAGCCGGACCGCACCAGGAATTGTCGCCCGCGACAGGTTGTCGATCGTGCGGCGCGCCACTTCGGGTCGTCATCCTCGACTTGGGGATGTCGCCGCTGTGCGAATCATTCCTGCTTCGATCGCAGCTAGACGCGATGGAGCCTTTCTATCCACTTCGGGTCCAACTCTGTGAGACCTGCTGGCTCGTCCAGCTGTCCGAATACGTCGCTCCCGAGCAGATCTTCAGCGAGTACGCCTATTTCTCATCGTTCTCGGATTCATGGGTGGCGCACGCCGGTCGGTTCGCCCACACCATGGTGAAGCAGCTGGCGCTCGACGGCGACAGCCTGGTCGTCGAGCTCGGAAGCAACGACGGCTACCTTCTGCGGCACTTTGTCGCTGCGGGCATCCCCGTCCTCGGGATCGAGCCCGCGGCGAACGTGGCCGCCGCTGCGCGCAAGAATGGAGTCGATACAGACGTTCGATTCTTCGGGGCTGCCGTCGCTGGCGCCCTGGCCGAAAGCGGTCGACGCGCTGATCTCCTGGTTGGGAACAACGTTCTCGCCCAGGTACCCGCGCTGAACGACTTCGTTGCCGGAGCGAAGCTGCTCCTCAAGCCCGAGGGACTCTTCACGATCGAATTCCCACATCTGTTGCGTCTGCTGGTCGAGGGCCAGTTCGATACCATCTACCATGAGCACTTCTCGTACTTTTCGCTTCGATCGGCGACGCGCGTCCTCGCCGCACATGGGCTCGCAGTCGTCGACGTGGAGGAGCTTCCAACGCACGGGGGCTCCCTACGGTTGCACGTCCGGCACGTCGAGCTTGGTGTGCAGCCGACTGCTGCGGTAGCCGCGCTCGCCGAGCGCGAATTACGTGCGGGCCTCGACAGCGGTGAGGGCTATATGGACCTTGCGCCGCGTGTGGAAGCGGCCAAGCGTGACATTCTCGCCTTCCTTATCGAGGCGACGCGGGAAGGTCAATCGGTCGCAGGCTATGGTGCCCCCGGAAAGGCGAATACCTTCCTCAACTACTGTGGCATCCGAACGGATCTCGTTTCGTACACGGTGGATCGCAATCCCTACAAGCACGGCCGCTTCACGCCGGGCACCCACATTCCGATCCATGATCCCGACCGCCTCAACGAGACGCGGCCCGACTTCGTCTGGATCCTGCCATGGAACCTCAGGGCCGAGATTGCCGATCAGCTCGCCGATATCCGGTCATGGGGCGGCCGATTCGTCGTCGCTATCCCAAGCCTCGAGATCTTCTGATGAGGGTTGTCCTGTTCTGCGGTGGTCAGGGTCTACGTTTGCGAGACCCGTCTTCCACCGTGCCGAAGCCGATGGCGACGATCGGCCCGCGCCCCGTGCTCTGGCACGTCATGCGGTACTACGCGCACTTCGGACATCACGACTTCGTGCTCTGCCTTGGCTACCGCGGCGACGTCATCAAGGACTATTTCCTGCACTATGACGAAACCGTCTCGAACGATTTCGTCCTGGCGGACGGGGGTCGGTCGATTGAGCTCCTGAACGTAGACATCCCCGATTGGCGTATCGCCTTCCTCGATACGGGTCCCGATGCCAACATCGGGCAGCGTCTCTTGGCAGTGAGGCCTCACCTGATCGATGAGCCGATCTTCCTCGCCAACTACGCCGATGGGCTGACGGATGCTCCTCTCGACAGACTCTTGGAGGACTTCTCTCGGCGCAAGAAGGTCGCGGGGTTCGTCTCTGTTCGGCCACCGCAAACGTTCCACGTCCTGCGGATTGCAGACGACGGCGACGTCCAGGCCATCACGCACGTCCGCGATTCGAACATCTGGATGAACGGCGGCTATTTCATGTTCCGAAACACGATCTTCGACTACCTCCAGCCCGGCGAGGACCTGGTCGATGAACCCTTCCAGCGCCTTATTGCCGAGGGGCAATTGATCGCCTATCAGCACGATGGCTTCTGGCGGGCCATGGACACGTTGAAGGAGATGCAGGAGCTGGGAGCGCTGTACGAGTCCGGTCGTCCACCGTGGGCCGTGTGGCAGCGCCGCTCCACGCCCGAAGCATGACCACGAGTGGCACGGTCCTCCAACTAAGTCGCAGCGCACATCCTGACGGGCTCAGACTCCTGGCGATCGGGGCTCATTCGGACGACATCGAGCTTGGCTGCGGTGGGACGATCCTGCGACTCGCGTCCGAGGGCATGTTGGCGTCCGTGCGCTGGATCGTCCTGAGCGCAAGCGGTGAGCGCGAGACCGAAGCCCGGAAAGGGGCCGAGGAGTTCCTGAAGGGAATCCAGCACGTCGAGGTGATCGTCGCCAACTTCCGCGACGGGTTCTTTCCGTACCTTGGCGGCGCGATCAAAGAATTCTTCGAGGATCAGAAGGACTCGTTCGGGCCAGACTTGATTCTGACCCACCGGCGCGACGACATGCACCAGGATCATCGGCTCGTCGGCGAGCTCACGTGGAATACGTACCGCTCGCAACTGATTCTCGAGTACGAGACCCCGAAGTACGACGGAGACTTCGCTTCGCCGAACCTCTATGTGGCCCTGCCGGAGCAAACGTGCGATCGCAAGATCGAGATCGTAACGTCGACCTTCCGGAGTCAAGCCGCGCGGCAGTGGTTTGATTCCGACACGTTTCGGGGTCTGTTGCGGCTGCGCGGAATCGAGTGTGGCGCGAGTCGCTTTGCTGAGGGCTTCATGTGCCGCAAAGCGGTGATTTGACTTCCGGCGGCGATGTGCGACTTCGATCCGGGATGGGTCACATTCCCGTAACAGACTCGGCCCCTTCGATAGCTTTCTTCGTTCCTCGCCGATTCAAGGGGAGTTCCACGCGCGATTCTTGTCGTGCGCCGCCTCGAGCGTGCGCAGACGCGTTGCGGATCCATCGACGAGAATCGGGCGCGCAGCCATCCGCCCTGCCGAGCGGGTCTCTTCGGACGCAAGGCGCGCCTCGACTGCGGCAAGCACCTTCGCGCCGTCGCCGTCAGACCATCCCGGTGCATGTGGCAGCTGACGCTTTCGCCGATCGAGTTCGACCTTCGGACATCGTCCAGAGCGGATGGCCATGCCAATGAGTTCGTGCTTCGCGGGGCCGCCGTTCTCGTCGCGTAGGCTGATCTCCAACCACATCGCGGTTGGTTCGGAGGGTTGGGTAGGTAGGATCGCCCTGTGAAACAGGTCGACACGCGGGCCACGACCGGGGCGATGGACCGATTCCCGGACCAGAACCCGAATCCGGTGCTGCGAATGACCGATGACAGCACGCTCGTCTACGCGAATCGCGCCTCGGCGCCGATCCTGCGAGCCTGCGCGACGAGCGTCGGCAAGCCCATCTCCACGTCGCCGGCGGCGGCCCTGCGCGCCGTGGCCGGGAGAACCCGCCCAGGCGGGTCGAGGTCGACGCCCGCCAGACCTTCGACGTGCTGTCGATCGCTCTGCCGGACGTGCGCGCCTACAACCTATACGGCACCGACATCACCGCCGCGAAGGTGGTCGAGCGCCTCCCGGACCGAAACGCGAATCCCTGTTCTCCGCATGTCCCCGACGGGCGAGCTCTCGTAGGCCAACGAGTCGAGTCGGCCTGTCACCGATGTCCTCGGCGTCGCGGACGCTGGGTCACGGTCTCCCTGAGGACCCCGTCGATCTCCGGTGAACAGCAATCCTCGTGACAGCCTGCGACTCTTGCTCTCGCTGGGGCCAGCCTTGCCCGTGTTAGGGTCCGGCGGCGAGGAGGAGACGGGTCGCCTTGCCCAAGTTGCACTCTTCGCACGCGGTGACCCGGTTGTAGGCCGATGTCGCTCCGCCAACCGCGACCGGGATGACGTGGTCAACGTGCAGGACCACGCCGGACGCGGTGCCCGGGCGACCGCAGTAGCGGCAGCGGAAGCCATCACGTTGCAGGATGTCGAAGCGCAGCCGCGCTGGAAGCGGATCACGAGCCCGGCAGAAGGCCTGCCCGCCCAGTCCTTTGGCGGATTTCGGCTCGCCGGATCGGGCTCCCACCGCAGGGCCGTAAGCTCGTCGCAGGACCGAGCGTGGGCCCGACCGGGCTGGGCATGGCGGCTCAGCCTGACCCTGACGCGAGCATCGCGGGCTTCGCCGACCGTCGCTGCCACTCGCGGCTGCCCGATCCACCGCCGTTTCCGCGGGCGTGAGGTCTGCTGATGTGACGCCGGCCAGCTCGCCCACGCACGGAGGCACGGATTGGAAAGCAACCCGCCCACCACCCGGACGAGGCCGCCTACCTGCGCGTTGGACCAGCCGACAACCGACATGAGCACCAGCAGCGACGACGCGAACAACGCAACTGCCCCGATGAACCTGAGGCAGCTTCGGCACCCGGTGGGATGTGGACTCGACGGGCCGGTCACCCCAGTTCTCGTTGGGCCCGCTCGATCCAGGCCAGCAGGACCGGCCGCCAGCGGCGGCCGTGGAGCGTCTTCTCGAGATGGGCGGCCGGGCACAGGACGACGAGGTTGTCGAGCGTGCTCCGGCTCCGGAGGCCCATGCCGCCCGACGCCCGGACATGATCGAGCTCGAGCCGACCGAAGCAATCGTGCTCGATGTCGAGACGACCGAAGACGCAGCCCCGGTCACGGGCCCGGACCGCGGCGCGGATCGCGCTTGGGATCGGATCCGGCTGGCTCAGCTTGCGGCCTCGGCCTGGGGCACGGTAGCGGCGGAGCATGGTCAGCTGGTGTGGTTCGAGGGCTCAGGCGGCTCGAGCGCGGGGTACCCGGGTAACGGGCTCGCCGATGCCGGTCCTGGCCGGACCCTGGTCCCATTCGAACAGGCGGCGGGCATCGAGGAACGCGGCGACCGCCGCTCGGTCGACGACGACCGGCAAGAGGCGGGCGCCCTCGGGTCGGATGTGGACGACCCCGAAGCGGGTCGCTGGGGGAAAACCCATTGCTAGGGGCGAGTCGCTTCGACGACATGGCCGTCCTGTTTGCCGACGTCGTCGGGTTCACGGCACTGCCGTCGCCGGCGTGATCGGCCGCAGGAAGTTCATCTATGACGTCTGGGGCGACACCGTGAACATGGCGAGCCGCATGGAGTCGACGGGCGTGCCCGGCCGGCTCCAGGTTGCACGCGAGACATACGAGCGCCTCGGCGGCCGATTCGAGCTCGAGCCGCGGGGCCTGGTCGAGGTCAAGGGCAAGGGCGCGATCGAGACCTGGTTCGTCGTGGACCGACCCTGACGTCGCTTCGGTCGGACATGCGCGTCGCCGCTAGCATCCGATCGGTGAAGCAGCAGCTGGATGACCGCGCTGCCGTCCCGGGGATGGACCGATTTCCAGACCAGAATCCCCATCCGGTCATGCGAATGAGCGAGACCGGCGTCCTGCTCTACGCAAACGCCGCCTCAACGCCAATCTGCGAGACCTGGGGCGTCGAGGTGGGTGGCGCTATGCCGGCCGCGACGGCCGCTGCGCTCTGGGAGGCCGCGCACCAATCCCCGCCCAGCCGCATCGAGGTCGCCCACGGCCGGCACACATTCGACGTCCTGGCGATCCACGTGCCGGAGCTCGACGCCTACAACCTGTACGGCACGGACATTACCGCCTCCAAGTTCGTCGAGCGCTTTCCGGATCGGAACCCGAACCCGGTGCTGCGAATGACGCCGGCCGGAGAGCTCTGGTACGCCAACGAAGCGAGCGGTCCGATCACCAGGGCCCTCCACGTCGAGGTCGGCGATCCCCTGCCGCGACCGCTGGTCGACCAGCTGCGCGCCGCGCTCGCCGATGCAACCGCACGGCCGCCTGACGTGGCCGGCGAGGGCGGCCTCACCTTCCGCCTGAAGCCGGTGGAGATCCCAGAGTTCGGGTTCATCAACCTCTACGGCACCGACATCACGGCAGAGCGCGCCATCGACCGGTTCCCGAACCAGAACCCGAACCCGGTGCTCCGGCTCACCCGCCAGGGTCGGATGACCTACGCCAATCCCGCCAGCGAGCTGGTTCGAAAGGCGCTCCGAGCGGAGGTCGGCGACGAGCTCGACCCGGCGCTATTCGCGCGCCTCATCGCTGCCTGCGAGCATCCGACCGACCCCACGATCGAGCTCCAGGGCGACGGCACGATCTACCGGATCCGCGTCGTGGCGGTCGCCGAGTTCGATTCGATCAACCTGTACGGGACCGACATCACCGCTGCGCGCCGGGTCGAGGAGCTCGGCGCCGCCAACGAGGCGCTCCTCCTGAACATCCTGCCCGCCTCGATCGCCGAGCGGCTCCGTGCCGGCGAGACCGTGATCGCGGACCGCTTCGACGACATGGCCGTCCTGTTCGCCGACGTCGTCGGGTTCACCGAGCTGGCGTCGCGCCTTGAGCCGAGCGAGGTCGTCAGCCTGCTCAACGAGGTCTTCTCGACCTGCGACCGGCTCGCCGACCAGTACGGCCTCGAGAAGATCAAGACCGTCGGCGACGCGTACATGGTCGTCGGCGGGCTGCACCACGACGAAGTCGGCCCCGACGCCGACCGCGCGGCGCATCGATCGGCGACCCACGCCGAGGACGTCGCCGACATGGGTCTCGCGATGCTCGCGGAGCTTGCGACAGTCCGCAGTGCGTCAGGCGCCGGACTGCAGGTCCGCGTGGGCATGCACGTCGGACCTGCCGTCGCGGGCGTGATCGGCCGCAGGAAGTTCATCTACGACGTCTGGGGCGACACCGTGAACATGGCGAGCCGCTTGGAATCGACCGGCGTTCCCGACCGGCTACAGGTGGCGCGCGAGGGCTACGAGCGACTCGGCGGCCGGTTCGAGCTCGAGCCGCGCGGCCTCGTCGACGTCAAGGGCAAGGGCGCGATCGAGACCTGGTTCGTCGTGCGCCGACGCTGAGCTGCGGAGCGGAGCCGGTGATCAGCTCCGCTCCGCGAGGTGGTTACGGCTTGGCGACTGAGAAGCCGGCCTTGCCGTCTCCGGTCGTGTCGCCGGGCTTCGAGTCGCCCTGCCAGCCGTACAGCGGCAGGCCGTTGTAGGTGACCTGGATCGTCCCGTCGGCACGCGTCAGCGTCGCGAAGGTGCCGGTGACGCCGGTTCCGCCGGTGGCGCTGGCGCCAGCCGGGACCGTCAGTGGCGGCCATGCCGTTGCGCATCCGCCGGTGCACGTCGAGGACGTTGCGCTGTCACCGGAATGGGTGTACAGCGTCAGGCCGTTCGGGCCGGTCAGGACTGCGCCGTTCATGCTCACCACGACGCCGGCTGCACCTGCGGGAGTGGATGCGGCGGGCGCAGATGTGGCGGGCGCGGATGTGGCTGGAGCCGTGGTCGCAGCGGTTGAGCATGCGGCGGCAAGCAGCCCGATCAGGACCATGCCGCTGACGGCGAGCCCGGATCGGCGGACGGACGGGACAGACATTCGATTCTCCTTGGGGGCGTAGGCGACGATCTCCTGTACGGCGCCGGGCCGAGACCGGATCACGAGGGCGCGCGTCGAGTGCCGGAGCCTGTGCCACCATCGTGCCATGTGGCAGCTGACCTTGTCGCCCCTGGAGCTCGTCCTCCGGAGCGTCATCGTCTACGTCGTGTTCCTGGCCGCGCTGCGGCTGTCCGGCAAGCGCGAGCTCGGCCAGTTCACGATCTTCGACCTCGCGCTCGTCCTGCTGGCGTCCAACGCCCTGCAGCCGGCCATCACCGGGCCCGACGCCTCGATCCCGGCCGCGCTGATCATCGTCGCGACGCTGTTCGGGTTGAACCGCCTGACGGCGTACGCGCGCAAACGGTCCGCGCTCGCGCGCCGGATCCTCGACTCAGCGCCGACGGTCCTGGCAAGGAACGGCAAATGGATCCAGGCCGCCGTCGAGCACGAGGACCTCGACATGGACGATCTCGAGGCCGCGATTCGGGAGTACGGCCTCGAATCGATCGAGGAGGTCAAGCTCGCGACGCTCGAGCATGACGGCTCGATCAGCGTCGTCCCCGAAGGGGGACCTGCGGTGCACATGGGCCATCGCCGTCGATACCGGCGGCGTGTCAAGGCGCGCCACGCGTGAGCCAGCCGCACTCGTGCGGGATCCTCCTCTACCGGCGCTCGGGAGACGACCTGGAGGTGCTCCTCGGGCACCCCGGGGGCCCGTACTGGAAGCAGCAGGATTACGGCAGCTGGAGCATCCCGAAGGGGCTCGCCGAGGACGGCGAGGCCCTCGAGGCCGTGGCGGCGCGCGAGTTCGCGGAGGAGACCGGGTTCGACCTCGTGTCCGTCACCCGGGAGCCGGGCGTCGCGCCGATCGACCTCGGCGAGGTCACGCTCAAGAGCGGCAAGGTCATCCGCGCGTGGGCCGTCGAGGGGGACCTGGACCCGGCGGTCTCACGGTCCAACGAGATCGAGATCGAGTGGCCGCCGCGAACCGGGCGCCGCCTCGTCATCCCGGAGGTCGATCGCGTGGCATGGTTCGCGGTCGACGAGGCGCGTCGCCGCGCCCATCCCGTCCAGGCAGAGTTCGTGGAGCGCCTGGCGTCTCGGCTGCACGCGTGAGCGAGATTCGCCACGTCTCCGCGGCGGTCGCCCGCCGCTTCCTCGTCAAGCGCCACCTGCTCGCGCCGCCGCGGCAACTCCCGGCCGAGCCGGAGAGCGTCCTCCGCGTCATCGATCGGATCGGCAGCCTCCAGTTCGACCCGCTCGAGGTTGCCGGTCGCAACCACGACCTGGTCCTGCTCGCCCGGATCGCGGGCTATCGCCGCCCCTGGACCGACCACTGGCTGTACGAGGACCGGCGGCTCTACGAGACGTACAACAAGGGCCTCTCGATCGTGCCCGTTGCCGAGCTGCCCTGGTACCGGCACACGTGGGACCGGAGCCACGCGGAGCTGTCCGGCGCCGGTGAGGCGTTCGACGTCCACGCCCCGCTCGTCGAGGAGCTCCTGGCACGCATCCGTGATGGCGGCCCGCTGCTCCCGCGCGAGGTCGGGCCGCGGGAGGCCATCGACTGGTACTGGCGCCCCACGAACCAGGTCCGGGCCATTCTCGAAGGGCTCGCCGAGGCCGGCATCCTCGGGATCGCCCGGCGCGAGGGCAACCTCCGCGTCTACGACCTCGTCGAGCGCCTCTTTCCGGCCGAGGTGCTCGCCGCGCGCGTACCCGAGGACGAGCAGCGCGTGCACCGGCTGCAGTCGCGCTATCGCGGCGGCGGGCTGCTCGGGACCGGCGGGCAGCAGGAGCTCTGGGTCGGGACCTATCGGCGGGCAGCGGAGAAGGCGGTGGCCCGGAACCTGCTCGTCGAGCGCGGCGACCTCGTGCCGGTGGCCGTGGAGGGTGTGAAGGGCGAGCGGTTCGTGGTCCGGGAGGACCTCGAGATCCTCGCCGAGGCCGAGCGCGAGGTCGGCGCGGGCGAGCCACCCGGCGGTGTCGAGCCGGGTGTCGCGTTCCTCGCGCCGCTCGATCCGTTCTGCTGGGATCGCGAGCTGCTGCGCCGGCTGTTCGACTTCGACTACGTGTGGGAGGTCTACGTCCCGGCTGCGAAGCGGCGCTGGGGCTACTACGTGCTGCCGATCCTCTTCGGCGACCGGCTCGTCGGGCGGATCGAGCCGCGCATCGAGCGGCGAGCGGGCACGCTCAAGGTCATCGACATCTGGTGGGAAGCCGGCTTCGACCCGTTCGCGGACCCGGTGTTCGCCCCGGCATTCGCCACCGCCATCGCGGCGCACCAGGGCTTCGGCGGCACGAAACGGCTCACGCTCCCCCGCTCCGCCCGACTCAGACCCTTCACGACCGAGGTCCGGGCGATCCTGGGACGCTGACATGGGCGCTGACTCGCGCGGCTTTCCGTTTGAAATGAACGCCGGCCCAGTTTCTGCCTCGGTTCCGGGCTGGCACGAGTGCGAACGAGCCGTCCGCTTCGAGGAAATGTGCTCGATCCACGCTCGAAGTCGCGGCGAGATGGCCCACTCGTGCATCGCGGCCGCCGCCTGCGTCCGGCCAGCCCGCCAATCGATGCGATCGTGTTCACTTGAAACGGAAACCTGCACGCGCGGAACCAGGACCCGACGCTGTGGGACGATGGCGCGTGTCGGCGCCGGTTTGTCGCGAGCGAAACCCACAGGAGGCAGCACATGGCCGAGGTCCGTAATGCCCAGGTCACGTGGACGGGCGACCTGCTCACCGGCGGCGGCACGATCGACTATGTCTCCAGCGGCGTGTTCAGCCGGATGCCGGTCTCATGGGCTGCCCGGACCGGGCCCCACAACGGCAAGACCTCGCCGGAGGAGCTCCTCGCCGCAGCGCACGGTGCCTGCTTCTCGATGGCCTTCTCCGCTCGTCTGGCGAAGAACGGCACGCCGGCGACGAAGCTCACCGTGAAGGCCGAAGTCACCTTCGACAACGCGTCGGGCGGCTGGAAGGTCACCACGAGCCGGATCACCGTCGTCGGCGACGTGCCCGGGATCGACCTCGAAACGTTCCGGACGATCGCCGCTGACGCCAAGGAGAACTGCCCGATCTCGATCGCCCTGAAGGGCAACGTCGAGCTCGTCGTCGACGCGAGCCTGGCGGCCTGACCGGATGTTCACGCGCTGGGGCGCCTTCGTCTATCGCCGCCGGCGCTGGCTCGTCCTGCTCGCGTTCGTCATCGCCGGGGGGCTCGGATCGCTCGCCGGGGGCGCCTCGGCCCACCTGACCAGCGGTGGCTGGCTCGATCCGACTTCCGAATCGGCCCAGGTCGGCGACCGGCTCCAGGCCGACTTTGGCGGCGGTCGCACGTCGTTCGTGGCCCTCTTCCGCTCGACCGATCCGAGCGCGGCCGCGACCTCGGCGGCCTTCCAGGCCGCGATCGCCACGACCCTCGCTCCCGTGCTGAAGCTCGATGGCGTCACCGGCGTGACCGGCTACGCCCAGACCAACGATGCGCGTTTCATCAGCGTGAAGGGCGACGCGGCGTACGTCCTGATCGGGCTCGACGTCGACGAGGATCAGTCGATCGCGCTCGTCGATCCGGTCAAGCAGACGCTCGCGACGCCGAGTGGCTACTCGGTCGCGCTCACCGGTTTCGGCCCCGTCCAGCAGGACTCGCAGCGGCTCTCGGAGGCGGACCTTACGCGCGCGGAGACCGTCTCGTTGCCGATCGCCGCGATCGTCCTGATCCTCGTCTTCACCTCGCTGATCGCGGCGGGCATGCCGCTGCTCGTCGCCGGCCTCGCGATCCCGAGCTCGGTGGGGCTGATCGGGCTCGTGGCCCAGCGGACGGAAATGAGCATCTACGTCCTCAACATCGCGACGATGCTCGGCCTCGCCCTCGCGATCGACTACTCGTTATTCCTCACGAGCCGATTCCGCGAAGAGCTGGCGCGTGGCCGAACGGTCGAGCAGGCGGTCGAGCGAGCGGTGGGCACGGCCGGCAAGGCGGTCCTGTTCTCCGGCGTCGCGGTCGCGATCGGGCTTTCGGGGCTGCTCTGGTTCCGCGCGAGTGCCCTGAGCTCGATCGGGCTCGGTGGCGCGATCGTCGTGCTCGCCTCGGTGTTCTACAGCCTGACCTTCCTGCCGGCGATCCTGGGCATGCTCGGCCACCGGGTGAACTCGTTGTCCGTCGGCGGGATGCTGCGCCGGCTCGGCCTCCGGCGGGACCGGACCGACGCGGTTCGGCGGTCGCGCTGGGAGCGCGTGGCGATCGGCGTCATGCGGCGGCCGTTCGCGGTGCTGATCCCGGTGCTGGCGCTCCTCCTGATCGTCGGTTCGCCGTACCTGCGGCTGACCCAGGGCGTGCCGGACGCGACGGTCTATCCCGCGGGCGTCGCCAGCCGCGACGCGTGGGTCGCGCTCCAGACCGAGTTCCGCGCCGGCGAGACGACCCCGATCGTGATCCTCCTCGACACCAAGGCGGACCCGACCAGCGCCGCGTCGATCGCGGCGGTCACCGCCGTCGCGGGCCGAATCGCGGCGGTAGACGGCATCGATCGGGTCGAGGGTCCGTTCTCGATGACGGATCCCGCGACCGGGCAGCCGATGACGCCGGAGCAGGTCGCCCAGCTGTACGCGGCGCCGGCGGGATCGCTCCCGCCGGAGATCGCCGCGGCGGTGGCGCGACTGCGCGACGCCTACATCCGCGGCAACGTCGTCCAGCTCGATGCAGTCAGCCCGCTGAAATCATCCGAGCCGGCGGGCACCGAGGTCATCACGCGGGTCCGTGCCGTCCCGCTGGACGCGGGGATCAGCCGGATGCAGGTCGGCGGCGCGGCGGCGCTCGGTGAGGACTTCCTGCTCAGCCAGGCCGACCGGATCCCGTGGGCCGTCGGCACCACGCTCCTCGCCTCCGCGATCATCCTGTTCCTGCTGTTCGGGTCGCTGGCGATCCCGATCAAGGCCGTGATCATGACGCTGCTGTCACTGACGGCGAGCTTCGGCGCCCTGGTCTGGATCTTCCAGGAGGGCAACCTGCATCAGCTGCTCAACTTCCAGCCGCTCGGGTACACGATCGCGGGCAACCCGGTGATCATGTTCGCCGTGCTCATCGGCCTGTCGATGGACTACGAGGTCCTGCTGCTGTCGCGGATGCAGGAGTCGTACCGACGCACCGGCGACAACACCGCCGCGGTGGCCGATGGCCTCGCCCGAACCGCGGGCGTCATCACCGGCGCGGCGCTGATCATGGTCACGGTCTTCGCGGCGTTCGCTCTCGCCGATACCGTCACGATCAAGAGCATCGGCGTGGGCATGGCCCTCGCCGTCGCACTCGACGCGACGATCGTGCGGGTCCTGCTCGTACCGGCCACCATGCGCCTGCTCGGCAAGTGGAACTGGTGGGCGCCAGGCCCGCTCGGCCGGCTGGCGGCGCGATTCGGGTTCAGCCACGTGGAGGACGAGGAGGACCTGGCGGCGGCCGGCGCGGCTGCGCCGGCATAGCCATCGACCGAGGAGGAGGGCGAGACATGGACACGCAGGATCACGAACAGCCGGCCACGGCGGGCACGGCGGCGGGTACGCCGCCACCGGAGACCGGGCCGGTCCGAGGCTATCGCTGGGAGTGGGGGCGCGAGGAGGACCGGCGGCCGCAGCTGCCGTGGATCGGCATCTTCATCCTCGTCTACGGCGTGCTGCTGCTCGTCGCGCGCCTTGCGCCGCAGTACCTCGTCGGCAGCAACCTGGTGGTCCTGGCCGCGGGCCTCGCATTCCTCATCGCCTGGCTGGTTCGCCGTGGCACGTTCGCGCTCTACGCCGGTGCCTTCCTGACCGCGGCGTCGATTCCCGGCCTGGTCGCGAGCCTCAACTACGACCTCGGCCAGGGGTTCGGCACCCTGTGCTACGGCGTCGCGTTCCTGTTCATCGCGCTGGTCCGGGCCTCGCGGGGCGGCGGGATCGGCTGGCAGGCGCTGATCGGCGTGCTGCTCGTCGCGCTCGGCGGCTCGCAGATGGCGCTGCCGGACGCGGCGTCCCTGGTACTCCCGATCCTGCTCGTCGCGCTCGGCCTGGTGCTGCTCACGCGCGGACGCAGCTAGCGCGTCGCGCGCTCAGGCGACCGCGGCAGCCAGGGCTACGTCGATTGCGGTCGCGAGCCGATCGACGATCGCGGTCAGCTCCTCGTCCGTGGTGACGAACGGCGGCCCGAGGACGATCGCGTCGCCGTTCGTGCCGTCGGCGAGGCCGGTGCTCGGATACAGGAGGACGCCCTCCGCACGGCCGGCGCGCAGGACGCCCTCGGTGATCCGGTCGGCGCGCGGGAACGGAGCGCGACTCTCGCGGTCCGCGACCAGCTCCACGCCGAGCAGCAGCCCCCGCCCGCGAATCTCGCCCACGTGGGGATGGCCGTCCAGGCGATCGTGGAGGCGCGCGAGCAGGAGCTCGCCCTTCGTGTCCGCGGCCTCGACGAGCCTCTCCGTCTCGAGGATCCGGAGGACCTCACCGGCAACCGCCGCACCAACGGCGTGGTGCGAGTACGTGAACCCGTGGACGAAGCCCGGGCCGTCCATCACGGCGTCGAAGACGCCGCCGGACGCGGCGACCAGCCCGAACGGCGTATAGCCCGACGCGCCACCCTTCGCGCCGACCAGGATGTCCGGCCGGATCCCCCAGTGGTCGACGCCGAACCAGCGCCCGGTCCGCCCGAACCCGGTCATCACCTCGTCGGCGATGAGCAGGACGCCGTGGCGGCGGCAGACCTCCGCGATCGCCGCCCAGTAGCCGTCCGGTGGCACCGCGGCCGCGAGCGTCGCACCGACGATGGGCTCGGCGACGAATGCCGCGACCGTGCCCGGGCCGGCCGCGGTGATCGCCTGGTCCAGCTCGGCCGCCAGCTCGTCGGCGTCACCGAGGGCGTTGGCGCCCGGCTCGCCGGCGCGATACGGGTATGCCGCGGAGACGTGTCGGAATCGGCCGAGCCACGCCTCGTACGGGCGCCGCAGCGGCTTGCGCCCTGACAGGTCGAGGGCGCCAAGGGTGTTGCCGTGATAGCTCCCCCACCGGGCGAACACGATCCAGCGGTCTGTCTCTCCTCGCGCAACGTGATAGGTCCGGGCCAGCTTGAGCGCCGATTCCATCGCCTCCGACCCGCCGGCGACCGGATAGATCGCCGGGTCGTCCATCGGGAGGTGCGGCGCAAGCGCGGCCGCGTACCGCTCGAGCGGCTCGGTCGTGAACGAGGTGCCGTGTGCGTAGGCGACGCGCAACGCCTGCTCTGCCATGACGCGGGCGACGGACTCGCGCCCGTGTCCGATCCCGACCACGACGGCGCCGCCGGCCGCGTCCAGGTAGGCCTTCCCGGTCGCATCCCAAATCGTCGCGCCCTCGGCGCGAACGGCAACCGGGAGCGCGGCATCGGACGAGCGGCGGAAGACGCGACCAGTCATGCCCGAGATCAGCCGACCGACGCCTTCTGCTGGCCTTCGCTGTCGATCGTGATCGAGCCTCCCCACATGCAGGTACACGTGCTGTCCTTCGTCAGCGCAGGCATGTTGCCCACCGAGGTCTTGGCGGACCCAGGCGACCACTGCTTCATGGGGGACGGCACGCATGGCGCCGGCGTGTGGACGCCGCTCGCGGCGGAGGTCGCCGCGATGACCGTCGGGTTCTGCGACGAGTTGCACATCCCGAATGTCGGAATGTTTGCCATAGGCTTGAAGTCCATGACCGTCGCGACCGGCATGTCTCCCGCGGTCACTCTCGCGGTTGGCAGCACGATGAGGACGGCCTTGCCAGGGATGCCCTGGCTGCACTTGATCTGCGCACCATTGACGACGAACTCGCCCAACAGGCGTCCTCCTCACGAAGCACGGCCATCGTACGCACAAAGGAGGCGGTGCGTCGATGGCCGGGCGGGCAGATCGGTCGCAGCGAGTTCTCAGAATTCGCCGCGAGGCTGAGCCCGACAACACCGCCGCAGTCCGCCTCCAGGAGCCGCATCGCAGTGACGAGCCAGACCACCGCCCATGTGGCCGACGAGCATGGCCTGACCCTCCCCGGCTCATGGCCGGGCCTCCACCCGACGCTGGATGAGCGATCCACGGAGTCGATGGGACACCCGCTCGGGCTGTCCCTCGCGCAAGAGGCGGTCCTCGGTCGAATCGCCGTCGGGGCGCTGCTGCTCGCAACGGGCGTGCTGTACCTGTGGGACCTCGGCGCCTCCGGCTGGGCGAATGCGTATTACTCGGCCGCTGCCCTCGCGGGCTCGCAGAGCTGGCTGGCCTTCCTGTTCGGCTCGTTCGATGCCGGCAACGCGATCACGGTCGACAAGACGCCGGCCGCGCTGTGGGTCATGTCACTCAGCGTGCGCATCTTCGGGCTCAGCTCGTGGAGCCTCCTCGTGCCCCAGGCGCTCATGGGCGTCGCCGCGGTCGGGATCCTGTACGCGACGGTGGCGCGGGTCGCGGGCAGGCTGGCCGGGCTCGTCGCCGGTGCGGTCCTCGCGCTCACGCCGGTCGCGGCACTCATGTTCCGGTTCAACAACCCAGACGCGCTGCTGGTCCTCCTGCTGGTCGCCGCCGCGTACGCACTCACCCGCGCGCTCGAGCGCGGTGCGACCCGCTGGCTCGTGCTCGCCGGCACGCTCGTCGGCTTCGCGTTCCTGGCCAAGATGCTCCAGGCGTTCCTGGTGATCCCGGCCTTCACCCTCGTGTACCTGTGGGCGGCGCCCACGACGCTGGTTCGGCGCGTCCTCCAGGTCGGGGCGGCGGCCCTGGCCGTCATCGTCTCGTCTGGCTGGTTCGTCGCGCTCGCCGTGCTCTGGCCCGCGGCCAGCCGCCCGTACATCGGCGGCTCGCAGACGAACAGCATCATCGACCTCATGCTCGGCTACAACGGGCTCGGCCGCATCAGCGGGAACGAGGTCGGCCGGGTCGGCGGCGGCAGCCCATTCAGCGACGGAGTCGGGTTCTTCCGGCTCTTCGATGGCGAAGTCGGCACGGAGATCGCGTGGCTGCTGCCCCTGGCCCTGATCGCGATCGTCGCCATCGTCATTGCGCGCCGGGCTGCCCCGAGGACGGATGCACTCCGCGCCCAGGCCGTGCTATGGGGCGGCTGGCTCGTCGTGACGGGTCTCGTCTTCAGCCTGATGCAGGGCATCTTCCACGAGTACTACACGGTCGCCCTCGCACCCGCGATCGGTGCGCTGGTCGGGATCGGTGTCGCGCTCGCGTGGCGGCATCGAAACAACCTCGAGGTCCGGATCGCCGCCGCGGCCGCGCTCGTCGTGTCGACGGGCTGGGTCATCCACCTCCTCGCCCTGAGCCCGGCCTGGGACCCGTGGCTCGTGCCACTCCTCCTCGGCGCCGCGACGGCGGCGGTCGCGCTGCTCCTCATCGCGCCGATCATCCGGCCGGCGCTCGCGCCAGTGGCGCTCGTCGTCGCGATCGCCGTCCTGCTCCTCGTCCCGGGCGTCGCATCGGTGGCAACGGCCGCCGAGGCGCACACGGGCGCCCTGCCGACCGCCGTGCCACAGGCAACCGTTGGCGTGGGACGCGGGCAGCTGCCGTTCGGCGGCAACGGGGGTTTCGGCGGCTTCGGCGGCTTCGGCGCAAACGGGACGCCCCCCGGCGGGCCTGGTGGCTTCGCGCTGGGTGCCCTCGGACGAGGCGGCTTCTTCGGCGGTCCTGGTCAGGGCGGCATCGGCGGGCTCCTCGACGCCTCGGCGGCGAGCCCCGAGCTCATCGCGGCGCTCCAGGCCGATGCCGGCGCCTACACCTGGACCGCGGCAACGACCGGCTCGAACAACGCGGCGGGCATCGCGCTTTCCTCGCAGACCTCGGTGATGGCCATCGGTGGCTTCAATGGCTCCGACCCCTCGCCGACCCTCGAGCAGTTCCAGGCCGACGTCGCCGCCGGCAAGATCCACTACTACGTCGCGACGCAGGACGCGGCCGGGTTCCGTGGCACACAGGGCGGCTCGAACGCCGCCGCCGAGATCGCGGCGTGGGTCGAGGCGACCTTCACGCCGACGACCATCGGCGGCGCCACGGTCTACGACCTGAGCGCGAGGTAGCCGGGCAGGCTCCAGGTGCCCTAGACGCGACCCCGGGGAACCGTGTGGAAGTACGTCTTGTTGAAGACGATCTTGCCCAGATGCCAGATGGCGTTGGGCTCCGGTGGCGTGGGCGGGTGCTCGTAGTCGAAGCGCAGGAGCGTGCCCTTGCCGTCGCCAACCTCGAAGAAGCACATCACGCGCCCTTCGTACGTTGCGTGCTTGCCGGCCGGCTGGCGGCCCTCGACCGCGGCAACGATGCCCTCGACGACAACCGGCGCCTCGAAGTGGGCGGTCGAGCCGGCCTTCGAGAGCGGCAGGTCGGTCGCGTCGCCGAGCGCGAACACGTTCGGCCGACCGCCGACCCGGAGCGTGTGACGATCCGTCGGGAGCCAGCCGCCCGGCGCGGGCGCAAGCCCCGAGTCGATCACGAGCTGCTGGCCCTTGTGCGGGGGCACGAGGACGAGCAGGTCGTACGGGAGCTCCTCGCCCTCGAGACTCAGGACGACCTTGCGCTCGGGATCGATGGCGTCGACGTTGAAGAACGTGTGGAGCTCGATGCCCTTCTCCGCGAAGATCGGCGTTGCCATCTCCGAGACACTCTCGATCGTGAACGCGCGCCCGATCGGCGAGCAGAAATGGACCTCGCTCTTCTCGCGGAGGCCGCGCTCGCGGAGCTCGGACTCGATCAGGAACGCGACCTCGAGGGGGGCTGGTGGGCACTTGTAGGGCATGGCAGCGATCCCGACCACGATCCTGCCGCCGGTGAAGGCATCGAGGGCGTGGCGGAGATGGAGAGCGGCCGCGGCCGTGTAGAAGTGCTCGGCCTCCGTATCGAAATGCTCGATCGATTCGGGCACGATCCGGCAGCCGGTCGCGAGGACCAGGTAGTCGTACGGCAGCGCCGCACCACCGGCGAGCACAATCGTCCGTGCCCCCTCGTCGATCCGGATCGCCGTATCGACGACCAGGTTGACCGGAGCGTCGAGCAGCGATCGCTCCGGGCGGGAGAGTCGCTGCTCCCGCTCACCGCCCATCGCGATGTACATGAAACCCGGCTGGTAGACGTGCGCGCCGAGGGCATCGACGAGCGTGATATCGACCTCGCCGCGATCGATGCGCTTGCCGAGCTTGCGGGCCAGGAGGTTCGCGGTGAGCGTTCCTCCGACCCCTCCGCCGAGGATGACGATGCGCTGCATGGTCGTTACCGAGCCTTCTGGACGACGATCTCGTCGTACCCGTCGAGCGTGGTGAGCGAGACGAGTCGATGGCCCGCCTTCTCGATCCACTTGGGAATGTCGAGCTTGGAGCCCTTGTCCGACGAGAGGACGGCGATGACGTCGCCGACCTGGGACTCGCGGATGGCCCGAATAAGCTCCATCAGGGGTCCGGGGCAGAAGCTGCCGCGTGCATCGACCGTCGTCGTGACGGTCGGCGGGGTCTCGAGGACGGCGGTCATGGCGTGACTCCTTCGGGCGTGTCGATCAGATGAAGAGGGGCGCTGCGCCGTTGGCGAGCAGCTCGATGACGGTGGCCGCCCCGACCGGCTCGCCCATGCCATCAATCATGTCCTCGCGCTTGAGGCCGAACATGTCCATGGTCATCTGGCAGGGCATGAGCTCGACGCCGAGCGCCATCGCCGCCTCGAGCAGCTCCTTCGGCTTGGCGACGCCGTACTGCTTGGCGAGCGTGCCCATCATCCACGGGCCCATGCCCATGAAGTTCATCTTGGACAGCTTCCGGTGGCTGATGCCTGGGCGCTGCATCATCGAGAGCATCTTCTGCATCCAGTTGGTGCCGGTGATCCTGACCTCGTCCTTGACGAAGGTCTGGAGGCCCCAGAAGGTCAGGAACATCTTGGTCGGCACGCCGCTTGCAGCGGCGGTGCTGGCGAGGATCAGCGAGGCCCACGTCTTCTCGAGGTCACCGCTGTAGCAGATGATCACGAGCTCGCGCGGCTTCTTCTCGTCATCGGGCGCCTTGAAGGCCTCCGCGAACGGCTCGGGGATGCCTTCGGCATCGTGGATGGCCTCCGCGATCGGGTCGAAGCTGGGTGCGAGCGTCATGGCGGGCCTCACTTTCGGCGGATGACGAACCGATGGACGTTGCCCTCGGTGGTCTGCTCGACCAGCTCGTGGCCGGTGGAGCGGGACCACGCGACGAAGTCGCGCTGCGACCCCGGATCGGTGGCGAGGACCTCGACCAGCTCACCGGATGCCACGGTCTTCACGGCCTGGGCCGTCTTGACGATGGGCATCGGGCACGACAGGCCGCGGGCGTCCACCTGGGCTGCGATCTCGAGTACGGACATGTCGCGCTCCTTCCGAGCGGTGGCCTGGCGGATCAGATGAAGACCATGTGGCCGGCGCCGGCGTTCAGGTAGAAGGAGGTCACGCCCTCCACGCCGTCGACGAGCGGGTCGAGGTCGGCCTGATCGATGGCGAGCAGGTCCATGGACAGCGAGCAGGCCTGGATGTCGACCACGCCGAGATCCTTGGCCTGGCGAAGGACCTCTGCCCAGCTGACCTGGCCGGCACGGCGGAGGTCGTCGACGTGGACGCGTCCCTCGGTGCCCGCCTCCGGGGCGAGGCCGTGGTCCCGGCCGATGCGGTCGCGCCGGAACGCGTCGAGCGCCCAGTACTGCAGGAAGACGTTCACCGGCTTGCCGAGCGCTGCGGCGCCGGCCGTCAGCACGGCCGCGGCCTGGAGCTTGTCGTCGGTGCCCGAGAAAAGCACGAGGTTCAGCGGTTCTTCCATTAGAGCGTCCTTCCGGTCGGTCATGTCGCTCGTCCGAGCTGGATGGCGGGCTGGGTTCGGCTGGCGAGGTGGGCGAGTCGGGCCAGGCGGCGCTGGAGCACACCGCGCATGACGTCGCAGGCGACGATCACATCCGGGTCGGCAAGCGCGTAGCGGATCTCGCGCCCGTGGCGATCCGCCTCGACGAGCCCGGCCGTCCGGAGCACTGCGAGGTGCTGCGAGGCATTGGGCTGGGTCGCGCCGATCGACTCGGCGATTCGGCTGACCTCGAGCGGTCCGTTCACGAGCAGGTGCAGGATCTCGAGGCGGGTCGGACTGGCCAGCACCTTCAGCACGTCTGCCTGCATCCTGGTGATCTCGTCCATGGCCCAAGCCTGCATGCATGCATGCCTGCGCATGAGTGCCGGGCGATCCCTATCTGGCAGCCGATTGGCGAGTCCGGAGGGGCCACAGGGCCCGACCCATCCCGAGCAGCCAGCCCCGTCAGATCGTCTGGTTGGCGATCCCGAGCTCGTGCGTGGTCGCGTCGCGGAGGGCCGTCAGCCGAGCCGCATCGAGGCGCTCGCAGGCCCAGTCCCAGTGGATCGCCACGACGTCGCCCACGGTGACGTCCTCCACGAAGCCAGTGCCGTCCACCCAGCCGCGGATGCGCTCAGCCCGTGGGGCGCCGAGCTGCAACCGGCCGTCGACCATCTCGAGCGGCACGGCCGAGACCACCAGCGCGTCACCGTCACGCTCGAGGACGCGGCCCCAGCGGATGCGGCACGAATCCATGACCTTCAACGCGTTGTCGATCTGGCCGGTCCGCATCAGCCCGACCTTCGGGAACACGTCGAGCACGTGGAAAGCGTGGTTCGGGAGGGCGCCGGCGCCGGGCTTGTCGCCGAGCCAGTGCCAGGAGTGCGCTCGGAGGCGCGGTCGGAAGCGCCATTCGAGCGAGCGCCCGAACGCTGCCGGGCGGACCCGATCGAGCAGCGGCCCGCCGAGCCAGTACGCCTCGACGACGTCGGCCGAGAGTGGGTCGGCGATCCTGTTTCCCTGCGCGATCAGGCACAGGTACGGATAGGCGCCCTCGAATTGGCCGGCGAGCTCCCGGAGCCGGGCAATGTCCCGGCCGACGGTCGCCTGCTCGAACAGCTCACCCGCTTCCTCTGGCCCGCAGTAGCCGAGCTTGTTCGGGCCGAAGGCGTACCGGGCGAACCGGATCGGTCCCGGTGCCGGCGCGATCGGGCGATCCCAGGTGGCGAGCATCAGCGTGCCGGGTCTGCCCCGGCCGGCTGCGGTACGGGGCGCCAGCGGCGAAGCGTCAGGACGGCCAGTCCGCCGCCTGCCGCGAGGACGAGGAGCTGCCCGGCGAGGACCGGGAATGCCGGGACTGCGCCGGTCGCGAGGGCCTGGAGTGCCGCGGTGGCAGGCGCCCCGAGGACCAGGATCGCGGTCACGAGGCTTGCCGGCGCCCGCTTGAGTGCCGCGAACCAGGTTGCGACGTAGCCCGTCAGGAGCAGGCCGGTCAGGAGCACCCAGCGCCACTGCTCGGCGCCGAGGGCCGCGACGGCACCGAGCTTGCCCGTGACCGCGAGATAGCCGACGAGGACGACCAGCCCGATGCCCAGCCGCGCTGCGCCGACGACCGCGGCCGGAACGGTCTTCAGGACCCGCCGCGCAACGATGGTCTCGATCGCCCACAGGAGCGTGGCGGCGGCGATGAGGGTCTCGCCGCTGCCCCAGCTGATTCCGGCGGGCATGAGGATGAGCGCCTGGCCGGCGAGCAGGACGACGAGCGCCCCGATCTGGGCGAGCCCGAGGCGCTCCCCGAGCAGCGGGACGGCGAGGAAGGCGACCCAGATGAAGAGCGTCTTCTGGATGAACGCCGCGGACGGCGCGCTGGCCTGGGCGAGGCCGGTGAAGAACAGGAGGAACGGCAGGCTGCCACCGATGATGCCGATCACGGCCAGCCAGCCCCACGACCGGCGCGGGATCGCCTTGAGCGCGGCAGGGCGGACGGATACCGCCATGAGGCCGATGAGCAGGAACGCGGCGACGCCGTTCTTGAGCGTCGTGTAGACGGCCGGATCGGGCAGCTGCTTGACGGCGAAGCCGTTGACGAAGATCGAGAGGCCGCTGATGAGGGCCGTCCCGACGGCGAGCAGCACGCCCCAGCGGAGCGTCTCGGGAATGCTGGGAGACGTGTTCGCGGGCGTCATCGCGGGCCTCCTGGGGAACGTGGTTGGGTGCGGGCGTCGGTCGACGCCCGGGCGCTGGCGAGCGTCCGGGTCAGCGTGGTTGCCTCGGCCGGGTCGAGCCGTCGCAGGACGTGGCCCGCGCCGACGAGCACCCAGTCACCGACCTCGACGGCCGGCTCGAGGAGCGTCGACGCCCGGCGGCGCCGACCTTCGACGTCCACCACGGCCTCGCCCTCCCCGATCGCCAGCACGTGCCCGGGAAACGTGATGCACATGCCATAAGCCTCGGCCCAGCTCGAGGCCGGCGGCAGGGCCGACGGTCACGCGGGACCGGCCAGAGTGCCCGGTCCGGGCCGGCCAACTGGCCCTCAGGTACCGCCGTCAGGGCGTCAGGCGATCCAGATCCGGTGAGTCACGGCCCGGATCCCCTGGGCGAGGACCGCGGGCGCAAGCGCGACGGCCGCAACCAGGCCCCACTCGGTCAGGCTCAGCGGCTGGGCGCGGAACGCGTCGGCGAGCGCGGGCACGATCGGGATCAGCGCCTGGATCACCACGACGGCGATTGCGGCCGCCAGGAGGAACCCGTTCCTGGACAGCCGGTTCAGGGGCTCGGTCAGGCTCCGGTTCGCGTAGGCGCGGACCGCCTGGGCGCAGACGAGTGCGGTGTACGCAAGCCACTGGCCGTGCGCGGGGCCCTTAGGATCCAGCACGAGGAGCCCCAGCGCGGCGAACGCGCTGAATGCGCCCGCCAGGCTGATGCGGGCGAGGATCCCGGACGTCAGCAGCGCCCGGGTGACCGGTCGCGGAGGCCGGGTCATGACGTCCGGCTCGGCCGGCTCCCGCTCGAACGCCACCGATGCCGCGAGGTCGATGAACAGTTCCAGCCACAGGATCTGGATCGGCAGGAGGGGCCGCGAGAATCCGGCGACGGTGGCGATCAACAGGAAGCCGAGCAGCGCGACATGCGTCGAGACGAGGAAGACCAGGCCCTTCTGGACGTTGTCGACGATCCGGCGGCCCTCGCGCATGCCGTACACGAGGGTGACGAACGAGTCGTCGCCGAGGACGAGGTCGGAGGCCTCGCGGGCAACGGCCGTGCCGCTGCCCATCGCCACGGCGACATCCGCGGCGTGCAGCGCCGGCGCGTCGTTGACGCCGTCGCCCGTGACCGCGACGAGGCGGCCAGCGTCCCGGGCGACCTGGACGAGCCGGCGCTTCTGGTCCGGAGTCGAGCGCGCGATCACGCGGAGCTCCGGCAGGCGACGCGCGAGCTCCTCGTCCGACCACCGCGCAAGCTCCGTGCCGAGGATCACGCCGTCGTCGTCGAGCCCGGCCTGCCGAGCAATCGAGCGAGCGGTCGCTGGATGATCACCGGTGATCATCACGACCTGGATCCCGGCCGCCAGCGCGCCCGCCGTCGCCTCCCGGATGCCCGGTCGTAGCGCGTCGGCGAACCCGACCAGGCCGCGAAGGGTCCAGCCCGCCGCGTCGAGTCGACCCGCGACGCCAACGACGCGCTCACCGCGCGCGGCTGCGGCCTCGAGAGCGGCATGCCAACGCGTCCGATCTGCCGCGGGCGCTTCGGCGACATCCGCGACGACCTCCGGGGCGCCGATGATCAGCGTCTCCGTCGCGCCGTCCCGGCGCGCAGTCGTTGAGGCATACGGTCGGTCGTCGGCGACGGGTACGGTCGCGACGAGGCCCGCGGCAGGCAGCGCGATGTTGCCGCCGCCCGTCGCGACCGCATCGGCCAGCGCCCTGGTGAACGAGCTCGTCCCGATCCCCGACTCGTGGAGCCACGCGTCGTCCTCCGCCCGCAGCGCGTCGACCAGGACCTCCAGGCGGGCTGGCGCGTCGGGCTCGAGCGGGCCGCGAGGCCCTGTCACCGAGGCGACCTCGAGCCGGTTCTGGGTGAGCGTGCCCGTCTTGTCGGTCACGACGAGGTCCACGGCCCCGAGGATCTCTTCGGCGTTGAGGCGCCGAACCAGCACGCCGCGCTTGAGGAGCCGGTAGGCACCCAGGCCGAGGACGACGGCGAGGAGGATCGGCGGCTCCTCGGGGATCGCGGCGATCGCGGCCGAGATGCCGGCGAGGAGATTCTCGCCCAGCGGATTGCCGCGCAGGAAGCCGAGGCCGCTCGTGATCGAGATCAGGGCGACGGCCACGACGATGAGGATCCGGACGAGCCGGTCGAGCTCCCGCTGGAGTGGCGATCGCCGGCGCTGGCGCGTCGCCAGCCCTCCCGCGATCCGGCCGACCTCCGTGGCTGCGCCGATCGATACCACGACGCCCTCGCCGCGTCCGGCGATGACGCTTGTCCCGGAGAAGGCCATCGATCGCCGGCTCGCCAGCGGCGCGTCCGCGGCATCCGGCTCGGTGCCGACCGGTTCAGGGAGGGATTCGCCGGTAAGGATGCTCCGGTCGATGGCGAGGCGGTCGCTGATCGACACCCGAAGGTCCGCCGGCACGACGTCGCCGACGCGGACGATGACCACGTCGCCCACGACCAGGCTGTCCGCCGGCACCTCGATGATCCGGCCGCCACGGCGGACTCGGGCCGTCGGCGCCGACGCCTCCCGGAGGGCCTCGAGCGCGTGCTCGCCGCGGAATTCGGTGACGACGTCCGCGCCGACGATCGGGATCAGCCCGACGAGGATGAGCAGGCCGTCGCGTACCTCTCCCAGCGCCACGGCGCCGAGGCCGGCGACGAGCAGGAGGACGACGAACGGCTCCGTCGCGGCGTCGACCACCATCCGCCACACGGACGGGGTCGACGCGTGCTCGATCGCGTTCGGGCCGGCCGACGCAGCCCGCCGTTCCGCCTCGATGTCGTCGAGGCCGAGCGCGGGATCCACGCCGAGGTCGGCTGCTACGTCCTGGATCGGTGACGCGTAGGGCTCGGGCCGCATCGCCCCATTCTGGGCGCCGGGCACCGAACGGCCCGCCGGATTCGCGCCGGCGGGCCGTCGGTCGGGAACGGGAGCCAGGGTCAAACGGCGATCGGCCGCGACGTGTACCTGCCGCCGGTCAGGAACCGGGTGGCGAGCTCCACGATCAGGCCGAGCGCAAGGCCGCCGATGAGGGCGGGCACGATCGCCAGGCCGTCCCAGACCGGTTCGAAGGTCCGAGTCGAGATGATGAACTCGCTCGCGACGACCGCGCCGATCACGGCAGCGATCCCGTCGGCGAGCCATTCATATCCGGTTCGGGCCTCACCGATGTACTGGGCGATGACCCCGAAGAGCAGCGCGCCGGCAAGGAGCACCAGCCAGCCGCCAATGCCGAGGGTGATGGCAAACTCCATGTTGCCTCCTCCTTTCCGGACCATCGTCTTCGCCGCGAGCGCCGGGCGGTAGAGCCGCGCGGACCGACCCGCCGGGAAGAGTGTCCCGACTCAGCGGGCGACGATGACGGTCGCGTGCGTGTGGGTCGCCACGTGGCCCGACACGCTGCCCTGCAGGAAGCGCGAGATGGCGCCGAGACCGCGCGACCCGATCACCACGGTGTCGAAGCCGCCGTCGTTCGCGATCCGCTCGATGGTCGCTGCGGGGTCACCGATCGGCTCGAGGAGGTCGGCCGTCATGCCGGACTCGGAGAGGATCAGCTTCGCGTCGGCCAGGGCCTCGGCGTGGACCGCCGCGTCATCCCAGCGGTCCATCGGGGCACGTCCCGGATGGACCGGAACGACGCTGACGACGCTGATCTGTGCCTCGTAGTGCTCGGCCAGGTCGATCGCCGTCCCGAGGGCGTGGCGGGCAGGTTCGCCACCGTCATATGCCACGAGGATTCGCTTCATGGTGAGCTCCTTTCAGATTGGCTCGACCTGATCGTCGGATCACTCGGCGTGGACGGGTAGGGCCAATCGACCCGAACATGTCAGCCCGCGATTCAGGAACCACGTTCGGGTCGTGGGTCCCGGTAAACACGGGTCGGTCGGCCCTGTCTGGACGGGCTGGCGGGCCCGACCCTCGGAACAGGGCTCGCCGCTCCTGCGGCGCTGCACGAGGAGCTGACTTGAAGATGCGGCCATCGCCGCCGACCGCCCCGCTGGTGGACGCCGACCGCGTCATCGTGGTCGGCGAGCGGGGCCGGGCCCTGATCGGGCAGCCGTTGCTCAACAAGGGCACGGCGTTCACCGAATCCGAGCGGGACGTGCTCGGGATCCACGGCCTCCTGCCGCCGCGGGTCAGCTCGATCGAGGAGCAGGTGTCGCTCGAGCTGGAGCACGTTCGCCGCAAGGACGATGACCTGGAGCGCTACATCGGGCTCGCTGCCCTCCAGGATCGAAACGAGACGCTCTTCTACCGGGTGCTGGCCGAGAACCTCGAGGAGTTCCTGCCGATCGTCTACACGCCGACCGTCGGCCGCGCCTGCACCGACTACAGCCACATCTTCCGTCGACCGCGTGGCGTGTGGATCACCCCTGCCGACATGGGCCGCATCGACGACATCCTGCGGGTCGCCAGCGATCGCCCGATCCGGCTGATCGTCGTCACCGACAACGAGCGCATCCTCGGTCTCGGCGACCAGGGCGCTGGCGGCATGGCAATCCCCGTTGGCAAGCTCGCGCTCTACAGCGCCGCGGCCGGGATCTATCCCGCGCTGACCCTGCCCGTGTCGCTCGACGTCGGCACCGACCGGCGCGAGCTCCTCGACGATCCGCTGTACCTGGGCTACCGCGCCCCGCGCCTGCGCGGTGAGCCCTACGACCGCATGGTCGAGGCGTTCGTCGACTCGGTCCGGCGCGTCTTCCCGGGCGCGGTGATCCAGTGGGAGGACTTCAAGCAGCACAACGCGTTGCGCATCCTCGACCGGTACCGGCACCGGGTGCCGAGCTTCAACGACGACATCCAGGGCACCGGTGCGGTCGTGCTCGCAGGGCTGCTCGCCGGTCGCGGCGGCGTGGATGGCCTGCGCGAGGATCGGTTCATGTTCGTGGGCGCCGGCGCGGCCGGCACCGGGATTGCGCGCCTCCTCGCCCGCTGCCTCGATCTGGAACTCGGCGGGCCGGACCACCATCCGGTCATCGCAATGCTGGACAGCCACGGTCTCGTCCATCTCGAGCGGCCAGGCCTCGCCGACGACCAGCGCCCGTTCGCGGCAAATCCCGCCTGGTTCACCGCGGCCGGCCTCGGCGCGGCCGACCTCGCCGATCCCGTGGCGATCGCCCGCGTCTTCCAGCCGACGGTCCTGATCGGGACGACCGGGACCGCGGGCGCATTCTCCGAGGCCCTGATCCGTGAGGTCGCGGCGCATGCCGCGGTGCCGATCATCCTGCCGCTCTCGAACCCGAGCGACCGCTCGGAGGCGCAGCCGGTGGATCTCCTCGAGTGGACAAGTGGCCGCGCCGTCATCGCCACGGGCAGCCCGTTCCGGACGGTTGGGTCGCGCCTGATCGGCCAGGCGAACAACGTCTTCATCTTCCCGGGGGTTGGACTCGGCGCGCTCGTGGCGGAAGCACGCGAGGTCACCGACCAGGCGTTCATGACCGCGGCACAGGAGCTCGCGGCATCGGTCTCGCTCGAGCGCCTGTCGGTGGGCGGGATCTACCCGCCCATCAGCGAGCTCCGCTCGATCGCCCGCCGGATCGCGATCGCGGTGGTCCGCAAGCTCCGGGACACGGGCTATGGCCGCCAGTTCCGTGACGAGGACATCGAGCCGGCCGTCGACGCCGCGATGTGGACCCCCGCGTACCTGCCATATCGCCCGGGATGAAGTCGCGCGCTAGACGCTGACGGCAGCGGCCCGTTCGAGGCCGAGCGTGAACGCGCGCAGGTTCCGGGACACGGCGGCCTCGCCGCCCTTGGCACCCTCGGTCAGGGACCGTCGAACGGATTCGGGATCGACGAGCTGTCCGCGCCCGACGGCGCCGCCCAGGGCGATGATGCTGATGGCGCGCTCGTCGCCGACCTCGCGGGCCAGCGCGGAGCACGGGATCCGGAGCACCTCGATGTCGCGGCGCGACGGTTCCGCCTCGATGAGCGAATCGTTGACGACGAGCAGCCCACCCGGTCGGAGGAGCCGCTCGAACCTGGCGAGCGACGGCGGATTCAGCGCGATGACCACGTCGGCGACGTCGACGACAGGTGACCCGATCGGCAGGTCCGAAACGATGACGGTGCACGAGGCGGTGCCGCCGCGCATCTCCGGGCCGTACGAGGGCAGCCATGAGACGTGCCGGTCCTCGAGCATGGCCGCATGTGCGAGCACCTGGCCCGCGAACAGGAGTCCCTGGCCGCCGAAGCCGCTCAGGATCGTCGCGTGCTCCACGATCTATGAACCATCCTTTCGGGTCGCCGCGCGGCGCCGATCGACGATCACGCCGAGGGGATAGACCGCGGTGACCTCGTTGGTGACGTGGGCCATCGATTCGGTGGGCGTCAGGCCCCAGCCCACCGGACAGGTCGACAGGACTTCCACGATCGACAGGCCCTCGCCCGCGAGCTGGCTCTCGAACGCCCGGCGAAGCATTGCCTTCGTCTTCCCGATCTGGCCCGGATCCGTGATCGTCCCGCGGGCCGCGTAGGCGACGCCGGGCAGCAGCGCGAGCATCTCGGTGATCGGGATCGGGAAGCCGGCCACCGCGGCGTCGCGACCCAGCGGGCTCGAGGTCGTGTGCTGTCCGAGGAGGGTGGTCGGTGCCATCTGCCCGCCCGTCATGCCGTAGATGCCGTTGTTCACGAAGACGACGCTGATGCGCTCGCCGCGCGCCGCGGCGTGGACGATCTCCGCCGTGCCGATGGCCGCGAGGTCGCCGTCGCCCTGGTACGTGAACACGAACGCGTTCGGTCGAGCGCGCCGGACCCCCGTCGCCACCGCCGGCGCCCGGCCGTGGGGCGACTCGACGAAGTCGATGCCGAAGTAGTCGTAGGCGAAGACGCTGCAGCCCACCGACGCGACGCCGATGGTGGTCGGCCCCAGCTGGAGCTCATCCAGGAGCTCGGCGATCACGCGATGGATGATCCCGTGCCCGCAGCCCGGGCAGTAGTGGGTGGATCGGTCGGTGAGGAGCGTCGGCCGCTGGTAGACGATCCGACGGCCGCCGACGGGTGTGGTCGTCACGCTCGCGCTCCAGTCAGCGCCCAGGCGATCCGGAGGCGGTCCACGACCTCACGCGGGGTCGGGACCATGCCGCCCGTCCGGCCGTGGAAGAACACCGGCGTGCGATCGACCGCCAGCCGGACGTCCTCGACCATCTGGCCCGCGGAGAGCTCGACCACGACCATGGCACGGGCGTTCGCGGCGACCGCTGCAAGGGCCCGCGACGGGAACGGCCACAGGCTGATCGGGCGGAAGAGGCCGGCTCGAAGGCCGCCGGCTCGGGCTCGCTCGATTGCGGTCCGAGCGACGCGGGCCGCCGTGCCGTACGCCACGATCACGATCTCGGCATCGTCCAGCTCCTCGCCCGCCCAGCGGGTCTCGCGCTCCGCGATCGCCGCGTACTTCGCCTGGAGCTGGATGTTGTGGCGCTCCAGCTCCTCCGGAAAGAGGTGCAGCGACCGGACGACGCGCGGCGCGCGGCCCGCGGCGCCAGTGAGCTCCCATCCTTTGGTGTCCCAGATCGGCGTCCGGTACTCGGGCACGACCGGCTCCATGGCCTGGCCCATGATCCCATCGGCAAGCAGGATGACCGGCGTCCGATACCGGGCGGCGATCTCGAAGCCGTCGGCGACCAGCGCGACTGCCTCGGCGATCGAGGCCGGGGCGAGGACCGGCACGCGGTAGTCGCCGTGGCCGTGGCCCTTGGTCGCCTGAAAGTAGTCCGACTGGGAGGGCCCGATGCTGCCGAGGCCGGGCCCGCCGCGCATCACGTTGATGAGGAGGATCGGCAGCTCGGAACCCGCCATGTAGCTCATCGCCTCGGCCATGAGGCTCATGCCCGGGCTGGAGGTCGAGACGAGGACCTTGGCGCCGGTCGCGGCCGCGCCGAGACCCATGTTGATGGCGCCGATCTCGCTCTCTGCCTGGACGAAGACTCGGCCAAGCTCGGGCATCCGCCGGGCCATCCGCTCCAGCAGCTCGGCCTGGGGTGTGATCGGGTAGCCGAAGTACGCGTCACAGCCGGCCTCGATGGCGGCATCGGCCATGGCCTCGTTGCCCTTCATCAGCCTCGGGCGGGACGGGGCGGCGGGGATCGTGGCGGTCATGCGCTCACCTTCGGCCGGGCGTAGATCGTGAACACCGAATCGGGACAGATGCGAGCGCACAGCGCGCAGCTCGTGCACGCGGCGGCGTCAGTCAGCCGGATGGGGTGGTGGCCGAGAGCGTTGACCGCGCCCGTGGACAGCTCGAGCACGTGGTGAGGACAGGCGCTCACGCACAGCTCGCAGCCCTTGCAGCGATCGATCGCGATGTCGAGGGGCCAGAACGCTGGCGCCCCGGCGGCTCGGGCGGGTCTCGGCGGGGCGCCGATGGCCATCAGACCACCTCCACCGCACATCGTGAGCATCGCGGCCCGGCTCCGGGAGTGCCGAACGGCGGACAGGGGCGGGCCGTTCGGCAGCCGAACGGCCTGCTACATGCCAAGCCGCGGTTTCATGCCGCGCGGCCCGCCTGTCGAGTTCCGATGGCTCTTCCGGCGGGAGCCCCGCCGCGCTGAGATGGTCTCGCTTATCCATCCGCATGCCCTGGAGGTGCATCGATGAAGCGAACCGTTGCGATCCTGCTCGCCGTATTGGCGGCATTCACGCTGACCGGGCTGTTCTTCGCCATGACCAAGGTTGGGCCGCTGCCGGCACAGGTCCGGGAGCTCGACTGGCGAGCCATCGTCAGGTCCGTGATCGCGAAGAAGGTCGAGGCGCCCATCGAGGACCGGCCGGAGTGATCGCGCGTCTGCTCGTGGTCGGGCTGGTGCTCGGCCACGGGCTCATCCATGCCGCCTATCTGGCTCCGAGGCCACCGCTGACCGCGAGCGGTCCGGCGTGGCCGTTCGAGCTCGGCCACTCGTGGCCGCTCGGATCGCTGGGCGTCAGCGGTGACGCGAACCGCCTCGTCGGCGTTGCCCTCGTGGCCGTCACGATCGCCGGGTTTGCCCTTGCCGCGGTGGCAGCGCTTGGCGTCGCCCCCGCCGACGTATGGACCGCCGGCATCGTCGTCGGCGCGATGGCCTCGCTCGCGCTCCTCGTGCTGTTCTTCCATCCGTGGCTCGTGCTCGGGGTGGCGATCGACGTCGTCCTGCTGTGGGCGGTGCTCGCCGTGCGATGGGTTCCGGACAACCTGACGACCTAGCCGGCGGCTGAACCACCCAGCCCGGCGGCTGAACCAACCAGCACGGATCGGACCTGGCGGGCGATCTCGAGATCCTCCCGGCTCGCGACCACGAGGATCCGAACCGGGCTCGCTGCCAGGCCGATCTCGCGATCCTCTGTGGTTCGCACATCGCGCTCCGCGTCGATGGCGAGCCCGAGGAAGCCGAGCCCGTCGACCGCGCCTGCGCGGATCGCCGCCGCGTGCTCCCCAACGCCACCGGTGAAGGCCAGCGCATCGAGCCCGCCCATCGCGGCCGCCATGGCCGCGATGGCGGCACGCAGGCGGTGGAGGTAGACGGCGAGCGCGAGCTCCGACGCTGCGTCGCCTCCCTCTGCACGTTCCAGCACCGCACGCATGTCGGCCGAGCCCGACAGTCCCATGAGCCCCGCCTCGTGCTCCAGTCCCTCGGCGATCGCCGCCGCGTCAAGGCCAGCGTGCTGCTGCAGCCAGAGTACGAGGCCGGGATCGACGTCGCCGGATCGCGTTGCCATGACCAGCCCGGCGAGCGGCGTGAAGCCCATCGTCGTATCGACCGATCGGCCATGCATGACGGCGGCGAGGGATGCGCCCGCGCCCAGGTGACAGGTGACGATCCGGAGCGACTCGAGCGGGCTGCCGATGAGCTGTGCGCTCCTGCGGGCGGCGTAGGCATGGGACAGGCCGTGGAAGCCGAACCGCCGGATCGGCCACCGCTCGCGCCAGGCGGCTGGCAACGCGTAGGTCCGCGCGGCGGGGGGCAGCGTCGCGTGGAACGCCGTGTCGAAGCAGGCGACCTCGGGTACGCCGGGGAGCGCCGCCATCGTCCACCGCAGCGCCGCGAGTGACGCCGGCTGGTGGAGCGGGGCGAGGTCGGTCAGCGCGTCCAGCCGATCGATGACCCGCTCGTCGACGAGGACCGGCTCCTCGAACGTCGTCCCACCGTGCACGATGCGATGACCGACCGCCTCCACGACGCCGAGTTCGCGGATCGCGTCGCCGACGCTCGCCTCGAGCGCGCCGGCGCCGGGCGACACGCCCGGGAGATCCCGCGAGCCGACCACGGCATCTGCTGCATCGAGCACGCGCAGCTTCAGGCTGCTCGAGCCGGCATTGACGACGAGGATTCGCCGCGGCGGGGCGGCAGGCAACGCCAAACGGCTCAACCGGGCCAGGTCCAGTCGCGGACCTCCGGCAGGTCCTCGCCGTGGGTCCGGGTCCACGTCCGGGCACGGAGGCGCGCATCGACCATCGCCTGGCGCACGTGGCCAGCCCGGCTGGCGAGACCGGGCACGCGATCGATCACGTCCATGACGAGGTGATACCGATCGAGGTCGTTGAGCATGACCATGTCGAACGGCGTGGTCGTGGTCCCTTCCTCCTTGTAGCCACGGACATGGAGGTTTGCGTGATTCGCCCGGCGATAAGTCAGCCGGTGCACCAAGGTCGGATACCCGTGGTGAGCGAAGATGACCTGCCGATCTGTCGTGAACAGGGCGTCGAACTCGGCATCGGTCATGCCGTGCGGGTGCTCGGACGCGGGCTGCAGCCGCATGAGGTCCACGACGTTCACGACCCGCACCTTCAGCTCCGGCAGGTGCTCCCGGATGAGCGCCGCGGCTGCGAGGGTCTCGAGGGTCGGGACGTCGCCGCAGCAGGCCAGCACGACGTCCGGCTCGCCGCCTTCGTCGGTCGACGCCCAGTCCCAGATCCCGATGCCACGGGCACAGTGGGCCACGGCGTCCTCGATCGACAGCCAGCCCAGGCTTGGCTGCTTGCCCGCGACGATCACGTTGACGTAGCCGCGGCTCCGCAGGCAGTGGTCCGTCACGCTCAGGAGCGTGTTCGCATCGGGCGGCAGGTACACCCGAATGACGTCGGCCTTCTTGTTCACCACGTGGTCGAGGAACCCGGGGTCCTGGTGGCTGAAGCCGTTGTGGTCCTG
>DHWF01000036.1:68230-85264 GCA_002413045.1 Chloroflexi bacterium UBA5189
TGCTGGTTGAACATCGAGTCGACGATGTGGATGAACGCCTCGTAGCAGTCGAACAGGCCGTGCCGGCCGGTCAGGAGATAGCCCTCGAGCCAGCCCTGGCACAGGTGCTCCGAGAGCACCTCCACGACCTGGCCCTGCCGGCCGAGGTGCTCGTCGACGGGCAGGATCCCGGCCTCCCAGACCTTGTCCGTCGCCTCGAACACCGCGTCCAGGCGATTGGATGCCGTCTCGTCCGGCCCGAAGATGCGGAAGTTGTCGGGGTTGGTCCGGATGACGTCGCGCAGGAACCGGCCGGTCACGCGCGTCGCCTCGCTCAGGGTGGTCCCGGGGCTCTTGACCTCGACGCCATAGCCGGTGAAGTCCGGCAGCTCCAGGTCGCGCAGGACGAGGCCGCCATTCGCCTTGGGGTTGGCGCTCATCCTGCGTTCGCCGCGTGGCGCGAGCGCGGCAAGCTCCTGGCGCAGCCTCCCCGTCGTGTCGAACAGCTCGTCCGGCCGATAGGAACGCAACCACGCCTCGAGCACCGCCCGGTGGTCTCCGTTGTCGCGCACGTCCGTGACCGGCACCTGGTGAGCTCGCCACGTGCCCTGGACCTGGACCCCATCCACGATGTCCGGGCCGGTCCAGCCCTTCGGTGTGCGGAGCACGATCATCGGCCAGCGCGGACGGTCGCCGGAGCCGATCCGGGCCGCCGGGCCACCGGCGCGCGCCGTCGCCTGGATCTCCGCGATCTCGTCGAGGACGCGGTCGAGGGTGGCCGCGAGGCGCCGATGGACTGCCGCCGGTTCGTCGCCGGCGACGATATGGACGCGATGGCCGTAGCCCTCCAGGAGCTGGACAAGCTCCCGCTCGGGAATGCGGGCGAGGATGGTCGGGTTGGCGATCTTGTAGCCATTGAGGTGGAGGATCGGGAGGACCGCTCCATCGCCGATCGGGTCGAGGTACTTGTTGGAGTGCCAGCTCGTCGCGAGCGGGCCGGTCTCCGCCTCGCCGTCGCCGATGACGCACGCGACGACCAGGCCCGGGTTGTCGAACGCGGCCCCGTAGGCGTGCATCAGGGAGTAGCCGAGCTCGCCACCCTCGTGGATCGATCCCGGCCGTTCCGGCGAATCGTGACTCGGGATGCCGCCTGGGAAGCTGAACTGACGGAAGAGCTTGCGCAGGCCCTCAAGGTCGCCCGTGATCGTCGGGTACGTCTCGGTGTACGTGCCCTCAAGGTAGGCATTCGCGACCAGACCCGGTCCGCCGTGTCCGGGACCCGTGATCCAGAGCATGTCGAGGTCACGCTCCCGGATGCACCGGTTCATGTGCGCGTACAGGAGGTTCAGGCCCGGCGTCGTGCCCCAGTGGCCGAGGAGACGGGGCTTGATGTGCTCCGGCCGGAGCGGCTCGCGCAGGAGCGGATTGTCGAGCAGGTAGATCTGTCCGACCGAGAGGTAGTTGGCGGCGCGCCAGTAGGCATCGATGCCGCGCAGGGTCGCGGTGGGGATCGGTCTTCGCGTCCGAACATCCATCGCGCCATTGTCGCGCCGATCCGTCTTCGGGCGAAGATCGGGTGCATGTGGGATGGTTCCCACATTCCAAGACGTAATGGGCCGGAGGTCCACGCCATGAAACGAACCATCGCCATCCTGCTCGCCGTGCTCGGCGCCGTCACCCTGGCCGGGGTCCTGGTCGCGCTGACGCGCACCGGCTCCCTGCCGGCCAGCATTCGTGCCCTTGACCCGCGTCGCACCGCTGGCGACGCGATCGCGGACGACGTCACGGACGCGGCCCACATCGTCAGCGACGAGCTGCAGGCCTGATCCGCCGCCCGGCGCAGGCCGGGCTCAATGCAATCGGAAGGCAGGTGTCGGGCGCCGGGATCGGGCTAGCGGATGCCGGCGAGCTCCTGCAGCCCCTGCCAGTTGGCGAGGCGATCGGCGCGCGTCGCCTGGATCTCGGTGGTCCCGGCAGGGTCGGCGAGGAAGTGGCCGGCGAACCGGCCCTCGCTCCGGGCGAAGTCGAGGAAGTCGATCGGTGTCCCGTCGGGCGCTGCCGCCCAGTCCTCACGGAGCGCGGGGTTGCCCTGGAGTGAGATTCGCTCCGCGTAGGACGGCCCGCGGCGAGGGTCGTAGGTGAGGAGCGGGAAGGCCCGTGATTCGACGGCCAGCTTGGCCTGCCGGGTCGCCGCGTCATCGGCGATGCCGTGCTCCGGCATGCAGGCCGAGTAGGCGATCACCACGGCCGGCCCGGGATAGCTGTTGGCGTCGAGGATGGACCGGTAGAAGTGGTTGAGATGGGCCGGCGTGGTCTGGGCGACATAGACCTCGCCATGGGCGAGCAGGATCCGGGCCAGCTCCTTGCGCCGTTCCGGCCGGCCGTGGACCTCCTTGCCGTATGCCGACATCTTGGTGACCTGGCCGCCGAACGTCGCGGTCGAGGCCTGGCCGCCGGTGTTCGAATAGACCTGCGTGTCGAGGACAAGGACCTTGATGTCGGCGCCCGAGGCAACCATGCGTGACAGTGCCTGGAAGCCGATGTCGTACATCGCGCCGTCGCCGCCGATGACCCACAGGCGGCGGTCCGGGTGGCCGGCGGCGTCCCAGCGGGCGCGGACGCCCATCGCGACGGCTGGAGCGTTCTCGAACAACGAATTCGTCCACGGCACCCGGTACGGGTTGAACGGGTAGGTGCTCCCGAACACGGTGTTGCAGCCCGTCGCGGCGACGATGCCCATCGACTCCGGGCCGTGCACCTGGCGCGTCGCGGCGACCAGCATGCGGATGGCCGTGGCCTCGCCGCAGCCGGCACACGAGCCCGCCCCGCCCACATAGCCGATGGCATGCTCGCCAAGCATCAGGTCCGCGAGCGCCTTCTCGTTGCGGTACTCGGGTGGAGTGATCGGCAGGGTCCGGAAGAACGCCATGTCTCGCCGGAAACGGTCCAGCGTGGATTCGGTCGCCGGCGGTGGGGTCTCGGTCGGCAGCTCCGCGCGGACGGGCTCCTCGGCGAGCTTGTCCGTCATGAACAGGGCGTCGTGCCCGAGGGCGGTGCAGACCTCGACGCACTCGCCGCAGCCCTTGCAGTGGGCCGGGTCGACGAAGATCCCGAACATGCCGCGTTCGTGGCCGTGCCGGGCAGGCACCTCGCCGTACTTCTGCGTGTCGACGAAATGGGAGCCGGCGGTCGCCGCGGCGAGCGCCGGCTTCTCGGCGGTTGCTGCGAAGGCCGTGATGCGCTCCTCGAGCTGCGGCGCCGGCACGACCGTGCCCAGGATTGCCGTATCCGGGCACGCATTGACGCAGGCCATGCAGCCGACGCACCTCTCGGCGAGCAGCTCCGGGATGCGCGGCGCGAGGTGGCTGAAATCGCGCGAAGCGGCCGTCGCCGGCGGGATCACGCTCCGCGCGAGGCCGGCATCCGCCGGCAGCTCCCGATCGGCGATGCCGCGGCGATAAGCCGGGACCACCGACCGCCCGAACTCCTCGACATAGAGGTCCATGTCCAGGAGCGGTGGCGCGGCCGTCGTCAGGCGGACGTCGTGGGCTTCCTTGAGCTCGCCCGGGTCCTTGACCAGCAGGTCGGTCATCGAACTGGCTCGCGCTCTGCGGCCGTTTCCTGGGCGAGGGCGTGGATCAGGTCGGTCATCGACAGCACGCCGGCCGGCGACGTCTCGTCGCCGTCCTCGACCACGACCAGGCGGTGGATCCCGTGCTCCTCCATCCTCCGCGCCGCGATGATCAGCGGCGTCGAGCGATGGATGGTCACGGCAGGGCTCGTCATGAGGTGCCGGACGGCCAAGCCCGGCCAGTTCGACCACAGGTACTCGGTGCTCCGAGCCCGGTTGAGGTCGGTCTGGGAGAGGACACCGACGAGGATGCCGGTCGCGTCGACCACGGGCAGCCCGTGGACGTGGTGGCGATCCATCAGCGCGGCCGCGTCGGTCAGCGAGGCGTCGGCCCGGATGACGACGGGGTTCCCGTGCATGCGATCGGCGACGACCGCGTCGGTCAGCGCGTCGCGATGCGAGACGTTCATACCAGCACTCCCTCGGCGAGCGGGGCGACGGCCTCCGCGTGGGCGCCCGCGATCGCCGCGGTGACGTCGATGAGGCCATCCCACGCCTCGGCGATCACGGCCAGGTTGGCATCGATGACGCTCGCGCCACGCTTGCCGAAGAACCGCCCGAGCCGATCGCCGACCGCGTCGAGCAGCTGCTCGCGGTCCATGCCCGCCCGCGCCGCAAATGGCGCGACGCGGAGGAACACGCCGACGAGGGCGACGCCCTGCATGCGCAGCTGGAGGTCCGGCCTCGGGGCGTGGCGGAGCGCGACCGCGGCGGTGTCGAGCGCAGTCACGCGGATGCCGCGGGCCAGCACCTCGGCGCGCGCCGTCGCCGGCATGGATGCCCAGATCGCCTCGGCGGAGGGCAGCGGTGACTGGATGAACAGGTCGCCACCGTCCACCAGCCCCGCGAGCGGGTTGCCGAGCTCGAGTGCGGACACATCGTGGAGCGGGACGAAGTCGACACGGTCCAGCTCCGCGTGGACGCGGATCGGCGCATCGGCGATCGTCAGGTAGTAGGTCGTCGGCAGGCCCTTCTTCTCCGAGCCGTAGCGTGGATAGGCCTGGACCTGCTTGTCGAACAGCTCGCCGACGAGCGTCGCGACGAGCTTGTTCGTCGTGACGCTCCCGAACCCGCCGATCGAGTGGCCGCGGAGGGAGTAGGAACCCGGCGGGCGAACATCGAGCGGTGTCGACGCGAGGGCCAGCGGGTGTCGGATTCCGAGCACGCGCACCGGCTCCTGGGATTCGGCGCGACTCGCGAGCTCGTCGAAGACGGCCACGAGATCCCCGGCGCCCACGTCGCGCGAGCCGAGGCCGGCCACGAACGCGCGGACACGGGGCACCATGCCGCCCTCGGCGGCGGTCTGGTACAGCGCCGATCGGATCTCACGCGTGAGTGGGTTCGACCCTGCCAGCGGCTCGTCCGTGCGCTCGACCACCCCAATCGCACGGGCATTGCCGAGCGCCGCGATCACGGCGTCCGTCGGGAACGGGCGGAACGCCGTCAGCGCCACGCAACCGACCGGGCGGCCCAGGCCGCGCAGGTGATCCACGACGGCGATCGCGGTGTCCGCGATCGTGCCCATCGCGACGAGGATCTCGCGGGCGTCCTCCGTGCGGTAGGCGGCGACCGGAGCGATCGGGCGGCCCGTCAGCGAGGTCCACTCCTCCATGGCCTCGCCGAGGGCGCCCGGGATTCGATCGCTGTAGGCCCGCTGGCCGATGCGGCCCTTCATGTAGCTGTCCTGGTTCTGGACGACGCCGGTCATCAGCGCCTCGGCGGGGTCGAACAGGTCGCGGACGTGGGCGCGCGGGTCGCCGACGAACTCGCGCAGCAGCTCGTCCTCGGGCAGCCGGACGTTCTCGAGCGTGTGCGTGGTCAGGAAGCCGTCCTGGGCGACGATGAACGGCGTCTCGGTCGCCTCGGCGACGCGCCGCGCAATCGCGGCAAGGTCGGCCGCCTCCTGCGCGTTCCGGGCGAACAGGATGCCCCAGCCGCAGTCCGCGATGGCCATCACGTCGTCGTGGCCGGCATGGATGTTCAGGGCCTGGCTCGTGAGGGCTCGCGCGCCGACATGGAACACGGCCGGCAGCCGCTTGCCGCTGATGACATACAGGACTTCCTTCATGAGCACGAGGCCCTGGCCCGCGGTGAAGTTGGTCACCCGGGCGCCGGCGAGCGCCGCGCCCTCCGCCGCCGACGCGGACGAATGCTCCGACTCCGGCTCGATGAACCGGAGCGGCGTGCCCCACAGGTCCGTGCGACCGTCCGCCACCGCCGCCTGGTAGATCGCGGCCATCGTTGTCGACGGCGTGATCGGGTAGACGCAGGCGACCTCCGCGAGGCGCGATTCGACGTGCGCAACGGCCTCCGAGCCGTCGACGATCGCGGGGATGCCGGGAAACCTGGTCATGATCGGGCTCCGATGGGGACGGGTTGGGCAAGGTCGCGGATCGAGCGCTCGATGGCTCGCTCGAACTCGGCCATGCCGGCGCGCAGGGCGCGGGATCGCGTCTGGCCGAAGCCGAACCATTTGCCACCGATGCCGACCAGCCGACCGCGCGGCAGCTGGCCGCGGATCGCCTCGGCGATACCGAGGACCTGGACGATCGGCAACGCATGTGAAGAGCGCGGTGCCGCCGCCTCCATCCGCGTCAGCTCGTCCAGGGATATCTCGATGATCGTGCCCGGCTCCACGCCGATGACCGTGTCGAGCACGAGGCATGCCTCGCCATCGGCGACGTCGATCAGGTCGGCTGCGTCGAGCTGGAGGCAGCGCCGGATCTCGACACGCTGCCGGAGGTCCGGCTCCAGTCGGGGCAGGACGTGGGCCACCGCGTTCAGGGCGGCGCCGTCATCCCCGCGGTCGGCGCTGCCGCACACGAGCACCCGAACGGTCGGCGCGGCAAGCGTCATGCCGGTGCCCGCTGGATCGACAGATCGAGGAAATGGGTCGCGCACGAGATGCATGGGTCGTACGCGCGGATCAATTGCTCGAGCTGGTGGGTCGCCACGTCCATCGGGAGGTCGAGCACGCGCGGCGCGAAGGCGGCGACGTCCGCCTCGATGGCTGCCTGGTTCTGGGATGTCGGTGGCACGATCGTGGCGGCCGCGATCTTGCCGTCCTCGCCGATCTCGTACCGGTGGAACAGCAGGCCCCGGGGAGCCTCGGTGGCCCAGGCGGCCGTTCCGGGCCGGGCCGTCCATTCGACCGCCGGCCGCTCCGGCGGGACGTAGGCATCGACGATGTCGATCGCGTCTGCCGTGGCGTGGACCAGCTCGATTGCCCGCGCGACGATGCTGCGATACGGATTGACGCGAATGGACTCGAGGGCCCCGCTGGCGGCCAGCGCCTCGCGCGCGAGCGGGTGCAGCTGCTCGTTATCGAGCACGATCCGCGCCGCCGGCCCGAGGAGGTACGGCAGGTTGTCGCTGCCGCGCGCCTGGAGGGCGTTGGACCACGGCACCTGGATCTCGTGGAAGGCCTCGCCCCATGCCTGGGGCGCGAGGTTGAGGCCGTCGTTGGAGATGATCCGGCCTTCGTTCATCGGGTATTCGCGCGGGTTGTGGAGGGCGACGAGGCGGGGCTCGCGCTCGAACACGGGCGG
The DNA here is from genome assembly GCA_002413045.1 of Chloroflexi bacterium UBA5189. Classification (GTDB taxonomy): domain Bacteria; phylum Chloroflexota; class Limnocylindria; order Limnocylindrales; family CSP1-4; genus UBA5189. The sequence goes on from DHWF01000036.1 coordinate 75,389, forward strand.
CGTCAGGCTCAGGGCGACGTCCACGGTGGCGCGGGCCAGCCGCAGCGCCTCGTGGAGTGCCGGTTGCATTGCCTGCAAGCGGGCCTTCCGCGGCGCGCGCGACCAGCCACCGACGCGGACGCTCACCGGGTGAATCGCCCGGCCGCCGAGAAGGGCGAGCAGGTGATTGCCGACCTGCTTCAGGCGCAGGCCATCGGCGACGAGCTGCTGATGATCCTTCGCCATCTCGACCGCGCTCGGGTAGCCGAGGAAGTCCGGAGCGTGGAGCAGGTAGATGTGGAGGGCATGGCTCTCGATCCACTCGGCGCAGTAGAGGAGGCGTCGCAGCGCGCGCGTGGTCGGCTCGACCTCCACGCCGAGCAGGTCCTCGAAGGCGTGCACCGCACTCATCTGGTAGGCGACCGGGCAGATGCCGCAGATGCGCGACACGATGTCGATCACCTCGTTCGGGGTCCGGCCCGCGACGAGCGCCTCGAAGTACCGCGGGGCCTCGAAGATCTGGAGGTGCGCCTCGGCAACCGCGCCGTCGCGAACCAGGAGGTGGAGCGAGCCCTCGCCCTCGACGCGCGTGAGGTTCTGCACCTGGAAACGAAGGTCGCTGGTGCGTCCGCCCTTGACCTCATGCATCAGGGGTCTCCCTGGCGTCGCTCGCCCAGCGGGGTGGCGTGTGCGCGGCGAGCTCGGCCGGATAGGCGCCGGCGGGCTGGAGTTGGATGAGCGGGCGGCCCTCGAGGCGGTCGGTGACCTCGCGGAAGATCGGCGCGGCACCGGTGAAGCCGGCGAACAGGCGACCGACATCGCCCGGGGCGAGCTCGCCCATGGCCGGCCCGTCGATGAACCAGCGCGCGAGGCCATCGACGTTGGCGCCCTCGCGCGGGCCGAAGCAGCCGTAGCAGCCGCGGCCCATGCCCGGGCAGATCGCGCCGCAGCCGGTCGCGGTGACAGGGCCGAGACACGGCTCGCCGCGGGTCACGACCACGCACTCGAGGCCGCGCCGCTTGCATTCGAGGCAGACGGCCTGGTCAGGCAGCTGCGGGCGACGGCCGGTCGTTACGGCGGTCAGCAGCTCGACGAGCTGGTGGGCGTCGATCGGGCAGCCGCGGAGCTCCGCGTCGACGTTGACGTAGCTGGCGACCGGCGAGGCGACGGCAAGCGATTCGACGAACGCCGGCGATGGGTAGACCGCGGCGCGGAAGGCTTCGTGCTCGGCGGCCGTCCGCAGGGCCTGGATGCCGCCGGCGGTCGCACACGCGCCGATCGTGACCAGCGTCCTGGTGGCCGCGCGCAACCGGGCGATCTCGACCGCCTGCTCCGGGCTGGAGATCGAGCCCTCGACGAACAGGACATCGAACGGGCCCGATGATCGGCGCGATGTCGCCTCGGCGAACTCGACGAACTCGAACCGGTCAGTCAGCGCGAGCAGCTCGTCCTCGAGATCCAGGATCGTCAGCTGGCAGCCATCGCAGGAGGCGAACTTGACGACACCGACCCTCGGCCGGTTGACCACGGCGGCGCGGGCTGGAGCGGTGGTGGCAATCGCCATCACAGGCTTTCCTGGCGGAGGTCGGAACCGAGCTCGGCGACCGAGAAGACCGGGCCGTCGCGGCACACGAAGCGGGTCCCGAGCTGGCAGTGGCCGCACAGCCCGACGCCGCATTCCATGCGCCGCTCGAGGGTCAGCCAGGTGTGCTCCGGGGGAACGGCGAGATCGCTCAGCAGGTCAGTGACCGCGGTCATCATCCGCTCGGGGCCGCACACGAACGCCGTCACGTTCGCGCCGGTCGGCTTCGCGCCGCGGAACAGCTCGGTGATGATCCCGACCCGGCCGAGCCACTCGGGCCCGGCCCGATCCACCGTCAGGCGGATGTCGACGCCCTGGGCGACGAGCGCATCGAGCTCTGCGACGAAGAGCCGGTCCCGGGGCGTGCGCGCGCCGATGTAGAGGCGAACCGATTCGAAACGCTCTCGCTCGGCGAGGACCTGGTCCAGCATGCCCCGGAGCGGAGCCAGCCCGATGCCGCCGGCAACGATCGCGACGTCGCGGCCATACGCATCCTCGACCGGCCACGGTCGCCCGAGCGGGCCGCGAAGCGCGAGCTTCGTCCCTGGCCGGATCCGGGCCAGGAAGCTCGTCGCGGGACCCGCGGCGCGGATCGTCAGCTCGAGGCCGTCCAGGCGGATCCTGGAGATCGAGATCGGCGGGATCGCGAAGGCGGGCATCGCGATCATGACGAACTGTCCGGGGCGCGCAGCGAGCAGCGCCGGGTCGTCCGTAGCAATCTGGAGCGTCGTGGTGTCGGCGGTCTCCGGCCGGACGGCGGCGACCGTCGTCTCGACGTAGTCAATCCGAGTTGAGCCCGGGTGCGCCGCAGGCCGGGCCATGGCGAGGATGCGCGTGCCGGGCACGAGGACGGGCGCGGCGGCCTGCGGGGCCGTCGCGGTCGAGGTGGGCGCCGGGCCTGCGATGATGGCGAGCTCCTCGCGAACGTCGATGCCGACCGGGCACCAGGCGACGCACCGGCCGCAGCCGACGCAGCCGGACGTGCCGAACTGGTCGAACCAGGTGCCGAACTTGTGGGTCAGCCATTGGCGATACCGGTCGCGATGCTGCGGCCGGAACGAGCCGCCGACCACCTGCGCGAACCCCGCGGTGAAGCAGCTGTCCCACGCACGCGTGGCGGTCGACGCGCGGCCGTCGAGGTCGGAGGCGACCTCGACACCGGTGCAGAAGCAGGTCGGGCAGACAAGCGTGCAGTTCGCGCAGGCAAGGCAGCGCTCCGCGATCTCCGCCCAGCGCGGGCTGTCGAGGTTGGCGAGCAGCCGATCGTGGAGGCCGTCTGCGTCTACGCCCAGCCCCATCGAGGCGCGGGTGGCCGCAACCTGCTCGGTTGCGCGGGCGATCTGTACGTCCAACGCGGGCTCGAGGGCGAGGCGGTCCAGCAGCCGGGTGCCGGCGGCCGAGTCGCCGCGCGCGGCGAATCCGCCGTCGATCTCCGAGAGCACGACGTCGGCCCCGGCGGTGACCTCCGGACCCGTGCCCATCGAGGCGCAGAAGCAGGTCGAGGTCGCCAGTGCGCACTCCACGGCGACCACGAAGAAGTCCGCGCGTCGCGACGGGTAGTCCGGATCGATGGCCGGGCCGCCCGCGAGGACTCGGTCATGGACGGCGAGCGCAGCCAGGTCGCACGCTCGGGCACCGATCACGGCCGTGGCGGTCGCCGGCGGAGCCTCGACGCGGACGGCGAGCGAGCCGTCCGATCTGGTCTCGAGGGACAGCGCGTCCACGCGCGACGGGAATGTCCATGGCTTGATGCCGCTCCACGCCGGGCCGTTGTCGAACACTCGATCCGCGTTTTGCGCGTCGGCCGGGCGCCGCTCCAGTCGGACCAGGCCGGGCGCCGTGCGCACCGTCCAACCGAATGGCAGCTCGGCCGCATGCTCGAACTCCGCCATCTTGAGCGCGCCGTCCTCGACGACGGGTCCAACGACGCGGCGGCCGTCCCCGCGCAGGGCCGTGACGAGATCGTCGAGCCGATCGACCGGGAGGAACCGTACGGCCGCTCCCTTGCCCGTCGCGCCCCACTGGCGCTCGCTTACCACGGCTCGGGCCCCCGCGAGCCGAACATGTCGAGCATCTGCTGCCAGCTGGCAGTGAGGCGGCCAGACACGGATTCGAGGACGAGCGGCAGCAGCTCGGCTGCCAGCGCGTGGTCGTCGACGAGGCGGGCGCGCAGCGCCGTGGCGTCGAAGGCGACGATCCTGGTCGGCTCGGTCGCAACCGCATCGACGGTGGCCCTGAACGGGGCGACCACCGCGGACCAGCCGATGATCTCGCCCGGCTCACAGGTGACGATCGTGAACCGGTCGCCCAGCTCCGGGACTCGCAACCGTAGAGCGACTCGTCCGGTCGTCACGACGCCCAGGAAATGGGTGTCGTCGCCCTCACGGATGATCGTCGCGCCGGCTGGGTAGTCGTGGTCGTGGGCGAACCGGTTGAGGCGCGAGAGCACCTCCGGCGAAAGCCGATCGAGCACGCTTTGTCCGCTTTGCGTATGGGTCATGTGGTGCCATTCCTCCGCACTGCGACCCTACCCACGGGCAGCTCGGCAGCAGAGCGCCAACCGGCCCTATCGGGCGCCCCGGATGTCCCGGCCCGGACGTGACCCCAGGGGCAACCGGTCCGGGGAATTCGGGACGTTCGGCCCTACTGGTCGCGGGCGCGGCGTCCCAGCATGTTGCTGCGTGGGTGTCGGAGGGACGCCCGACACCCACCCAACCCCCGCATCGGTCAGGCGAGGTTCAGCCGCTGCGCTGCGCGCTCGAGGTCGCCGCGAAACGCCGGATCGGCGATAGCGATCAGGGCTCTGACACGCTCACGAAGAGACCGACCCCACAGGTCGGCGACGCCGTACTCGGTCACGATCGTCCGCGCATGGGCTCGCGTCGTGACGACCCCGGCCCCTTCCTGGAGACTCGCCACGATGCGCGAGCGCTCACCGCCCTGGGCAGTCGCCGGGAGGGCGATGATCGCGCGGCCCTCCTCGGCAAGCGACGCGCCCCGGATGAAGTCCATCTGTCCCCCGACGCCGGAGTACATCCGATGCCCGATCGAATCGGCCACGATCTGGCCGGTCAGGTCGACCTCGACCGCCGAGTTGATCGCGACCATCCGGCTGAACGAGCGGATGACGTGCGTGTCGTTCGTGAAGTCGACGGGGCGCATCTCGATCATCGGGTTGTCGTCGACGAAGTCGTAGGCACGCTTGGTGCCCATCAGGAAGGCCGCCACGATCTTGCCGCGATTGCGCTCCTTGCGCGATCCGTTGATCACCCCGGCCTCCACGAGGTCCACGACGGTGTCGGTGAACATCTCCGTGTGGACACCGAGGTCGTGCTTGTCGAGGAGGAAGCTGCCGGTCGCGGCGGGGATCGCGCCGATCCCTAGCTGGAGCGTGGCGCCGTCCGGGATCAGCTCCGCGACGAAGCCCCCGATCCGTCGCTCGACGTCCCCGATCGCCGGCAGGTGCACCTCGTAGGGCGGCACCTCGCATTCGACGGCTAGGTCGATGTCGTCGACGTGGATGAAGCTGTCGCCAAGGGTCTTGGGGACGGCACGGTTGAGCTGCACGACGACCGTCTTCGCGGCCCGGATGGCCGCATGCATCGCCTCCACGCTCGTCCCGAGCGAGCAGAACCCGTGGGCGTCAGGCGGTGTCGCGTTCACGAACACGTAGTCGAGCGGCAGGATGCCCGACTGGAACAGGCGCGGGACATCGGACAGGAACACCGGCACGAAATCGGCCCGGCCCTCGTTGACCGCGGCCCGGGCATTCGGACCGATGAACAACGCTCGGTGCCGGAAATGCGGGGCCATCTCGGGCGTCAGGTGCGGGCCCGGCCCTTCGCAGTGGAGGTGGACGACGCTGACGCCCTCGAGCTCCGGTGCCCGAGCGACCAGCGCGTCGAGCAGGACCGACGGCGTCGCCGCCGCGCACTGGAGGTACAGCTGATCGCCGGAACGAATCCCGGCTACGGCCTCAGCGGCGGTGACGATGCGCATCAGCCGAGGATAGGGATCAGCTCGGGAGGTCGGCGAGGACGTCTTCCGCCGCGGCTCGCCAGGAGGCGGCCGGCCGGAGCCAGGTCCACGCCGCACGCAGCCAGCGGTCCAGGTCGGTCGGCTCGGGCACCTGTCGAGCCGCAGCATCGAGGCGCCGAACGGCATCGGCGACGAAAGCCGTGAAGACCACCTCCGGTAGCGCGGTGTCGATCCGGTGCGCGGCTCCGGACACGAAGTCGACCGGCACGATGAGCCGTCCGAAGAACGCGCCGATCGCCTCTGCGAGCCCATCGGTGCCCTGGCTGTTGCCACCCCACCGGACGATCGGGGCCGGCGAGCGGAGATGGGCGACCGTAAGCGATGCGTCGATCGCCTCGAGGCGCAGCTCACCCCCGAACGTCAGGAACCGGTTCTCGACCGGTACGCGGTCGACGACGTGCACGTGGCCCCACGAAACGGGTTGGTGATCGACCGCACCTGGTGCCAGGCGGCGAACCGTTCGAAGCTCGGCGCCCGCGTCCGTGGGGCCGTAGAACACGAGCTCCTCCGGGTCGAAGTGACGCAGGGTCGGACGATCACGGAGGGCGACCACCAGGTGGCTCCCCAGCGGGCTCGAGCCCGGGTCGCCTTGCCTGCCAGCGAAGTGGGCGCCGATCAGCTGGAAGCCAAGGTCGGCGACGAGCGCGGCGGCGGCGGGCGCCCATCCTTCGCGGTCGTCCAACTGGCGGATGGCCGCAGTCCAGGCCTGCTGAGCGAGCTGTCGCGACGGGCGCCCGTCAGCGCGGTGCGATGGCGTGCGCTCGAGCAGCATGTCCCGCACCCTCCTCCAGGAATGGGAGCACGAATAGCTCCTCCTGCGCGAGATGCGCCGAGATGAGCGCGTCGAGCCGCGCCATCGCGGCGACCACGCGACACACGATCTCCGCGGTCCAGTGTTCATAGGCGGCAATGGACACCGTTTCCAGTGCGGTGGCGAGCTCGCGGATCTGCTCGTGCTGGAAGCGGAGGGCGCGGGTCGTCCAGGGGGATCCCGTCGCCTCGTCGAGCTGCGCGTACATCCATGCCTCTTCCCACGCCGCGTGCGGCAGGAATTGGCGGTGTGCCCAGGCGGTCGTGCGCGCAATGCGATCTCGCAACTCGCTCTGCGAGAGGCGGGAGGCTTCCTCGATCGTGCCCTCGAGGTTGGACAGACCGAAGCGCAGCTCCTGGTGCTCGCGCTCGATGATGCGGACCTCGATGACGTCGGCGGCGGCGAGGCTGCCCATTTCGACCTCCTTGTGCTGTCCTCAGTGCAGCGTTGGCTCGAGCACCCGCAGCTGGTCGATCAGCTCGGAGCGAGCCGGCGACTGCGATGGACCCAGGTCGATCAGGCGGTCGGGCCGCCGGTAGAGCGCGACGTACTCGCGCTCGAGCGCGATCCGGGACGGATCCGTGCCCATGACGACGACGCGATCGCAGCCCTCGGCCTCGTGGAGCACGCGCAGGAGGTACTGCGTCTCGGGATCGGCGTCGCGGTCGACCTCCGTCACAACGGAGTGGCCCTCGTGGGCGCGCGCCACCAATGCATGTGTCCGGTCGAGCCAGACTACGGCGGCCTCGTGTGCCGGGTGCGCTGCCAGTCGCGTATCCATCTGTCGCCTCCTACTCTCGGTAGGAGGCTAGTCGTGGTCGACGGGTGGTCGACACTGCCGTATGGACCGCTCGGCGGGGGCCGGAGCGGCCCTTCGGACGGGACCCTGTGTCCCGCAGGACTCAGTCCGAGCCGCGGCCCACCCGATGCTTCGCGACGAATGCCGCGGCCTGGGCGCGGCGCTCCAGGTTCAGCTTCGAGAGGATCGAGCTCACGTAGTTCTTGACGGTCTTGTCCGACAGGAACACGTCCGTGGCGATCTCCTTGTTCGTCATCCCCTCGGCGACGAGCAGGAGGATCTTCTGCTCCTGCGACGTGAGTACGGCCAGCTCGTCGGTCTGGCCGCCCAGCGCGATGCGGCGGACACGCTCCAGGACCTTCTCGGTGACGGCCGGATCCAGCAGCGACTCGCCGCGCCCAACCGCCTCCAGTGCGGCGACGAGATCGCGCGCCCGGATCTGCTTCAGCAGGTAGCCCGCAGCGCCCGCGACGATGGCGGAGAGGACGGCCTCTTCGTCCGGATACGACGTCAGCATCACGACGCGCGTGTTCGCCAGCTCGGCGCGGATCTCCCGGCACGCCTCGATGCCGGAGCCGTCCGGCAGGCGCACGTCCATCACGACGATGTCCGGCTCGAACCGGCGTGCCTGCTCGATTGCCTCGGCCACGGTCCCGGCCTCGGCGACCACCTGGAAGCCCTCCCGCCGGTCCAGCAATGCGACCAGGCCCTGCCGCACGACCTCGTGGTCGTCGACGATCAGGAGCCGGTATGGATTGGTCGCGTCGCGAACGGTCACGCAGCACCTTCAAGTGGTCCGATGGGAAGCCGAACGATGATACGCGTGCCGCCTCCGGGCTCGCTATCGATCGTCAGGGTCCCACCGAAGGCGGCCGCCCGGTCGCGCAGGTTGGCCAGCCCGAAATGAGCGCCACCGAGGCGGCGCCCAGGGTCGAAGCCGGCTCCGTCGTCTTCGACCCGAAGGGTCACGATGTCGCCCCCGACGTGCAGCGCCAGCGTCGCGTTGCCGGCCCCACTATGGCGCGCGACGTTGCTGAGCGCCTCGCGCGCGATCTGGACCAGCTCGTGGTCCGCCTCCGGTGGGAGGCGGCCGCCGAGCAGCCCCGCGTCTGCGACATCGACCGTGAGCTGTGTCGGCGAAGCCGCGAGCAGGTCACGACCCATCGACTGCAGCGCGGCCCCGAGGCCGATGTAGCTCTCGGGGCCGAGGCCCACGATGAACTGTCGGATGTCGCCGATCGTCGTATGGAGGCGGTCGATCGCCCGGTCGACGCGGCTCAGAGCGCCCTCCCGGTCCGTGTCGATCAGGTCCAGGACATCCTCGAGCGAAAGGCTGACCCCGTAGATGCTCTGGATGACCCCGTCATGCAGGTCGCGACTGATCCGCAACCGCTCGTCGACGACCGCGAGGTTCTGGACCTCCTCGTGGAGTCGGGCGTTCTGGATGGCGATGCCGGCGTGCAGCGCGAACATCTCGACGAGCTCCTGGTCGGCCTCGCTGAACTCGGGTGCGTCGCGCTTCTCGGTCAGGTAGAAGTTGCCGACGGTCTCGCCGCCGACGCGCACCGGCATGCCGAGGAACGAGTGCATGGGTGGGTGCTCTGGCGGGAAGCCATACGTATCCGGGTGCGTCGCGATGTCCGGGATCCGGAGCGAGACGCCCTTCCGAATGATCGTTCCCAGGAGGCCGTGGCCACGCGGCAGTGCCCCGATGCGAGCGCGGTGCTCGGCGCTGATGCCGCTGGTGATGAACCGCTCGATCAGCCCGTCCGGGCCGACGATGCCGAGGGCGGCGTAGCGCGCCGCTACCAGGTCGCGAACGCTATCGACGTTCAGCTGGAGGACGCGGTCGAGGTCGAGCTCGCCCGCGATCGCCCGGGTTGCGCGATCGAGGGCGTGCAGCGCGTCGTCGGATTTCACCCACGAGAGCCTACCAGCGGCGCACCGCCGCGGGCCCACGTCCGGGATGCGGGATGGCCCCCATTTTGGTGCCGGAGGTCACTTTGTCCGCGGTAGGCCCACCGCCACCATCCACCCATGGCTCCGCAAGACGTCCCACCTTTCTTCGAGCAACCTTCGATCCTCGACATGAACCGACGGCGCTTCCTGCGCGGGGCGGTCATCACCGGTGGCGGCCTTGCTGCCGCAGCCGTCGCGGCGTGCACGCCCGCCGCATCCATGGCCCCGTGGGTCTACGCACCGGCAACGACACCCGCCGGCCCCGCCCCGACCGGGGCACCGGCCGCGACCTCCGCCGCGACGCACGACCACGGCGCCGACGCATCCGCGGCACCGGGCGCGAGCGCTGCTGCCGGCGACCATGACGCGAACGCCCTGGCCGTGGTCAAGCGCTTTCTGGACGGCGAGGGTGCTTCGCTCGATGGGGCCGGCAACCAGCCGTACGGCAACCCGAAGCGCGACGGTTCGACGAAGGTCTTCGAGCTGACCGTCGACAAGATCAAGCACCAGATCGACGCCCAGCAGGCGGCGATCGACGCACTCGGCTTCAACGGCACCTGGCCCGGCCCGCGCATCGACGTGATCGAGGGCGACCGGTTCCGGGCGATCTTCAAGAACAACCTCGACGAGTCGACCGGGATCCATTTCCACGGCCAGCAGCTGCCGAACAACATGGATGGCGTCCCGCACATCACCCAGGACCCGATC
>DHWF01000036.1:85408-111807 GCA_002413045.1 Chloroflexi bacterium UBA5189
CACCACAACGCGACCGACCAGGTCGGGCGCGGCCTGCTGGGCGCGTTCATCGTCCATCCGAAGGACCCCGCGCAGCGCGTGGATCGCAAGTACGGCGTGACGCAGGACATCGTCTGGATCAGCAACGACTCGCTCGGCGGCTTCACGATCAACGGCCGCGGCTTCCCGGCCACCGCACCGATCGTCGCGAAGCTCGGGGAGAAGATCCTCGTCCGGTTCATGAACGAGGGCGTGATGATGCATCCATGGCACCTCCACGGGATGCCGATGCACGTCGTCGCCCGCGACGGCTTCGAGCTCGGCGCGGCCTCGTTCCGCTGCGACACCCTCGGGGTCAACCCAGGCGAGCGTTGGGACGTGGTCATCGACTGCACGGAGCCCGGGGCGTGGGCGTTCCACTGCCACATCCTCCCGCACGCCGAGGGCCGCGATGGCATGTACGGCATGGTCACCGCGCTCGTCGTCCAGGACGCCGCCGCGGCGGCCACATCGGCCCGGACGGGCGCTTCGCCCATCGTCGGCGCCGCGAACGCAGCCGGATCCACCGCGCTGCTGTGCCGGATCGCGTGACCGTGCTGCCCGCCGTCGTTCCAGAACCGCTCCGGCGCGCCAGCAGCGCGGTCCGCCGGATCCTGCTCGCCACCGACCTGTCGGCGGCCTCCGAGGGCGCGACGCGACAGGCGATCGATCTCGCACGGGATCTCGGCGCCACCCTCCTGATCGTCAGCGTCATCGACCCCGCAGTGCGCGGCGCGGCGGGTGGTCGCGTGGAGCGCATGGACCAGCGCCGCCGCGCGCGGGAGACGGCGGCGCAGGAGATCGTCCTTCGCGGCCGCCAAGCGGGTGTCGCGGTGTCGTTCATGATCTGGGAGGGCGAGCCCGGCCCGTCGATCGTCGACGCCGCGACGAGCGAACAGGTCGACATGGTGATCGTCGGCAGCCACGGGCGAGGGCCGATGGGGCGGCTGCTGATCGGGAGCGTCTCGGAGCATGTCGTGCGCAACGCGCCGTGCCCGGTCCTGGTGGTGCGCGGTCGGCCGCAGGCCCACGCGGAGCCGCTCCAGCTCGTCTGACACCCGCGCCTCGGACCGGTTACCTGGTGTAGGCGCCCCCGGGATCGAGCTCCGAGCGGATCAGATCCAGCTCCTCGGCCGTCGGCGCCGGCGTCTCCGCCAGGCGGTCGGCGACGCGGATCTCCCACGCGGTGGCCGCCCGGACGTCGTCGAGCGTGGCGCCCGGGTGCAGCGAATCGAGGCGCATCTCGCCGTCGTCGTCGAAGTGCCAGATGCCGAGGTCGGTCACGACCACAGACGGCCCGCGCCCGATCCAGCCCTGCTCGCGCCGGATGCGCTCGGACTGCTCGGCGCCGCCGAGGTTGCCTGCGGACGTCCGGAAGTCGATCGTATCCACGAATGAGCGCTTGGACTGGCGCATGATCACGAACACCTGCCGCGCGTTGATCGCGATCTCACAGGCGCCGCCGCTCCCGGGGAGCCGCGTGGTCGGGTCGGCGTACTCGCCGATGACCGTCGTGTTGATGTTTCCGAACCGGTCGATCTGGGCTGCGCCCAGGAACCCGACGTCGATCAGCCCGCCCTGCAGGTAGAAGCTGAACAGCTCGAACATGCTCGTCACCGAGGTCGCTCCGGTCACGATCGTCGGGTCGCCGATCGACAACGGCAGCCGCGCCGGCTTGGCCCCGAACACCCCGGACTCGTAGACGAGCTCGATCTCCGGTGCGACCGTTCGCTGGGCCAGGTTGACCGCGATGTTCGGCAGCCCCACGCCGACGAAGCAGACCCGCTGGCCGGCGAGCTCGCGCGACGCGGCCACGATCATCATCTCGGACTTCGAGAAGGCGGCCGCGCCCGCGTCCGGGCTCGTCATCGCCGCGCCTCGAACAGCTCGATCGGATTGCCGTCCGGATCCTCGAGCAGGATCTGCTTGCCGCCGGGACCCGTCACGATGTCGTTCCGGAACGTGGCGCCCGCGGCGCGCAGTCGACCTACCGTCGCTGCAAGGTCGTCGACCTCGATCACGAACCGGTTCCAGCCGCCGGGCTCCGTCGCCGCCCCGCCCGGCATCGGCCGCGCGGCCGACGACGCGGGCCCGGCGAGCCAGAGGCTGAGATCCCCGAGCCGCACCCGCGCGAACGCCGGCAGCATCTCCTGTTCGACCTCGAACCCGAGCTGGGATCCGTAGAACGCGACGCTGCGTGGCACGTCGCGGACGAGGTAGCGGACGGTGGCCATCAGCGGTACTCGCCATAGTCGACGGAGCCTGACGGGGCCGAGCCGGGCTTGAGCGAGGCAATCCGCTCCGGCCCGAGCTTCTCGACGTACTCGGCACGCCCGTCGAGCCCGTAGACCCACTCGCCGAGCCATGCCTGCAACGCTTCCTCATCGCGGGTGATCGCGTCCCAGTCGAGGTAGAACCGGTTGTCGCGGTCGTAGGTGCCCTGGACGTACGACGGGTGCGCCCCGAACGGCTCGACCACCACCGCGTCGACGATGAGGCCCGGGATGATCGTCCGGTTCGGGTCCGCACGGACGACCGACTCGTCCACGAGCTCCTCGACGACGACGATCACCCGCTCGGCGGCGAACGCGGCCTCCTTCTGGCAGCCGAGGAGGCCCCAGACCTGCGTGTTGCCGGCGGCATCGGCCCGTTGCGCGTGGATGATCGACACGTCCGGCTTGAGCGGCGGCACCGCGTACACCTTGCCGTCCCCATATGGCGACTCGATCTCGCGGATCAGCGGGTTGGCCTTCGGCAGGTCCGTCTCGAAGTAGCTGCGCAGCGGGTAGAACGGGAGGTTGGCGGCGCCCGCCGTGTACCGCCCGACCATCCCGAAGTGGCTGTACTCCTCGATCTCGAGGCGGGGCAGCAGGCCGCCCGCGCCGCCGGCCGCGCTTGTCGCGGGCTCGATCCGGCGCCGGATCGCCCCGAGGCCGCCGACGCCCGGGTTGCCCAGCCACGAGAAGATCAGCTTGCGGGCACAGCCCGCCGCGATCATCTGGTCGTAGATCAGGTCCGGCGTCATCCGCGCCAGTGTCAGGTCGCGCTTCCGTTGCCGAATGATCTCGTGGCCGGCACTGAACCCGATCAGGTGCGTGAAGCCCTCGATCGCGACTGTGTCGCCGTCACGAACCACGTCCGCCACGGCATCGTGCATCGAGGCCACCTTCGAGGTGCTCATCGATGCGCAGTATCGGGGGTCAGGGCGTCCGGCTAGCCGTCGACCTCGCCAGGATGGATCGCGCCGGCAGCGGCCGCCTGGCGGGCGATCTCCGATGGCTGCGCGGCGACCTCCGCGACCGCCTCACCGAAGATCCGGACGCCCGTCTCGATGTCGCCGGACGACGCGACGAGCGGCGGGCACAGTCGGACGGTCTGCTTACCGCACTCGAGGACGAGCAGGCCGCGCTGGAAGCACGCCCACTGGACCTCCTCGGCGAGCTTCGGGTCGGCGAACTCCACGCCGATCATCAGGCCGAGGCCGCGCACATCGATGACGGATTTCGGGAACCGGCCCTGGAGCTCGCGGAGCCCGGCCATCGCCTGCTCGCCGCGCGCGGCCGCGTTTTCGACCAGGCCGCCCTCGAGGAGCTCGATCGTGGCAAGCGCCGCCGCACACGCGACCGGGTTACCGCCGTAGGTCGACCCGTGGGCGCCGACCCCCCACGACTCCATGATCTCGGCGCGGGCGACCATCGCCCCGAGCGGCATGCCCGACGCGATGCCCTTGGCGACCAGGAGAATGTCGGGCTCGACGTCGAAGTGATCGACCGCCCACATCTTCCCGGTGCGCCCTGCGCCGGACTGGATCTCGTCCGCGACGAGCAGGATGCCGTGCTTCGTGCACAGCTCGCGCAGCCCCTGGAGGAAGCCGTCCTCCGGGACGATGTAGCCGCCCTCGCCCTGGACCGGCTCGATCACCATCGCGGCGACCTCGTCGGCGGGAATGAGGCGGTTGAACAGGACGTCATCGAACCACTTGAGGTCTTCGACGTGGCCGTACGGCGCGTGGTAGATCCCCGGCAGGAGCGGGTCGAACCGGGCGTGGTACTTCGCCTTCGATGCGGTAAGGCTGACGGCGCCGTAGGTGCGGCCGTGGAAGCCCCCCAGGAACCCGACGATGTACGGCCGGCCCGTGAAGTGGCGGGACAGCTTCATCGCCGCCTCGACGACCTCGGCGCCCGAGTTCCCGAGGTACGTCCGGAGCTTGCCCTTCATGGGCGCGATCCGCGCGATCGCTGCCGCGGTCTCCGCATAGATCGGGAGGTAGAAGTCCGACGCGGAGTAGTGGATCAGCTCCGCTGCCTGCTCCTTGATCGCGCCGACAACTCTCGGGTGCCCGTGCCCGGTCGAATTGACGGCGATGCCCGCCGCGAAGTCCAGGAACAGGTTGCCGTCGATGTCCTCGATAGCCATCCCCTGCCCGCGGACGGGAACGATCGGATAGGCGCGCGGCAGGCTCGGCGAGGTCCACGTCTCGTCGAAGGTCACGTGCGCCCGCGCCTTCGGCCCCGGAATCTCGGTGATCAGGTCTGGCAGCGGTCGCTCGGCAATGGACGTGGACACGGACGACCCTCGTGAATGCATAGGGTTTATGCAGATTGGATAGAACCCGAGTCTACCAGCCGGGAACGCCTCGTCAGCGGACCTTGAACCCGGTCTGCTCCATGACGTGGCCGGCCCCATCGTCGAACCGGACGTGCATCGTCCGCCCGTCCACGTCGACGCGCCAGGTCGTGACCTGCACGACGGCATCGCCGGCGAGGTTCGTCTCCTCGATCGTGCGCCCGTCGATCCGGCGCATCGAGACGCCGGTGAATCGCGGGTCCCCGAGATACGGCGCGATCGAGCCATCGAGGATGGCCGCGTACGACCGACCCATTCGGTCGGACATCACGAGCTGGTCGCCGGACAGGTGGTACGTCGTGTCTTCGTCGTGATCGAGCAGGTCGAGCTCCACAACCCGCCAGCTCCCCGATACGAGGTGTGCGCCCGAGATCGGCGCGCCGACCCGTTCCAGAGAGATTCGGAACATGACATGCCGCGGCTCGTCATCGGACCCGTCATGGCGTCCAGACAGCATCGGCACCAGGACGTCCCCTGCCTGGGCGGCCGCCGTTCGTGTCTCGACCATGGTGTTGCCGTCCGCACCGGCGACCAGCGTCGACTCGTAGGTGATCAATCCCTCGCGCCGGCCGACGAGCCGGACCGTCCTGTCGTCCACCACGATGATCTGGAGGGTCGCGAAGCGCGGGTTCCCGTCACCCTCGTGCTCCCGTCCATCAGCCGGCACGCCGTACGGCGGACGACACGACCGACACTCGAACAGCCCATGCATGAGCGAAACCACGTCGGGGGGCGCGTCAAGCCCCGGAGGGTCGTACCGCGGGCGCCACGTCCCGTCGAAGGGGCTCGTCACGAGCGCACCCGTGGACCTGCCCATCAGTCGACGACGGTGTGGCTCTGCTCCCGAAGGAATTGCGCGACGTAATACCGGGACAGGCCGGCCTTGCCCGTTGAGCCTGAGCCTTTCCAGCCGCCGAACGCCTGCACGCCCGGCCAGGCGCCGGTCGTCGCGCCGGCACGCCGGTTGACGTACAGGACACCCGCCTCGGCCTCGTCCAGGAAGCGCGCCACCTCGGCCGGATCCTCGCTGTACACGCCCGCGGTCAGGCCGTAGATCGTGTCGTTCGCGAGGCGGAGCGCCTCGTCGATCGAATCGACCGCCTGGACCGCGGTGAACGGCGCGAACAGCTCGTCCTGGAATACGCGATGGGTCGCGGGCAGGTTGCCGACGACCGTTGGCTCGACATAGAAGCCGCGCGCCAGGTCGCCGTCGGTGAGGTGCTCGCCGCCGGTGTAGACCTTGCCATCGCGCCGAACCTCGGAGACCGCCTGCTGATGCCGATCGACGGCCTTCTGGTCGATGATCGGGCCAAGCCAGTTCTTCCGATCGATGGGGTCGCCGACGGTCAGCTTCTCGGTCTTCTCCACGAGCATCCGGATCAGCTCGTCGTGGACCGGCTGCTCGACGTACACGCGCGAGTTCGCGGAGCACTTCTGCCCGCCGAACCCGAACGCGCTGCGCATGATCCCCTCGGCCGCCTCCTCGAGGTCCGCCTTGCGCGACACGATCGCCGGGTTCTTGCCGCCCATCTCGACGATGCACGGACGCGGCCAGCTGGTCGAGAACGACTTGAACAGCTTGAACCCGACCTCGAAGGACCCGGTGAACACGATGCCATCGATGCCCTGGTTCGACTGGAACTCCTCGCCGACCGTGTCGCCGGGGCCCATCACGAGGTTGACGACGCCGGCGGGCACACCCGCGTCCTCCAGCGCGTGGATCAGGTTCACCGCGGACAGCGGCGCCGCCGAGGCTGGCTTGAGGATCGCGGTGTTGCCGGCGAGCAGCGCGCCCGCCACGGGCCCGGTCGAGAGGGCCATCGGGAAGTTGAACGGGCTGATGACCGCGAACACCCCGTGCGGCCGGAGCACCGATCGGGTGTGGACGGTCATGTCGCCGAGGTTGTCCATCGGGTGGTCGTAGCCGTCGTTGTCCTCGACCGTCTGGGCGTAGTAGCGGATGAGGTCCGCGGCCTCCTCGACCTCGCCGAGTGCCTCCAGCCGGTTCTTGCCGACCTCGAACGCCATGTCTGCGCCGTAGCGCATCTGGCGCTCCGAGATGAACTCGGCGGCCCGGCGCAGGATCGCGAGGCGGTCCGGCCACGGCGTCCGGCGCCACGCCGGCGCGGCGCGGCGAGCGGCCGCGATCGCCGCCTGGACGTCACTCCGGTCGCCCTTCGCGAATGTTCCGACCAGCAGGTCACGGTCGATCGGCGAGCGTGCTTCGAACGTCCCTGCCGAACCGTCGATCCACTTGCCGTCGATGAAGTTCTGGTGATGGCCGCCGAGCCCGGCGCGCGACGCCTGGACGCCCGCCTCGTACAGCGCGTGGAGCTCCTCGTTGTCGTTGCGCAGGGTCGCGTAGGTGATCTTGATTCGTGGCTTCGTCGCTTCGGCGGTCATCGGGTCTCCAGCTTGCCGATTGGGCGTGTCGCGGCGGGCGGTTCGGCCTGCGCGGAATGTGCTCGCAGTCTACTGCGACCCGGTTGCCACCTAGCCGGCGACGAACCAGCCGATCGGGGTCGAAGCGGTCGTCGATGCGACCTTGTTCATGTAGATCCGGATCTTGCCTGTGGACGGGTAGTTGGGGCGTGCGGCGACCACCCAGGCGCCTGAGCGGCCGTACTCCATCATCGCGAAGACCACCGGCGTGCCGCTCAGCCCGCCGGGAACGGTCACGTCCACGTAGGTCTTGTTCGCCAGCAGCGACACAGATCCGGCCCTGCTGAACCTCATTCGTCCGGCAACATCGAGCGCGAAGCCGGTGGTCGCCACCGCGCGCACGCCGGCGCCGGTGGTCGCCTCGCCGACGACGCCCTGGCCGGTGGTCGCAATTCCGTGGACGCTCTTGCCGCTCGCCGATTGGCCAAGCACCGCGTCGCCGGTCGTGGCCGTGCCCTTGACCCCCTGGCCCGTCGTCGCGGCGCCGACCACGCCCTGGCCCGTTGTGGCGTCGCCGTGGACACCTTGGCCGGCGAGGGTGAACCCGCCCACGCCGCGCGATCCCGCATCCTGGGTCGCCTCACCGTAGACGCCGGTCTTCGCAGGCCCCGCCGGCGCGCTGCCACTCCCGCTGTAGCCGACGATCCCGGACCGCCCGGTGGCGGACTCGCCGATGATTCCGTCGAGCTGCCCGTGGCCGCGGATGGCCGGGCCGAGCGAGCTGGTCGCCTTGACGGCCAGGCCGCTCGCCGAGTCGGCCGCAATCGCGACGCCGACGTCGGTCGCGGATCCGTAGATTCCGGTGAGGCCTGGCGATGCGGGGACCGGCCCGACATTGGCGTGGCCATGAATCGCCGTCCCGGGCCCGCCCTCCGCGACGATTGCCCCGACCGTGCTCGAGTTGTTCGCCGCATAGACGCCGACGCCCGTATCGCTGGCACCGTAGATCGCGTGGCCGGCCGGGCTCACCCCGTAGACTCCCGTGCTCGCCGCGATCGGCGCCGGGATGTCGACGGCCGCCACTGCGCTTGCGCCCAGCACGCCGACGCCGGCAGTCGACAACCCTCTGGCCGCCGGGTCGCCCGAGGCGTCCACCCCGACACCCCCCGCGGCATGGATCGCAGTGCCGCTGCTGGAGACCGCAAATGCCGGGTCACCGCCATCGATCTCCGTCGTTCCGACGCCCGTATTGACGGCATCCAGCACGACGTCGCCGTCCACGCCGGCGCGCACGCTCGGCGCATGGACGAGGCTAACCGCGGCGGTCGCGAGGCCGCCGATGGCGCCAGCAAGGATGGCCCGCCGCGATCGCGGGGTGACTTGATCGATGCTCATTCCGACCCTCCTCGGCCCAGTACGGATGCAGCCGAAGTCTAGGCCCGCCCGCTCGTCCCTGGCATGTTCTCGAGCGCGTGGACGATCGAGGCCAGCGAGTCCGTGATGGCGTCCGGGCGAACCCGTGATCTGGCCGCTTCCGCCGCGTCGACCTTGCCGCTCAGCACGAGGATCCCAAGAAGACCGACTCGCAGCGCCGCGGCGATGTCCGCTTTCGGGTCGTCGCCGACCATCGCGATGTCGCCGATGCGGAGGCGAGATTCGGTGCTCCCTCCGTCGCGACCGGCAAGCTCGGCGCGGAGCTCGGCGACGGCTTGCCGGAAGACGACCGGCGACGGCTTGCCGCAGATCACGGCGCGCCGACCGAGCGCCGCCTCGAGCCCGAGCACGTACGCGCCGGCGTCGAGGGTGAAGCCCTTCGGCGTCATCCACCATGGGTTGCGGTGCATCGCCACGAATGCCGCGCCGGCCTTCAGCTGCCGGAACGCGATGTCGAGATTCCGGTACGACAGGTCGTCGCCCGCGTCGCCGATGACGACCGCTGCGACTGGCTCAGTCCGAGCGTCCGCCTCATCCGGGGAGAGGACCTGCTGGCCTGCCCACTCCCGCCGCGCATCCGGCGCGGAAAGGACCAGGAGCGGCCCGCCCGCGTGATGCGCGGCGGTGTACGCGGCGGCAGCGGATGCCGCGGTGATGATCTCGGCGGCATCGACCGGCATGCCGGTGGCCTTGCCGACCCAGGCGGCAAGAGTCGATCGATGGGCGGACGAGAAGTTCGTGACGACTCGATACGGGATGCCGCGACGGCGAAGCTCGGCGACCGCCGCTGGCGATCCGTCGATCGGCGCGCCGCGATACATGAGCACGCCGTCGGCATCGAGGATGAACGCCCGAACCCCGTCGAGGGCGGTTCGGAGCGCGGCGTCGGACGTCGTCGCAGGGCCGGTCGTCACGGGGCCGAATGGTAGGCTCGGACGACCGGATCGACGCGCACGATGCGTGCAGACACGCACGGGTTCGCGCACGCGGGCACGTCGGATCCGCGCACGATGGACCGAAACGAGGGAGGACCGATGGGCCTGCTCGACGGCAAGAAGGCGCTGATCTTCGGCGTCGCGAACGACCACTCCATCGCCTGGGGCATCGCCAGGGCGCTCCACGACCAGGGCGCGATCCTGGGCTTCTCCTCGGTGGAGAGCCTGATCGACCGCCGCGTCCGGCCGCTCGCCGAATCGATCGGCGCGACGTTCGTCGAGGCCTGCGACGTGCAGTCCGACGAGCAGATCGCCGGCGTGATGGCCAAGTGGGCCGCGGCCTACGGCGAGATCGACATCCTCGTGCATGCGCTCGCGTTCGCGAAGCGCGAGGACCTCGACGGCGAATTCGCCAACACCTCACGCGACGGCTTCGCGCTCGCGATGGACGTCTCGGCCTACTCGCTCGTCGCGCTCGTGCGCGAGGCGCGGCCATTCCTGCACCCCGGCTCGTCGGTGCTCACGCTGAGCTACTACGGCGCCGAGAAGGTGGTCTCGCACTACAACGTGATGGGCGTCGCCAAGGCGGCGCTCGAGGCGTCCGTCAGGTATCTCGCCGCCGACCTCGGGCCGTCCGGCGTTCGCGTGAACGCGATCTCCGCCGGCCCGATCCGGACCCTCGCCGCGGCCGGCATCGCGGGCTTCAAGAAGCTGTACGGCTCCTTCGCCGAGCTCGCGCCGTTGCGCGCCAACATCACGATCGAGGATGTGGGCAAGACCGCGATCTGGCTCGCCTCCGACCTGTCCAGCGCGGTGACCGGCGAGGTCGTCTACGTCGATGGTGGCTTCAACGTGATGGGCGTCCCGCTCGCCGAAGGCTGATCGCCAGCGAGTTACGCGGCAACCACCTGGTTGCGGCCGCCGTGCTTGGCCATCGCCAACGCGACGTCGGCGCGCTCGAGGAGCAGGCTGCCCTCGACCTCCCATGCCTCGAGGGAGGCGCAGCCGGCCGAGACCGTCGTTCGCACCGGCTCGCCACCGGCGACGTCGACCTTGAGCTTCGCGAACGCCGTGCGCACGTCCTCGGCGATCTGGATCGCGTGATCGCGGCTGGCGTTGTCGAGGATGACGACGAACTCCTCGCCGCCGAAGCGGGCGACGAGGTCGCTCACCCGGGCCCGGGCGCGGAGCGTGTCCGCGAACAGCCGCAGCACGCGGTCGCCGACCTGGTGGCCGTGCTGCTTGTTGACCTGGCCGAAGTGGTCGAGGTCGAACAGGATCGCGGATCGAAGCGGGCGCCTTTCGGCGGGGATGCGGCGACGCAGCGCGTCCTCGCGCTCGAGGGTCGAGTCGAAATGTCGGCGGTTGCGAAGACCGGTCAGTGGGTCGGTGATCGCGGCGGTCGCGGTCAGCTGGTGCAGCCGTGCATTCGCCAGCGCCAGGCCGACCTTGCCGGCGAGCAGCCCCGCGATCTCCTGCTCCTGGGCGGTGAACGGGCTCGACAGGTTGCCGCGGAGCCAGGTGACGACGCCGACGACCTGATCCCCGATGACCATCGGCGCGGCCATCGCGGCGAGGCTGTCGGGCAGCGCGACGCGGGCGACGGCCTTCGGGAATTCGGTTCGGTCGAGGCGGTCGAGGACGGTGACCGTTCGGGTCGTCATCGCCTTGCCGCTCACACCCTCGCCGGCCCGCAGCTCCTTCCCGATGATCGATGCGTCGCCGCCCGCGATCGCGTTGATGAGGAACCGCCCGGATTCATCCTCCCGGTTCACCAGCAGGACCGAATCGGCCGGGATGACGACCGACGCCCCGATGGCCACCTCGTCGTCCATCGTTGCCGGATCAAGGCTGGATCCGAGTGCCGTCGCGAAGGTGGTCAGTCGATCGAGGAGCGCCGCGCGCTCGGTCAGCTTCTGGCGCTCCCGGCCGAGGGCCAGCGCGGCCGCGACGCGGTCGCCGACGATCTGGAGGATCCCGAAGTCATCCGAATCGAGCCGGTGCTCGCCGCTCGTCTCGACGTTCAGGATCCCGAGCAGCTCACCGTCGCTCTCCAGCGGGATCCCGATCTCGCTGACCACGGCCGGGTCTGCCGACAGGAACGCGGGGTCGCTGCGCGCATCGGGCAGGAAGGCCGCCTCGCGGGTCCGGACGATTCGGCCGATCACGCCCTGGTCAGGGTTGACGACCTCGATCGGGAACCGGTAGTTGCGCTGGGCCCCGAGGCGGAGGTCGGTGCCATCCCACACGTACACCGACGGGTACTGGTAGCCGAACGTCCGCTCGAGGACTCCCATGACGCTGTCGAGGCTTGAGGCCGTCGGTCCTTCGCGCGCCAGCAGCCGGCCGACGGACTCCAGTGCCGCGAGCTGCTGCGTCTGGTGGCGTGCGCGCAGGTTCGCGCTCCGGAGGCGATCGCTCGACCGTTCCAGGTTGACGACGACGCGTCGGCTCCCGATCGCCACGACGATCGACGCGATGACGACCGCGAGGACCTCCTGCCGATCGACGAGCACGGCCGCGGGGGCCGCGAGCGGGGCCAGCATGAGGACGAGCCCCGTCAGCGCCACGAGCCCTTCCAGACGCCGGCCGCGCGCCGCCGCGAGGGCCACAACCGGGACCGCCAGTGCCGCGAGCGGCCAGCTCGTGGTGCCGCCAAGCCAGACGTTGGCAAGCCCGATGAACGCGAGGCACAACGCGAGCCGCGCGGCAGGCAGCCAGCCCGGCGTCGTTCGAATCGTGGTGAGCCAGAGTTGGCCGGCGAGGAAGACCGCGGGCCCGAGCAGCAGGAGCGGGCGCTGGAGGCCTGCCAGCCCATCGAGCGCGACGACGGCCAGCGCGATCGCGGTGGCGAGGAGCAGCTGCGGATCGTTCCGAACGCGAAACAGCAGGCGTTCCGGGGTCCACCTCCGCGCGATGCCGTGGGCCGCCGGGTCGCGCCGAAAGTGAGTGACGGGCGGGAACGCGCCATCGACCGCCACGGGGGCGACAGGTGGCTGGTCGATCGTGAGATCGTGGTGCAGACGAGGGATGTCCACGGTCCCTTGATGCTCCCGCCGTGGTGCACCCAGCCACATCCCCCGTCGGTACCAGCCCGCTCGACCCGTGGTCAGCGGCGGAGCGCGAACACCTCGCCCTGGGCGTTGCCGAAGATCGACTGGTAGCCCGCAGCGACGATCGCGTCGCGGGTGCCGGCGGGGAGCTTCGCGGGCTCGAGGACGACGTACCCGTACGTCCCCGATGCCAGGAACCCGGGCAGCTGGTCCAGCCCGTACAGGCGACCGCCGACCGTCTGGTGGCTCACCTCCGGGTCGAGGCTGACGAACGTCTCGTCGACACCGTCGAACACGCCGAGCGGCGTCGCGACCCACTCCTGGAAGCTGCTTGCCAAGTGCAGGACCTGGGTGCCGTGCGTGAGTCGGCCGGCGTCGATCTCGGCGCGGACGGCATCGACGAGCTGTTGGCGAGGCGCGTCGACGACCGTGCGGCTGTTCGGGAAGCCGACCCAGAATCCGCTCGCGGCGTAGTGCAGGTCGATCGCGAATGCCTCCGACCAACGGTGTTCGCCGAGGTGGTAGGCGTTGATCGCCGCGCAATCGGTCTTGCAGCCCGCATCGTCGCCGCTGTTGCCGAACCGGAGTGGGTACGCGGCGAGCGCGACGAAGGCGCCGATGACGGCAGCGCGCGCGAGCCAGGGCAGCCGGTCGGTGGCCCACAGGTAGGCGAGCGCCGCTGCCGCTCCGACGGCCGCGATCGTGGACAGCCAGTAGTGGACGGTCTTGGGCACCTCGAACCGGAGGGCGTCGCCGAGGAACCCGAGGTTGCCGGGCAGGAGGCCGATCACGAGCAGGGCGCCCGCGCCGACGGCGAGCCCCGCGATGACGAGCGGCGAACGTGCCCCGCGGCTGCCCAGCGCGATGCCGATCATCAGCATCACCAGCAGGAGCCCACTCGACTCGAGGATCAGCGTGATCCCGGAGCCGACGGCGCCGGGGAACGCGTCGGGGTTCAGGTAGCCGAGTGCGAGCGCGCCCGCCGCTGCGGCGATCGCAGCGACGAGCACAACCCACCGGCCGACCTGGACGAGACGCTGGATGCCGTCTCGCAGCCGTTCGCGCGCGCCGACGAACATGCTGGTGCCGATCCCCAGTGCCAGTCCGAGCGGCAGGCCGATGCCAAGGGCGAGCGTTGGCAGCGACGCACCCACCATCGTCGCGAGCTGCGGCAGCGCGATGAGGCCGGCGGTGAGCCCGGCCACGAACGCCGTCGCGGCGAGGTCCCGTGGCCGCACGAGGGCCGCGATCACGACGGTCACGATCCCGAAGAAGCCGATGACCGGGTGGACGAGCGTTGCCGCGCCGAGCGCCATGCCGATGACTGCGCCGCGGCCGATCCGCCACGGGTCGTTGGGCGCCGGCTCCGCCGTCACGGTCGCCGTCGCTCGGAGCATCTCGGCGGCAACGGCGAGCCCGAGGCAGACGAGCGGGACGACCACGACCGTGCCGCGCGCATCGCCGAGGCGCGCGAACGACTGGCTGAGCGCGAATGCGAGGAGCGCCCACGGCCCGATCGGTGCGTCGCCGCGGCGCAGCGCGCTGGCGAGCCGGTGGACGCCGGCGGCCACCAGGACCGTCTGCGGGAGGATGAAGCCGGCGATCGCGAGGCCGCCGCCAAGGTTCGTGATGGTCGCGATCGAGCCGAGGAGGGCGTCATAGCCGAGCACGGTCCGCGACGGTCCGATGATCGGCGACTGGGTCTCGGTCAGCGGCGAGAACCAGCCAAACGTCCGCAGGTGCTCGACCGGTCCGACGTAGTTCGGCAGGACGTCGATGAACGGCACGACCGGGCTCGCGAGCTGGAGCAGCACCGGGCCGGCCCACACGATCACGACGAGCGCCGCCACCGGCCACGAACCGATCGAGCCGACGGCGTCGCGCCAGCCCGCGAACGCCGTCAGCGGCCGCAGGGGTCGGCTGATCGCAGATGGGGCGATCGCCGCGAGCACGATGAGGACATCGATGCCGACGAGCACCGGCTGACGGAACCCGCCAACCGCCGCGAGGGTGCCGAGGAGCAAGGTGTCCTTGAGGACCGCCGCGACCATCGCGGCGAGCAGTGCCTCGGCGACCGAATCGAAGGGCTTGTTGCGTGCCGCGCGGGCGAGGATGAGGCCCGCTGCGAGCTCCAGGGCGCTCGCGCCGAGCACGAGCAGGGCCGCCGGCAGGGTGACGGCGAGCTGGCTCAGGATCCCGGCGAACGCCGCTCCCGCGTCGAACCCGAGGTCCTTCGAGGTCTGGAGCGTGACCAGCCCCGCCAGGAGCGCCACGAGCCCCACGACCCCGACCAGGTCGAGCGCGACGGCATCACGTTCCCGGAATCGCAGCTCCGACGGGCTCTCCGACACGCGCGGATGGTACGGGAGAGGAATTGGAGCGGGCGGCGGGGTTCGAACCCGCGACATCAAGTTTGGAAAACTTGCACTCTGCCAGCTGAGTTACGCCCGCTCAGCGGCTCCTCGGATCGTACAGGCTCTCGCCTTCGCAGGCGACTTATGGTTGTCGATGCTCACGTGGTGAGCATTTCTGGGGCTTTCGAGGCCTTTTGGTCCTCCGAGGCCGGCAGATGCGGCGAGCCAAGCCCGCGGGCGGCCAGTTTCGTGCTCAGACTTTCGCGCCTGAGCCAGCCGCAGTGGCCAAATCGGACGTCCGGACGCCGAAAGGCCCTCCAAGTCCCGAATCTGATCATCTGGTGAGCATTCGGAGGGATTAGGAGCGAGCGGGGTCCGCGCCGTGCAGTGCGCGGCTGACTCCCGGGCCCGGCCTGCGGTCAGTGGAGACGCCACGGGGTACGATGCCGGTTCGATGACCGTCGAATCGCCGGCGCGGACGTGCCCACGTTGTGAAGCCAGCGTCGCCGCGGACGCGCGCTTCTGCGCAAGCTGCGGACTGGCCCTCGACGCGCCAGCGCAGCACGTCGAGGCGATCCACTCGCGCCTGACCGCGGCGGCGCCGGAGCCGCTGATCCAGAAGATGCGGGCGGCAAAGCTCACAGGAGAGCGCAAGCCAGTCTCCGCGCTATTCGTGGACGTCGTCGGCTCGACATCGCTCGCCGAGCAGATCGATCCGGAGGACTGGACGCAGATCATCAACGAGGCGTTCGACCTCATGTCGCGCGCCGTCTTTCGCTACGAGGGCACCATCGCCCAGCTCCAGGGCGACGCGATGCTCGCGTTCTTCGGGGCGCCGGTTGCCCACGAGGACGACCCGGAACGGGCGATCTTCGCGGCGATCGACATGCTCGCCACGATCGATGACTACGGCACCCAGCTCAAGGCCAGCCACGGCATCGACTTCCGGATCCGGGCCGGCGTCAACTCGGGGCCGGTCATGGTCGGCAATGTCGGCTCCGACCTGCGCTACGAGTACACGGCGCTCGGCGACGCGGTGAACGTGGCCGCGCGCATGCAGACCGCCGCGCAGCCGGGGACGATCGTCATCGGCGAGATGACCCGCCGGCTGACCGGCGACACCTTCGACCTCGAGGACCTCGGCGGGCTCGACGTGAAGGGCAAGTCCGAGCCGATCCACGCCTTCCGGGTCATCGGTCGCAAGGCGGCGCCCGCCCGCCGCCGCGGCCTCGAGTCCGTTGGCCTGGACAGCCCGATGGTCGGCCGCGACGAGCCGCTGCGTCGACTGACGACGCTCCTCGACACGGTCCGCGAGGGTCGCGGGCGGGTCGCGTTCGTGATCGGCGAGCCGGGCATCGGCAAGAGCCGGCTTCTCGCCGAGCTCAAGCGCGCGGCCCTCGCGCCGGTACCCGGCGGCAGCGGTCCTGGCACGATCTGGGTCGAGGGCCACTGTGTGTCGTACGGCCGCAATCTTCCGTACCACCTTCTGATCGACCTCCTTCGCTCGATCCTCGGGATCTCGTTCGCGGCGCCCGAGGCCGAGGCCCGCGACATGCTGGACCGCGTCCTCGAGGAGCGACTCGGCGCGGATCGATCCGAGGTCGCCGACACCGCGCCGTACCTCGCGGGCCTGCTCGGGCTGCCCCTCCGCGAGGACGAGGCGACGCATATAGCGAACGCACCGGAGGTCACGCAGGGCCGGTACGTGGCGGCAACCCACCGCCTGCTCCGCAGCATGGCCGCCGAGCGGCCGGTCGTCCTCGTCTGCGAGGACCTGCACTGGGCCGATCCCGCGTCGATCGCAGTCGCCACCCAGGTCATGCCCCTGGCCACGCAGCTGCCGATCCTGTTCCTCGCGGCCATGCGCGCGGAAACCGATTCGGCCGGCTGGGCCCTGCTCGAGCAGGCCCGCGACCAATTCGGCGATTCGCTGACCGAGATCCGCCTCGAGCCGCTGACGGACGCCGACAGCCGGGTCCTGGTGTCGAACCTGCTCGAGATCGAGTCCCTGCCGGACCGGGTCCGCGACCTGATCATGGCCCGGGCGGAGGGCAACCCGTTCTTCGTCGAAGAGGTCGTCCGCATGTTGATCGAGCGCGGCCTGATCGTGTCGGAGGGCGATCGGTGGGTGGCGACCGACGAGGTCGGCGGCGCCGAGATCCCGGAGAGCCTCCATGGCCTGTTGCTGGCCCGCATCGATCAGCTGCCCGAGGCGGCAAAGCGCAGCCTGCGGATCGCCGCCGTGATCGGCCGGCAGTTCCCGGTCCGAGTCCTGGAACGAGTGATTGGAGAGGGCATTCGATGACCGAGAACCAGCTCGAGACGCTCGAGGCGAAGGGCCTGGTCAAGCTCGCGACCCTCCGGCCGGAGCTCGAGTACCTGTTCCGGCACGCGCTCGTTCAGGATGCCGCCTACGGATCCCTGCTCAAGCAGGAGCGGCGCGAGCTCCACGGCCAGGTCGGCGAAGCGCTGGAGGCGCTCTACCCGGAGCGGATGGCCGAGCTCGCACCAACCCTCGCGATGCACTTCGCCCAGAGCGGCGATACCGAGAAGGCGATCGACTACTACGCGGCCGGCGGCCGGCACGCGCTCGAGCAGAATGCGATCCAGGAGGCCTACGGGGCATTCGATAGCGCCGCGGCATTGATCGCCGGCGCGCCAGGAGCCGCGGAGATGGAATCTCGCGGACCAGCCGAGACCGCACGCCGGCGACGGCGGCGGATCGAGATCCAGATCGGCCGGGCCCAGGCCGGCTACAGCTTCCTCTCCGCCAATGAGTCGCTGCCGGCGCTCGAGGCGCTGGTGACGGAGGCGGACGACCTCGGCGACCTGCAGCTGATCGCGAAGGTCCATCAGCTGATCGCCCTGGGGCGATTGCAGGCCGGCGCGTCACCGTCGGATCCGACCGTCGCCCGGTCGCTGCAACGAATCACCGAGGTCGGCGAGGCACTCGGCGATCCCTCCATCCGGGCGATGCCCCTGGCGTTCGTCGGCCTGAGCCAGGTCTTCTCGGGACCGGTTCGGGCCGGCGTGGAGGCGCTGGAGGAGGCGGTGCCGCTCATGCAGCAGCAGCGCGATTCGATCGGCGCCGCCTTTGCTCGCGGCGGGCTGGCGATGGGCTACGCGACGCTCGGCGAGTTCGAGAAGGCCGACGCGGCGGTCGAGAATGCCAAGGAGATCGCCAAGGACGGCGATCTCATCGCCCAGCTCGATGCCCTGATCGCGGAATCCATGGTCCGAGCGGCCGAGGGCCGCCTCGAGCAGGCGATGCCGCTCGCGCAGGAATGCGTGGATCGCGCCGAGGAGACGGGCGCATCAGCCTGCATCATGGTCTCGTCGTGGATCCTGGGCGACGCGCTGCACCAGCTGGGCAGGTATGCCGAGGCGCGGGACGTCCTGAAGCGAGGCGCGGACGTTGCGCTCGCCGTGGATCGCCAGGTCTGGCGCCCGACGCTCCAGTCCTGGCTGCGCACGAGCGCGGCGGCCATCGGCGAGGTGGCGGAGGGCGACGCCGAGGAGGCACTGGCGACGGCGCGCGCCATCGGCAACCACCTGGGCGAGGCGGGCGTGCTCTTGAAGCGCGGGGAGATCGCCGCCAGGCAAGGCAACACCGACGCAGCGATCCCGGACTTAGCCGCTGCCGCGGCCATCCTCGAGGAGGAGGGCGCTCGGCCCTCGCTGGCGCGGGTGCTCCATGGCTGGGGCGAGACGCTGCGCGCCGCGGGCCGCACGGACGAGGCGGCCCCGCTGCTCCGGAGATCGCTGGGCCTGTTCGAGGAGCTCGGGCTGGAGCGGGAGGCGGCGGTGGTCCGGACCTCCCTGTCGCTTGGCGGCGTCAGGCTCGCCTTCGACTAGCGCGGGCTCGGCGCAGGGGCTCGACTACAGGGTCACGGACGTGCCCGGATTGCGCGCGGCGGCCAGCGCGGACTCGATGGCGGCGGCAAGTCGCTCGCCACTCGGCAAGCCAACGACCGGCGTGACCCGCAGGTCGCCGGTCACCGTGATCCACGCCGGCTCCATGCCGGTGGCGGAGAGCACGATCGGCACTCCCGCGTGCAGCGTGCGCAGGCCCTGGATCAGGTCCTTCGCACCCTCCGGCTCGCCAGTCGCCCAGGCGTCATAGACGAGCACGTCTGCCCACCCCGCCAGCGCGCATGGGTGCGCCGACAGAATCGGGCACATTGCGCCGACCGGGCCGAGGCATTCCCGGACCTCATAGCCACGACGACGCAGGGAGTCGACCTCCTGGTCCGCAAGATCGGTGTCGTGATTGACGACGAGGACTCGAGTCATGGCACACCCCGTTCGGCGTTGGCCACAGGCGTAGGTCGGCCTACACCGCGTGGCTAGTGCCATCCGGCACGCTCGGCACGGCAGATCTACCCCTTTCGCTCGAGGATCGGCTTGGCGAGGTCCGGCCGATCGACGACGAACGCGAACATCGCGCGATCGCCCCAGCGCCCGAGGAACAGATGGCCGTGGATGTTCACGCCGGCGTCCGCCAGCGCCCGCGCGATGCGCGCCATCCCGCCCGGCTTGTCGTCGACCTCGGCGATGATCGATTCACCCTCGACGTACGTGTAGCCGCCCTCGTCGAGGACCCGCTTCGTCGCCTCGTCGTCCGCGGTGGTCATGATCACGTGCCCGCTGTTCCCGAGCCCGCCGCCGCCGATCGCGCGCAGGTCGACGCCGCGTGCCGCGAGCTCCTCGGCGAGCACCGCCATCGCCCCCGGATCGTTCTTCAGCTGCACGACGAACTGGTTGGCCATCGGATCCCTCCTCAGCGGCCCGCGCCGCAGCGCTGATCGTAGCCCGAGTGGCGACGCTCTTGGCTAGAGTGCGGACATGACGACCGATGCGAAGCCCGCGCGCGAGGGTCTCTCCGCGACCGCCGCCGACCTGCCGCCCGCCGTCGCGGCTGCGCTGGCCGCTCCCGCCGCGGGATCGCCCGGATGGGTCGACGCCGGGGGCATGCGTTGGGCGACGCTGTCGTGGGGCCGGCCGGAGGATCCGCCGATCCTGCTCATCCACGGGGTCACCTCGAATGCCCGGATCTGGTGGCGGGTCGGGCCTGCCCTGGCCGCCGCCAGCCACCACGTAGTCGCCGTCGACCTGCCCGGGCACGGCAAGACGAGGACGTGGAGCGGCCGGCATCGATTCGCCGAGACGGCCGAGGAACTTGCCGGCTTCATGCAGGCCGCCGGGCTCGACGGGCCTGAAGTGGCCGTCATCGGGCACTCCTGGGGCGCGATGGTGACGGCGCACCTGCCGATCGCGGGGATCCGTCCGCGGGTGCTGATCCTGGTCGACCCGCCGTCGTTGACCGTCGCCCAGTTCGAGGTGTATGTCCAGGACCCGACCGAGCGACCGTACGCGACGGTCGGCGAGGCGGCCGACGTGATGCGCGCCGCCAACCCGACCTGGTCCGAAGGTGACATCGCCGCAAAGGCCGAGGCCCTGACCCAGTTCGACCCCGAAGCGGTCCTCGCGGCGCTCCTCCAGAACGGCGACTGGGACTCCGGGATGGCCGCGCTGCGCGACCCGAGGGCGAGCGGCGTCCCGGTCTGGCTCATCCATGGTGCGTGGGCGACCGGCGGCCTCGTTCCTGACGCCGCCCTGCCGCGCATCGTCGCGCAGCTCGGCAGCGAGCACGTGATCCCGATCGAGGAGGCACCACACTCCCCACAGCGGACGCACCCGGAGGCGACGCTGGTGGCGATGTTGCGCGCGCTGGAGCTATGTCGGCGCCCTGCCTGACACGTTCGACCTGCGTGACAGGTTCGACGCCCGTTCGGCCCTAACCGGATCAGCCGCCCGAGGGTTTTGGGGCGTCCTTCGCCTTGTCGTTCCCGCCGCCGTTGCCCATGATCCAGCCGATTCCCGGCCCGATCGACAGGTTGAGCTGGTGGTCGATCTCGCCCCAGCCCATGCCGCCCTGGAACATCGCGAGGATTTCCGCCGGCGTCTTGCCGCTCGCGTGAGCGAAGGCGTAGACGCGTACCGCGCCGCCGAGCCCGACCTTGGCCGACAGGTCCGCGAGATCGCTGGCCGTGGCGGTGATCCCCACAGCCTTGAGCTTGTCGACTACCCGTGCGAGCTCATCTGCGGAAGGCGGGCCATCGGAACCATCGGGCGCCTCGGCGCCTTCGGACTCGTCGGGGCCTTCGGAGGCGTCGGGCTCGTGCGAGGACTTCGGCCCCCCAAGCGGGGAGCCCGTGAAGTTGACCGATCCCGACTGGATGGCGAGCGCCGTACCAGCGACGAGTAGGACGGCGACGACGGCCACCAGCGTCAGCGCGACGGGAGACCTGCGCAGTTGCATCACTTCAGAACTTCCTCGCCAGAGATCAGGTGCGCATCGTACGCCGCATGCGCCGCAACTGAAAACGGGCCACCGGCCGGGTGAGATCCGGGTCGGGTCAATCAGCGTCGCCGGATGTCACGCGAGGACCTCGCCGGACCCTCGCCGCTCTTGGGATCCGTTCCATGCCCACCAGACAGGCTCACCGGCCGCTCTGCGTCGAGTGGATAAGACGCGAGCGTCGACCGCAGCGAGAAGGGCAGGCCCAGTGGGGGCCTGCCCTTGTCGACGTTCGGAAGGACCTAGGTTCGGGTCGTCGTCTGGACGGTTGTTCCCTTGTCGTCCTCCTCGACCTTGCCGGCGAGGGCGCCGACGGCCCCGCCGACCACGGCCCCGGCAACGGTGCCGACGACTGGCACGACGCTGCCGACAACGGCCCCCGTGATTGCGCCTCCGGCGGCCCCGCCGACTTCATCTCCGTGGCCCTGGCCGACCTTCGTGACCGTTTGCTCGGTGTGTGGATCAGAATCTGAATTGCGTACGACGACTTCATCGCCCATTGCTGCACCTGTCACTAGTGGCCGCCGGAGGCGAGCCGGTATCGAGCGTGGCGCATCATTGGCGTTGTGTCATGACGCTCGGTCATGAGAGATTCGGGGCCAACCAAGGCGTGGTCTGGCGGCAGACCTCGGGCCTCGACACGGGATGGCCCCACGGCGGCGCGACGCGCGGGCAGTCGCCAACGTTCCGCGCATCGGCGCGGCGCGATCGACCAGGATCGGAGAGGCGGGTCGCTGGCCGAACCGGGTCGAGCGCCGGCAGGGTTCGGATCGCGACGGGGGCCATCCGCACATGTCATGCGCGTCATCGGAGCTCGATCGGGTCCGTCGGCGAGAACGGACCACGAGCGCGATAGCGATCACGGCGACGACGGTCAAGAGGATCGGAAGCACCGGCAAATTGAGCGCGTAGAGAGGGGGTCGCGGCCACGACCGATGTGAAAGTGGATTCCGGCGTCATCGCTCGATCCTCCTTGGCAGCAACGTCGCTGGCCAGCCGAAGGCGGGACCGGACGGCATTGCCGCCCGGATTCTGAAAGGATTCGTCCGTCGCGGCGCCTTCCAAGTAGGCGCCATGTTGGCGCCACGGCTCGGAGGTCGGTCTCGGCGCGATGACGCAACTGCAGCTCGTCGAGCTGGCCAGGTCCGGCGATCAGCCAGCATTCGAGGCGCTCGCGCGATCGATCGCTGGACGCCTCTACCGGGTCGCCCACCGAATCCTTCGCGATCCCTATCAGGCCGAGGATGCGATGCAACAGGCGCTCATCGCCATGTGGCAGGACTTCTCGACGCTGCGCGACCTTGACCGATTCGAGTCGTGGACCTATCGACTCGTGGTCAATGCCGCGACCAGCGTCGCTCGACGCGACCGTCGACGGCAGGCGTCCGTGACCTTGGTGCCGCTCGACATCGGTGACGAGGACCCCACGGGCGCGGACGCGAGCCAGGCGCTCGCAGATCGAGATGCCCTCGATCGAGCGTTCCAGCGGCTGAGCCCCGAGCACCGGGCGGTCGTCGTCCTGCGCTATTTCGTCGGTCTCCCGATCGAAGAGATCGGGCGGACGCTCGATATCCCAGCCGGGACCGTCGCCTCTCGATTGCATCACGCGATGCGAGGGCTGCGCGCGGCACTGGAAGCGGCTGACCGACCGGTGGTGGGGGTGCGAACGGCATGACCAGCGAACACGACACCGCGCGGCGCGTCGCGAGGTGGCTCGAGGAAGGTCCCCTCGAGCCACCCGATGCGGCCGTTCGCGCCGCGATCCGACTTGCCGTCGCGTCCCCGCGACGCTCGCGGCGGCTCCCATGGCAAGGAGGTGCAGCGAGGCGTTTGACGAGTCTGCTTGCTACGGCGGCCGTCGCGGCCGCGGTGGTCATCGGCGTGGTGGCATTCGCCTCACGCACCTCGGTGGGTCCGGCTGCCGCGCCAACGCCGACGGCGTCGGCGGCGCCCGCGCTGACCGGGTCGTACACCGGTACCGTCGCGCCGAACAGCGCCAGCACTGAGCCTGGCGCATGGCGGCTGGCGTTCATCTCGGTAGAGCTGCTGTACACCAACCCGTCGGGTGGGACAATCACGCAAATTGTCACGGTCGTCGGGCCGAACGAGATCTCGCTCTCACCCGACACCGCCTGCGCGCAGGGCACGGTGGGCCCCGGCGACTACCACTGGACGCTGACGGGCACCACGCTCAAGCTCGACGCGCTCAACGACCCCAGCCCGTGCCGCAAGGCGGTCCTGACGGGGACGACCTGGACGCGCCAGCCTGGCTCCTGAGCGGGAGGCCAGGCCCTCGACCAGCTGCCCCGCGCCTTGCGGACAGCTGTCGTTCCCACCCGCATTGCTGACGGAGACGAGTTCCGCTCGAGCTTTCCTCAGCCAGTTCGTGACCCTGTCGTAAGCCGGATCGGCCCGGCCCCAAGGCCTGCCTGCATCCAATCTGCCAAGGAGGTACCACGATGCGTTTTCCATCTCGTATCAGCTCCCGCCTGATCGCCCCGGTGGCGGTCCTGACCACAGCCCTGACCCTCGGACTGGTAGGACCGGCCCTGGCTTCGGCACCCGTGATCACGACGGTGCCGTTCACCATCAACGGACCCTACGGACCCGCACCGTGCTCGCTCTGGGCGACCGGCGGCGGGACACGCCACGTGGAGCAGTTCTCGGATGCCAGCGGCAATGTCGTCCTGCTGCGGCGCCACGTCATCTTTGCAGGAACACTCACGAACATGACCACCAACGAAACGGTGCCATACGTCGGCGACTTTACGGTCACGCTCGACTTCCCGGCCAACACCTCGACATCGTTCGGGCTGCTGCGCGAGACGGTGGTTCCCGGTCAGCCCCCGATCATCGCCGCTGGCCGAATCGTGGTGACAGCCAGCTTCCCGCCGCAGCTCATCAGCCAGTCCGGTCAGACTGAAGCCGCCTACGGAGCGGCGATCTGTCAGCTCACGGGAAGCTGATCGCGCAAGCCGTGGCCGGCAGGCCATTGGAACCGCGAGGCGAGGGGCCTACCGCCCAGGTAGGCCCCTCGCCCGTGTCCGCGGCCGCCGTGATCTTTTGGCGCCAGCGAAGCCCTCGTTGCAGAAGCGCGGTGACCTGCTCCCGGGTCATCAGCGAGCGTCGGGTGATGTCACCCGAGATTATCGACGGCGTCGGGAGCCCGACGTCCTGTGAGCTGCTCGTAGAAGCCCGGTCCGGCAGTCATCGCCCAGGTCGTCGCGACTCGACCGTCGCGGACCCGGTTGAACATCATCTCGTGCACGACGAGCCGCCTCCCGGTTGGCTCGACGTCGAAGTATTGTCCGGTGTGCGTGGCGGAGACCGTGCAGATGCACGCGACCATTGCATCGTCGGCAACGATCTGGAGGAACTCCGTGTGCTTGTCGGGGAATGCCGACCGGTGGGCCTCCATCGTGGAGCGTTCGTCCTCAAGCGTCGCGAAATCGCCGGCCTCGCCCTCCGGGCCATACTCGCGCCAGTCGTCAGTGAGGCAGGCAGCGAATGCCTCGCTATCCCCGCGGTTGTAGGCCGCCCACGCGCGACGTAACAGCTCTGCGTACGGGTGCTCCACTGGTCCCTCCTCAATCAGCGTCGGCGAGTGTCACGTGAGCCATGAACCCGCGGAAGTCTCTCACCTGATGATGGCCTGGCCGCCTCGCGTTGCGATTCGGGCCTCGACGACGCCGCGCTGGTCGGGCTCAAAACGAAGCGGCAGGTCATTCGGGCCGAGCCACTCCAGATGCTCCTGTGGATCTCCACTGATCGTGAGCTCCGAGAAGCTCGTTGGCGCACTCTCGTGACCGACGCGTTCGTACAGCTCGCGAAATCGCCCGGGTCGATCTCCGTTGTTCGGATAGTCGATGAAGAACGGCAGGTGGCGCGGCCCGCTCACGGTCCGCCAGCCCCGGAGGGTCCCATCCCGATGAGGCACCGTGTAGTCGAAGATCGAAATTCCCAGCCGCTCCGAGACGCGCTCAAGGTCATCGACCAGTACGCACCAGCTGAACAGACCGAAGCCACGCGCCTCACAGTCGAGAACGGCCTGCCCGTCCGGCCCCTGCAAGGCAGCGTTGCGGTCCTCGATCTCGAGGACCTCGAGTCCCTGAGGCGGCTCGAGTGGCACAAACCAGTGACGAGTCCCCGCACGCTCGTAGAACATGCCGCGCTCGGCTCCGAGCCCGTATCGTCGACGCAATTCAGCCGTAGCTTCGCGAGCGTCCGGAACAAGCATCGCGACGTGATCGATACGCATCGCAGCTCGCTCAGCGTCGCGCAATGTCATGCGAGGAAGTCGTGGTCAGGATCGATGCGACGGATACCCCGCGACCCACTACCTGACCAGGTTCGACCACAACCAACCCCCGTCAGTTCGGACGAGCCCGACAACGACCTCGCCGTCGACGGTAGTCACGGTCGCGAGGACGGCGCAAACATGGGCACCGGATCGGCCACCCGAGGGTGGACATGTATTCGCCGGCGTCGGCGCCTCGATTCGAACCGAAGTGATCGGCGGGTGCGACGCCGGAAACGTGCCCTCGGCAACCGTTACGGCCGCGACGCATAGGTCCGCGGCAAGGGGGCCGCACTCGATCGCAGAAGCTGCGCTCGGTTGGGGCAGCGTCGACCCGCAGGCAGCGACGAGCGGCAGGATCGCGAGCATCAGGAGGCGCCGGAGTCGTGCCATCGTGGGCCAGTATCGGGTCCGCGTCGAGCGAGGCTCAAGTGCCACTCCGGCGATTCAGTCAACGTGCGGGAATTTCATAAGCGCCGGGCCTCATGGGCCAGGCGACGGCAGGACGTGGATTTGGGCGCAGGCCCGACCAGCGCCGTTGCTGTCAGTTGTCCCTGCGGCGACGACGTAGTCGCCCTCACGCGCAACGAAGTGGCCGGACGGGTCGAGGAGGACGATCTTGCCGCCTACGCGCTGGGCGGTGTAGCCACTGGGCCAGATTGCCCCGTAGTCATAGCCAAGACGTTGGAAACCCAGCCCATAGTCCGCATCGGGTACGAGGATCCCGCCGATGCCTGCCGCCTCGCAGATCGAGCCCATGGCCTCCGTCCTTATGGCAACAGGACCGTCCGTTGGTGCCGCGGTGCATGCCGCAACCGCAACGGTCATCACGAGTAGTGCTCGTCGAAACATCAGTCCCAATCTCAGTCAGCGTCGCTGAATGTCATGCGGCCCGACTCGCTCGATATCGAGCCAGGGCGACGAGCCCGGCTGCCACCA
>DHWF01000011.1 GCA_002413045.1 Chloroflexi bacterium UBA5189
GCGACCACGAGGAGGAGCCGTGCACAAGTAGTCCGCATACGTCCTCGCTCAGCGTCGCGGAATGTCACGCAAAGCCGAGTCGGCGCCGGAGCCCGGATATGGCTTCCGCAGAACGGACCGGTACCACCATCCCGTCACCGGAGTCCAGAAGACGAACGCGTAGACCCAACCGGCCACCGAGATGCCACCGAGGATCCAGCCAACCGAACCCAAGCTCGGCAGGATCGAGATTACGGCTGCACTCCAAACCGCCAACGGTGCCGTCCACGAAAGGATGTCGGTCCACGACAAGTGGTCGAATCTCCAGATCGACCCGCCGACGACCGCCGGTATGACAGCGGCGACGACCACGGCGACCACCGACCTGGGGCTGAGCGCGATTGTGACGGCCATCACAGCGACCAGTGCGCCGAGAATCGGCCCGCGAAAGGACTCCCGCCACAATGCCGGATCGAACGACATGGCTCGTGGCCGCTCTCAGTCAGCGTTCGCGAATGTCATGCGCGAGTCAGGGCATCGGTACGAGCGGCGCGCCCAGGTCGGGTCGGACGGCATCGAACCGCGCTGGTCCGTAGTGATGGATCAGGGCGTCCTCTGGCGGGCCGACGGCGATGCACATGTCGTAGAACAGTTTGCCGCCGCTCCCCGGGAAGGGGGCGCCGCTGCCAATGATGACGAGCGCGGGGTCAGCGACGAGGAGCTCATCAGCGCCTTTTGACCACCCGGGGAAATGCACGGTGAAATCGCTTGCGTGTGCCATTGGGAATGCCATCCACATTGCGGAAGGGGCTATCCCGCAGGCGACCACCCGAGGGTCACCTGCGGAGAGGCGAGCGGGATCACCAGGTCGGGTCAATGTGCTTGGGGTGGGCTCGACGTGGATGTCGAAACACGGGTGGGCAAGGCCGTCGGCGCCAACCGCACCGCCGGCGACAACAAAGTCGCTCTCTCTGGCCACGACGTTACCTTCAGGATCAATCAGGAGCACAACTCCTGAGCTGCGGCGTGCCGTATATCCGCTCGGCCAGACCACGCCGGTGACGTTGCCATCACGCCCAAATGCCAAGCCATATGTCGAGTCGGCCACGAGGATGCCACTGAGGCGGGCTTGCAGGCAGACGGGACCCAGTTGGGCCGTTCGGAGGACAACCGGTCCGTCTGATGGAGTTGCGGCAGCACCTGTGGGGACACTATTCGATCCGGGAACACTCGATTGCCGGAGCGCTACGGCTGCGACGAGCACCAACGCGACTGACACGAGGGTGAGGACCCCGATCGATGTTGATGCGGATCGCACCGGCCGGGGTGCCATATGAGGCCGCTTGGCTGCGCGGGTGACTTCCTTCCAACCATCGAGGATCTCGTCAGCGCCGGTAGCCATCACGCCACCTCCAGCTTCGCGCGCGCCCGGCTGACGGCTGCTCGGAGTGCGCCCTCGGTCGTCCCGGCGGCGAGGGCGACCTCGGCATATGACCAGCCCTCGATCGTCGTGAGGAGCAGGGCCGAGCGCTCGAGTGGCGAGAGCTTCTCGAGAGCGGCTCGAACGTCAAGCCAGCGCACGCGGACTGCTTCCCCGGAAATTGGGTCGATCGGACGCGGAAATGTCCGCCGCCGCAGAGACTCCCATCTGTTGGTGGCCAATCGCCGCGCCACAACAAGGAGCCAGGGCAGCACGGGACGATCCCAGTCGAGCGCGTCGCCAGATCGCCAGAGCCGCAGGTATGCCTCCTGCGCCAAGTCCTGTGCTGCCGACCAATTATTCGTCCAGGCCAAGAGGAACCGGAAGACGTCGTCCCAATGGTCGGTGTAGGCGCGTTCATATCTCAACCCGAGTGACTCGGCCGCTGTCAGCTCCATGCTCACATCGATATACACCGGTAACAATGCGAAAACGCACTGTGCGGATCAGTCAGCGTTGCTGAATGTCATCGGACGTGGAGGGCGCTCGGGGGCCCCTGTCTCCTCGGCGTTACCGTGACGTTCGGCCCGCCCATAACGACGACGTGGTCGCCGAGTACGTCGTGCACCCGATAGCACTCCTGATCGCCGCGAGACTGATCAACGTACAGCTCGATGAAACTGCCGTCCGACAGGCGCACCTTGAGATCGCCGAGATCGGACACGTCCACCCCTGCGACCGTCCGCGTGACAGCAGCGTGGAAGGTGCGCATCTGCGTATCTCGAAACGCCCAGGGCGCCATGTTGGGATCGGCGGGATCCGGGGAGTCGTAGTCGGAGTA
The DNA here is from genome assembly GCA_002413045.1 of Chloroflexi bacterium UBA5189. Taxonomy (GTDB): domain Bacteria; phylum Chloroflexota; class Limnocylindria; order Limnocylindrales; family CSP1-4; genus UBA5189. The sequence continues at coordinate 2,241 of DHWF01000011.1, forward strand.
GGCGACCGCGATCTGCCCATCGCGGACGATCCGCCACGGACATTGAGCGTGAATGCCAAACCTTGGGACCAACTTCGGACCACCTCGACGTGGGTGGATCTCGACATCCGGCCCGAATTCGAACATCTCCATTTCGAGCGTCCGATCTGGCTCTCGGAGCGTCATGCCGATGAGCCACGAAGCCGCGCGGCGGACGTCTGTCACGCGATCGGTCATCGCCATTCGCCCGATTGACTGCACGTGCGGCGGCTCATCTCTGCTCAGTCAGCGTGCGCCAATGTCATGCGATTCAGTCAGCGGAGACGACCTTCCCGGCACTATCCAAGCAGAGGTTCAATCCGAGCACTTGGTCGCTCGATCGTACGCTGTTGGTGAAGGCGTCTGACTTCGGGATCCTGATGTGGATGTCGACCCCAGGGCGTCCTCCCAACTCGCCGATGTTGGCGTCGATCCAAGCGCCCTCGATTCGCGACTCCGCCCTGACGCTCCAGCAGCCGCTAGCTGCCGGCGCCGCTCGGTAACCCCAAGTCGGGGATCCGACACCCGCGAGCAGCAGGTCCCCGACTTCGGCAGCGCCATCCGCAATGAAGGACACCGTGACGGTCCCCGGACGACCCTCGAGCGTGTAGACCGCGGCGTCGTGGAAGGTCACGACGCCCGCCACGGCCACCGTATAGGTCTGCGTTTGGCGGTGGGTAGCGACCGCATAGATCCCTGCGGCGATGATGAGCACGACTCCCAGCGCCTTGAGTTGGCGGATCATGCCGCGGCCGTCTCGTTGGGACATCGCCGGCTGGCCCTCGTCATTGGGATTTCAGCTCAGTCAGCGTCGTTCAATGTCACGCGGTCGAGGCGCCGTCTGGCCACTGCCCAGTCCGCAGCGTTGAGGTCGGAGTAGCGGCCTAAGGAACGGTCACCGACTTCGTCCTCGGATCGTCGCGCCGCGCCCAGTGCGTTCGCCATCCTGAAGGCGGCGTGCCCGCGGCCTGCGGCACGCTTCTTCACGTCGAAACCGGCGCGCGTCGCCTTGAGCTGAAGTTCGCCCGCCGCGTCGCGGCCGACTGTGACTAGACCCGCAGCAACGAGACGTGGAAGGCTAAAGCTGATCTCATCGAATGTCGGTTCCTCGCGTGCGAGCACATCCGCGCAGTCGATGAGCCGCCAGAGTTTCATTGGCCGGGACCATCGCCACCGGTAGTCGGTGAGCGCGGCAAGCAGCCAAGCGTCGACCCAAGAGAAGCGTGGCACGGAGTCCGTCGCCATCTCAACCTGCTCAGTCAGCGTGATGCCACGTGGCGATCAGAGTTGCTCCTGGTTGTCGATCTGGGCGCGCTGAAGGCGGCCGCTGAAGTCAACGTAGATCGACTTCCACTCGGTGAACGAGTCGAGGGCGGCGTGGCCCGCCTCGCGGTGGCCGTTGCCGGTTTCTTTCCAGCCGCCGAACGGGAGGTGCGTCTCGGCGCCGGTCGTGCCGGCGTTGACGTAGACGATGCCCGTCTCGAAGTCGCGCATTGCGCGGAAGGCCATGTTCACGTCGCGGGTGAAGATCGATGACGACAGGCCGTAGCGGGTCTGGTTGAGGGCGGTCATCGCGGCCTGATAGTCGGCGACCGGGATGACCGACAGGACCGGCCCGAAGATCTCCTCCTGCGCCACCCGGTCCATCGGCTTGATGCCGGCGAAGATCGTCGGCGCGAAGAAGTTGCCGTACGCGAGGTCGCCGTCGGTCGCGGCGGCGCCGCCGAGGACGAGCTCGCCTTCCTTCCGCCCGATGTCGATGTACGACCCGACCTTCTCGACCGCCGCCGGGTTGATGAGTGGGCCGACGTCGGTCGTGTCGAGCAGCCCGGAGCCCAACCGCAGCTTCTTCGCTCGCGATTCGAGCTTCTCGAGCAGCGGCTCGACAACCGCTTCCTCGACGATCACCCGGGAGCAAGCGGTGCAGCGCTGGCCGGTCGTACCGAAGGCTGACCACAGGATGCCGTCCGTGGCGAGGTCGAGGTCCGCGTCCTTCAGGACGACCACGGCGTTCTTGCCGCCGAGCTCCAGCGAGACGCGCTTGAGCCGACGGGCGGCACGCTCGGCGATCGACTTGCCCGTCGACGAATGGCCGGTGAACGAGATGACGTTGACGTCCGGCGAGTCGACGATCGCGTTGCCGACCTCGGCGCCGGACCCGGTGACCATGTTCACGACGCCGGCCGGGAAGCCCGCCTCTGCCATGAGCTCGACGACGAGCGTCGCGCAGTGCGGCGTGTCGCTCGCCGGCTTGAACACGACGACGTTGCCGGTGACGAGCGCCGGCATCATCTTCCAGCACGGAATCGCCATCGGGAAGTTCCAGGGCGTCACGATTCCGGCGACACCGATCGGCTGGCGGACGCTCATCGCCCATTTGTCGGGCAGCTCGGAGGGGACCGTCTCGCCGAACATCCGGCGGCCCTCGCCGGCCATCAGGAAGGCGATGTCGATGCCCTCCTGGACGTCGCCGCGCGCCTCCGCCAGCACCTTACCCATCTCCCGCGTCATCGCCCGCGCGAGCCGCTCCTTGTTGTCCGCCATGAGCTGGCCGAACCGGTACAGGATCTCGCCGCGCTTCGGCGCGGGCGTCGCCTTCCACCGCGGCAGCGCCATCTCGGCGGCGCGAATGGCCATCGCCGCGTCCGCCGCCGTCCCGGCCTGGAACCGCCCGACCACGTCGCGTCGATCGGCCGGATTCAGGCTCTCGAAGGTCCGCCCGGCTTCCGATTCGACCCATTCGCCCGCGATGAACATCCGGAAGGTCGACGATCCGGTGGGCGATGAGGGGACCGTCGCAGGATCCGGACGTGCTGCGGTATCCGTCATGCGCCGAGAATAGGCACCACCGAGGGGCATGTCATCCGAGCCGGCGTGACTGAAGGGCTCAATGGCGCGGGCCGCCTCCGCCGCCGGTGCCGCTGGTTGGTTCCGGCTCCCGTACAGTGGCGAAGATGCCGGATGTGGATCGGGTTGAAGTCATCCTTGCCAACAACGATCGCGTGACGTTGCGCGTCGGCGACGTATTCCTGAAGATCGACGCTGATCAGAGGCGCACAGACGTCGAGGTCGCGGCAATGACGATTGCGCCGGTCCCGACGCCGAAGGTCCTGTGGCGGAAGCCGCCGGCGCTCGCGCTCGCTGCCGTCCGGGGAAAGGCGCTCGGCCGCCTTGCGGAGCCGTCGGTCGCCTCGCCCGCGGCATGGGCCGCCGCCGGTGCTGCCGTCCGCAGGCTGCACGACGCGCCGCTTCCGCCCTGGCGCGGACAGAGTGTCGACGAGCTCGCGTCCCGGTTATCCAGCGAGTGCGACTGGCTACTCGTGCATGACGTCATTCCTGGCGACGTGGTTACCCGCAACCGCCGCCTCGCCGAGGCCGCGCTTCGGCCTTGGACCCCTGTGTTCACGCATGGCGACTTGCACATCGAACATGTCTTCGCCGACGGTGACGAGATCACCGGCATTCTCGACTGGTCCGAGGCGTCCCAGGGCGACGCGCTGTACGACCTCGCCACGCTCACGCTCGCACACGAGGAGCACCTTGACGATGTCCTCGCTGGCTACGGTACCGATGTCGACCGCGGCCTGATCCGAGCATGGTGGTCGTGGCGGTGCCTCGTTGCGATCCGCTGGCTGTTCGAAAACGGCTACGGTGCGCCCGAGGAGTACCCCGAGGTTGCGGTGCTTCGATCGCTGTCGTAAAGATGGCCACCCGTGACACATGGCACGGGTGCCACATCCCCGCATGAAGGGCATTTTGGGTGCCGCGGGGTCACGGCCGGGAGACGCGACCGATTAGGTGGAGGTGGCGCCTCGCTCGTTTCGGATCGCCCACGGCTGGAGGATCGCGTAGGCGGCGTCGGTCCAGGGGGTTGGGACGCCGGTCTCGCGGCCGAGGCGGCGGAGCGTTCCCTGGAGCGCCTCGAGCTCCATTCGATGGCCGGTCAGTAGGTCGTGGCGGAGCGAGGCGGCCTCGTCGTCCTTCTGGGCCATGACGAGGTTGTACTGCCGATCGACCAGGTCGTCGGCGAGCGGCACGCCCTTCGCTCGACCAACGGTCCACGCCTCGGTCATGACCGCTCGCAACATTGCCGAGGCAGCCTCGGAGGTGCGGATGTCGCCGATCGTGAGCTGCGTCGCCGCGGTGACCGCCGAGAACGCGACGAGCAGGACGTACTTCTCCCACTTCGTGGTGGTGACGTCTGGACCCGCCTGGGCATTGATCCCGCCGGCGCGCGCGACCTCGACGAACTGCTCGACGCGCGGCGTCGGCGGCCCGCCCTTGAGCTCGCCCACAACGATCCGCGCCCGCCCGCTGCGAACGACGCCCGGCGATTCGATCGCGGCCAGGATGTACGCCGACCCGCCGAGCACGTGCTCCTCACCGACCACGGCAGCGATCTTGGCCTCGTTGTCGATGCCGTTCTGGAGCGAGATTACGCCGGTCCCCTCCCCGATCAGGGGCCGCAGCCGCTCGGCGGCGGCTTCCGTGTCGTACGACTTGACGAGGAACAGCACGACGTCCACCGGGCCGATGGAGGTGGAGTCGTCCGTCGCGTGAACGGCGACGTTCGAGCGCTCGCCGTCTGGGGTCACGAGGGTGAGGCCGTGCTCGCGCATAGCCTCGAAGTGCGCGCCGCGCGCGATGAGCGTGACATCCGCGCCGCCCTTCGCGAGGCACGCGCCCACATACCCGCCGACCGCCCCGGCCCCCAGTACCGCGACCTTCATCGAGTCTCCCTCACGATCGCGAAGTGTATCGGCGGCTCCCCAGGCGTCCGTGATCGACGGATCGATCATGAGTCGAAGGAGCGGTCGCGATGCGGTCGCCTCGGCGCTCTCGACGGGCCTTCCTCCGCTGTTCGATCGCCGGGGCGATCAGTCGTCGAAGGAACCGGCCGATTTCGGCTGGTCGCAGGGTTCCGGACCGCGCTCCTTCGTCTGACGATCGATCGGTTGATCAGTCGAGGGCGGGAAGCCGGACCGCGGCTGTTAGACCCGCTCGAACGCCGCCGCGACGGAGCCGCCGCCGCCGAGGCAGAGGGTCGCGAGGCCGTACCGACCCTCGCGGCGGCGCAGCTCGTGGAGGAGCGTCGCGACGATCCGCGCCCCGGACGCGCCGATCGGGTGGCCGAGCGCGATCGCGCCGCCGTTGACGTTGACCTTCGACCAGTCGAAGCCGAGCTCGCGGCCATCGGCGAGGGTCTGTGCCGCGAAGGCTTCGTTGATCTCGATCAGGTCGAAGTCGCCGATCTGCATGTCGAGCTGCTGGAGGAGCTTGGTCACGCCCTTGACCGGCGCGAGGAAGAGCCACTTCGGCGCGACTTCTGCCTGCGCGTAGCCGACGATTCGCGCCAGCGGCTTCAGCCCGAGCCGTTCCACGGCCCGCTCGGAAGCAACGACGGTTGCCGCGGCGCCGTCGGTGATGCCAGGCGCGTTGCCGGCGGTGACGGTCCCATCGGTGGCCGAGCCGCGGTCCTCGCCGGTCGGCAGGTCGAAGACCGGCTTCAGGCGCTCGAGCGCCTCGGCGGAGGTGTCGCGGCGGGGCCCCTCATCCGTGTCGACGACCGTCTCGCGCCCCTTCGCGTCCCGCAGCGTCACGGGCGCCATCTCGTCCGCGAAGCGGCCCGCGTCGATCGCCGCGATCGCGCGCTGGTGGCTCTGCAGCGAGAACGCATCCTGGTCCTCGCGGGACACGTGGTCCTTGATCGCGACGCGCTCGGCATGGGTGCCCATGTGGCAGTTCTCGATCGAGCACCACAGGCCGTCATGGACCGCCGCGTCGACCAGCGTCGCGTCCCCGAGCCGATACCCGAAGCGCGCCTTCGGCAGCAGGAACGGCGCCATGTTCATCGATTCCATGCCGCCCGCGACGGCGACCTCGGCGTCGCCCGCCTTGATCTCGGCGGCGGCGAGCATGATCGCCTTCAGGCCGGAGCCACAGACGCGGTTGATCGTGGTCGCGGAGGTCGTGTCGGGCAGGCCCGCGAGTAGCGCCGCGTGTCGCGCCGGTGCCTGACCTGCGCCTCCCTGCAGCACCTGGCCCATCAGGACCTCGTCGATTGGCGTTCCCTCGGGCAGGCCGGAGCGCGCCACGGCGGCGCGAATCGCCACTCCCCCGAGCTCGACCGCCGGCGTGCTCGACAGCACGCCCCCGAACTTGCCGATCGGCGTGCGCGCCGCGCTGACGATGTAGACGTGGCCGTTCGGCCCGGAATTCTGTGGAGTCACACGTCGAATCTACATCGCCGCGTTCCAGCGACCGTCAGGTGCGGTCCTCGGAGATCGCGAGGATGTTGCCCTCGGAGTCCTTGAACCAGGCGGTCAGGTCCTCGCCGGAGGCATCGAACAGGATTCCGTCGATGGTCTTCTCGTCGTCGCCGAAGTCATAGTCCTCGAACTCGACGCCGTTGCCGCGCAGTCGGTCGACCTCGGCGCGAAGGCCGACGAGCCGCCACACGCCGATCGTGTTCTTCGCGGTGCCCGCGAAGTCCGTCTTGTAGACCTCGAACCGGCTGCCGCCACTTCGATAGTCGAGGACGAGCCCGGGCATCTCGTTGGTCGGCTGGGCGCCGAGCTTGTCGGCGTACCACGCCTTCGCGCGATCGAGATCGGCGGCGGCGATCATCGTCGTGATCACGCCACCCGCGGGAGCCTCCGCGTCGCTGACCACGCCGATGGTGTTCCCATCGGGATCCTTGAACCAGGCGTTCATGAAGCCCGTCGGGTCGGTCATGATCCCGTCGACCGTCTTGAAGTCGCCGAAGTCGTAGTCCTCGAAGGCGACGCCGTTCGCTCGAAGCCGATCGACCTCGGCGCGCAGATCGGCGACGACCCAGTTCATGACCGTGTTCTTGGCGCTGCCCGCGAACTCCGACTCGTACAGCGTGAACGCCGAGCCCGACTCCAGGACATAGACCAGCGTCCCTGGCGCCTCGATCGTCGGCTCCCACCCGAGGCCGTCGCCGTACCAGGATCGCGATTTGGCCAGGTCGGCGACGGCCAGGCTCGGATGGATCGGCGCGTCCGTGATCGTTGATGGCTTGGTGGCTGTCGTCTGGGTCATGTCGTCCTCCGGCTACGCGTCGAGCCTACGCCGGGATCGTTAGCAGCGCGTTACGCCCTCGGATCAGTCAGCCGGCGGCGCCCGCTCGCTTGAGCACGGCGTCCGCGACGATCAACCGGTGGATCTGGTTGGTGCCCTCGTAGATCTGGGCGCCCTTCGCGTCGCGCATGAGGCGCTCGATCCCCGTCTCGCGGGAGTAGCCGCTCCCGCCGAAGAGCTGCACGGCATCCGTCGCGACGTTCATCGCGGTGTCGCTCGCGGTCCACTTCGCGAGCGACGACAGCTCGCCGATTGGCTCCCCGGCGTCCTTGGCGCGCGCGGCCTCGTGCACGAGCGCCCTCGCGGCCGCGACGTCGCGCGCCATCTCGGCGAGCATGAACTTGAGGCCCTGGAGCTCCGAGAGCGGCGCGCCGAATGCCTTCCGCTGGAGGAGATACGCGGCGGACTGCTCCAACGCGGACCGGGCGATGCCGACGCAGCCGGCGCCGATCGAGATCCGGCCCTCGGCCAGGCTCGAGAGCGCGATTCGGTATCCCCCACCCTCGTCGCCGAGGCGGTTTGCCGCCGGCACGATCGCACCGTGGAAGATCAGCTCCGCGGCCGGACACGCGCGGATGCCCATCTTCTTTTCGTGCGCCCCGAACCGGAACCCGGGCGTCCCCTTCTGGACCAGGAACGCGGTGATCCCCTTGGAGCCCCTCGATGGGTCGACCGTCGCGAAGACCAGGTAGTGGTCCGCCTCTGGCGCGTTCGAGATCCAGGTCTTCGTGCCGTCGAGTCGGTAGGCATCGCCGTCGGTGGAGTCCTTGCCGGACGCGCCATCGATCCGCGTCGCGCGGGTCCGGAGTGCCGAAGCATCGCTCCCGCCGCTCGGCTCGGTCAGGCAGAACGCGCCGAGCGCCTCGCCCGCGATCAGCGGCGGTAGCCAGCGCGCCTTCTGCTCCTCGCTGCCGTAGTTCAGGACGGGGAACTGCGACAACAGATGCACCGAGAGCGTGACCGCGCTCGCCATGTCGGCGGCGCCGATCTCCTCCATGACCAGCGCCCAGCCGAGGTAGCTGAACCCGCCACCCCCGATCGACTCCGGCAGCGGCGCGCCGGTCAGCCCGAGCTCCCCCATCCTGGCGAAGATCGACCGATCGAACCGCTCGTTCTCGTCCCGCTCGATCGCGGTCGGCGCAACCTCGCGCTGGGCGAACTCCCGCGCCGTGTCGCGCAGCAGCCGCTCCTCGGCGGTCAGCCCGCCGTCACCAGTCACGATCGCGGGTAGGTGTGGAACCCGCGGCCCGTCTTCTGGCCGAGGTGGCCCTCGGCGACGAGGCGCTCCAGGATCGCCGGCGGCTTGAAGTGCTCACCGCCGATGCCCTCGTACAGGACGTTCATGACGCCGAGGCAGACGTCGAGCCCGATGAAGTCCGCGAGCTCGAGGGGACCCATCGGATGGTTCAGCCCGACCCTCGCTCCCGTATCGATGTCGTCGGCCGTGCCGGTGCCCTCCTCGAGGGTGCGCATCGCCTCGGCGAGGAGCGGCATGAGGATGCGGTTCACGATGAACCCCGGCCGGTCGGCGGACACGATGAGCTTCTTGCCGAGTGCATCCGTGAGCTCGCGAATTGCCGCCTCGGTGGCGTCCGACGTCGCCGAGCCCCGGATCAGCTCGACCAGTGGCATGACCGGCACCGGGCTGAAGAAGTGCATCCCGACGAACCGCTCGCGCCGCGCTGGGGAGACGGCCTCGGCCAGGCGATCGATCGAGATCGAGCTCGTGTTCGAGGCGAAGATGGTCGCTTCGGAGGCGCGCTCGTCGAGCTTCGACCAGAGCCCGCGCTTCACCTCGAGGTCCTCGAACACCGCCTCGACGACGAGGTCTGCGGATCGCACCAGATCGAGGTCGTCGGTTGCCAGGATCCGACCGACGATCGCGTCGCGCTGGTCCGAGTCGAGCTTGCCCTTCGCAACCGCGCGATCGAGGTTGCCGGCGATCCGCTCGCGACCCGCCTGCGCCCGGGCGAGGTCCGGTTCGTAGAGTGTCACGTGCTTTCCGATGGCCGCATGGACCTGGCCGATGCCGTGGCCCATGAGGCCAGCACCCGCGACGAACACTCGATCGATCGGCACACCAGAAAGCCTACCCGCTCTGCCCTGATCGGGAGGTTAGCGCCGCGAAGGATTTTCGAGGCGAATTCCGGCGAGCAGCTGATCGGCGGCCGCGAACGGATCGAGCTCGTGGGCGGCGACCTGCCGGATCGTGGCGTCCGTCGTCTCGCGGTTCGCGGGGACGTGCAGCTCCGCGCGAAGGCGGTCGGCGAGAATCGCCCAGACCTGCGCCTCGGCGCGCGCGAGTCGCGCCGGCGTGTCGCCCGCCTCGTGGCCGCGCGCCCGATGCCGGTCGAGTGACTGGAGCAGCTCCGGGATCCCGTCGCCGGTGGTCGCGGTGGTCACGAGGACCTCAGGCTCCTTCGGGCGTGGGCGTGGTGGCGTTTCGGGCGCCGCCGTTGGACTCCGCGCACCCGCGCCGTTGCGCACCCCGCCGCCGGCCCGCCCGACCGCGACGAGCATCGCCCGGAGCTGCGACGCCGTTCGCTGCGCGCCTGGTCGATCGCCCTTGTTCACGACCACGATGTCGGCAACCTCGAGCAGCCCGGCCTTGATCGCCTGGACCTCGTCGCCCATCTCGGGCGCCTCGAGCACGACGGTCGTGTCGGCGGCAGCCGCGACCTCGACCTCGGACTGGCCGGTGCCCACGGTCTCGAGCAGGATGAGGTCGAAACCCGCCGCGTCGAGCACGGCCGCGGCAGCAGTCGATGTCGAGGCCAGGCCGCCGGCGTGGCCACGGGCCGCCATCGAGCGGATGAAGACGTCGCCGTCCGTCGCGTACGACTGCATCCGCACGCGGTCGCCGAGCAGTGCGCCGCCGGTGATCGGGCTCGACGGGTCGACGGCCACCACGGCGACCGCGCGGCCAGCCTCGCGTGCCGCACCGATCAGCGCCGCCACGAGCGTGGACTTGCCCGCGCCCGGCGGGCCGGTGATCCCCACGAGGTGCGCGGCGCCGGCCAGGGGGTACAACCGGCGGAGTGCCAGCTCCGCCACTGGAGTGCGATTCTCAACTGCCGTCAGGATCCGGGCGAGCGCCCTCCGATCCCCCGCGAGCGCCGCATCGACCAGCGCGTCCGCGTCGGCGGCGCGTTCGCGGCCCGTGCCCGCGACCACCGGCTAGGAGCGGGGTCGGGCGTGGGCCCTGAGATAGTCGGCGACCTCGGCGATCGTGGTCCCCGGCCCGAATGTCTCCGCGACACCGACCTTCTTGAGCTCCGTGACGTCGTCGTCCGGGATGATCCCGCCGACCACGACCAGCACGTCGTCCATGCCGGCTTCCCTGAGCTTCGCGGTCACCTTGGGGACGAGCGTCATGTGCGCCCCCGACAGGATCGACAGCCCGACCACGTCGGCGTCCTCCTGGAGCGCGGCCGTGACCACCATGTCCGGCGTCTGGCGCAGGCCCGTGTAGACGACCTCGAAGCCCTCGTCGCGCAACCCGCGCGCGAGCACCTTCGCGCCGCGGTCGTGCCCATCGAGCCCGGGCTTCGCGATAAGCACCTTCAGCGGTCGATCGGCCATGGGCGGACTGTACCGCACGCTCACAGGATCACGAGTGCGAGGCGTCCGGTGCGGCGTGCAGCGGCTCGGCGGGTGCGGTCGTTGCAGGTACCGTCGGGTGTGCGTGCGGGTCAGCCGGCGAGGTCGGCGAGGTGCTCCTCGTAGTGGCCGTAGGTGTTGCCGGCGATCATGGCCGACGCCCAGCCGTCGTGGGCGAGGAGCTGGTCGTCGGTCAGCCGGGCAACCGCACGATGGACCAGGCGGTACGAGTCATCGAGCGTGAACACGACCTCGCCGGTCGTCCGGCCGACGGCGGCGCGGGCGGCGCGGGCGTTGATCGCATCGGTCGGCTCGGGCTCGCCCGGCACCTCGCCGGTTTCGGCCAGGATGCCCAGTGCCTCGACGGTGCGCTCGTGCCACGTCGACACGTGGGCGAGCATCTGCTTGCGCGTCCAGGAACCGGCCCCCAGCCGGCCCTCGAGCAGCTGGCTCGGCAACGCGTGGACCCGTCTTCGGAACGCGGACCAGCCTTCATCCATGCGGGCGAGGGTCTCGGCGACGAGGGGCTGCCCGCTGGATTGGTCCATGGCCTCGATCAATCCTCCGGGCGACGCCGCTCGAGATGGCTGAAGAACTCGGCGCGGGTGCGGTCGCGGGAGCGGAACAGCCCGAGGACCGCGGAGGTGGTCATGATCGTGCCGGGCTTCCGGATCCCGCGCATGATCGCGCACAGGTGGTTCGCCTCGACGACGACGCCGACGCCCTGCGGCGACAGCCGCTCGTTCAGGAAGTCCGCGATCTGCTGGGTCATCCGCTCCTGGACCTGGAGCCGGCGCGCGTACATCTCGACGATGCGCGGGATCTTCGACAGTCCGATCACCCTCCCGCGCGGGATATACGCCACCGACGCCGTCCCGAAGAACGGCAGCAGGTGGTGCTCGCAGAGCGAATAGAACGGGATGTCCTTGACGACGACCATCTCGGAATAATCGACGTCGAACACGGCGCCGTTGATCAGTCGATCCGGGTCGACGTGGTACCCGGCGGTCAGCTCGGCGTACATCCGATGGACGCGGTCGGGCGTCCCCACGAGGCCCTGACGATCCGGGTCCTCGCCGATCTCGAGGAGAATCTCGCGCACGGCTTCCTCGACCGGACCCTTCGGCGTGTGGAGCGACGGCGTCCCGACGATCGCGCGAGTCCGGTCGTCATCGGTGCCCGTGGCGGTTCCGGTCGCACCGTTGCCGTTCAGGCCATGGTCCTCGCCGATCTCGGTCTCGATCTCGGACACGAGCTTGCGAACGTGCTCTGGCAGGCTGCTCATCGCCCGGGGATGGTACGCCCGGGTGGCAGACCGCTCGCGCCGCGGAGCCAGGCAGCAGCGTTCGTGCCGAGGTCGCCGACGTGGTAGCCGCCCTCCTGGAGGATCACGAGGCGGCGGCCGAGGGAGGCGACGCGGCGGCCCATCTCGTGGTAACCCGCGGTCGTGAGGGCGAGGTCGCCGATCGGGTCGCGCTCGTACGTGTCGAAGCCGAGCGAGACGACGACGATCGAGCCGGGGGCATCGGCGATCCAATCGATCGCCCGGTCGAGCGAGGCGATGTAGGTCGCGTCGTTCGCGCGCAGCGGTTGCGGCAGGTTGAGGTTCGCGCCGAGACCCGGGCCCTCCCCCACCTCATCCGCATGCCCGAGGAAGAACGGATAGAGCCGCCGCGGGTCCGAATGGAGCGAGGCGTAGCGGACGTCGTCGCGGCGCCAGAAGATCTGCTGCGTGCCGTTGCCGTGATGGACGTCGACATCCAGGATCGCGACCCGCTCGTCCGTCCGCTCGACGATCGACTGCGCCGCGACCGCCGCATTGTTGAAGAAGCAGTAGCCGCCGGCCATCGCGGCCGCTGCATGATGCCCGGGCGGGCGACACAGCCCATACGCCACCGTCTCGCCCGAGATGACGAGATCCGCCGTGGTGAGCGCCACGTCCACGGCGCCACGAGCCGCGTCGTAGCTCCCGGCGACGAGCGGGTTCGACGAGTCCAGGCCCCACCAGCCGACCCGCCCGCCGATCGCCTCCGGCTCGGGGCGCGCGGCAACGAAGGCGTCACTCATCCCGGCGAACATCGAGCGCGTCGGGTACGTGTCGGCGACGAGGAACTCGCGATCGAGCCGCTGGCGCTCGACCTCGGGCCAGGCGGCCTCGAGGAAGCGCAGCAGGCCGGGGTCGTGGACGGCAAGGATCGGCGCGGTCCCGTGGTCGGTGGGCGGGACGACCTCGAAGCCGCCGTCGGCGGCCAGCGCGGCGAGGATGGAATCGGCCCGAGCGGGCACCTCGTTTGCCGGTACCGGCACGCCGAGATAGGTCTCGACCTTCGGATCGTGGGCGCGATGCCGCTCGGTGTGGACGACCTTCACCCGTGGATCGTACCGGCCGCGCCCAGGCCCCCGCTACGATCACGGCATGTCGAAGCGCCCGCGCGGCTCGCCTCGTGGCTTCGCTCGGGCCCGTGCCCGCGCGGCGACCTTCGAGGCCCTCGTCGATCGAGCGGTCGCCACGATCCCGACGCCCTACCGCGACGCGCTCCGTGAGGTCGCGATCCTGATCGAGGACGAGCCGACCCGCGAGCAGCTCATCGACAACGGCCTCGACCCGTGGGATTCGATGTACGGCCTGTACGAAGGCGTGCCGCGGACTGAGTACGGCGCCGACTGGGTCGCCGCGCCAGACCGGATCACGCTCTTCCGGCTGCCCCTCGAGGACGACTTCCCCGAGCCGGCCGAGCTCGAGGCGGAGGTCCGGCGCACCGTCCTCCACGAGCTGGCGCACCACCTCGGTATCGATGACGACCGCCTGGACGAGCTCGGCGCGGGCTGATCCGGGTCAGGATCCGGCGGAGAACTCGTACGTCGGCGGATCCGCGAACGGGAGCATCGGGCTAGTCGGCGTCCGGCGCAGGGAATCCTGGAACCCATCTGACGACGGTCGGGACAGGTGCGCGTAGGCGTCCCACATTGTCGGCCACTCGGCCAACTCGTCCATCGGAACGAGGGTCACGAGCTCGCTGCCGATCCACCTCGACCGTGCGTCGGTCGGTCGCTCGTAGAACGTCCCGCTCCTGAATCGCTCGAACTCCACCACCGATCGATAGGTGCCTTCGAAGCGGGTCAGGAATGCGTGGCTCGCCCCTGGGAATTGGTCGGGTCCCGGTGCCGGCCCGTGCGCGGCGCCGTCGATCAGCAGGACCGGCCCCCATTCCCGGGCGACCTCGATTGGTGATCCGGGAGGCTCGGACATCCGCTGGGCGAACACGAACGCGCCGCCGAGAAAGGCGGAGGCGTCGCTGCCCCCGATCATGCAGGCGACATCCGGCAGCGCGCAGTCGAACGCATCGCTCAGCAGCCAATCCGGGACGTCGGGCAGGAGTCCGTACTCGGCGTCGAGGATGTCTGGCCCGGAGCCCGCTGACGATCCACCGTCGCCTGCTGGGTCCTCCACCAGGGTCGACGGACCATCCGCGCCGACGGTCTGGGCGTACGCCGCTGCTGTCGAGCTAAGGAATACGTGCAGCGGACTGGCTGCGGTCGGCTCGGGCCCGACCGCCGAGCTTGGCTGGAGCCCGACCACCGATGGAAGCCCGACGCCGGCGACGACCAGGAGGCCGACCATGACCAGCGCCATCGGGGCGGTGACCCATCGGAATCGCCTGGGTCGGACGCCGTCGGCACTCCTGGCCCGATCCAGGCCACCCGCGTAGTACGTCAGCCCCAGGAACGCGGTCACCTGTGGAGCCGCGACGATCGCGGCGATCGTGAACGTGAGGCTGCCAAAGGCCATGACGACGGCGAGCACGATGACGGTGACCATGACGAGGCTGAGCCCGCCAAGATCGAGGTTGAGGTGCATCACGTCGCCGACTCGCACCGCAACGTCGACCCCGGCACCCAGGGCAAACGACTGGATCGCCGAGGTCACGAGGGTGAAGATCGTGACCGTCAGCGCGATCCGCTTCCGGGCGCGGAACAGCGCGATCGATCGCTGCAGCGCTTCGATCGCCCCAACGTCGCCGAGCACGATCCCTGTCCCGGCGAACGCGAACGGCGAGAGCACGAGGGTCGCGACGGCCAGCGCGATGAAGCTGAGGCCCTGGTTCGAGTCATTCGGTCGGAGGAAGGGCAGCGTGATGATCAGCTGGATCACGAACGACGCGACACCCACGAGGAAACCGGCACCCATGAGCCGCCAGAACACCTGGCGGGCGCGGGTGATGGCCTCGAACAGCGGGACAGGCCGATCCGACGCCCGTCCGGCGAGGATCGAGATCGCGATCGCCTGTGCATCCACCGAGATCGCGATCAGGAGGAGGAAGCCGACGAGCACGAGCAGGTAGATCAGCAGGACCGGCCCAATGATCTCGGGATGGCTGACGAACAGGCTGCTCGGGTCGTTCGTGAAGGTGTCGACCATCCCCGGCTCGCTCAGGAGCTTGGCAATTCCGATCAACAACAGCACGACAGTTGGCCCGAACGCACCGAGCGCCAGCAGCCCGATGTAGATCGAAGCCCGGCGAATGGGCCTGCTCGCGTCGACGGCAAGCTGCAGGCCCGAGCTCACCACCCGGCGAGCTGACGGCAGGTCATACGCCCGCGTCCAGGTCTGGACCGGCGGCGCTGGCGTCGGGATCGAGTATGCGGCGAACGGGAGATACGGAGCCGGCACCGGCGGGACCGCGGGGGGCGCGACGGCCGGCGGCGCGACCGGCGCCGGGTCGGCGGGCTGCGCCGGGTCGGCGCCTGGCGTGTCGGGTGGCCCGGCCTCCGGATCGAGCATCCGGCGGAGCATACAGTCGCCTGGACGCCGATCGGGACTGCTCGGCCGAGTTCCGGTGCGGCGCGTCGCCAGTCGAACTTGCGAAATTGCGCAAGTTGTGACATGATTCCCTGCGATGGCAATCGAGCTCCCCGCCTCCCCGGCGTTCACCGCCAGCCGCGAGTCGGACTACGAACGGACGGCCGTCGTCGGCCGCGCGCTCGCCGATCCGAAGCGCCTGTGCGTGCTCGAGTCGCTCGCCGTCGGTGAGCTGTCGGTCAGCGAGCTGGCCGGTCGGGTCGCCTGCCAGGTGCCGAACATGAGCCAGCACCTGGCCGTCCTCCGCTCCGCGGGTCTCGTGACCACGCGCCGCGAGGGCAGCACCGTGTTCTATCGCCTCACGGACCCACGCGTCCTCGAGGCCTACCAGCTTCTCCAGTCGATCGCCCGCTGAGCGGGAGAAAGGATCACCCGATGGCGATCAAAGTTGCCACCGACGCCACCTTCGAAGTCGAAGTCCTCCAGAACGACAAGCCCGTCGTCGTCGACTTCTGGGCCGCCTGGTGCGGGCCGTGCAAGCTCGTCGCTCCCGAGATGGAGAAGCTCGCCGCCAAGTACGAGGGCTCGATCGACATCGTCAAGGTCGACGTCGACGCCAACCCCGGCCTCTCGCGCGCCTTCAACATCATGAGCATCCCCACCATCGCGTTCTTCGCGCCCGGCAAGCAGCCGATGGGCGTCGTCGGGTTCCGGCCCGCCGAGCAGCTCGAGGCCCAGTTCCAGCTCGCCTCGTACCCCAAAGTCGATGCAGCGGCCGCGGCAGCAGCCGACCCCGCCGCTCCGACCGCCGCGAGCGACGCCGCGTAACGCCCAAGCTCCTCCAAGAGCGAAGAGCCCACCCGCCCAAGGGTGGGCTCTTCGATTCCGAGCAGCGATCGCCGTAGGTCCGCGCGGCGCCGTTCGCAGAAACTTGCCTAACTACCACCCGGGGTTCGTTAGGTAGCGAGCCGGTACCCGTCCGGCGCCGGGGTCGCCATCGTTGAGCACGATTCTGTGCTCACTTCGCCGAGACAGGGCCGGAATCGGCGCTTTCCGCTGCCTAACGACCCCGGGGTGTTCGTTCGGCAAGAAAAGAGCGGGTCGCAAGCCGGCCCGAGAGCCGGCATTCAGCCGGCGGCGCGGCGGTAGGCGAGGTCGAACCAGGCGGTGAGGCGGTCGGCGGCGTGGCCGTCGAGCTCGCGCGGGTTGAAGCGGACCCAGTCGGCGCCGCGCGGAGATGGAGCGGCGTCGGGCGTGCGCGCGGCCGCAGCGGCGATTGCGGGCTCGAGGCGCAGCTCGATGCCGTCGGGGCCGAGCACCCCGAACACCCGCCCCGCACGGGACAAGGTCGTCGAGGCGCCCTCGGTCGTCGAGTGAGCATCCGCCAGGTCGGACGCGAGCTCCGACACGAGCCGGGCGACGGACGGAATCACGAGTGGCGGTGCCCGGTGCGGCGCCGAGACACCGAGGTCACGAGGCGCCGACGAGGATCGCCTCGAGGTCGGCCATGTGCTCGGCGTAGTGCTCGATCGTCTCGCTGAGGAAGAAGTTCAGGTTGTCGGTGTGCTTGACCCAGCGCGTCTCGGGGACGACGGTGAGGTAGCCGCGCAGCTCGCCCGGCCACTCGCGGAAGCGTCGGCGGACCTCGGCAATCGGCAGCGCCCGCCACGTCGCCTCGATCTCGGCGTTGATGACGTCGCCGCCGATCTCGTCCCAGTCGCGGTCTGCGCGCTGTTTGGTCGGGCTCGACTCGTTCACCGCCAGCTCCTTGGCGACGTTGATGCCGTACTCGACCCAGGCGACGACGTGGGCGATCAGGTCGCGGCCGGACCAGTCGTGCGCGGCATCGATCGGTCGCTCGAGCTGCTCGTCGGAGAGCGCGTCGAGCGCCTCGAACGGGCGCCACGCCTCGCGCTCTTCCTCGAGGAATTCCAGGGCATTCAGGTACATCGCGGCGATGGTAGCCCGGCGGCGCGCGCCGACGGATCAGACCCCGACGGGCTCGCGATATTCGCCGAAGACCGTCCGCAGGACGCCGCACATCTCGCCGAGCGTCGCGTACGCCGCGGCGGCCCGGATGAAGTGCGGCATCAGGTTCGAGTCCGACGAGCCCGGTCGAGCGGCCGCTTCCCGCAACCCACGCAGCGCGCTCTCCACCTCACCACCGTCGCGCTCCCGACGCGTCCGCTCGAGGCGCGCCATGTGGGCCTCGAGGGACCCGGCCGGCACGCTGAGCACCGGCACGGTGGTCACCTCGCGCACGTCCACGTAGGCATTCACGCCCACGATCCGCCGCTCGCGCAGGTCGAACTCGCGCTGGAAGCGGTAGGCCGCCTCGGCGATCTCACGCTGCGGGTAGCCGTCGATGACGGCCGGCACCATGCCTCCGCGGCGATCGATCTCGTCGAGGTAGACCCACACCTGCCGCTCGACCTCGTCCGTGAGCGACTCGACGAACCACGAGCCGCCGAGCGGATCGATGGTGCCGGTGACGCCGGTCTCCTCCGCGATCACCTGCTGCTGGCGAAGCGCGAGCAGGGCCGCCTCCGCGGTGGGCACCGCGAGCGCCTCGTCGTACGCGTCGGTGTGGAGCGACTGCGTGCCGCCGAGGACCGCGGCGAGGGCCTGGATCGCGACGCGGGTGAGGTTGTTGAGCGGCTGCTGCGGCGTCAGCGAGACGCCCGCGGTCTGGGTGTGGAAGCGCATCCAGGTCGAGCGCTCGTTCTCCGCGTGGTAGCGCTCGGTCATCAGCTTGTGCCAGATCCGGCGCGAGGCGCGGAACTTGGCGATCTCCT
>DHWF01000016.1:0-214 GCA_002413045.1 Chloroflexi bacterium UBA5189
TCCGGTTGGGCGACTAGGCGGCGATCCGTTCGGCGGCACGCAATCGGGCGCTGCGTGCCCGCGGATTCGCGGTGAGCTCGGCGGCAGTCGGGACCAGGCCCTTCGGCGACAGCAGGCGCAGCCGGGGCTCGTGGCCGCACACGCAGACCGGGGCCTCCGGCGGGCAGATGCAGCCGCGCCGCTCCGCCTGCAGGAAGCGCTTGACGATCCGGTC
>DHWF01000016.1:343-6174 GCA_002413045.1 Chloroflexi bacterium UBA5189
TTGACGATCCGGTCCTCGAGCGAGTGGTAGCTCAGGACGACGAGACGGCCGCCGGGCCGCAGCAGGTCGAGGGCTGCGGCGAGCCCCGCTTCGAGCGCGTCGAGCTCCTCGTTCACCGCGATGCGCAGGGCCTGGAACACGCGGGTCGCGGGGTGGACGCGGCGGCGACCGGGCGCGCGCGATGGCGTGACCCGCGCGACGAGCGCGGCGAGCGCGTCGGCGGTGCGGATCGGGGTGGCGCGCCGCGTCTCGACGATGGCGCGCGCGATGCGACCGGAGAAGGGCTCCTCGCCGTAGCGCCGGAACAGCGCGGTCAGCTCGGCGATGTCGAGCGTCGCGATGAGCTCCGACGCCGGGACGCCGCGGCCGGTATCGAAGCGCATGTCGAGGTCGCCCTCGGTTCGGAAGCCGAAGCCGCGCTCCGTGTCGGCGAGCTGGAAGCTGGACAGGCCGAGGTCGAACAGGCAGCCGTCGACGCTGGCGAAGCCCTCGTCGGGCGCGACCGTGGCGAGGTAGCGGAAGTTCGCCTGGCGAAGCCGGAGCCGGTCGCCGAAGCGCTTGCCCAGCCGCTCGCGAACTCTGGCGATGGCCGCCCCATCGGCGTCGAGACCGAGGAGGCGGCCATCAGGCTCGCTGGCGGTCAGGATTCGCTCGGCGTGACCCCCGCCGCCCAGGGTCGCGTCGACGTGCCGGCTCCCCGCCACCGGCGCGAGCATCTCGACGACCTCGTCGGCCATCACCGGGACGTGCACGGTCGCGGTACCGGTGGTCATGGCGTGCTAGATCCCGAGGCCGCGGATCGCGTCGGCGAACGTGGCCGGGTCGTCCATCGCGCGGCGGTAGACCTGCCACCGATCGGGTGCCCAGATCTCACCGTGGTCGCGGACGCCGATCACGAGCGCGTCCGTGGCGATGCCCATCTCGTCGCGCAGGTAGGCGGGCACGAGGACCCGGCCCTGCTTGTCCATGTCGGCCTCGAGCGCGCCCGCGAAGATCTGGCGCTCGAACAGACGGCCGGCCGGATCAGTCAGCGGGACGCTGGCGACCTTCGCGGCGAGGGCGTCCCAGCCGGCCTTCGTGTGAATGGCCAGGCAGCCATCGATCCAGCGAGACAGCACCGCGCCGCCATCGAGCTGGCTGCGAAAGCGCGCCGGGATGGCGAGCCGCCCCTTGTCGTCCACCGTGTGTCGGTACTCGCCGGTGAACACCCACCGCACCCCAATTGCCGAGAGTTCGACGAGCCCGCGGGGTCCGCGGGCTCGTCATCGGTGTCGCGGGATTCCGGAGTGCCCGTCCAGATGCCCGCTGGCGGCAGAGGGGGCTGGGAACCCTGGGTCTCGCGGTGGATCCCCACTATTCCCCACTTCTCACCACTTGCTCGGCATTCTAGGGCGCGGCGGGTCGTCGTCAATCCCCAATTTCGAACCTCGGGCGCGGAGCAGCCGCGGCGCCGCCGCTGGCCGCCAGCCCGAGCCGCCGGCAGCGACCTCGGAGCGCTGCACCTCCCGGCGAGTCGGGTTACGTCGCCGGGTGCGGAAGCCGGATGACCTGACCGGTGGAGATCAGGTTCGGGTCGGTGATCTCGGGGTTCTCGGCAAGGATGGCATCGAGGGTGATCCCGTACCGGCCCGCGATCGTGGACAGTCGGTCGCCGGGCTGCACGCGGTAGAGCGAGCAATTCGGCTGGTCGACGCAGACCGGCAGCCGGACGAACGGGTCGCGGCCCAGGTACAGGATGTGGCCGACGACGATGACGCTCGGATCCACGAGCTCCGGGTTGAGCGCAAGCACCGTCGATACCGGGATCTGGTAGCGGCTCGCGACCCCAGAGAGCGAATCGGCCCGCTGGATCGTGTACTCGAAGCAGCCCGGCAGGTCCGGGCAGGCGGGCAGCCGCAGCAGCGGATCCGATGGGTCGAGCGTCGGCGCCCCCTGGGATGGCGCGAACGACGGAGGCGCCGCGCTCGGAGCCAGGCTCGGTTCGCTGGTCGCTCCCGCAGTTGGCAGGGCCGTGGTCCCGGTCGTCGGGCTCGTCGTGGGCACCGCCGTCACGCTTGCGGCGGGGCTGGCGAGCGCAACCGCCGGTGCCGTCGGCGCGACCGGCATCTGCAGGCCGCCGCGAGCCGCCACGAACGTGATCGCCCCGACCGCGCAGCACGCCGCGAACAGGGCCGACGCGAGCACGGCCGGCGTCAGGGTGCGGCGACCAGGCGCGGGCCTCGAGCCGTCCACTCCCCTCCTCCCGTCGTTGGCTGGTCGCGGACTCTAGTACCTTTTCAGGGTGGTCGCGCCGCGAAGCCCGGTGCTAGGCTGCCCGCGATTCTCGTCGGTGCCGTGCCGATGAGCGACCGTGCGACCGAGGCGCCCAACCTGCTGATGGCCCTGCCGCTCCCCGTGGACACCGTGATGCTGCCGGATCCGTCGCACCTTGCGCCGCACCGGATCAAGCGCTGCACGTTCCGACGGCTCATCAGGGTCGAGCCGCGCGGCGAGCGCCGCTACGACGTCGAGTGCCTGTTCCCGGACCGCAAGCTGGCGATCCCGCTCGGCGACCTCGATGCCGCGACGCCTGTGTGCAACGCCTGCACGGCCGCGCACATCTTCCGACCGGACGAGGACTAGGCCGAACCTTCCTCGGTCGTCTCCGGCCCCGGCTGCAGGATGACCTCGTCCGCGCACACGTCGCAACGGAAGAGCCGGGCGCCGCGGCGGATCCCGCGCAGCATCTCCCGCTCGGGATCGTGCTCCTCGAGGTTGTGCTCCGTCATCCGTGCCGCAGTGCCGTCGTCGTGACGATGCAGCAGCTCCAGGGCCGAGTAGTTGATCATCCGGGGGCACTCCTCGCGAGAACCGGGACGTGAGACGCGCAGCGTACCAGCGCATTCGTCCCGCGGAACCGCAAATATTTGTCAGCGAGGCGGCCTGTAAGCCGAGTTCTGTGCCGTACCGAATCGGTGCGGCGATGGCCATCCATCTCGGCCGTCGGTCGCCCGACGGCTCATGCGGCCGACCCGAGGGCTGTGCAGCGCACGTCTGCCCGGCGAACCGGGCGTCGCCCTCCTATTTGGCCTTGCTCCGGGTAGAGCTTGCCGCGTTTCACTCCGGCTTTCGCCGGCATCGTCACTGTGGCGCTCGTCCTCGCCTCGCGGCGGGTGGGCGTTACCCACTACCCTGCGCTGGGGAGCTCGGACTTTCCTCACGCCGCTCGGGTTGCCCCGCTCGACGCGCGGCCATCCGGCCGCCTCGCTGACCGGGCAAGTCTACCGGACGGCCTCGCTCATCCCGGCCGCCGCACGACCGACTCGGGGCCGCCGGCCATCACGCGGTCGATGGCCTCGTTGCACATCGCGTCGGCGAGGGAGTTCTGGGCGCGCGGCACGTGCGCCGCGGTCCAGCCGTCGGGCAGCGTCCGGAGCTGCTTGAGGACATCGGCCCACAGGACGCGGAGCTTCGCGTCCTTCACGCGCCAGCGGCCGCTGATCTGCTCGACGATGAGCTTGGAGTCCAGAAGCAGCTCGAGGCGGCGCGCGCCGAGCTCGATCGCCAGCCCCACCGCGCGAACGACCGCCGTGTACTCCGCGACGTTGTTCGTCTGGATGCCGAGGTAGTCCGAGATCGACGCGTCCGGGACGGCACGGGGGTTGCGTGCGTCGGGGCGCGCCAGGGAAAGCAGTACGGCGCCGGCCGAGGCCGGGCCGGGGTTGCCGCGCGCGGCGCCGTCGGTGCGGACGACGAAGCCACGGGTCGACGTCGCGGCGGTCAACGCGGGTTTCGCTGCCGTAGGCCCAGTGGCGCGCGCGGGACGGCCGGCCGGCTCGTCGGGTTCGGGCTCGTCCTCGAAGCCCAGCGTCAGCGGCGGCTCGTGCACCCCTGCCGGGTCAGCCTTCCGAGGCCGTCTCGTCGCCGGCGTCCGAGCGCCGCCGCGGCCGCTTGACTTCGGGCGCCGTCCGGGCAGGCGGCGCGGGGAGCGCGGGCTCCGGTGGCGACATGGGCTGCGCTGACATCGAGGCGCCGGCGAGCATCGGCAGCGGCGTGCCCGCAGCGCCGGCCGCGGGCTTCCCGCGGAGCTTGCGCCAGGCCCACTGGATCGGGTCGTAGAACTCGTCCGCGACGCGCTCCTTGAGCGGGATGATGGCGTTGTCGGTGATCTTGATGTGCTCCGGGCAGACTTCGGTGCAGCACTTCGTGATGTTGCAGTAGCCGATGCCGCCGACATCCTTCAGGTAGCCCCGGCGATCTGCCGCGTCGATCGGGTGCATCTCGAGGCCGGCCGTGCGGACCAGGAAGCGCGGGCCCATGAACGGCGTGTCGGTCTCGTGGTTGCGCAGGACGTGGCAGACGTCCTGGCACAGGAAGCACTCGATGCACTTCCGGTATTCCTGGACCCGCTCGATGTCCTCCTGCTGCCAGCGCCATTCGGACTGGGGCTTGTTCGCCGGCGGCGTGAACGCCTGGATCGACTTGTTGACCTCGTAGTTCCACGAGACATCGCTGACGAGGTCACGCACGAGCGGGAACGCCCGCATCGGCTCGACGGTAATCGGCTCGCCGGGGGCGAAGTCGGACAGGCGCGTCTTGCACATCAGCCGCGGCCGGCCGTTGACCTCGCCGCTGCACGAGCCGCACTTCGCGGCCTTGCAGTTCCAGCGGACAGCGAGATCGGGCGCCGCGTTGCCCTGGATCCAGTGGAGGGCATCGAGGACGACCATCCCCTCCTCGACGGGGACGTCGAACTCGTCGTACCGAGGGGCTTCGCCCGGCTCGCCGCGGAAGACCTTGAGGTGCACCTGGCTCATCGATCGCTCCCGATCATCGGCATCAGTGTGCGCCGCCGCCCAGGAGCGAGCCGAGCTCGTCGGGCATCGTCGGCAGCTTGGTCGTGGTCACGTCCATCGAGCCGTCCTCGCGGCGGCGGACGACGCCGTTCCGCCCGCCCCAGCCTTTCTGGTCGGTCTCGGGGAAGTCGAGCCGGCTGTGGGCGCCGCGGCTCTCCGTGCGCTGGAGCGCGCTGCGGGTGATCCCCTCGGACACGATCAGCAGGTTGCGCACCTCGAAGGCGAGGTTCCAGCCAGGGTTGTAGACACGGCCGCCGCGGACGGCGAGCCGGGGCAGTCGGGCCCGGATCTTGCCGATCTCGTCGATCGCCTCGTTCAGGTCCGCCTCGACACGGTAGATCCCGACGAGCCGCTGCATCACCTCCTGGAGATCGCGCTGGAGGGCGTACGGGTCCTCGCCCGTTTCGCGCTCGAGCGGTGCCGCGAGCTCGCGCGCCGCGTCGGCCACCTGGACCGGATCCACGTACGACTGGGCGGCGTGCTTCGCGGCGTGGGCCGCCGCGCCGGCACCGGTCCGGGCTCCGAACACCAGCAGGTCCGACAGCGAGTTGCCGCCGAGCCGGTTCGCACCGTGCATCCCGCCGGCCACCTCCCCAGCCGCGAACAGCCCGGGAACGGTCGATGCGCCCGTCTCGGCGTCGACCCGGACGCCGCCCATCACGTAGTGCGTCGTCGGGCCGACCTCCATCGGGCCCTTGGTGATGTCGACGTCGGCGAGCTCCTTGAACTGGTCGTACATCGAGGGCAGCTTGCGTCGGACGTGCTCCGCGGGCAGGTAGCTGATGTCGAGGAAGACGCCGCCGTGGGGCGTCCCGCGGCCCTCGCGAACCTCGGTGTAGATCGCGCGCGAGACGTTGTCGCGAGTGGACAGCTCCGGCGGGCGGCGTGCGTCGCTCGTCTGGCCGCGCGACGCCGAATCGACCCAGCGCTTGGCCTCGTCGTCGGTGGCCGCGTACTCGCCCCGGCGATCCTCGGGCAGGTACTTCCACATGAACC
>DHWF01000016.1:6372-8388 GCA_002413045.1 Chloroflexi bacterium UBA5189
ACGCCGGGCGGCCAGACCATCCCGGTCGGGTGGAACTGGACGAACTCCATGTCGATCAGATCGGCGCCGGCGGCGTACGCCAGCGCGTGGCCGTCGCCGCTGTATTCCCACGAGTTCGAGGTGACCGTGTACGCCTTGCCGATTCCGCCGGTCGCGAGAACCACCGCCTTGGCCGGGAAGACGACGAGCTTGCCGGTCGTGCGCCAGTAGCCGACGGCGCCGACGACACCGCTCGGCCCGCTGATCAGGCGGGTGATCGTGCATTCCATGAACACGTCGATACCCGACGACACGGCGCGGTCCTGGAGGGTCCGGATCATCTCGAGGCCGGTCCGGTCGCCCACGTGGGCGAGCCGTGGGTGCGTGTGGCCGCCGAACGGCCGCTGGAGGATCCGGCCGTCGGTCGTTCGATCGAAGACCGCGCCCCACGCCTCGAGCTCGCGGACCCGGTCCGGCGCCTCCTTGGCGTGCAGCTCGGCCATCCGCGGGTTGTTGAGCAGCTTGCCGCCGACCATCGTGTCCCGGAAGTGGATCTGCCAGCTGTCCTCCGGCGCCACGTGGCCGAGCGCCGCCGCGACGCCGCCCTCGGCCATCACCGTGTGGGCCTTGCCCAGGAGCGACTTGCACACGAGCCCGACCTTGGCGCCGGCCGCCTGCGCCTCGATGGCCGCCCGGAGCCCTGCTCCCCCGGCGCCGACGACGAGCACGTCGACCGGGTGCGTCTCGACCTGGTCCGAGCCCTCCGGGAGCAACGTCATCTGACGAGCCGCGCGACGCTAGAAGCGGATGGCCGGGTCGGTCAGGCCGGCCCCGAGCAGGCGGACGTAGACGTCGGCGAGGGTGACGGTGATCAGGCTCGTCCAGGCCCACCACATGTGGTTGCGATTGAGGTCGGTGAGGCGCTCCCAGAGCGTGTGCCGGACGCGGCGGGCCCGCGTGCACGAGAAGCAGTCGATCCGGCCGCCCACGAGGTGGCGCAGCGAGTGGCACGACAGCGAGTAGCCGGTGAGGAGGGTCGTGTTGACCAGGAACAGGACGGCGCCGAACCCGATCCGCGGATGGGCCACGCCTGCCGCGTCCCAGTCGGCGAACGCCTTGATGACGTCGATCCACAGGAAGAACAGCGGGATGAACGCCAGGTACAGCATGTACCGATGGAGGTTCTGGAGGATGAACGGGAACGCGTTCTCGAGCTTGAACCGGCGGTGGACCGTCGGTTCGCCGACCGCGCAGCCCGGCGGATCGGCGAAGTAGAACCGGTAGTACGCCTTCCGGTAGTAGTAGCAGGTGGCCCGGAAGCCGATCGGGATCCACAGGATGAGGAGGCCCGGGCTGAGCCACCAGGGCATGTCCTTGAACAGGATCAGCGGCGAGAACAGCGGCGACAGGTAGCCCTGGGACTCGACGACCTGCGGCCCGAACAGCGGGCCCCAGAAGATGCCGCTGAACGTGAGATAGCCGGCGCAGATGGTGAACACGAGGCCCTGAACGATCGGGTAGATCGCCCACCGGTCGCGCCGATTCGTCTTGCCGAAGCCCTGTGGCGCCGTGCCGCGGGGCTTGCGAAGCGCCCGAAGGACGGCCCCCTGGACGGTCATGCGGGCGTGCTCGCGGTTGCCGAACCCGTCCCGATCCGTTCGATGACGGCGTCGGCGAACTCGCTGGTGCCCGCACTGCCGCCGAGGTCGGCGGTGGTCGTGCGGCCCTCGGCGATCACGGATCGGACCGCTTCCTCGACCCGCTCACCCATGTCCGGGTAGCCCAGATAGCGGAGCATCAGCGCGCCGGACAGGATCAGCGCGGTCGGGTTGGCCTTGTTCAGGCCGGCGTACTTGGGCGCCGAGCCGTGGACCGGCTCGAACACCGCACCGTCCTCGCCGATGTTCGCCCCCGGCGCGACGCCGAGGCCGCCGACGAGCCCCGCGCACAGGTCGCTGACGATGTCGCCGTACAGGTTCGGCAGGACCATGACGTCGTACAGGTCCGGCTTCTGGACGAGCTGCATGCACATGTTGT
>DHWF01000037.1 GCA_002413045.1 Chloroflexi bacterium UBA5189
TCGTTGACGGTGACGACGTGGACGCCTTTGCCGGCGATCGCGTTCAGGATCGCGGCCATCGGCGCGACGAGGGTCTTGCCCTCGCCGGTCCGCATCTCGGCGATCTTGCCCTGGTGGAGCACGACCGCGCCGATGAGCTGCTCGTCGAAATGGCGCATCCCGAGCGTCCGCTGCATCGCCTCGCGGGTCATCGCGAACACGTCCGGAAGGACGTCGTCGAGGGCGTCCTGGATTGCCTGGTTGTCGCGCTTGCGGCGCGTCTTCGCGAGCTCGCGGCGGCGCTCGAGGTCGGGATGGTGGAGCTCGTCGTCGGACGGCTCCTCCGGGAGCACGGTCTCGCGGAACTCATCGCGGATCGCCGTGAACCGCTCGCGGATCTGCTCGTCCGTGAGGGCCTTGATCTCTGCCTCGAGATCGTTGGCCTCGTCGACGAACGGCTGGATCCGCTTCAGCTCACGGTCGTTCGAATCGACGAACCGGGAAAGAAATCCAAGCATGGACGCTGAAGTATACGGGCGACTAGTGCCAGAACCCCGTCCAGTACCCGAGCACGAGCAGGACGAACGTCAGCGCGGCCAGCCCGACCCAGAACATCACCGAGACCAAGGTCGGGGTCGGGCGCATCTCGGGGTTCCGGAGGGCCGGCAGCTTGCCGCTCCGCAGCGCGAGCCCCCAGCGCGGCGAGCGGAGCTGCTCGCGGTAGTCGGGCGCGGCGCCCGGCTCGGGCTTGAGCACGCCGTGCTCGTCGGGTCGGTGCAGCTGGAGGCTCATCGCTCCCACTCCGTGTTCATGCGGCCGGTACCGCCGCGGCCGCGCCGGGATCGTCCTCGTCGTCGTCCTGCTGTTGCCGCACGTCGAGCTTCTTCGCGATGCCGTCCTCCCACAGGAGCATCTCCTGGGTGAACTCGACCTCGCTTGAGAACAGTGCGCCGACCGACTCGCCGCGATGGATACGCTTGATCGCCTCGCCGATGAGCGGCGCGATGGAGAGGGTCGTGATCTTGGCGATGCGCTTGCCCGGCGGCAGCGGCACCGTGTCGGTCAGGACGAGCTCCCGCAGCTCCGATTCGTTGATCCGGTCGCCCGCCGCGCCGGACAGGACGCCGTGGGTGGCGCAGGCGTAGATCTCGGTCACGCCCTCGCGCCCGAGCGCGTTGACGGTCTCGATGAGCGTGCCCGCGGTGTCGACCTCGTCGTCAACGATGATCGCCCGCTTGCCGCGGACCTCGCCGATGACGTTGAGCAGCTCGGCCCGGTCGAGATTGCCAACACGCCGCTTCTCGATGATCGCCAGGGGCGCATCGAGCAGCTCGGCGAAGGTGCGGGCGCGCTTGGCGAACCCGAGGTCGGTCACCACGACGAGGTCCTCGAGGTGCTTGTGCTTGAAGTAGTTCGACAGGATGTGGACGGCGGTCAACTCGTCCACGGGGATGTTGAAGAAGCCTTGGATCTGGCCCTGGTGGAGGTCCATCGTCAGCATCCGGTCGGCGCCGGCGACCGAGATCATGTCGGCGACGAGGCGCGCCGTGATCGGCACGCGCGGCTGGTCCTTCTTGTCCGACCGCCCGTAGGCGTAGTACGGCACCACCGCGGTGATCCGCCCCGCACTCGCACGCTTGAAGGCGTCGATCATGATCAGGAGCTCCATGATCGACTTGTTCACGGGGCTGCTCGTCGGCTGGACGATGAAGACGTCCTTCTCGCGGACGTTCTCCATGATCTTCACGAAGATGTTCTCGTTCGCGAACTCGAAGACCTGGGCGTCGCCGAGCTCGGAGCCGAGGTACCGGCAGATCTTCTCGGCCAGGTCCCGGTTCGCATTCCCGGTGTAGATCTGGAACTGGTCCGCGTACACGGGCGAGTCCTCCAGCCGACCGAAGCCGCCGCTCACGATGGCGGTGCCCCCGCATCCGGGCCGCCATTGTCGTCGGTGTCGCGCGCTTCTGCCAGCCCCGGCCGGAATGCCGCGATGCCGACGATGCGATCGCCCTCGTTGAGCCGCATCACGATGACGCCGCGCGCGTTCGGGGAGTACCGATTCACGCTGTCGAGCTCGGTTCGCACGACCTGGCCCTGGGCCGAGATCAACACGAGCTCCTCGTCGAGCTCGGTGACCTGCTGGACCGCCGCGACGACGCCGGTCTTGCGCCCCTCGAGCGAGATCAGGCGCACGCCCTGGCCGCCGCGATGCTTGACCCGGAACTCCTCGATCGGCACGCGCTTGCCGTAGCCGGTCTCGGACAGCACGAGCAGGTCCGCGCCGGGCTGGACCACGCTCATCGCGACGACCTCGTCGCCCGCCTTCTTCAGGAGCCGGATCCCGATCACGCCGCCCGCGTCGCGACCCATCGCGCGGACCTCGCCCTCCGAGAAGCGGGCGATCATGCCCTGCGCGGTCGCGATGATCACGTCGTCCTCGCCGGATGACACGTCGACCCAGGCGAGCTCGTCCTTCTCGTCGAGCGTGATCGCCCGGATGCCGGTGGAGCGCACCCGCTCGAACTGCTCCAGCGGGGTCTTCTTGATGATGCCGCGTCGCGTCGCGAGGACGAGGTACGAGCCCGCGGCGAACTCCGGCAGCGTGATCGTGGCCATCGGGACCTCGCCCGCCTCGACCTGGACACCCGGCATGTTGATGATCGGGAGGCCCTTGGCCTGCCGCGACGCGTCGGGGATCGCGTGGACCTTCGCCGAGAAGACGCGGCCGCGGTTGGTGAAGAACAGCGCCCAGTCGTGGGTGTTGGCGACGAGCAGGTGCTCGACCGCGTCCTCCTCGCGAGTGACGTGGCCGATGATCCCCTTGCCGCCGCGCGCCTGGCGCCGGTACGTCGCGACCGGCTGGCGCTTGATGTAGCCCCGACCGCTGATCGTGATGACGACGTCCTCGTCGGCGATCAGGTCCTCGTCGGTCAGCTCGCGCGACTCGCCGTCCTCGACCCGCGTCCGCCGCTCGCCGGCGTACTTCCGCTTCAGCTCGCGCAGCTCGTCCTTGATGATCGCGAGTACGCGGGCGGGATTCGCGAGGATGTCCTCGAGCTCGGCAATCTCCTGGATGACCGCGAGGTACTCGTCCTCGATCTTCTTGCGCTCGAGGGCGGCGAGGCGGGCGAGCCGCATGTCGAGGATCGCCTGGGCCTGGAGCTCGGACAGGTCGAACCGGGACATGAGGTTCGACTTCGCGACCTCGGCGTCGGCCGATTCCCGGATCGTCGAGATGACCGCGTCGAGGTTGTCGAGCGCCTTCTTGAGCCCCTCGAGGATGTGGGCGCGCGCTCGCGCCTTTCCGAGGTCGAACTCGGTCCGGCGACGGACGATCTCGCGTCGATGCTCGACGTGGTAATGGAGCACCGACTTGAGCGGCAATGTCTGGGGCTGGCCGTCGACGAGCGCCAGCATGTTCATGTTGAACGTCTGCTGGAGCGCGGTGTGCTTGAACAGGTTGTTCAGCACCTTGTGGGGGTTGGCATCGCGCTTGATCTCGATGTACATGCGCATGCCGTCGCGATCGGACTCGTCGCGGAGATCGGCGATGCCGTCGATCTTCTTGTCCTTGACCAGGTCGGCGATCTTCTCGAGCAGGGCGGACTTGTTCACCTGATACGGCAGCTCGTTGACGATGATCGCGATTCGGTCGCCCTTCACCTCCTCGAAGGCGACCTTGGCGCGCATGACGACGCGGCCGCGGCCATGCGCGTACATCTGGCGGATCGCGTCGATGGTCTCCCAATCGCCGCTGATCGTGTTGCGCTGGCGCTCGAACCGGAAGATCGTCCCCCCTGTCGGGAAGTCCGGCCCGGTGACGTGGACGCACAGGTCGTCGGTGGTGATGTCCGGGTCGTCGATCAGGGCGATCGTGGCGTCGACGATCTCGCCGAGATGGTGCGGCGGGATGTTCGTCGCCATGCCGACGGCGATCCCGGACGAGCCGTTGATGAGCAGGTTCGGCAGCTTCGAAGGCAGCACGGTTGGCTGCTGCTGGGTGCCGTCGTAGTTGTCCTCGTAGTCGACGGTCTCCTTGTCGATGTCGGCGAGCATCTCGGTGGCCATCGCCGTGAGGCGGGCCTCCGTGTAGCGCATCGCGGCGGCCGCATCGCCATCCACCGAGCCGAAGTTGCCCTGGCCGTCGACGAGCGGGTAGCGCAGCGAGAAGTCCTGGGCGAGTCGCACCAGGGCGTCGTACAGGGCCACGTCGCCATGCGGGTGGTACTTGCCCATCACCTCGCCGACGATCGCGGCGCACTTGCGATAGGAGCTCGTGGCCGAGAGCCCCATCTCGCCCATCGTGTACAGGATCCGGCGATGGACCGGCTTCAGGCCGTCGCGGACGTCCGGGAGGGCGCGCGACACGATGACGCTCATCGCGTAGTCGAGGTACGAGACCTTCATCTCGTCCTCGATGCGCACGTTGCGGATGTCCCCGGGGTTGTCGATCACGCGCGGCTCTTGGTCATGTCAGCGGTGGCTCGGGCATCCGGCGGCCCAGGCCCATGGCCGCGAACTGCTCGGCCAGGCCGGCGGCCATCGACGTCGACGGCGCACCCGTCCGCTGCCGAATGCCCGACAACCGGGACCGGATGCGGTCCGCGTCGGCCGGATCGAGCTTCGTCAGGCTGTCGCGGATGACCCACGCCCGGTGCCCGTCGTCGCGGTCCGCGGCGATTCTCGCTTCCGTCTCGAGGGCCGCAGTCGTCTCGGTGAGATCAACGACCGTCATCGAACGATATGCCCACGACAGCGCTTTCTGGACGTCGGGATCGGCGTCGCCGATCAGGCTCGCCAGAATCGGCAGCGCGTGCGCCGTGACGTCCGGCGCCCGGCCGAGGCGTCGATCTGCATACGGCATCGTCGCGATCGTGGAGCCCACGAGGCGTCGCTCCCAGCGTGAGGGCGACACGGTGAGCTGCTCGAGCTCGGCCCAGCGATACGGCTCGGCGACGATGCCCTTGCCGTACGGGTGGGCGAGCGTGTCGACCGTGATCCATTCGTCAGCATCCCGGGCGGCGCGCCGGAGCAGCTGCCAGGTCCGCTCGGGCTCGGTCCGGAGGGTCCGCTGTAGCGTGGTGATCGCGAACCAGCGGGCCTCGCGCTCGGGTTCTCGCAGGAGGCGGTCGGCGACCGGCAGCAGCTCCGCGGGCGATGCCCGGCGGGTGGCCTTCTCGAAAGCGCGACGTACGGCGACCTGCAGCGGCGACCGAACGCCGTGCGTCTCCCCGATGCCTGGTGCCACGAACGCCTGGCCGGCGCGGTACTCGGGATCGGCGAGCTCGCGGAATGCGGCGGCGAGACCCGCGGCGAACGCGGCCGGATCCGACAGCTGCTCGGCGAGGGCCGTGCCGAGGACGGCCGCGCGCCCCTCCCGTGCCGCGATCGTCTGGGCGCCATGATCGGCGGCGGGCCGTCCGGCCCACGCCGATGCGTGCTTCGGTTCGGCCATCGCCTGAGTGGTCGCTGTGGTCATCCGGCGCCACCACCAGCGAGGCGGCGCATCCCGTACCGCGCCTTGAGCCGTTCAAGCTCGGACTCGGGCAGGGCGATGAAGGTGCCCTCGGCGGTCGCCATGACCTCGCCCGTGTCGGCGTCCAGCACGCGACCGCCGGTCCGACTCGCCCGTCGATGCATCTCGATGACCCAGCCTTCGGCCCGGATCGCGTGGCCGGTTCGGATCGGCTTGCGGAACGCGACGTTCAGCCGGGCGGTGACGCCCCACGTCCCGCGACCGATCACGGACCAGGCCATCACCTCGTCGAGGATCGTGCAGACGATGCCACCGTGGGCGACCGCATCCCAGCCCTGGTACTCGTTGGCGAGGGTCGTTTCGAGCCAGGCGCTCTCGGGGTCCGCGTGCAGCTCGAGGTGGAGGCCGTGCTCGTTGAGCTCCCCACATGCGAAGCAGCGGTGCGGCTCGAAGTCGAACGCACCGTCCTGATCCCGCAGCCGCGGCGCCGCCGCTGCCAGCTCAGACGTCAAGGTTCTGCACCTTGCGCGCCTCGGCCTTGATGAACTCCTTGCGCGGCTCGACGTTCTCGCCCATCAGCTTCGTGAAGATCTCGTCCGCCTGGGCCGCGTTCTCAGAATCGACCCGGAGCAGGGTCCGAGTCTCCGGGTTCATCGTGGTCTCCCAGAGCTGGTCGGCATTCATCTCGCCCAGACCCTTGAACCGCTGCACCGACAGGTTCTTGGTGTTGAACTCCTTGATGATCCGATCGCGATCCTTCTCGGTCTGGGCATATTTCGTGACCTTGCCGGTCGAGACGCGGTAGAGCGGCGGTTGGGCGATGTAGAGGTAGCCGGCCTCGACCAGCTTCGGCATATGTCGATAGAAGAACGTGAGCAGCAGCGTCCGGATGTGGGCGCCGTCCACGTCCGCGTCGCTCATCAGGATGATCCGGTGGTATCGGAGCTTCGTGATATCGAAGCTATCGTCGATCCCCTCGATCCCGGCTCCCAGCGCGATGATCAGCGGCCGGATCTTCTCGCTCGAGAGCACCTTGTCGAGGCGGGCCTTCTCGACGTTCAGCATCTTCCCGAACATCGGCAGGATGGCCTGGAAGCGTCGATCGCGCCCTGCCTTGGCCGAGCCTCCCGCCGAATCGCCCTCGACGATATAGATCTCGCTTCGCTCGGGATCGCGCTCCTGGCAGTCGGCCAGCTTGCCCGGCAGCGATAGTCCATCGAGGGCGCCCTTCCGGAGGACGAGGTCACGGGCCTTGCGGGCGGCCTCCCGGGCGCGCGACGCGGTCAGGCACTTGTCGATGATCTTTCGGCCGTCGCCGGGGTTTTCCTCGAGGTACTGCGTCAGGGCTTCGGTGACGGCGGTCTGGACCTGGCCCTTGACCTCCGCGTTGCCGAGCTTCGCCTTCGTTTGGCCTTCGAACTGCGGGTCGGTCAGCTTGACGCTGATGACCGCGGTGAGGCCCTCCCGGACGTCGTCGCCGGACAGGTTGCCGTCGGACCCCTTGAGAACGCCGGCCTTGCGGGCCCAGTCGTTGAGGGAGCTGGTGAGCGCCGCCCGGAAACCGGTGACGTGAGTGCCGCCATCGACCGTGTTGATGTTGTTCGCGAACGCGAGGACGTTCTCCGCATAGGTGTCGTTGTACTGGAGGGCGACCTCGACCATGGTCGAGCCCTCGCGCCGATCGACGTAGATCGGCCGATCGTGGAGCGCCTCCTTGTTTCGGTTCAGGTGCCGGACGAACGACTGGAGCCCGCCCTCGAAGTGGAACGACTTCTCGCGGTCCTCACGCTCGTCGACGAGCGTGATCCAGACGCCCTTCGTCAGGTATGCGGACTCCCGCATCCGCTGGGCAATCGTCTCGAACGAGTAGTCGGTCGACTCGAACATCTCCGGGTCGGCTCGGAAGAGGGTGCGGGTGCCCTTGCGGTCGCCCTGCGGGCCGACCTTCGTGACCGGTCCGGTGGGCTTGCCACGAACGTATTCCTGCGCCCAGATGCTGCCGTCGCGCGCCGTCTCGACCCGCAGCCACTCGCTCAGTGCGTTGACAACGCTCACGCCGACGCCGTGGAGGCCGCCCGACACCTTGTAGCCGCCGCCACCGAACTTGCCGCCCGCATGCAGCACGGTGTGCACGACCTCGAGGGCATCCTTGCCGGTCGAATGCTTGCCGACCGGCACGCCGCGGCCGTCGTCGATGACCTCGACCGTGCCGTCCTTCGCGATCGTGACGCGGATCGTGCGCGCGTAGCCGGCCATCGCCTCGTCGATCGAGTTGTCGACGATCTCCCAGACCAGGTGGTGTAGGCCCCGGATGTCCGTCGAGCCGATGTACATCCCCGGGCGTCGCCGAACGGCCTCCAGGCCCTCAAGGACCTGGATGCTTGCGGCGGTGTAGTCGGAGCCCGGCTTCGCGGCCTTCGTGCCTTTTCGGCCGGCGCCGTTGACCGGTGCGTCGACCGCCGCCCGCGGCGTCGTTCGAGTGCGAGCTTCCGTCACGCGCTTCCTCCGACCAGCCGCTGGTAGATCCGCGCGAGCTCATCGTCGCCGTAGAACTCGATCACGATCCGGCCCCCGCGCCGGGTCCGCGTGAGCCGGACCTTCGTGCCCAGCGATTGGCGGAGGTCCTCCTCGACGCGCTCGACGTCGGGGTCGGGGGCGGCGGCCGGGACGGACGCCTCGCGCGGTTCGCGCGGTTCCCGCAATCGTCGGACAAGCTCCTCGGTCTGGCGAACCGAGAGGTCCTCCCCGATGACGGTGTCGAGGACGCGCGCCTGGCCCGCGGTGTCGAGGCCCCCGAGCGCCCGCGCGTGACCCTCGGTGATCCGCCGGTCTGCCACGGCGTCCTGGACGGCCTGATGCAGGTCGAGCAGGCGGAGGGTGTTGGCGACCGTCGATCGAGCGCGTCCCACGCGGGTCGCGAGGTCCTCCTGCGTGAACGCGAATTCGTCGATGAGCTGCCGGTAGCCGCGCGCGGCCTCGATCGGGTCGAGGTCCTCTCGCTGCAGGTTCTCGACGAGGGCGAGCTCGAGCTGCTGTCGCCCTGCCAGCTGCCGAACAAGTGCCGGGATCCGTTCGAGCCCGGCGAGCCGGGAGGCCCGGACGCGGCGCTCGCCTGCCACCAGCTGGTAGCCATCGATCGTCTCGGTGACCAGGATCGGCTGGAGCACGCCGTGCTCGCGAATGCTGGCGGCGAGGCCCTCGAGGGATGTGTCGTCTATGCGCAGCCGCGGCTGGCGCGGGTTCTCGCGGATCCGCGCGAGCGGGATTTCGACCGAACCGGTCGTGGTGCTGGATCGCTGCGGGATCAGCGCGGCGAGGCCCCGTCCCAGACCCTGCGGACGGTCGCTTCGGACGGTCATGCGAGGACCGCCTCGGGCTCGCGGACAGCAGCTGCGCTGGCGGGCTGCGGCGCATGCGGCCGCTCGTCGCGGGTCCGGATCTCGTCGGCGAGGTCGCGATAGGCGTCGGCGCCGCGCGAGCCGGGGGCATAGAGGTGGATCGGCAGCCCGTGGCTTGGCGCCTCGGACAGGCGGACGGCACGCGGGATGACCGTCTCGTAGACCCGGTCGCCGAGATGCTTGCGAACCTCATCGCCGACCTCGGCGCTCAGCCGCGTCCGGCTGTCGAACATCGTGAGGACGGCGCCCTTGACCTCGAGCCGCGGGTTGAGGTGATCGGTCACGAGCCGGATCGTTGCGAGCAGCTGGCCCAGTCCCTCGAGGGCGAAGTACTCGCACTGGATCGGAATGAGCGTGGAGTCGGCGGCCGTCAGGGCATTGATGGTGAGCAGGCCGAGCGACGGCGGGCAGTCGATGAGGAGGTAGTCATAGTTGGCCCGGATCGGATCGAGGAGGCTCGCCAGGCGACGTTCCCGCTGTTCGAGCGGGGTCAGCTCGACCTCTGCCCCGGCGAGCGCGATCGACGACGGGATCAGCGTGACGCCGTCGACCTTCGTGTCGACGGCAAGATCCTCGAGGCGGACCTGGTCGATGACGGCGTCATAGACCGACCGATCTCGACTGCGATCGATCCCGAATCCGCTCGTGGCGTTGCCTTGGGGGTCGAGATCGACGACAAGCACGCGGTCACCCGCCAGGGCCAGGTAGCTGGCCAAGTTGACAACCGTCGTGGTCTTGCCGACGCCGCCCTTCTGGTTTGCACAGGCGATCGTCTCGCCCACTCAGGTGGTCATCCGGCGTTCATTCACTGGGCATGATTCTAGCATCGGGAGCCGCCTTCCTCCCCCGGCCAGACGCCTGCAGCAGGGGTCGCCAAGTGTCGTCAGGAGGGCTTCACGGCGGCTTACCGTCGGGTTATGTCAGACGCTCGATGTTTCACGTGCAACCCTTGTTCTCGAGCGCCTGGCCGGCGCGCCGGCCAGCCCGCGCGAGGCCGCGATGTTGCACGTGCAACGCCCGGCGAATCGCTGGGTCCGAGTAGCCCAAGGTTGCCATTGCCCGACTTCCGAAGGGCGTGGGATACTTCCCGAACGACGCGGCAGTGCCGACCGCTCGTCGCCGCGAGGGCTCAGGTGTCGCGCGCAATACCTCCACTCGCCGAGGACCGATCGCCGTCTCATGAGCCTCCTCCTCGCTGCGATCGGTGCGACCGTCATCGCGCTCGTCGAAGTCACGGTTGGGCCGTACATCAAGGTCGGAGACGTCGGTCCCCACCCCGTCCTCATCGGAGGGGTGATCTGGACCATTGCAGCGGGAATCGACCGGGGGATCGCGTGGGCCTTCGTCGGAGGATTGGTGCTTGACTCGCTGCTCGGGCGCTCCCTCGGCACTTCCGCGCTGGCTCTCCTCCTTGCCGTGGGCGCCGCAGCGCTCATCGCTCGACCGTTTCCCCGCCTCCGGCTCGTCGCGCCGCTCGTCGCCGTCCCGATCCTCAGTCTCGCCTACTCCCTGCTGGTGGCCGGCGTGACCTCGGCGACGCAACCCGGCGTCTCCCTGAACGAGCCCGTGGGGTTGTTCGTGCCCGGGGCGATTTACGACGCGATCGTCGGGATGTTCCTTGGACCGATTGCCGTCGTGATCCATGACCGGCGCGCCGCGACCGAGCGACTCGACTGGTGAACCCCTACCTCGACGGGCGCCCGGTTCCTGCTCCATCGCGCTTGCGATTCCTCGTGTTCGGTCTCGCCGTCGTGCTCGCGGCCGGAGCGCTGTCCACGCGCCTGTTCGCGATCCAAATCGGCGGGGCCATGCCGTACACGGCGCTCGCGGCCACGACCAGGACGGTCGTCGAGCCGCTGCCGTCGACGCGTGGCGTGATCTTCGATCGGAATGGGAAGCCGCTGGTCTCCAACACCGCTTCATACAGCGTCAAGATCCGCCCGGCGGATCTTCCCGAATCGCGCCGCGTCCAGGTCGTGAACACCCTTGCCGCGCTGGTTGGCGAGGATCCCGCGAGCATCAATGTCGCCCTCGACTCGAACACCGGCTCGAGCTACGACCTCGTGCGAGTTGCCCAGGACGTGGATCCCCGTGTTGCCGGACTGATCGCCGAATCAAGCGACGCCCTGCCGGGCGTGCAAGTCGTCGTCGATACGCGACGCGACTACGTGCTTGGCCCGCTGCTCTCCCAGGTGCTCGGGTACACGGCTCCGATCAGCGGCCCCGAGCTGTCGTCGCTCAAGGACCAGGGGTACCTTCCCGATGACCTGCTCGGGCGCACCGGCGTGGAGTCGGAGTACGAGTCGGTGCTTCGCGGGCAATACGGGCTCCAGACCGTCGAGCGCGATGCCGCCGGCCGCGACATCCAGGTCCTTCGCACCGACCAGCCGCCCATCGCCGGCAGCTCGGTGAAGCTGAGCATTGACGTTCACCAGCAGCAGCTCGCCCAGCAGGCGTTGCAGTGGGGCATGAAGACCGCAGGCCTCAAGCGAGGCGTGGTGATCGTGATGAACCCGCAAACCGGTGAGATCCTCGCACTCGTCAGCCTGCCGACCTACGACGACAACCTGTTCAGCCAGGGCATCAGTCCGTCGGAGTACCAGGCGCTGCTCAACAACCCGCAGAAGCCGCTCGTCGATCACGCGATCAGCGACCAGTACCCGCCCGGCTCCACCTACAAGCTCGTTGCCGGGACCGGGGTGCTTGCCGACGGCAAGATCACCGCGTCGACGAGGATCAGGACCGCCGGCTCCCTGAGCCTTGGTGGCTTCAGGTTCAACGACTGGAACGGTCGGGGCTTCGGCCTGTGCAACATCTACTGCGGGTTTGGGAACTCGAGCGACACGTTCTTCTACCAGGCCGCCGCCATGCTCGGGATCGACCGACACGGCTATTGGGGCAAGCAGTACGGCTTCGGGGCGCCGACGCAGATCGACCTGCCGAACGAGGCGGCCGGGACCGTTCCCACGAACCAGTGGAAGCTCGACACGCTTGGCCTGCCGATCTACCCCGGCGAGGTCTACCTGGCGGGAATCGGCCAGGGCTACGTCCAGGTCACGCCGCTCCAACTGCTGAACGCGTATTGCGCGCTTGCCAACGGCGGCACCCTGTACAAGCCCCACGTCGTCGACCAGATCATCGCGCCGGACGGCACGGTCACCAACATCGATCCGCAGGTCCTCGGCGAGGTCAACACCAGCCAGAAGGTGCTCGCGATCATGCGTCGAGCCGCCCGCAACACGGTCGTGATCCGCCACACCTACAACCTCGTCGACCTGCCGATCGTGATCGCCGGCAAGACGGGTACTGCAGAGTTCGGGTCGGGCGCACGCGGCCACCTGGCGTTCCACACCTGGTTCGTCGGCTTCGTCCCGAAGAACCCCTGGAAGACCCTGTCGGATCCCAACGGCTGGAAGGCCGTCGCGCGGACCGATTCGCCGCTGGCGGTGCTCGTCCTCGCCTTCGACTCGAACACCCGGGGCAACGCCGCAACCGAGATCGCGAAGTACTTCTTCCAGCTCCACTTCAACATCAAGAAGGACTACCGCCGACCTGACCTCCTCAGGAAGGTCAGCAACTGATGCCGTCGTGAGCATCGTCAGCACCGGCGCGTCGCGACCTGACCGGTGGACGGCCGCGCGCGTCAGCGTCGTCTGGCGAGCGTTCGACCTCCAGCTCGCCGTCTATGCCGGCACGCTGCTCGTGTTCGGCCTCGCCATGGCGTACAGCAACACCGTGACCTCCGGTGTCGGCATCCTCGACGGTGCATCGGTGTTCCTGCGTGCCCTGATGTGGACCGCGATCGCGCTCGCGGTCTTCCTCGTCGCGACCGCGTTCGACTACCACTGGCTCAAGACGTTTGCCTGGCCGCTCTACCTGATCCAGATCGGCCTGCTGGTCATCACCCTCGCCATCGGCAGTGGCGTCGGGGGCAGCTCGCGCTGGGTCTCCATCTTCGGGCTCCAGTTCCAGTTCAGCGAGCTCGCGAAGGTCCTGATGATCGTCGTGCTCGCCAACTATCTCGGGAGCCGGATCGGGCGGCTCGGGTCGCTGTGGGCCCTGCTCGGCGCTGGCATCCTGGCCGGACCGCCGTTCGTGCTCGTGCTGCTCCAGCCGGACCTCGGAACGGCGCTCGTGTTCGGCGCGATCGTGGTCACGACCCTGTTCATGTCGGGCGCGAGCCTCCGCTGGCTGGGCGTCCTCGGGGCGAGCGCCGTGGCTGCCTTCCCGTTCGTCTGGACCTACGTCCTCGCCGACTACCAGAAGGCACGCCTGACAGCGTTCCTCAACCCGCTGGCGGACCTCCAGGGAACGGGCTACCAGCTGGCCCAGGCCCAGATCGCGATTGGCTCCGGCGGTTGGTTCGGCATCGGCCTCACGAACAGCAGCCAGAACACGCTCGGGTTGCTCCCCGTCCAGGACACCGATTTCGTGTTCGCGATCCTCGGCGAGGAGCTCGGCTTCGTCGGGGCGGTCGTCGTCCTGGCGCTGTTCGTTGCGCTCCTGTGGCGTGTCCTCGTCGCCGGCTGGCGCTCCAAGGACCCGTTCGGCACGATCTTCGCGTCCGGGGTCGCCGCGATGCTTCTGTTCCAGCTCGTCGTGAACGTCGGGATGGTCATCGGGATCATGCCGATCACGGGCATCCCGTTGCCGTTCATCAGCCACGGCGGCGCGTCGCTGATCAGCATCGCCTTGGCGCTTGGCATCCTCGAGAGCATCAACATCCGCCAGCGTCGCGCCGAGTGGTGAGCGCGCGCCCGAGGCATTGATGGCGACCAAGCCGCCGCCGGCGTGGATGGTGCGCCTCAACGTGACGATGCTGCGGCGAGGCCTGAAGATCGGCTCACAGCACCTGTTGACCGTACGCGGGCGGAAGACCGGGCTGCCGCGTGCCACACCGGTATCGATCGCGATCGTGGGCGACGATCGCTTCGTCGTCGCGGCGTTCCCCGAAGCGGCCTGGGTCGCCAATATTCGCGCCGCCGGACAGGCGGTCCTCAGCCGGGGCAAGTCCCGCGAGCGCGTGCGGCTGATCGAGCTGCCCACTGGCGAGCGCGCCGAGGTCATCCGCGCGTTCCTGCAGCAGGTCCCCGGTGGCGTGCGGTTCTTCGGCTCTTCCAACCCTGACATCGTCGTGGCATCCGCGGCGCGATACCCGGTCTTTCGGGTCGAACGGGTGGATTCCATCGCGTAATATCCCGGCATGCGGGGGCTGGACGGGGACACCTTCTATCGAGCGGTGAGCACGCTGCTCGCGGCCGTCGCGCTGCTTGTCGTGGTCGGCCTGCTGTGGTGGGGCCTGACGCCCAGCTGAGCGTTTGCCGCAAAGCCGGAGCCGTGGTGGCGATCCTCTTCGGGCTCCACTAGCCCAGGGACGCGTCCGGCCAAATTGACGGTCGTGCGTGCTGGCCGTACAATCCCCGATCTTGCCTCGGTCGCCGAGGCGCCCTTTCCTGATCAATCGATTGCGGCACGATGCCGCGTCCGTCACACACGCCCAGGGGTTCCATGTACGCAGTCATCGAGACCGGCGGAAAGCAATATCGCGTCGAGGTCGGCACGGAGCTCGAGATCGAGCTCCTCGAAGCCGGGCCGGGCGAGGCGATCGCGTTCGAGCGCGTCCTGCTCGTCGCCGACGGCGCTGCCGCATCGATCGGACGCCCGGTCGTGGAGAACGCGACCGTGTCCGCCGAAGTCATCCGCCGCGACCGCGGCGAGAAGACGATCAGCTTCAAGTACCGGCCCAAGGCGCGCAGCAGGGTCAAGAAGGGCCACCGCCAGGAGCTGACGGTCATCCGGATCAGCGACATCGTGCTCGATGGCAAGAGCGCCGCGAGCGACCTCGCGAAGGCCGAAGAGCAGCGCCGAACCGAACGCCAGAAGCTCGAGGACGCGGCTCGCAAGCAGGCCGAGCAGGACAAGGCCCTCGCCGCGAAGCTCGCCGCCGACAAGCCCGCGAGGGCCGCCAAGCCGGCCGCCAAGCCCGCCGTGAAGGCTGCGAAGGCGGACGCGAAGCCGAGCGCCAAGGCCGGCGCCGCCAAGGCGACCGCCACGAAAGCCGCTCCAGCGAAGAAGGCCGTCAAGGCCGATACCACCCACAAGGGGGCCAAGGCCCCGACCAAGGCGAAGGCGACCGACGCACCCAAGGCGTCGCGAGCGCGCACGAGCGACAAGGACTAGAGCGATGGCACACAAGAAGGCAGGCGGCTCCGTCAGGAACGGCCGTGACAGCGTCGGGCAGCGACTCGGCATCAAGGCGGGCGACGGCCAAGCCGTCAACGCCGGCACGATCATCGTTCGC
The DNA here is from genome assembly GCA_002413045.1 of Chloroflexi bacterium UBA5189. Classification (GTDB taxonomy): domain Bacteria; phylum Chloroflexota; class Limnocylindria; order Limnocylindrales; family CSP1-4; genus UBA5189. The sequence continues at coordinate 15,155 of DHWF01000037.1, forward strand.
CAGCGCGGGATGACCTTCCTCGCCGGCCCCGGCACCGATCTCGGCGGCGACTACACGCTGTTCGCCACGACGGCCGGCAAGGTCAAGTTCGAGTTCGCCACCAAGTCCAAGAAGCGCGTCCGGGTCGTCCCGGCAGCACCAGCACCCGCGGAGACCGCATGAAGCCCGACATCCATCCCAAGTACTTCGAGTCCAAGGTCCATTGCGGGTCGTGCGGTCGAGAGTGGACCGTCGGGTCCACGCGGCCGGAGCTGCGCGTTGATGTCTGCGGCAACTGCCACCCGTTCTACACGGGCACGCAGAACATCATCGACACGGCCGGCCAGGTCGAGCGCTTCCAGAAGCGTCTGGAGCGCCAAGTCCGGGCCTGACCGGGCCTAGACTGCCCGGGTCATGCCACGTTTCAGCTACGGGGGCCAGGCGCTCATCGAGGGCGTCCTCATGCGCGGTCGCGATGCGATCGCGGTCGCCTTCCGGCACCCCGACGGCCACATCGTGTGGGCCTCCGAGCCGCTGAACAGCGGACCGCATGCCTGGCGGCTCGCGCGAGCGCCGCTCGTGCGGGGCCTCGTCGTCCTCTATGAGACGCTCGTCGTCGGGACGCGCTGGCTGATTCGAAGCGCGAACATCCAGGCCGCCCAGGACGACATCGAGATCGGGCGCGGGACGGTGGCGATCATGCTCGGCGTCACCGCCGTCGCGGGCATCGGCATCTTCTTCCTGGTGCCCCTGTTCGTGGCGCAGGCGGTGACCTCCAACAGCGGAAGCATCACCCAGCACCTGATCGAGGGCCTCGTGAAGGTCGGGCTGCTGCTCGGCTACCTGGCCGTGATCTCGCGCACGCCAGACATCCGTCGCGTGTTCATGTACCACGGGGCCGAGCACATGACGATTCACGCGCTGGAGGCGGGCGACCCGCTCACAACCGAAAACGTCCGGCGCTATCCGACCGCGCACCCGCGCTGCGGCACCGAGTTCCTGGTCGTCCTGATCGCGCTCTCGATCGTCGCGTTCGCGCTGATCGGGCGGCAGGACATCGTCGTGGGCTCGATCACGCGCGTGCTGCTGATCCCGGTCCTCGCCGCCCTCGGGTACGAGGTCCTGCGGTGGGGCGCGAAGCACCGTGCCAACCCGATCGTGAAGGCGATCATGGCACCCGGGATCCTGGTCCAGATGATCACCACGAAACGGCCGACGGACGACCAGATCGAGGTCGCGATCGTGTCGATGGAGCAGGCGCTCGAGGCCGACGGCGAGTCCGTTCCGACCGGCTCCGACCTCCCCGAGCGACAGCGGCTGGACCCAGGGCCGGCCGCCGCCGTCGCGTGACGGCGGAATGAGCACGAGCGACAACCTCGACGCAAAGCTGGACGAGGTCGCCCGCCAGTACGACGCGATCAACGCGGAGCTCGCCGAGCCAGAGACGTCGCGGGATCTCGAGGCGCTGAAGCGGCTCGGGAAGGAACGAGCGCGGCTGGAACCGGCCGTCGAGGCATACCGGCGGCTCCAGAAGACCCGCATCGAGCTCGCGGGCGCCCACCAGCTTCGGGACACCGAGACCGATGACGAGATGCGGCAGATGGCCCAGAGCGAGATCGAACGCCTCGTGACCGACGAGGCACAGCTGCTGGAAAGCCTGAAGGTCCTCCTGCTCCCGCGAGACCCGGCAGACGACGGCAACGTGATCCTCGAGATCCGGGCCGGCGCGGGTGGTGAGGAGGCGGCCTTGTTCGCGTCCGAGCTGCTGCGGATGTACCTCGCCTACGCCGCCCGGCACAAGTACAAGGCGGAGGTGATGAGCCTCCACGAGACCGGCATCGGTGGGGTCAAGGAGGCGATCGTCGAGATCGCCGGCGACGGCGCGTATTCGCGCCTGAAGTTCGAGAGCGGAACCCACCGGGTCCAGCGCGTGCCGGCCACGGAATCCTCGGGTCGCATCCACACCTCGACCGCCACGGTGGTGGTGATGCCCGAGGTCGAGGAGACCGAGATCGAGATCGACGAGGTCCGCGACGTGCGGATCGACGTCAAGCGCGCGTCGGGCCCGGGTGGGCAGTCGGTGAACACGACGGACTCCGCGGTTCGGATCACCCACCTCGAGACCGGGCTCGTCGTCGAGATCCAGGACGAGAAGAGCCAGCACAAGAACAAGGCGAAGGCGTTCGCGGTGCTGCGCGCCCGGCTCCAGGAGCTCGAACGGCGCCGCCAGCGCGAAGCGGATTCGGTCGCGCGAAAGTCGTTGGTCGGGGCCGGCGATCGATCCGACAAGATCCGGACCTACAACTACCCGCAGGACCGAGTGACCGATCACCGGGTCAACGAGGACCTGTCGAACCTGCCGAAGGTGATGGGCGGCGACCTCGACAAGCTGATCGACACGCTGATCACGACCGATCAGGCGGAGCGGCTGTCCGACCTCGACGACGCAGCGCCGGCCTGACCGATGGCGACCGTGCGCGAGCTGCTGGATATCGGCGTCGCCCGCCTGCGCGAGTCGGGGTCGGAGAGCGCCCGGCTCGATGCCGAGCTCCTGCTCGCGTTCGCCCTCGACACCGATCGGACCGGGGTCATCGCGCACACGGATGCGCCGGTCGGCGACGGGCCGGCTGCGCGCTTCGAAGCGGCCCTCGACCGGCGCGCCGCCGGTGAGCCGGTCGCCTACATCCGCGGGGTGAAGGAGTTCCACGGCCTGGCGTTCGGCGTCGACCCGCGCGCGCTGATCCCGCGTCCGGAGACCGAGAAGCTCGTCGAGCTGGCGGAGCTCGAGATCGTGCGGCGGCTCGTTGGCGCGCCGCGCCCGACCGGGTCGCCGCCGCTGCGGGTCGTGGACGTCGGCGTCGGCGGTGGAGCCGTCGCGGTGACGGTGGCGGTGCTCCTCCGGCGCCGGAAGATGGCCGACGAGGTCGAGATGAGCGCGACCGACACCTCGGAGGAGGCACTCCAGCTTGCCCGCGAGAACGCGGTCGCGCACGCCGTCGGCGACCGGATCACGTTCGCCAACGCGGACCTCCTGCCCGCCGATGACGCACGGCCGTGGGACCTCGTGCTCGCGAACCTGCCATACGTCCGCAGCGACGCCCTGCCGACGCTCCCGAAGGCGGCCTCGTTCGAACCGGTGCTCGCGCTCGACGGCGGCGCCGACGGCCTGCGCGTGATCGATCGGCTGGTCGGCCTTCTCCCGGAGGCCCTCGCTGTTGGCGGCGCGGCGCTCCTCGAGATCGGCGGCGACCAGGCCGCGGAGATGCGGGCGCTCGTCGCCGAGCGGCTGCCCGGCTGGTCGTGCGAGATCGAGCTGGACCTCGGCGGCCTCCCGCGCGTCACGATCCTTCGCCGTCCCGCGCGCTGATGCCCGGGCGGCCGCGCCGGATCGCCGACGACGCGGCCGGTCGGGCCGAAGCGGTCCGGGTCCTCGAGGCCGGTGGCATCGTTGCCGTGCCGACGGACACCGTTTACGGGATCGCGGTCGCGCTCTCGACGCCGGGCGGCATCGAGCGCCTCTTTGCCGCCAAGTCGCGGCCGCCGGACAAGGCGATCGCGCTGCTCCTCGCGGACGCTACGCAGGCCCGCGACATCGGCGTGCTGTCGGACTCCGCGGCGGCGCTTGCCGGCGCGTTCTGGCCGGGCGGCCTGACACTCGTCGTTCGACGCCGGACCGACCGCGACCTGCCGGCCGCGCTCACCGGCGGCGACCTCGCGCCGGGCGCCATCCCGACCGTCGGCCTTCGCGTGCCCGCCCACGATGCCCCGCGGGCCCTCGCCCGGTCACTCGGCCCGCTCCCGACGACGTCCGCCAATCGATCGGGCGAGCCCGAGCTCCGCGACGCCGACGCGATCGGGGCCGAGCTCGGCGATGCCCTCGACCTGATCCTCGACGGCGGCCCATCGATCGGCGGGCCTGCCTCGACCGTGGTCGACGCCACCGGCGACGAGGTCCGCATCCTCCGCGCGGGCGCCGTTCCGACGGACGACATCGCGCGCTGCCTCGGTTCGGCGGGCCTGCCCGGCGTGGGAAGATAACGGCCACGTTGGAGGTCCTCCCATGACCCAGGCACCGCCGACCGGGCTCGGCTGGGCGCGGCTGGCCGATGTCGACCCCGAGCTGTGGGCCGCCATGGTCCAGGAGCGCGATCGGCAGCGCGAGAAGATCGAGCTCATCGCGAGCGAGAACTACACGTTCGCCGCGGTCATGGAAGCCCAGGGCTCGTGGCTCACCAACAAGTACGCCGAGGGCCTGCCGGGCAAGCGCTACTACGGCGGCTGCGAGTACGTCGACATCGCGGAGACGCTCGCCCAGCAGCGCGCGCTGGCACTCTTCGAGGGCGCGGAGCACGTCAACGTCCAGCCCCACTCCGGGGCGCAGGCGAACATGGCGGCCTACTTCAGCGTCCTCCAGCCGGGCGACCGGATCCTGGGCATGAACCTCGCCCACGGCGGCCACCTGACGCACGGCTCGCCGGTGAACTTCTCGGGGCGCCTGTACGAGGTCCACGCCTACGGCGTCGACAAGGCGACCGAGCGGATCGACTACGACGCGCTCGAAGCGATCGCCGCCGACGTCCGGCCCAAGCTGGTCGTCGCCGGCGCATCCGCCTACCCGCGCACGATCGACTTCCCGCGGATGGCCGACATCGCGCACCGGGTCGGTGCGCTGCTCTTCGTCGATATGGCCCACATCGCCGGGCTCGTCGCGGCGGGCGTCCACCCAAGCCCGTTCCCGCATGCCGACATCGTGACCACGACCACGCACAAGACGCTCCGCGGCGGCCGCGGCGGCCTGATCTTCAGCCGGGAGGACCTGCCCCCGGAGATCGATCGGGCGGACTTCCCGACGGTCAAGACCACGCTCGGTGCCCAGATCGACAAGGCCGTCTTCCCCGGCGTCCAGGGCGGGCCGCTCATGCACGTGGTCGCGGGCAAGGCGGTGAGCCTGCTCCTCGCCGCCGGCGAGCCGTTCCGGCGGGACCAGCGCCGCACCGTCGAGAACGCGGCCGTGCTGGCCGAGGCCCTTGCCTCCCGCGGGGCGCGGATCGTCTCGGGCGGCACCGATAACCACCTGATGCTCGTCGACGTCACGCCGCTCGGCGTCACCGGGAAGGAGGCCGAGGCGCTCCTCGACGACGTCGGGATCACGGTCAACAAGAACGCCATCCCGTTCGACACGCTGCCGCCGAACACGGCGTCGGGGATTCGCCTCGGGACGCCGGCGACGACGACGCGCGGCTTCGGGCCCGACGAGATGCGCGCGATCGCCCGGATCATCACCGACGCGATTGCCCGGCGCGACGATCCCGCAGCCAGCGCCCACCTGCGTGCCGAGGCCGGCGAGATCGCCGGGCGCTTCCCGGTCCCGGGCCTGTTCGTCGAGGACGCCGGGTGAGCTGGGTCGCGTCAGCGGGCCCGGCAGTCCCGATCATCGTCTTCGCCTTCCTCGGCTCGGCGCTCGTGGCCCTGCTCGCCACGCCCCTCATCCGGCGCATCGTGATCGCGCTGCGAATCGTCGATCACCCGGACGAGCGGCGGGTCCACGACGGGTCGCTCCCGCGCGGCGGGGGCATCGCGGTGGTCATCGCCTTCGTGGTGGTGGGCGGCGGGCTCGTCGCGTTCGGGGGCGGGATCGCGGGGATGCCGGCACTCCGCACCGCGACGCCCCAGAACCTCGTGGGCCTGTTCACCGGCGCGATCCTCGCCGCGGTCATCGGCGCGCTCGACGATCGGTTCGACCTGCGCGCCCGCTGGCAGTTCCTCGGTCAGATCCTGCTCGCGGTGGTCGCTGTCGCCACCGGCATCACGGTGGCGTTCATCGGCAACCCGTTCGGGACCGACAACATCACGTTGATCGCACCGATCGGGGTCGCATTCACCGTGGTCTGGATCGTGGGCATGATCAACAGCCTGAACTTCATCGACGGGCTCGACGGGCTGTCGACCGGCATCGCCGTGATCGCCGCGGTCACCCTCGGGCTGCTGAGCCTCACGACGCAGGTCAACGAGCCGCTCGTCGCGGTGCTGTGCTTCGCGCTCGCCGGCGGCCTGCTCGGCTTCCTGCGCTGGAACTTCCACCCTGCCGTGATCTTCCAGGGCTCCGCCGGCGTGATGTTCACCGGCTACGTGCTGGCGGTGCTCGCGATCCTCGGCGAGGCGAAGGTCATCGTGGCCGTGCTCGTCCTCGCCGTCCCGATCATCGACACGTTCTGGGTGATCGTCCGCAGGCTGTCATCCGGGCGCTCGCCGTTCAGCCCCGATCGGGGCCATATCCACCATCGGCTGCTCGATCTGGGACTTTCGCATCGATCGACCGTCTTGCTCATCTACGCGGTCTGCGCGACGCTAGGGCTGATGTCGCTGCTCGTTTCCAGTGCGACGGGGGTACTGGCGTTCGTTGGTGCCCTGATCCTGTTCGGGGCGGTCGCGTTTGCCCTGCGTGGGACGCCGTCCGAGGCGAGCCTGTGAGCGGCCAGTACCGGCCGCCGCGAAGCAGGCGCCCAAGGGCACCGGGCAAGCCGCCGCTGCAGCCGAAGGGCTTCGAGGGTGTGCCCGAGCTCACGCCCGAAGAGGTCGAGCGGCGCGTGGACGTGCGCGGCGGTGGCGTGCCGCGCGAGCCGATCGAGCGACCTGTCCGCCGCCTCCCGCCCAGGCGAAGGCCGGAACGAACCGTCGCCCGGGACGCGCTGCTGCTTATCGGGCTCGCGATCGTCGGCCTCGTGGCCGTCTCGGTCCTGCTGCCGAACGGTCCGCTTACCGGGTCCTCGACGACCCCGCCCGGCACGCAGGCAGCCGTCGCCGCATCGACGACGGGCGCAACCGTTACGCGAGCCGGGCCATCGCCGACCTCGATTGTCGTGGTCGACCCGAGCCTGAACGTCAGCGCGCCGCAGACCGAGGTCCCCACGGCGGTGCCGACCGCGGCTCCCCAGACGCCGACGTTCAAGCCCGGCCAGACGCCGCGGCCCACGCCGAAGCCGACGCCGAAGCCGACGCCGAAGGTGACACCGAAGCCGACACCCGGGCCGACCCCGCCGCCCGGCTCGCCGACACTGACCGTGATCCTCAACGTCACGAATGACGACGGCGGGAACGCCGTCTCTAGCAACTGGCTGCTCGACTTCGGCGGTGGGAGTGCGTCGCCATCGTCGTTCGTGGACACCACCTCGGCCGGCACTGTCGCGACCGTCGCCGCGGGTCAGCCCTACCAGGTCTACGACACGGCCCGAATCCCCGAGGCCGTTGGCTATACGGCGGTCCGCAGCAGCAATTGTTCGAGCGCGACGGGCGGCCTCCTCGTCGCGGGCCAGCACTACACCTGCACGATCACCGAGAACGACCGCCCAGTCCAGATCAACGTCATCACGGTGGTCAACGGCCCCGACGCGCCGAGCGCGTGGGACGTCTCCGCGACCGCGCCCGGCGTCAGCCCGGCGGGCACCGTCGCCGGGAGCTCGAGCGGCGTGACGTTCTCCTTCGACGCACACGCGGCGTTCGACGTGAACCAGTCCGGCCCGAGCGGCTATGACCCGCCGAATACGAGCGGGACGTGCTCCGACAGTGGCGGCTTCGTGCCCGGCACGCACCTCACCTGCACGTTCACCTTCGACGCGACCCCGGCGCCCACGCCCGACCCGTCGGCTGGGTGGCCGCTCCTGCCCATTGCGTTCCCACTCGCGCTTCGTCGTCGATGGCGACCGATCCGCCGGAGGTAGCGGGCCGGCAGCCGACGCTCTGGGACGGCGGGCCGACACGCGCGGCCCTCCTGATCCCGACCGCCCGCGTCACCTCGAACCCCGGCCCGATGATCGATCGCCGGCGCCTGCTGTGGCGCGATTCGGCGACGATCCTGATCGGCCTCGTGATCGCCCTCCTCGCGACCCAGGCCCTTCTGCCCGGCACCGGCGTGCTCCCGGCGGGATCGCCGACGCCTGAGCCCAGCGGGATCGCCATCGGCTCGTTCCTGCCACCGCTCACCCTTGGACCCGGAGAGACGTTCGGGCCGATCATCGATCCGAGCCTGGGGATCGACGCCACCCCGACACCGATCCCGGTGATCACGCTCGGCCCCTCGCCGTCTCCATCGCCGTCTCCATCCCCGAGCCCCACCCCGACCCCCAAGCCGTCGACGAAGCCGACGCCCAAGCCCACCCCGAAGCCCACCCCGACGCACACGCCAGCCCCACCCGTCGCGAGCTTCTCGTGGACCCAGACCGGGGACCTCACGTTCGTCTTTTCGAACAGCTCGACGGGCGACACGATCTGGGCGTGGGACTTCGGGGACGGCGGAACGTCGTCGGCGCAAAATCCAACCCACACGTTCGATCTGACGGCCCCGTGCACGATCGCTGGCTCGTGTACCGTCCAACTCGTTGTCACGGGACCTGGGGGAACCGATTCCGTCAGCCACAACGTGGGTATCTCGCCATTGCCGACGCCGACCCCCTGATCCCGGAAGCAGGGTCGGCCACAGAGGTCGCTGCTATACTCCCGGGGCTTTGCCAGGTGGCGCGTGATCGAGCCCGGGAAGGGTGGGGCGTATGCCATCCTCTTCTCCGAGATCGGCATTTCTCTGCTGATCACGACCCTCGTCGGCGTGCTCGTCGGCCGATGGGCGGATGAGCAGTTGGGCAGCCTGCCGATCTTCCTGATCGTCGGCTTCCTGATCGGCGCCGGAACGGGCACGGTGATGATCTACCGCCTGGTCAGCAGGTTCCTCAAGACCATCGAATAGCGGCCCGATGGGCCCACGGCAACGAGTCCGAGCGCGGCACCGAGCCGCGCTCCTTGTGTGGAGGGAGCGTGTCGAGCGATCAGCTCGCGACCGATACGGTCGCGGCTCCCAGGAAGTCGTCGCGCAATCGATGGCTCCTCCTGATCGCGGCGGTTGTCGTCCTCGACGTCGCCGCGCTGATCGCATTCCCGCCGTTCCCGAGTGGCGGCAAGCCGGGCGATGCCTGCCCGTTCCCGGCCTGCTTCATCCAGGGGAGCCTCGAGTTCCCCGCTCCCCACACCGTCTTCGACCTCGATCCGGCGAGCGCGGCCACGGCGACCGGCATCGTGACGTTCCACCCCGCGATCAGCTCGACATTGCTCACGATGTGGCTCGTCATGGCCCTCGTCGTGATCGGCTCGGCGCTCCTCGTGCGTGGCTCGAAGCTCGTCCCGGGGCGCGGCCAGAACATCTCCGAGTTCGTCTACGAGTTCCTGAGCGACTTCGGGCTCGGCCTCGCCGGGCCTACCGCGAAGCCGTATATCCCGATCTTCCTTGGCGCGTTCCTGCTCGTCCTGTTCGATAACTGGATCGGGCTCGTCCCGCCGGTCGGCAAGGTCGACTTCCTGCGCGCTCCCTCGAGCGACGTGAACATCACGATCGGGATGGCCCTGGTGAGCTTCGTGATCTTCCACGTCGAGGGTTTGCGACATCTCGGCTTCCGCGGCTACCTCGGCAAGTTCTTCCCGTTCTACGAGTTCCGCAACGGCATCGGCGCGGGCATCATCGCGATGTTCGTCGGGATCATCGAGCTCATGCTCGAGCTGGTGAAGCCGGTCACGCTGTCGATGCGACTCTTCGGCAACATCTACGGCGGCGAGGTCGCCCTCGGCGTCATCACCAGCCTGACCATCGCGATCTTGCCGATCGCGCTCCTCCTGCTCGATGGCATGCTGAACGCGATCCAGGCCCTGATCTTCAGCGTCCTGACCCTCGTGTTCATCACGCTTGCGATCGAGAGCCATCACGAGGAGGAGGGCCACGTCGCGGAGGACGTCGTGGCCGAGATCAAGGGCACGGAGCCTGCCGGCCACCCGGCCACCACCTAAGGGACCACCACCAAGGCAACAAGTTGATCCCGGGCACCTTGAAGCCCGGGGACATTGGAGGGACTTCTCGAATGGAGCACATCGGCGCAGGCCTCGCGGCACTCGGGGTCATCGGCCCCGGCATCGGCATCGGCATCCTGGCCGGCCTGTCCGCAACGGCGATCGGCCGGAACCCCGACGCGGCGGGCCAGATCCGCGGCATCGCGATCATCCTCGCCGCCTTCGCCGAGGGCCTCGGCGTCCTCGCGATCGTCGTCGGCCTGCTCGCGATCTTCATCAAGTAGCCCGGCGGACGGAGTAGCCGATCGTGGAGCTCTTGGGCCTGGTGTCCGTCCTCGGGCACGGGACCGTTTCCCTCGGCGCGGACGCCGAGCCGCTGTTCCAGATCAACCTGTTCCAGGTGATCATCGCGGCGGCGAACTTCGCCGTCTTCCTCGTGCTCATGTGGACGTTCGCGTTCAAGCCGGTCGCGAAGATGCTCGAAGACCGCCGGACGCGGATCGAGCAGGGCCTGCGCGACGCCGAGCAGGCGAAGAAGGACCGCGAGAGCGCAGAGCAGGAGCGCGTAACCGCGCTCGCCGAGGCGCGCCGCGAGGCGAACGACATCCTGGCGCGCGCCCAGAAGGTCGCGCAGGAGACGCGAGACGCCGATATCGCCGCCACCCGGGCGGAGCTGGAGCGGATGAAGGTCCGCGCCTCGGAAGACATCGCCGCGGAGAAGCAGCGTGCCCTCGCCGAGCTCCGTGGCGAAGTTGCCGACCTTGCCCTGCAGGCCGCCGGCCGCGTCGTTCGCGAAACGATGACCGACCAGCGCCAGCGCCGGCTCGTCGAGGAGTTCCTCGCCGATCCCAACACGGCATCCAAGGGGTGATCGGCTGATGGCCGGCCGTGGCTCGATCGCCGCTCGGCGCTATGCAGAGGCGGCGTTCCAGCTCGCGACGCGCGACAAGGCGCTCGACGCCTACAGCGACGGGCTCGATCTGGCCGCCCGCATGCTCGGGGGCGACGAGGCGCTCGCCATCGTGAGCAACCCCGCGCGCCCGCTCGTCGACCGCACCGCGTTCGTCGACAGCATGCTTGGCGGCCGCGTCCCGGCGGCCGTCCACAAGCTCGTCGCGCTGCTCATCGCGAACGGCAAGGTCGACCGGCTGCCCGGCGTCGCCGCTGAGTACCGCCGCCTCCTCAATCGGGAGCGCGGGATCGTCGAGGCGCTCGCGACCAGCGCGACGGCCCTGACGAGCGCCGAGACCGAGGCGCTCGGGCGCAAGGTCGCCCAGATCACCGGTCAGACCGTCGACCTGCGGGTCGCGGTCGACGAAACGCTGATCGGCGGGCTCACCGTCCGCGTCGGCGACACCCTGTACGACGCCAGCGTCCGTGGCCGCCTCGAGCGGCTCCGCGAGCGCCTCGTGGCGGGCGCCCGCTAGCAAGGAGATCCGATGGCCATCCGCTCAGACGAGATCGTCAACATCATCAAGTCCGCGATCGACACGTTCGACGCCGACGCCGAGACGCGCAACGTCGGCACGGTCGTCGAGGTCGGCGACGGCATCGCCCAG
>DHWF01000045.1:0-5891 GCA_002413045.1 Chloroflexi bacterium UBA5189
GACCCGACCCTCCGCCGCCTTCGTCGGGATGTCGGGCCGTAGCTCCCGCCTACACTCCCCTCGACCGACCCCACGCAGGAGGCTCGCCCGATGACACCGGCGGGACGCACGTTCGCGCTCAATCAGAGCCTGCTCTCGCTCGGGGGAGACCTGTGGATCGAAGACGACACGGGCAACCGCGCCTTCGAGGTGGACGGCAAGGCCTTCAGCATTCGTCGAACGCTCGAGCTCCGCGACACCGCCGGCAAGACGCTCTACACGATCAACCGGAGTCTTGCCCATGTGCGCCGGACCTTCGAGATCAAGCGCGCGGACGAGATCGTGGCCACGATCGAGGAGGCGCTGCTGCATCTCCTCGGCGACCGGTTCACGATTCACGCCGCCGACGGCACCGACCTGGCGGTCGTGGGCGATTGGATCAACCGCGAATTCCACGTCACGCAGGCGGGGGCGGACGTCATCGTCGCCTCGCGCAGTCTGCTGAGTCTGCACGGCGGCTACGGTGTCGAGGTCGCGCCCGGCTTCGACATCCCATTCGCCATGGCGCTGGTGGTGGCACTCGAGCAGATGGAGCTCGAAGAGCACCACCGGTAGGGAATCACCAACCCTTCGTGATCCGTCGCGTCGCAGGAACGGGGCCAAATCTAGGCGCCCCGGGTCAAGCGGTTGGGCTCTCGTTGGAGTCGACCGCCTCATGGGCCCGGTCATGCCAGCTGTTGAGCATCGATTCGAGGTTGGGCGGCAGCCAGAACTCGCGGGTTCCCGCTCCATCTGTACCTGGCCCGACCCAGCCGTGGTGGCCGTGCCGCCCTACCCACGATCGGTGCCCAGCCTCATGCGATGTCCTGTGTCAGGGGCCGGGCTGGCTGCCGGCGCCGGTCGGCGCCTCGACCGCGGCCGCTACCGCCGCCTCCGGCGGCAGCGCGCGCCCCTCGGGCCATGCGGTCGCGAGGTCGCGCTCGTCGAGCGCCTCTCGAAGCCCGAGAATGGCCGCGTCGTATTCGGCACGTTCCATCGCGGTCATCGCAGCCCCGACTGCCTCGCGCAAGGCCTCGGCCGCTCCAAGCAGGCGTGCCCCCCGGACTGCGTCGCCCCTCGCCTGGGCAAGGAACGGAATGACTCGAGCTGGTTGGCGACCGCGCCGCGGTTCCCGGTTCGCTGCCACCCCCGAATCGATGCGCGATACTCGGCCTCGGCCTCGTCGGCTCGCCCCTCGCGTCGGAGGGCGTGGCCGAGCTCGCTCTGGGCCGACAGCGCGAACCGGTGGTCGCCGAGCGACTCGAATTGGGCGTAGGCGGCGCGGAAGAAACCCTGCGCCTCGGCGGGCCGGCCGGCCATGCTGGCGAGGCGGCCGCGGACCTGGTTGAGGTAGGCGAGCTCCTGGGGATTACCCGACCGCTCGGCCGCTGCAACCGCCCGCCTGAGCGCCTCCTCCGTCGAGGCGGGGTCGCGCCGAACCTCGATCATCGCGACCTCCGACTCGAGGCGACCGAGGCGCCCCCAGTCCCCGAGGCCGGCGGCAATGGCTCGCGCCTCCTCGGCGGCCGGTTGCCAGTCCTCCGCGAGACCGGCCGGGAAGCGGGAGTCCGCGCGATAAAGCCAGATGGAGGAGGTCATGCATGCCGCGTGAACGACCCCAGGTCGTCGTGGTCCACCGGCACGACCACGGCTGCATCATCACGCTGCTCCTGGTCATCATCGCGTGGCCGCTGGCGATCGTGTACTGGCTGGTCCGAATGGTGTGGTGGCTTCTCGCCACCGCTGTTGACTGGCTGACGCTCGGTCCGCTGCGCCGCCGGCGGTGACGCTCCCCGGCGACACGAACGGGGGCTTGACGCCATGGGCGGGTTGGTCGTGATGATCACTCGACGCATCGAGAAGGCGCTGACCGGGACGTGCCCCCGGGGGTCTCGATCGACGGCGCGCCCGGAGGGACTCGAACCCCCGGCTGGGTCACTCCTGGTGAGGGGCGGAGCGCGCCGGGCCATGGTCAGCTGCCCCGATCTGAGCGTCGACCCGCGAGCGATGCTCCCTGTCGCGGAGGGCCATCAACCCGTCGAGGCCCACCTGGACCAGACCTTCGTCGTGGACGAGCCGGCCAAGTTCGATCTGCACCCGGGCCAGCTGGGGCCGCGCGTCCGCGGACTCGAACACCGCGAGCGCGGTCCGCAGCTCGTCGGGATCACCGAGCGCCAGCCCCAGGGCTCGTCGGATCTCGGCCTCCAGCATCCGACAGCCAGCTTTCTCCGCCCCAGCAAGGATCGTCCGAAGGACGTCAGGGGAAAGCCGGCGTCCGTGGTCCAACAAGCGGCTCAGTGCCCGTTCGATATAGTCGGCCCGCGCGAGGACCCGCTCATCAATCAGGATGGACTTCGTGTCCCCGAGGATGGCCTCCAGGGCGTCGACGTTCGAGTCGAGGAAGCCGGCCATCCGCAGGATCGGCCACGTCCCCTGGAACTGGTCGAGGATCTCCCGCACGACGGTCGCAAAGCGTTGGACCCGCTCCGGTTCGTCTCGAGCTCGCGCCACCTCGAGGGCGGCGATGAAGCCGCGCAGGGCGAAGGCCGCGGCACTCCGGCCGGTTGCGACCCACAGGTCGAGCGCATGATCGGCCACCTCACCCAGATCGTCCCACCGACCGAGGAGTCGGAGGGTGTAGATCCGCCAGACCGCGAGGTGGAGCGCGTACGTGGGCACCTGCCCCGCCTGGACCAGAGCAAGACCCTGGGCTGAAACGACGTCGGCCTCGGCCAATCGTCCGACCGACGAGGCACACCAGGCGACCATCGAATGGGCGTCGACCCGCTCCACGAGCTGGAGCCGTTCCTGGAACTCCAGCCGGGCCAAGGCATGCCCAAGCGCGTCCGGCCACGTGTCGGCGAGCGCGGTCAGGGCGTCGAGAGCCGCACTCCGCAGGTCGGCGTCGTCGAGGCGAACGGCAATGGCCAGACCCCGGCTCGCCGCGTCCCTCGCCGCGGCCCGATCGCCAGGCTCGTCGGACTTGGAAGCCCAGAAGGGGACGAACGCTTCGGCGATGAGGAAGCGGGCGATCGCCCGATCGTCGTCCGCCTGTGTGAGGAGCTCCGTAGCAGTCGCCCGGAGGTACGCCATCTCCTTGGCCGACGGACGGTTCGCGACCGACCCCTGCGACCGCGTGACGTGCATCAGGAGCTTGCCGAGGATGCGCAATCGCGCGTTCGGCGGCAGGTTCGTGCCGGACGCAAGGTCCTGTGCCCGCCGGTACGCATCGGCGCTCAGCTCGCCCTGCAGGTGTGCATCGCCGAGGCGCTCGTAGAGGTCCGGCAGGTCCGCCGGATTCGCGAGCTCGATGGCGGCTTGGAGGTAGCCTGCGGCCTCGACTGACGCGGCCGCTCCGAGCGCCCGATCGGCGGCCCGCCCCAGCCAGACGACGGCCTGCTGGCGCACGAGCGGGAGCTCCGGCGGCGCGACGTCGATCGCGCTCATGAGCAACCCGGCCTCACGATAGTGGAAGGCGATGAGCTCGCTCGAATCTCGTTCGGTCGCGCGCTCACTGAGCCAGCGCGCGGCGGCCGCATGAGCCTTGGCCCGCTCCATCCGCGGCAGCGCGTGATACGCGACATCGCGGATGAGGATGTGCCGGGCGGCCACCTCGTCGACATCGATGATCGTGAGCAGGTCCCGGTCGACGAGACGATCCACGCTGGCTCTCACGTCAGCGGCAGCCATGCCCGAGACGGCCGCGACTCCCGCGATCTCGAACGAACGACCGAACACCGCGCCCAACTGGAGCACGAGACGGTCCGGCGGTTCGAGGACGTCCAGACGGGCCTGGATCGTCGCCTGAACGGTGTCAGGGAGATCCTCGGCGATCCGGGGGTACTCCGGCTTACGCCCACCCGAGCCGGACCGCTCGATCAACGAACGGACGATCTCCCCCGCGAAGAACGGGTTCCCCTCTGCTCGAGTAACGATCGAATCGACGAGGTGGGGCTCGGCTGAAGGGAGCAGGTGCCCGACGATCGCGCGAACCGATGCGGCCGCGAGCGGAGCGAGGTCGAGCGTCAGGTGGTTTCGTCGACCGAAGCCCCAGCCCGGGCGCCGATCGAGCAGCTCGGGGCGACAGATGGCGACCAGGAGTGCGGGAACGTCCAGCCGCGGCTGCAGCGCGACCTCGAGCAGGTCCAGAAGACTCTCGCTCGACCAGTGCAAGTCCTCGAAGACGACGACGAGCGGACGCCGCTTCGCTGCGGCCTCGAACAGCGTCCGCCACGCGGCGTAGAGCTCGCTCGCGACGGCCGGTTCCGCCCCGGCCATGCCGATCGTGGCTCCGAGAAGCTCGGCGGTTCGCTGCGCCTCGGGGACACCGGCGTCGTCGAGCCACGCCCGGGCCGCCCTGGGCACTTCGGCCTCGGGCGCCTCGTCTGCGAGCCCGATGAGTTGGTAGAGGACAGCCCGGAGGGGCCAGTACGTCAATCGCTGCCCGTACGGCAGGCAGTTGCCCACGGCGACGACCGCATCTGGCGATAGGTCCTGGAGGCGCCCGATGAACTCGCTCACCAGGCGCGACTTGCCCGTGCCTGGCGGCGCAACGATCGTGAGCAGCCACGGACGGCGCTCCGAGAACACGCGGCGTGCGAGCAACTCGAGCTGGTCCATGTCCGATTCGCGACCGACAAATGGCCGTACGGAGGCTTCCGGCACCCGTGTAGAGATGAGCTCGCGGGCCAGGACCAGCGTCGTGCGACCTCGGGCCTTGAGCCGGCGGCTCGGTCCGAACCTGAAGGCGCCGCCGGCTGAGGCGATGGTCCGTTCACCGCACAGGATCGACCATGGCCGGGCCTGCTGCTGGAGTCGCGCGGCGACATTCACCGCATCGCCGGCGACCAGGCGCTGGTCGGGGAATCCACCGACACCGCTCACGACCTCACCCGTGTTGATGCCGATCCGGATCGGCCGGCGATCGCCGAACCTCGGATCAATCCGTAAGCGGTCCCGGAGACCGAGGGCTGCGGCGAGCGCCCGCTGGGCATCGTCGTCATGCGCACGGGGCACCCCGAAGACCGCCATGACCGCATCACCGATGAACTTCTCCAGCGTGCCGCCGTATTCCTCGATGATCTCCTGCGCAGTGGAGAAGTAACCGGCCAGGAATTGACGCAGGTCCTCAGGGTCGAGGGCCTCGCCGATGCCTGTCGAGCCGACGAGGTCCGCGAAGAGCACGGTGACGACCCGACGCTCCTCCGCGATCACCGAACGCCCGCGGTCAGGTCCGGCCGTATCGGGGCACTGGACAATCTCGATATGCTCCCGTGGTACCCACGCACGCAGGAGAGAGGGAAATGAGGAAGCAACTGCGCTCGCTCATTCCGCACCGCAGTCTCTGGATGGCCATGCTGATCCTGACCGCGGCGGCGCAGGCCTGCAAGTAGCGAGACCTTCAGTCCGCATCGTCTTCACGCATCGCCTTGCGGCCCCATAGCCTCGACCAGCCGTGATCCGTCGCCGCTCGTGACCTCAGGAAAACAGGCCCCCTCGCGAGTCGGCATCGGTTCATGGTAGCGACGCCCTGTTGCCATCTCGGATGGCACCTCGGAAGGTCATCGTTGACTACCAGGCCTCGATGGAGCTCACAACCCATGGCTGAGCGGGCTTCCCTGGCACCTCCATCGATCCGGACCTCGCTCGAGGTGATGTCACCTGCCCTGGTTCGACGCCGTCGGTGTAGGTGATGCTGTCCATCCCAGCCTCTCGGCGGCTCCGTGAAGCTTCTCCCGGCTGGAACCAGTCGGGCTAAGGCTCAACCGAAGCCAGGTCTTGCCATTGGGGAGTGCAGGGAACCACAACACGCAGCAGTCGTCGCTGGTGAGACCACAAAGATGTTGGGGAGTGGAGCCGACACTCGGATTTGA
>DHWF01000045.1:6061-9502 GCA_002413045.1 Chloroflexi bacterium UBA5189
TGGAGCCGACACTCGGATTTGAACCGACTACCAGCTGTTTACGAACTAGAAGGACATCGCCGAGCTTCGCGCGCTACGAGCCGGCCGCTCGCGACGCTAGAATCCGGCCTTCCCGAGCGGGAGTAGCTCAGCCGGCAGAGCGTCTGCTTCCCAAGCGGTCCCTCACCGCGAACAGACCCACCACCTTGGGCCCCCGAGAGCCTCGTCCCACGGCCTCAAAGGTTCTCCAGGCTGCATCAATTCCATACCATGGCCACGATGACGCGCTTCACTCTGGACCACCCCGCGGACGACCCGCATCGACCGGGGTTGAGCGGCCGGCTCAACTGGCTCCGCGCCGGGATCCTCGGCGGGAACGACGGGATCGTCTCGGTCGCCTCCATCGTCGTCGGTGTCGCCGCGGCGACCAACGCAAGCGGAGCGATCCTCACGGCCGGGGCGGCGGCGCTCGTGGGTGGCGCCGTCTCAATGGCCCTGGGCGAGTACGTGTCCGTCAGCAGCCAGAGCGATACCGAGCGAGCCGTGATCGCGGCCCAACGACGGGACCTGAAGACGATGCCCGTCGACGAGCTGCTGGAGCTGGCTCATCTGTACGAGGCACGTGGCCTGAGCCCGGAGACAGCGCAGACCGTTGCTCGGGAGCTGACCGACCACGATCCGCTCTCGGCGCACCTCGAGGTGCAGTTCGGAATCGACCAGGCTGATCTCGTCAGCCCGTGGCACGCGGCGCTCGCCTCCGGCATCGCCTTCACGATCGGCGGACTCCTGCCGGTCCTAGCGATGCTCGCGCCGGCCGGCATCCGGATCCCGCTTACCTTCGTGGTGGTGCTCATCGCCCTGCCCGCGACGGGTGCGATCGGCGCGCGGGTCGGCCGTAGCCCCATGGCACGGGCTGCCATCCGCGTCCTCGTCGGTGGCGCTCTAGCCCTCACGGCGACGTTCCTGATCGGGAACGCCCTCGGAACGCTCGGTTGGTCTAGGTGACGCGGCATGATCGCGAACGCCGGCCGGAGTCCGGCCCTTCGAGGAGCGCAATGTCCGGACTAGTTCACCATGCCGGGCGAGGACGCCTAGGTCATCGCCAACGGCGCGGCAGTAACGTTCGGGGGCATCTTGTCCCGGTGATCGGGTGACATTCGCCGACGCTGACTGAGGACGCCGGAGCGTCGTCGGGCTATGGGCCGGCGTACTCGACGTCAAGAAGGCGGAAGACTTGACCTCCGGGGGCGCAGAAATACACATGATTGCTGCCCGGATGCCGGAACTCGGGAATCCCTGCCGCCCGCATCGCCGCCTGGAGCCGATCGAGCTCCGCCGTCCGGAACTCGATCCACGCGCCCCGAAACGCGTTGTCATCGTCAAGGGACCGATCAGTCACTTCGGCGGGAGCTCGCGCGCTGAACTCGACACTTAAGCCACTGCCATCGTCGAACGGCACGAATAGGATCGGATACTCGAGCGCGAAGTCCAGCTCCCGGACCTCGCACCCGAGAACGTCGCGGAACAGCATGACGAAGGCGTCGTGGGCCTCTGGTCGCACGAAGAGGTGGACGCGCGCGCCGAGTGCGACGATCCCGGCAGCTTGCTCCGCCACAGCTTCTCGCCTCCAGAGTCGGGCGTGGGCTGAACAGAGTGTATGTGCGGCGACGATCGCGCCCGCGTGCGGTCGTGGGGCACCTGTCCGGACAAACGGCGCGACGCGGGTGGACGGCATAACCCGCCGCCTCGCGGCTCTGCCGCACGAGGGCAAAGAGCTGCGACGGATCGAGGTCACGACGGCGACGCTCGGACTCCTTGCGGAACATCGCACGTCGCCTAACGTCCCACCCGACGATGCGCCCTCTCCCGATATGGCCGCTCGTGTTGATCATCCCCTGCGTGCATCATCGGTCGTGGTCTTGCCGCCGGACTCGGCATCGCCTGCCACGGTGCTCGACGCCTATCTCACGGCCCTGACCGGGAATGACTGCCAGACCGCCCGCGCTCTTGGGACGTCGTCCTTTGGGAACGGAGAGCTGTGCGGCGCAGTACACGTGTCGACCTATTCAGTCGACCCGACGCCAGCGATGCCCACGGACGGCGAGGTCATCTTCGCGACGACCCTGACCACCTCGGGAGACGGCGCTTCGATCGCGGCTGGGGATGTCACCTGGTTCTACGATCTGGTTCGCCAATCGAACGGTGCGTGGCGAATCATCGGTGGTGGGAGCGGGCCCTAGGCTCACATGACATTCGCGAATGCTGAGTGAGCGGCACGACGGTTCCGAGAGCGGCCCGCGAGTGTTGCGTAAAGGCTGCTCAACCAGCCTCGCCGGAGGCGACCCGGAACGGTCGCCTCCACTCCGGAGCATCGAACGGGCTCGCGAAGTAGTCGGTCTGGCGAACGACTTTGCCGTCGCGGAGTTCGGCGATCACCACTGACTCCGCCGAGGTGCCGTCGCCGTAGTCGATGGTGCCTTCGACGACCCACAGGTCGCCACGCCCGCGGATCTCGCGCAGTGAATATGTCGGCCGTGTCCCGGTCGCCTCGTTGTAGGCCGCGCTCATCGCTTCCGCAAGCGCGCGGCCGCGAAAGACCTCGCCTGACTGCGGGAAGGTGTCCTCCGTCTCATCGGTCCAATGGTCGAGCGCAACTCGCTCGATCTGGCTGAAGTCCCCCGTCGCGTAGGCCTGGCGCATTCGCTCGCCCAGTGCCTCGTTGGCACGCTGGCCGTTAGTCGTCGAATCGCTCATCATGCCTCCTCGGTTCAGTCGGGCCGATATACGCGGACATCATCGTCCAGTGTTTCGACGTCGTGCTCGCACCCCTCTCGGGGCACCCGGACACCTCCCCATGAAGTGACGAATCTGGTCCCCGCGCGCCCCGCCGTAGCCCGGTCCGACGCGTTCCCAACCACGTGACATTTGCGAACGCTCAGCGAGGAAGGACGTTTGCCGCCGCTGAAGTCGGCTGAGCTCTATTCGGTAGCCCGGCAGGCGCTCGGTCCGCGTCTCGCGGAACTGGGCTTCAAGCGCACGCCGAAGGCGCGCGTAGCGAGCTGGACGCGGCCCGAGGCTGGCAAATGGTGGACGCTCTGGTTCCAGCCTTGGCCCCCGAAACTACGCCTTCTTGGGTTGCTATCGGTTCACCATCGAGTTGCTCCTCGGGACCGAGCCGATGGTCTCGTCGTCGCGGAAATGGGGAACACCGCCGGGATCGTCGGCGCCGCGAGAGTTGGCGGGTTTGCGCCGCCTGGTTCGAGTCCGAGCAGCTCGCTCAAGCCTCCACGCTCGGCCGGCCGAGCGTGGAGGCCCATCCCTCATCTACTGGCAGCGCTGATCCGGTCCTGAGGCAGCTCGACATCGGAGACAGGATCCATCCGTCCTCGGATGGCCTCCCTTCGGCGCTATGATGACACTGCGCGCCCATGAATCGACCCTCGGTCCGGACGACGAGGGCAT
>DHWF01000045.1:9859-11693 GCA_002413045.1 Chloroflexi bacterium UBA5189
CGGCAACGTGCGACCCGAAGAGGATGTTTGATCCTAAGCACCGCCGTTAATCGCGGCGGCAGCGAAGCTCCTGACCATCAACGCAGAATCAGATCTCATTGCCGCCCGCCCGACGTTGCTGGCTGATCGGACAGCCATCGCTCCCGGCCATTGTGTCCGGCCCAGCGGCCGCGTGCCGGCACAGCTTGATGATCGAACATCAAAGACGAACCGTCACCTACTCTTGGTTTCCAAGACCTATCCTCGAGGGCGTTTGCCTCGTAACGCCTCGATGAGCCACTCTATCGACCTCTTCGATCTCCGCGGGGTATTGTCGTGGCCCAGTTGCCCGTTGAGCTGATCCTGGTTCGCCAACTGGCCCATGGCCTGGCGGTCCCGACCTTCGTGGTCGATGCGGCGGGTGACCTCGTGTTTGTTAACGAAGCTGCAGAAGCCCTCCTCGGCCTCGATTTCGAGGATGCGGGTCAAGTGTCGTTGGCAGACTGGACAACCGCCTTTGCGTCACGCACCAAAGGGCGCCAACGAGCCGACCCGGCGACCCATCCTCTTGCGGTCGCCATTCATCAACGCAGGCCGGTACACGGACCGCTGCGGATCGTGGGCCGAGACGGCGTTCTTCGTTCGCTCGTCGTGACCGCTCTCCCTCTGGAGGGCTCTCGCGGTCAGCTCCTCGGTGGCCTCGCCATGTTCTGGGAGCCGCCGTCCCGATGATCGTTCGCCTGTGGGGGACCCGTGGGTCGCTCGCCAGCTCCGGCCCGGAAACGGCGGGTTACGGGGGCAATACCGCCGCGGTCGAGATCGTCAACGCCGATGGCGCCATTCTCGCGCTCGATGCCGGGACCGGCATCCGTCAGCTCGGAGCCGCCATTGACCCATCCGTCGAGCGGGTGGACATCCTCCTGACCCACCTCCACATGGACCACATCCAGGGCCTCGGCTTCTTTGCCCCGTTCTTTCGGCCCACGGGCGAGATTCATGTTTGGGGCCCTGCGTCGGCGACGATGGACCTGCGGACTCGCCTCACACGCTATCTCTCGCCGCCGCTCTTCCCGGTCCGGCTCCGCGACCTCGACGCTCGAGTCGTGCTGCATGACGCGCCCGACGAGCCGGTAAGCATCGGCGGCTTCGAGGTTGTTGCCCAGCATGTCATCCATCCAGGACCCACGGTCGGGTACCGGATCTCCGCCGACGGGGCGAGCGTTGCCTACCTGCCCGATCATGAGCCGGCGCTCGGTGCGCTTCGGTTTCCCGAAGAGCCGCGCTGGACGTCCGGCTTCGATGTTGCCTCGGGCGTCGATCTCCTGATCCACGACGGACAGTACTCGGATGACGAGCGCGCGGGGCGGATCGGCTGGGGTCACAGCTCGGTCAGCGAGGCAGTCGCCTTCGCGGAGTTGGCGAGGGTTCGCCGACTCATCCTCTTCCACCACGACCCATCCCATAGCGATGCCGTCCTTGACGGGCTGACCGAGGCGGCGCGCGCACGCGGGACCTCGATCGAGGTTGTCGCTGGTCGCGAGGGCGCTCGGTATGATCTGGGAACCGGTGTCCACGCGTAGCCGAGCGCGGTCTTGCGTCTATTCACTCAGGCCACGCTCGTGGCCCCCGGGGCGCCGATCTGGCACGTAACGATCCGAGCCGATCACAGGCGTCTGGTCGGCCCTTCCCGGCCGTGGCGGGCAGCGCCGGCGGGCTGGTGACTGGGAGCCCAGGCAGGTCAACGGATCGTCCGACATGGGCATCGTTGCAGCGTCCGGACCCGCGCTCGTCTTCAGCAGCGGGCTGTTGCTGGCAGGCTTGCCCCCGGCGATCCTGATCCGGCGGCTGCTTGCGG
>DHWF01000045.1:11866-20146 GCA_002413045.1 Chloroflexi bacterium UBA5189
GGCGGAAACAGCCCATCCTCACGGTCCGCACAGACGTGCGCCGCTATCTCGCATGGCCCGACACCGGCTGGACCGCATCGTCTCGCGTTTGCAAGTAGATACCACCCAACGAAGTACCGCGCACGGGCTCATCCCTCCAAGATCTTATTGGTCCGACCATCTGGAGGAGCATCGCCAAGCTCGCCCTCCTCGGAATGACGGCGACGGCTGCCTCGCGCCTCACCGGGCGGCGCTAGGCACGGCGGGGTCTGCTTTGGAAGAAGGAGAAGCAATGGCAACCAAGAAGCGCGAACTGGTCGACACGGGCACGGACAAGCGTTTCGTCCGTCGCGACGGCCAAGGAGAGTTCAGCAAAGACCAGGTCGATGTCGGCAAGTCGTCGGCGGCCGACCAGCGGCAGCACTCGAAGACCCCGGCGAAGCCCGGCCAAGGAGATCGAGGGGATCGGCCCAAGGGCTCCTAAGGATCCTCTGTCTCCCAGGGCCGCGGATCTAACTCTCGCCAGCGGGCCGAGCGCCTGACGGGAGGATCCTCGACGCCTTCGGCGTTGTGGCGCTTCATCTCCGCATCAACCACCCCTTCTGGGAACACGCCCGAGAGAGCGACGAGGACACCCCGCAAACGCGACTCAATACGCCGCCGCCTTCAGATTAGTCGGTGGACGCCCTACGGGTCGTCAGGGCGCGTCAGGGCACCGATCGCCATTCCCGGCTCGTCCTGCGATGGTGCCTGTGCCTCACCAGGACAGATGCCGCGGAGGTCGATTGTCCGCTCCTGGCCCGCCGCGGGCTGAAGACTTGCACGGAGCGTGCCGCATCGGTCGCACGCGGCGATTACGCGGCTGCGATCGTCCGATTGAGCCGCGATGAAGTGCCACCGGTGTTCGTCCACTAATTGCAATCCTAGCTCGCAGTCCCGCTGCGGCGGACCGGGGCCGTGCCATGGGCCGCTCGGTTTCGCCAAAGGGACATATGGTGCATGAGGCGAGGCTTGGTCGGCTCGGAGGAACTCCGTCCAGGACGCGGCGGCTTCGGGCTCCGGCGGTCAGCCCGGCTGCTGGCTTTCCCCGGAGTTCGTGTCCGGCGGCGTCACGTCGGTCTTCCCGGTGTCTCCCATGTCACCCTCGTGGCCTTCGCCGCTGCGATTGACCCAAGGTTCACGGCCCACGCCGGTCTGGGTCTCGTCTGTCGGATCTGTAGTCCCGCCCTGCTGGCCTGCGTCATCCGTCCCGAGGTCGTGATCGCGCTTCTGCTCCGTCATGGTCCGAACCTCACGATGATGGCGACTGGCTGTTTCGAGTCGCCGGTATCGAACATAGGCCGCGGCTGCCCGTCAGAGGTCGCGGGACCGCGCGCAACTTCTCGCAACCGCGTGTCGATGCAGCCGCCGACCGGTCGCCGCCCTTCCCTGTCCATCTGACGCGGGACGTGGCTTGGGACGCCCCGCACTCGACTCGCCGGTGATGCTCATAAGACGGCCTTCACGCCTTTGACCTCAGAGCGAGGACGCCTCGGCGAAGGCGTTTGCTCGCAGCCGATATTGCGCACGGCGGCGCTGGATGGGGCTTTGGCCTGATTTCGATCGCCAGGACCGGTGGCCCGACACCATCCCATGATCCCTCGCGCTTGAAAAGCAGCACTCTCCCGCGGCCGCGGACGCCCGGTTCACAATCGCTCCACAATCTTTGCGCGCTTGGCCTCGTACTCCTCGGTCGAGATCAGCTCGCGGTCCCGCAGATCGGTTAGCTCCGCGAGCGCCGCCGCGACATCTGCTGGTTGTCCCGTCGATTCTCGCCCTCTGGTCCGTCGGTTGTAACCGAAACCGATTGCGAGGAGCAGGCGGGCCACCAAGAAAACCACGAATGTCCACAGGGCGCTATAGAGGATTCCCGTTCCGAGGTCGTTGATCGACAACAGGATCCAGCAGCCGCCCACGATCGCGACGAACGCGGCCAGCACCAGAAGGATCCGCGTCGATAGATGCATTTTAGGTTCGATTCGCGAAATTGAATGCGATGCCCGCCATCGAGTCTGGCAAGCCGTATCTCCTTGCTCCCGCCGAACGCGAACCTGACGAACGATGTGCGCGGCTTTGGGCTGTCACCAGCGATTGTCGCCTCGCGCATCCCTCTTCAACGGCTGCGATACGCTCTCCGGGCGCTGGCAAAAATCGGCCAAGGAAGCCACCGATCCTGACCTCAGGCCGCCCGAAGCCGTAGCCGCCGCTGGAAGCTGTTGGCCTCAGGCCGCGGTTCTGCGACGCGTCACCATCCGATAGATCAGCACCACGATGACGGCGCCGATGACGGCAACGACGATGCTCTCGATATTGATGCCGGTGACGTCGGCGACATGCAGCACGGACCCCGCGATGAACCCGCCGACGACCGCGCCGATGATCCCCAGGATGATCGTGCCGATGACCCCTTCGCCACCGCCCATGAGCATGTTCGTGATGAACCCGGCGATCGCACCGACAACGATCCAGGCGACGATACCCACGGCACGCTCCTTCTGACGAACCCGGGGGCGCGCAGATGGTCCCGCGGCATGAGCATCCCGGATTCGCCTGCCCTCGATCCTAAAGTCCCTGGCTTCGCTAGCGCACGATTCGGCGTGCCCCGCCACCTACCTAGAATGTGACAGATGGAGAGGTCCATGCATGCCGCGTGAACGACCCCAGGTTGTCGTGGTCCACCGGCACGACCACGGCTGCATCATCACGCTGCTCCTGGTCATCATCGCGTGGCCGCTGGCGATCGTGTACTGGCTGGTCCGAATGGTGTGGTGGCTTCTCGCCACCGCTGTTGACTGGCTGACGCTCGGTCCGCTGCGCCGCCGGCTGTGAGCGTCCGGCGACACGCGGGAAGTCTTGGCGGTTGATAGGAGGTGGGTTGATCCGGCTTATCCGGCTCAGCGCACCCGCAGTTCAGGCACATCACGTCGCTCGCCTCCGCGACCTTTCCTGAGCCGCCGCGGGCGCTAACGTGGCCCCCGAGCGTCCAGCGCGTCCAGGGGCGCTGGCGCCCGAACTGCATCTGCATCGTTGTCTGCTTGCGCTGAGGCGAGGAGCTCCCGTACCTCCACGGACCAGCCGCCGACCCCCTCACCGCCGACAAGGTCAAGCTCGCGTGAGGCGGGCGCGTCGGCTCCACCGGAGAGGCTCGACCAGTTCTGGGAACGGTCCCGCGTGAAGTCGGGCCTATCGCGGGTCACGATCTTGCTTCCGCCGAAGCGAATGCCCGAGTAGGGCAACGGTTCAGCCAGAGCCTCGTAGTGTCTCAGTTTGAGACGGCCCAAGCTTACTAATGGGCGGTGCGGCTCAGGATTGCGGGTCGTCATCCTTGGGCTCGTCACCGATCAAGCCACGAGCATCACGTGCTGCCGATGTGCGGTTGCGTTGACCGGTCGCCGCTTCCCGGTCGCGCGTGGTTCGGGCACGCTTGGCGCGATTCGCCTCACGTGCGGCAGAGGCGACCGTCCGGGCCTTCGTGCTCGCGTCGTACGCCTGCTGCTCGGCGGGCGTCGGATCGGTGAGCGCGTCATGCCGTCTATCGGCGGCCGCCCGCTCGTCGTCGGAGGCTCGCTGGTCCAACGCCGCAATGGTGTCGTCCGCCTCCGCCAAGTCCTGGTCGAGGCTGGAAACCCGCTGGTCGGCGTTGGCTGCAGTCTGGTCTGCATCGGCGAGGGCTCTGTCGGTGGTTTCGTCGGTCATATCGCGACGCCTCCCCCGGCCACGATACACCCGCGTAAGCCGCAGATAAGCGGGTCGAGCTAGCCCAGGACAAAGAGAAACCGGCGACCCCCGGTTAGCTTTGCATCATGGGGACCGCCGGCGGATTGCTCTCGGCGACGAAGTCCGTGCCCCAGATGGCGTCGAGGATTCCCTCTCGCGTCACCAGCCGCCCGCCCCGGCTGGCGAGGAAGCGTTGCTAAGAGGATGCAGCCTGTTGGGCGGGTGACCAAGGTCGCCGAGCTCAGTCAGTGTGCGGGAATGTCATGTGGCGGATCGTCTTGCCGCCCGTCGAGTCGGTATGCGAGGTTCACCACCCAGACCGGGATGAGAAAGACGACGAAGAGTCCGGCTCCGGCGACAAGAATTAGCCATTCGGGGAAGGTCGTGAAGCGGACAACGACCGCTAAGAGCGACGACGATCGCGAACGAGAGTCGGCGCCAAGTTTGGTGGCTCCGCCGGACGTAGTAGACGCGTGGCTGGAGGAACCAAAACAAATAGGCTCCCACGATCCCGAAACCGAAGACCGCGTCCCAGAATCGCATCAGTCAGCGTCGGTGAATGTCATGTGCGATCAGTCGACTCGGCGGCCCATCCGCCGGACCAGACGTTGCCAGGTCGACGGTTCCGGGTTTGGTAGGGAATGCCCGGCAGCGAGTAGGTCCGCCTCGGTTTGCCCTAGGTCGCGCAGGATCTCCCAGAGCCGGCGGTCCAGCTCCGCGTCGTCGTACAACGAGCGGTCTTCGCGCCACTCCTCTCGGGGTTCGTAGTACGAGAGATCGAGGCGGGCCGTGGCAAGGACATCGAGGACGTGATCGTCGTGGACGTCCTTCGGGTCCATCGGGACCTCTTCAAACTGGCGAATGAGCTCTAGTCGGACCGTCGCGTCCGACTCGGAGAGGCATCGACTCAGCAGGTCGACAGCTAGGTCAAGAGTCATCGTTCGGCTCAGTCAGCGTGCGCGAAGGTCACCCGCGACCTCGGGCTGCGCGGCGTCCTGGGCAGCCACCGGCGGGTACCCGAGAGCAGGTCGGAGCGCTGCCTGCTGGCGGACGTTCAGCCGCAGCAGATCGAGGCCGCTATACATCAGCGCAAGGCCGATGAGTGTCAAACCCACACGGTAATCAGGCTGCAAAGCAGCGACGATCGCGAGCCCAAGCACGAAGGCAACGGTCCCAAACAGGTACCGCGCGATAATCCAAAATGTCATCGACTCATCCTCAGTCAGCGTCGCTGAATGTCACTTGAGGCGCTGCCTTTCGCGTAACCCGCAACAGCTCGCTGCAGCTCGGTGATCTTCGCGCCGAGAGCCGGGTCGGGTGGTGGATCAGTGACAGGTCGCCCAGGATTGGGCTGCTCGAGCTGCTTCTCGACGGTCTCCGCCGACCCGCCGATCGAGACCGCCCCGTCCCGCTCGGCGACGAAGATCGGCGCGTTCCCCGCGAGCGCATGGCGGAAGTCGCCCGACTCGATGTACCTGCGGCTCTGGTAGACGAACGCCCAGTGGGCATCCGCCTCGCGCGTCGATGAGTCGACGATGACCACCTCGGGGGCGGTTGGGTCCCAGCGGTGGTACGCATCGAGGTAGGCGTCGGCGATCGATCGGGCAGCGGAACGATCAAGCGTCATTCGCGACCTTCGCTCAGCGTCGGTGAATGTCACGCGAGCAGCTCCGTGATTTTGGCGATCGAGCTGCAGCCCGCAACGTGTTCACGTCGGCCGGCCCCAGGCTACGACGCCCACAACGCCAAATCGGACTTGATCGAGGCCGTGTCGGGCGAAGACGCCGCGGACCTCGGAATCGAAGCGATCCGCGCGATCGCCCAAGCGCACTCGAGCGAGCGTGCTCGTGCTGTGGAGCATGGCCAGGTACTCGTCGACGGACTGCTCGAACGGCACAGGCTCAGTTCGAAGTCGACCCTGGATCGCGAATCGACCAGAGGCATCGAGCTCCTCCATGAACTCTGCGGTCTCGGTGTGATGCTCGACCTCGGAATGGGCACGGATGACCGCCAAGAGCTCGGCCCAGTACGACCCATGGACGATCTCGGCGTCGGCCACGGCCATGACCGCGTTCGGAGCGAGGGCATCACGTAGTCGAGGGAGCGCCACGTCGAGGTCCAGCCAGTGCAGGCTGGCGCCAGCCGTGATCAGGCCGTAGGGCCCCGGGAGCGAAACATCCTCGGCACGCCCGACGATCCACCGGAGACGGCTGTCGGCGCCACCCGGTAGAAGGCGGCCGACTTGGATCATCGCCGCGGACGGATCGACCGCATCGACGCGTTCGGCGACGTCGAGCATCGGTCGAGCTAGGGCACCTGTGCCCGTGCCGACATCCAGGATCGTCCGCGGGACGACCAGCAAGCCGCGCAGGGTCGCCAGAACCTCGCTGGGGTACGGCGCCCGATTGCGGTAGAGGCGGGCGACTTCGCGGTCGGAGAACACAGCGCCCAGGCTCATCTTTCAGTCAACGTTCGCGAATAACACTTGGGTCTGTCGGCTCCTTCATCGCCGCGGATCCAGATCCGGACCGATCTGGCGGAACTCGAGGAACGCGCGAAGCCGCGAGCCCTCCGTCGCCCTCATCGTCCCAAAGTGACACTTCCTCCGTGAACTCCATCTCATGATGTCCCCCGCGCAGTCGCTCGACGGCGGTTGCAAAGGCAGCCACGACGCCTGCGAAGACCGAGCCCCGCTCGTTGCGCGACCGCTGAGGACGTGCCTTATCACTCACTTCAGCCTCAGTCAGCGTCCGTGAATGTCACGTGACGCGAGACGCGACAGGTCCTCAATCCCACTCTTCGGTCCAACGCCACCAACCATCGCCGATCGACTGGAACGAAGGGCCCGTCCAGACTCCGGCCGCCTCGCCTTCGTCTTCGACAAAGGCTGGTTGGCCGGCCGTCGCATAGGCAAAGCCCGACCGACCAAGGCCGCTGTCGTCCACGACGAATCGGAAACCATTCTCGGTCAGATCAATCGTTCCAACGGCATACAGCCCAACCCAGCCGCGACTCCTCGAACCACCAGCCGAAATGTCGCGCGCCAGTGCGTTCATAGCATCCCGAGACAGATTGAAGCGCGCATCGATGAGCACATCCGTCCGGGTGATCGCGAACACCACGCCGAGAACCAGCGGAATTGCCAGCCAGCGGGCCCATGCCGAAGGCGACAGACGCCACCGCGCACGTGTCCCGGCGATGGCCCATCGGACGAACCATGCGACCGCAAGCGCCAGCCAGATCGGTGCGGTTACGAGGAGCATTCCGAGAGAGCCACGAGTGTTCGTGTCGACCGCCAACACCACGGCGGCTATCGTCGCCGCAAAGAAGATGATCCCTGGGGGACCAACACGCAGGCGCGCCGAAATCGCGTTACGGAGTCGGTTCGAGCCAGCCGAGTTGGTGGCAATCACTGAACGCACATGCTCGCTCAGCGTGATGCCATGGGACGGACATTGTGCCTAGGAGGCAGACCTCTTAGGTCCGACTCACCTTTGTCGGTGGCGGCAAGCGAACGACGCAGTTCACGTGCCCAGTTTGGCTCGCGCTGGCCAAGGTGTTGGCCCCCACTCGCTCGCAGTGTCTCGCTTAGGGCCCAAAGTCCTGAGTCACGATGATGTCGCCAAGGATGTTCTTGCCCACACCGATCGCCTTGACACTTCCATTGGCAAGCGTGAAGACCGCGACACTGCAGCACGGGGTCGTCCGGAGGGGGGCGCTATCACCCTCGGCGTAGAGGGTCACATCGACGACCGAGGGGCGGTCCGGGTCGCGCCGCTGAAGCGCACCGTTCGCCGCGCGGATGTATGCGCCGCAGTCGAGCTTCGAGCAGTCGGCCCGTGGGCCCACGGGCCATCCGTCGATGACACCGCCCGATGCATTGGCCGCGCATCCCACGAGGACCAGCGCGACCAACACGACCTGGACGCCGGGCTTAACGGTCGACCGCACGAGCGAACGACCAAGCGACCTCGCAGTCATCGCTGGTTACGGTGCGCCTCCTCGGTCGAAAGACAAACGAGTGGAATCCCGCAACCAACGCGTTGGCGCATCCCGCGCAAGGGGTTTTGGCGTGGGTCCCCTTTTGGAGACGATCTGCCCGATTGACGGCGGCCGCGTCATCTGCAGGTTGCGCGGGTCGGGTTGGTCGTCGGCGGAGCCGGCGGGTCGGTCGTCGGCGGAGCCGTCGGGTTGGTCGTCGGCGGAGCCGTGGCAGGCGGCGCGACAGGCGGCGCAGATGTTGGGCCGGAGGGCCAGCCGCTCAAAGCTTGGCCTAGCACAACGGCGGCAACGATCCAGAGGGCGTTCGCGATGACGGGACTCCGCAGCAGCTCACGCCAGAGGCGCGGCTCGTCCTTGGAGCCCGCCGTCGTTGGCGGGGCATCGAGCGTCGGAACCGGGGCCTGCCCTCTCGATCTAGCAAGGATGCGTCCAACGCCAAGGGCGAGAGGAATTAGGATCGCGAGGCGAGCGATTGTTCGTCGCAACGATGGGCTCCATTCGGCAACCCGGCTGACTCAGAGAGTCCCGTGGCTTTGCGGCCCC
>DHWF01000012.1:0-549 GCA_002413045.1 Chloroflexi bacterium UBA5189
AGCACCGAGACCGTGCGTGACCTGTCCATCGCTAGGTCCTCCTCGCCTCAGTCAGCGTCGCCGAATGTCACGTGAGACCGCCTCCACGATGATGGCGCCCGACGAGGCGAGCTATGGGTTCACGACCGACAGGTCCACCGACGAGTAGTAGGTCGGATCGCCGTGAATCGCCACGCAGACGACATGGTCGACGGTTTGGGGACCGCTCGCGCGGGGGCTTGCTCGTGATGTCCATCTGCATCGGCTTGTCGTACACCACCACGTGGGCCGGATCGTCGATTTCTAGCTCGGGAGCTCCCAGGAACCCCGGAATGTGGCTCCAGAGGTCTCGTGCATGGGCGAGGTCAAACGCTGCGCGGACATTGCCAACCGGCCCGGCGCAAGCGCCCAGCTGCACGTCTAGCGGCAGCGTTGGGTCCGCCGCGGAAGGCAGAGCCGCGGCTGCACATCCGGCGACGACCAGAGCCGCCAGTAGCGCGCGGCCAATGACTTTCACGTCAAATCAGTCAGCGTTCGCGAATGTCATGCGGTTGCAGGCGTGGGCCGATC
>DHWF01000012.1:741-82638 GCA_002413045.1 Chloroflexi bacterium UBA5189
AGCCGCGATGACTGCTGTGGAAAGCGCAATGGCGCCCAACACCCTCACGACGCGCATCGAGGCTGCGAGCGATCGAGTTCTGGTGCTCATACCCTCTGCTCCGCCTCACTCAGCGTTCGGGAATGTCATTCGACCCCGCGCGGAGATTGGCCAGGTAGGCAGCGCTTGAGCGTCCGATCCAGCCACCTGACGCCACGGCATCCTCGAGGACTGCCTCCTTAGTCGCGTCCAGCCCCTTGACCCGCCTGACGCAGCTCAGCCAGTCGATCCAGACCGCCGCGTCGCCCGGCACGTCGCCAGGTTCGCGGAGGAGCAGCAGGATAAGGTCGACAGGCTTGTCGTCGTGCTCCTCGTGGAGGAGCAGAAACTCACGCATCGCATCGAATGCCTCAGCTTCCGAGAGCTGATATCGGGCCAGAACTGATCTTTCGCTCATCGCTCAGCGTCGCTCAATGTCACCCGAGGTCGACCCAGAGGGTCCACCAACCGAGCGCCAGTCCAATTGCTCCGATAGCTGCCAGAACGACGATGACGATGCCGAGGGCCTGCAGCCCTGTGATCGACCGTCGGGCATTTGAGTCGTTCATTGCGCTTCGATCGGCTCAGTCAGCGTTCGGGTGTGTCACACGTCGCTCACGGTGACGCGGATTCGCCCGGGTCCGGGAGCTCGCCCATGATGAAGGCACCCGTCGAGGCATTGATCAGGACGAGCTCGGTGGTCTGGGGTGACGGACAGGGACCCGGGGTGGCCGGCGGGGTCATTGCTGGGCCGCACGACACTGGTTCGAATACACCAGTCAGGCTCACCGCCCAGACGACAGTCGAAGCATCGGCGACGTAGCTAGTGGGTGCCTCGACTCCAAAGGTAGAGCGCCGCGTCCCAACAACCCTCGCGTTCGGCCCACCAGGCGATGCCGCGAGCGCCACGCGGTCCGCCTCGTCCGCACTGGTGCCCGGCGTCGCCCCAGGAGCGTGACAGCCTGCAAACAGTAGGGCCGCGAGGATCCAGCAGGCTTTGCCCACGCAGTCCTTTCCTCAGTCAGCGTGACGTGATGCGAGGCATCTGCGTAAGCCCGATCGCCCGGCGGTACGCATCGAGGTACGCAGGCGCCGACGAGGAGCGCCAGTCGAAGTCGATGGCCATGCCTCGCTCGAGCAATGCCTCCCACGCCGCGCCGCCGCGCTCGAATCGATCCGCGAATCGCGCGCACGCAGCAGTGAGCTCGGCGGCCGTCTCGCCCTCGAACGAGAACCCCGTGCCCGCGCCCGGTCGCGTGTCGACATCGATCACGGTGTCTCGCAACCCACCGGTCGCCCGCACGATCGGGGGCGTGCCGTAGCGCAGCGCGATCATCTGGCCCGTACCGCACGGCTCGAAGCGCGAGGGCATGAGGAAGCCGTCGGCGCCCGCGTACATCTGGCGGGCAAGGTCACGATCGAAGCGCTCTTCGAGCGCGATCCGGCTGAGCGCCGCCGGCGACAAGGCGACCGCCCGCAGCGGCGCCACCACCTCGTGGCTCCCCGTCCCGAGCACGGCCAGCCGGAAGCCCCGCTCGAGCAGCGACGGCGCCGCCTCGGCCAGGATGTCGAAGCCTTTCTGCCGGTCCAGCCGCCCGATCATCGCCAGCACGGGACCGGGGTCCGCCGGGTCGAGGCCGAGCGTCGCGAGCAGCGCCTTCCGGCACCGAGCCTTGCCGGACCGATCCGCCTGCGAGTACGGGGCGGCCAGCGCTTCGTCCGTCGCGGGATCCCAGAGGTCCGTGTCGAGCCCGTTGAGGATCCCGATGAAGCGGTCGCCGCGAGCCCGAAGGGCCGGATCGAGGCCCATGCCCATCGCGGGCGTGAGCGCCTCCGCGGCGAACCCAGGGCTGACCGTGTTCACGAGGTCCGCCCGCTCGATCCCGGCACGCAGCAGGTCGAGCCCGTCCGCACCACGCGGCAGCGCGCCGGGTCCGAGGCCAAGCTCCGGCACGCGGTTGGCGGGCGTCCACCCGTGATACGCGAGGTTGTGGATCGTGAGCACGACGGCCGCTCCGGCGAGCGCCGCGTCGTGACCGAGGACGGCGTCGCGCTGCAGTAGGGCTGGCACGGCGTGCCAATCGTGGATATGGAGCAAGTCCGGCGGCCGCTCCTCGTGCCGCAGGCGCTCGAGTGCCGCGCGGCACAGCAGCCCGAACCGGAACGCGTTGTCCGGGTGATCGGCATCCGGGGTCCCATACATGCCCTCGCGGTCGAAGGCCGGCGGGTGATCGACCAGGTGGAGCCGGTAGCCATGCGTCTCGACTGACAGGATGCCGACGACCAGCTCGGAACCGGCGGCGAGGGGGTCCGGGATCCGGACCTCGGCACGAGTCAGGCCGGCGGGCTCGCGCATGCCGCGGTAGTGCGGCATGAACACGTCGACGGGCCTCTCGAGCGCGCCGCCGCCCAGCTGCCCGAGTGCCCGCGCGAGCGCATCGACGACGTCCGCCAGGCCGCCCGTCTTGGCCCACGGCTCGCATTCGGCCGCAATGAAGGCCACCCGAATCGCCACGGCGCCGATGGTAGGGCGGAGGGCGCAGGGGTTGCCGCGTTAAACCGGTTTACGCGCGCCCGAGAGCGCGTCTATCATCTCGCCCGATGGAGCCCACCGTCCGCATTCCCTCGGCTGCGCCGACGCACATCCGCGTCCCGCCAGAGCTGGAGGGCTTGCGGCGTCTCGCCTACAACCTGTACTGGACGTGGCACCCGAAAGCGCGCGCCCTGTACGCCCGCATCAGCAGCGCCGGCTGGGCACGCAGCCACTCCCCTATCCCGATCCTGGGCGGCATGGTCGACTGGGCCGGCCTCCTCGACAACCCCGACTTCATGGCCGAGGCGCACCGGGTCATCGGTGACTTCGATCGGTACATGGCGAACGGGGCCGACCACTGGTTCCACCGTCGCCACGCGCGCGAGCTGAAGGGGCCGATCGCGTACTTCTGCGCCGAGTACGGCCTGCACGAGTCGCTGGGCATCTACTCCGGCGGCCTCGGCGTGCTCGCCGGCGACCACATGAAGGCGGCCAGCGACATGGCGCTCCCGCTCGTCGGCGTCGGACTGCTGTATCGCAACGGCTACTTCCGCCAGACGATCGATGCCGACGGCCACCAGGAGCATCGCTACCCGGACTATGACCTGGCCCGCCTCCCGCTGACGCGCGTCCTCGGGCGCGAGGGCGACCCGCTGACCGTGGCGGTGGAGCTGCCGGGCCGCGACGTCAAGGTGGACGTGTGGACCGTCCAGGTCGGGCGCGTCCCGGTCCTCCTGCTCGACACGGACAATCCGGTCAACGACCCTGCCGACCGCCCGATCACGAACATCCTGTACGTCCGCGGGCGGGAGATGCGGCTGCACCAGGAGCTGGTCCTCGGGATCGGCGGCGTCCGGGCGTTGCGGGCGCTCGGGATCGAGCCGGCCGTGTGGCACCTCAACGAGGGCCACTCCGCGTTCCTGCTCGCGGAGCGAGCCCGCGAGTTCGTCGCCGGCGGCGCGAACCTCGACGGCGCGCTCGCGCAGGTCGCCCGCAACTCCGTCTTCACGATCCACACGCCGGTCTCGGCGGGCAACGAGCGGTTCGACGTGGACCTCGTGCGCCGCATCGCCGGCCCGATCCTCGACGGCGACGGCCGGCCGAACACGGGCGGCGTGCCGGTGGACCGGGCGCTGGAGATCGGGCGCGGCTCGGACGGCGACCAGGGCCAGTTCGACATGACCGCGTTCAGCCTGCGCCTGACGAATGGCGCAAACGCCGTGAGCAAGCTGCACGCCCAGACGGCGAGCTCCACGTGGGAGGGCATCGCGCCGCACGGGATCATCCCGATCACCAACGGCGTCCACCCGCCGACGTGGGTCGGTGGCCCGGTGCGGGACCTGTTCGAGCGCTATCTCGACGCCGACCTGGACGACCTAGATGGCTCCACGAACGCGACACGCTGGTGGGAGCGGATCGAGCGCATCCCGGCGGCCGACCTGTGGGCCGCCCATCTCCGCCAGAAGCGCGAGCTCGCGGTCTTCGCCCGCGGCCGCCTGCGCGCCCAGTTCGCGCGCCACGGCGAGGCGCCGCGCTTCCTGCACGAGCTCGGCGACGCCCTGGACCCGAGGGCGCTGACGATCGGCTTCGCGCGCCGGTTCGCCACGTACAAGCGCTCCGGGATGATCTTCACCGATCCGGATCGGCTCGCCCGGCTGCTCTCCGACCAGGACCGACCCGTCCAGGTGATCTTCGCCGGCAAGGCGCATCCGGCCGATCGGCCGGGGCAGGCCGTCATCCAGGAGATCTTCGGGCGGACACGCACGCCGGCCTTCCAGGGCCGCGTGTTCATCCTCGAGGACTACGACATGCGGATCGGGCGGTTCCTGGTCCAGGGCGTGGATGTCTGGCTCAACAACCCGCGCCGGCCCCTCGAGGCGTCGGGCACCTCGGGCATGAAGGCCGCCGAGAACGGCGTCGTGAACCTGAGCGTCCTCGACGGCTGGTGGGACGAGGGCTGGACGGGCGACAACGGCTGGGCGATCGGCGGCCGCGAGCCGCTCGCCGACGAGGCGGCCCAGGACTGGAACGATGCGATGGACCTCTACCGGATCCTGGAGCAGGAGGTCGTGCCCGAGTACTACGACCGCGAGTCCGGTGGTCCTCCCGCCCGCTGGGTGGAGCGGATGCGCCGCTCGATCGCGACGAACCTGTGGCAGTTCTCGACCACGCGCATGCTCCACGAGTACACCGAGCGCCTGTACCTGCCGGCCGCCGGAATCGAGGTCGACCAGGCGGCCCAGACGCGCGGATGACGGTCCGCCGATGACCGACCGGCGCATCTCGCTCGCGCTGACGCTGCACAACCACCAGCCGATCGGCAACTTCGGCTGGGTCTTCGCCGAGGTCTTCGAGCAGGCCTACCTGCCGATGGTCGAGGCGCTGGAGCGGCACCCGGGCATTCGGGTCGGGCTGCACTACACGGGCTCGCTGCTGGAGTGGCTGCGGGCGGAGCGACGAGGCTTCATCACGACGCTCCGCGCGCTCGTCGACCGCGGGCAGGTCGAGATCCTCGGCGGCGGCCTGTACGAGCCGGTGCTCGCCTCGCTGCCCGAACGGGATCGGGTCGACCAGCTGGTCCGCATGGCGGAGGAGGTCGAGGCGACCTTCGGGCGCCGGCCGCAGGGCGCCTGGCTCGCGGAGCGCGTGTGGGAGCCGGACGTCCCGACGTCGCTCGTCGCCGCCGGCTACGGCTGGACGATCCTCGACGACGCCCACTTCCGTGCCGCCGCCGTTCCGGAGGACGCCCTGTGGGGGCCGTACACGACGGAGGACCAGGGCCGCCTCCTCACCGTCTTCGGCACGGAGCAGGGCCTCCGCTACCGCATCCCGTTCCACGAGGTCGACGAGGTCATCGAGTACCTCCGGGACCACGCCACGGAGGCGGGCGACCGCGTCGGGACGATGGGCGACGACGGGGAGAAGTTCGGCGCCTGGCCCACGACCTGGGAGCACTGCTGGGGCAAGGGCCGCTGGGTCGAGCGGTTCTTCGAGGCAATCGAGGCAAATGCCGGCTGGCTCACGACCGTTCGACCGAGCGACTGGCTCGACACCCATCCGCCGATCGGCCGGGTCTACCTGCCAACCGGCTCGTATGCGGAGATGGGCGAGTGGGCGCTCCCCCCGTCCGAGAGCGTCGCGTTCGCCGAGGCGGTCCGCCGGGCCCGATCGACGAATGCCCCCGAGGCGCGCTGGCTGCGGGGCGCCTTCTGGCGCAACTTCCAGGTTCGCTATCGCGAGATCAACGACCTCCACAAGCAGATGCTCCGAACATCCGAGCTCGTCGACCGGATGCCGGCGGGCGCCGGGCGCGAGGCGGCGCGCGACCACCTGCATCGGGGCCAGTCGAACGACTGCTATTGGCACGGGCTGTTCGGCGGGATCTACATCGCGCACATGCGCGCGGCGACGCTGTCGCATCTCATCGCGGCGGAGGATGCCGCCGATGCTGCCCTCGGCCTGCGCACGGGAAGCGCCCTTGCCGATCTCGACCTCGATGGTCGCGACGAGCTTCGACTCGCCACGGTCGGGCAGGTCGTAAACCTTGAGCTCGATGACGGCGGCGGGATCGGGGCGTGGGACCTGCGCGCCGCCCGGCACGCGCTCGCCGGGGTGCTCCGTCGCCGCCCCGAGGCGTACCACGAGACCCTGCGCCGGCACGAGGCCGAAGCGGCGGCTCGCGCTGCACACGCCGCCGACGCGGCTCGTGACGGGTCCGCGGACGCCGGCGGCGGCGCGCCGGCGTCGATCCACGACATGGTCCAGGTCAAGGAGGCGGGCCTCGCCGACCGCCTGATCTATGACGACTACGAGCGGCGCAGTGGCCTCATCCGCGTGCTGCCCCTCGACCTCACAGCAGGGCAATGGGCCGCGGGCGGCCGCGACGATCTCGGTGACTTCGTGGACGGACCCTTTGTTGTCGTCCAGCTCGGCGACGACGGCGTCGTCCTGGCGCGCGACGGCGCCGCGACCATCGACAGCACGGCCGTCCCGTTCCACGCCGAGACCTCGATCACCGTTGATGGCGGCCGGCTCGACCCGACCCTGACGTTCGCGGTGACGCTGGAGAACCGCTCCGACCACCGGCTCGAGGCGCGCATCGGCGTGGAGTGGGCGCTCACGATGCTCGGCGGCGGCGGCAATCCGCAGGCGTGGTGGGACGTCGCGGGCGTGCGATCCGGCCATGACGCTACCGGGGCCGCCTTGGGGGTCATGCGACTGGGCCAGGGCAACAGCTGGCTCGGCGTCGAGCTCGCGACGGCCGTCGATCCCGCCGCCGACGCCTGGTGGGCGCCGATCGAGACCATCTCGAACTCGGAGGCCGGCTTCGAGCGCGTCTACCAGGGCAGCGCGCTACTCCTGTCGTGGCCCGTTCGCCTCGAGCCCGGTGACCGCTGGTCCGCCACGATCCACCATGAAGCCCGCATCGCTACCGACCGCGCCGTCGAGGAAGCCGAGTCGCAGCCCGAATGACGTTTCCGGCCCGGGAATCCGTCAGCCCGCGGCCTGCGCGCCACGGGCTGACGATTGCGGGAGGGCGGAAAGTTTGATTACGTGTAGAGGCCTGGTGCGGGCGCCCGCGGGTCCTCGAACTCCGGCCGGGAGTCGACGCCGAAGGTCACGGCAAGCACGTCGAACACCGCAAGGGCGATGAATGCCACGACGAGAATGAACAAGAGGCCACTCATCCCGTGACCTTCCTTTCCTGGGACGCTTCGGTTCCTTGGGCGCATTTGGTACAGTTCACTAGGCCAAGTCGGAGACTACTTGGACTAGCAGACTATGTCAACTGGTGAAATGGACCCCTTACCGCCTCAATCCGCAGCGGAACGCGGCCTCGATGTCGAGCGTGATTCCGACGTGCGCATCTCAACGCAGATCTACTGGCAGCTCGCCTACCAGATCGAATCGGGACGGCTCCAGCCCGGCGTCCGCCTCGCGCCGGTCCGCGAGCTCGGCGCCGCGCTCCGCGTCAACCCCAACACGATCCGCGCCGTCTACCGGCGATTGGCGGATAACAACTACGTCATGAGCCGGCACGGCGCCGGCACCGTCGTCTCGGATCGGAACGTTCACCGGCGCCGGCCCGAGGCCCTGGGCGGCATCGTGTCCGAGATGCTCCGCCGGGCCGCGCAGGCCGGCTTCACGCCCGACGAGGTCGCCGCGGCCGCCTACGCCGCCGCGTCCGAGCGCAAGCGACCGGGCGAGCAGGTCCGCGTCCTGTTCGCGGAGTGCACGACGGCCGATGCCGGCTACGACGCCGAGCGCCTGAACCGCGAGTTCGCCGGCTCGATCGAGGCCGAAGGCACGCTCCTCGACGAGATCCCCGAGCGTCTCGATCGCTTCCACTACGACCTCGTCGCGACGACGACCTTCCACGCCGACGAGGCGCAGGCGCTGGTCGGCGGTCGGGTGCCGGTGGTCGCGATGCTCGTCGGCCCGGGCTACGTCGAGCTGGTCCACGAGATCGCGGCGTTGAGCCCCGGCACGCGCGTCGGCGTCGTCTGTGCGTCCGATCGGGGCACGGAGAACATCCGCGAGACTCTTTCGATCGCAGGAACGTCCGGCGTGGAGCTTCTGTCGGCGACGATCAAGGACGCGGAGCGTCTCGCCCTGATCGATCGCACCGCGGACCTGATCCTGATGTCGCGCGAGGCGCTGGCCGAGGGTCTCGACAAGCGCCTCCAGCGGCCCGAGCGCGTCCGCCCGTGGACGTACGAGTTCGACCCCGCGGGCCTCGAGATCCTGCGACGCGCGATCGACCACGCGGCCTCCGGGCGCGCGGCGAGCGTGCACGTGGAGCCTGGTCGCCCCGAAGCCGCGCAGGTCTGACATCCTTCGCCCGATGCGGGCGATCCCCCTGGCGCGATCGGCGCGACGACGGCACGGCCTCGAGCCCATCGTCGGGCGTGATGGGACGCTCGATGCCTCCGATGCGGTCGCGGCTCGGCGCATCGCCGCGCGGCTGACGGCTGCTCGGGGTGAATCCGGTGAATCTGCCGTCAGCGCGGGCGAGGTCGCGGGCCTGGCAGCGCTCGATGCGGTGCTGCATCGCCTGATCGATGTCGAGCATGCCGCGGGTCGCGTCAACCTCGGCGCTGCGGTCGAGGCGGTCCAATCGGCGCTGGGGGAAAGGGCGCTCGAGGAGGTCGGGGCGGCCTGGCGTGGCCAGTTCCGCGATGAGGGCGGCCGCGCAGCCCAGGCGACCGCGGCGCCCCGTGGCGCCGACCTCATCGCCGAAGTGCTCGTGCTCGCCGCGCTCAACGACAACCCGGCGGCGATCGACGTGCGCGAGCTCGTCGACGATCGGCCGCTGCGCGAGCGCACGCAGTACGCCGCCGTCCTTACGGCAACCGAGCGCGGGCTCGGGGGTGCGGGCGGCACCGGCGGCCGACGCGGCAGCCGGGCCGCCGGCGGCGTGCTGTCACTTCCGGCGCGGCTGCGAGAGCCGATGCGCAACGCGCCCGGGTCGTTGGCGGCCCAGCTCCGCTGGATCCGCGAGAACTGGCCCGAGCTCGTCGTGGGCGATCCCGGGCTGGCGAGCCGGCTCGACCTGGCACTGGACGTCCTCGCCGAAGAGGCCCGAGCCATGGAGCTCCGCGACGCCGGCGCCCGCTTCGGCGGCCCCATCCCGGTCGAGACGCCGGACTACCGCGGGCTCGACGCGGAATCGGTGGCCTTCTCGATCGACACCGAGTGGATGCCGAGCGTCGTCCTGCTCGCAAAGTCGACGTACGTCTGGCTGGAGCAGCTCGCCACCGAATTCCGCCGCCCGGTGGCGACCCTGCGGGACGTGCCGGACGAGGCGCTCGATCGGCTGGCCGGTCTCGGGGTCACCGGCCTGTGGCTGATCGGGCTGTGGCAGCGCAGCCCCGCCTCGGCGGAGATCAAGCGTCGCCGCGGTGACGCGGATGCCGTGGCCTCGGCGTACGCGATCGACGACTACCAGATCGCCGACGACCTCGGCGGTGAAGCGGCGTTCGAGGAGCTCCGCGGGCGAGCCTGGGCGCGCGGCATCCGGCTCGCCGCGGACATGGTCCCGAACCACATGGGCATCGATTCGCGCTGGGTGGTGGAGCACCCGGATCGGTTCGTGTCCGTCCCGGAATCGCCGTTCCCGGCGTATTCGTTCAACGGCCCGGACCTGTCACGGGATCCGCGCGTCGAGATCACCCTCGAGGACCACTACTGGGACAACAGCGACGCGGCGGTCGTGTTCCGCCGTCGAGATCGCCAGTCCAGCGAGGAGCGCTACATCTACCACGGCAACGACGGCACCTCGTATCCATGGAACGACACCGCGCAGCTGGACTACCTGCAGGCCGACGTGCGCGAAGCGGTCATCCGAACGATTCTCGACGTCGCCCACCGCTCGCCGATCATCCGGTTCGACGCCGCGATGGTCCTCGCGCGCCGCCACGTCCGGCGGCTGTGGTACCCGGAGCCCGGCGCCGGCGGGGCGATCCCCTCGCGAGCCGAGCACGCGCTGTCGAACGCGGAGTTCGATCGGCGGATGCCGCTCGAGTTCTGGCGCGAGGTCGTCGACCGGGTCGCCGTCGAGGCCCCCGGGACGCTCCTCCTCGCCGAGGCGTTCTGGCTGCTCGAGGGCTACTTCGTACGCACGCTCGGCATGCACCGCGTCTACAACTCGGCCTTCATGCACATGCTCCGCGACGAGGACAACGCGGGCTACCGCAAGGTCATGCGCGACACGCTCGAGTTCGACCCTGGCGTCCTCGGCCGGTTCGTGAACTTCCTGACCAACCCGGACGAGAAGCCGGCCGCCGAGCAGCTCGGGACGGGCGACAAGGCGTTCTCGGCGATGACCCTGCTGGCCACGCTGCCGGGCCTGCCGATGCTCGGCCACGGCCAGGTCGAGGGCTGGCGCGAGCGCTACGGCCACGAGTTCCGGCGAGCCCGCTGGGACGAGCCGGTCGACGCGGCGCACGTCGAGCACTTCGAGCGGATGATCGTCCCGCTCCTGCGCCGCCGCGCGGCATTCAGCGGCACCAGCCGGTTCCACCTCTACGACGCGCGCGACGACGGCGACCACGTCGTGGAGGACGTCTATGCCTTCACGAACGGCGCCGGACCAGACCGAAGCCTCGTGGTCGTCCACCACCGCTACGCGGAGACGACCGTGCG
The DNA here is from genome assembly GCA_002413045.1 of Chloroflexi bacterium UBA5189. Taxonomy (GTDB): domain Bacteria; phylum Chloroflexota; class Limnocylindria; order Limnocylindrales; family CSP1-4; genus UBA5189. The sequence continues at coordinate 11,438 of DHWF01000012.1, forward strand.
AATCGATGGGTCGATCGCGGCCGCACCGGTCGGCGGCGGCTCGGAGCGGACCAGCGTTCGGCTCGCCGACGCCTTGGAGCTCCACGGCCCAGGTGCGCCCGCCGACGACACCCTCATCCGGCTGCACGACCCGCGAACCGGCTGGGAGCAGCGGCGCACGGCCGGCGAGCTGCGCCGAGAGGGGCTGCGAGTCACGCTCGGACCGTACGAGGCGCGGGTCCTGTCGATCGAGATCGTCATCGAGATGCCGGCTGCCATCGCGCTCGATGAGACCGCCGCGCCGCACAAGGCGAAGCCGGCGCCGGTCGTCGCCACGACGCGACGGACCAGGAAGATCACCGCTCGACCGGCGACGCCGCCGAAGCGGCGCCCCGCGAACCAACCGAGCCGGAAGCCACGGACCAGCGGCGGACCTTCGAACGCGAGCTAGGCGCTCGCCCCGGCTGCGATACCGGACTTGAAGCCGAGCACGTTGACCGCGGCGATCGGCCGGCTGAAGCCCTTCAGAGTCAGCTCGCCAACCTCCTCGACCTCGATCAGGCTCTCGATGTCGGCATACGTCCGCGGGCTGAGCAGCACCTGGTTGGCCAGCGCCACCGCGCTGAGTCGCGCTGCCGTGATCACCGCGAAGCCGACCATGCCGTAGTCGTATCGCCCTTCGAACCCGATCCGGCCGAGCGTCGCGAAGCCGGTCGCGATTCCGACCCCGAACCCGAGCTGGTAGCCGCGCTTCGTCCAGCCCGCGGCGAGGACGTTGAACGCGTCGCGCATGTCGACACCCATGCGGACCGCCCGCTCCACGTGATCCTCCTGGAGGACCGGGTCGTTGAAGAACACGTGCATCCCGTCGCCGGCGAAGTGCTCCAGCGTGCCGCCCCGATCCACGATCAGGGCGCCCATCGTCTCGTGGTACTGGCGGAGGACGCCGAGGACCTCCTCCGGATCCGCGCTCTCGCTGAATGAGGTGAAGCCCCGCAGGTCCGCGAACAGCGAGGTGGCGACGCGGCGATGCCCCGCGAGCAGCTGGGCGCCCTCTGGGCTCGAAACCAGCGCGGCGACCTGGGGCGAGAAGAACCGGCTGAGCTCCTCCTTCTGGCGCTCGATCGTGTGCAGCAGCTCCGCCTGCCGCTCTGCGGACTCGATCTCGAGGTCGTGCAGGCGCTTGCTGGCCAGGGACGCCCGGACGCGGGCGGCGAGAATCGACGGATTGAACGGCTTCGGCAGGTAGTCCATCGCCCCGAGCTCGATACAGCGCGTGACGCTGTCGAGCTCCTCGACGCTGGTGATCATGATCACGGGCAGGTGGCGCAGGCCCTCGTCCCCCTTGATCGCGGCGAGCGTCTCGTACCCGTCCATCACGGGCATCTCGATGTCTAGCAGCACGACGGCGACCTCGGCGCCGGCCGAGCGGAGGAGCTCGAGCGCGGCCGCGCCGTTTTCGGCCTCCCGCGAATCAATCTCGAGCGTGTCCAGGTGCCGTGCGAGGAGCTTTCGGTTGACGGGGCTGTCGTCGACGATCAGCGCGACCGCGCGCGCGGGGCTCACGACGCGAGGCCGGCCGCGGTGAGCGCCGCGAGCGTCTCCGTCCAGGCCTGGTGCGCGTGCTCGACGTCCGCGGCGAGGCCGTCGGCCCGCCCGGCGCGCCCGGCCTCCTCGATGCCCCGCGAGATCGCGGCCAGCCGCATGGCGCCGAGCGTCGCGCTGCTCGACTTGAGCGTGTGGGCCGGCCGGACGATCGCTTCGGGATCCGCCACCGCGGCGGTCATCGCCTCCAGGTATCCGATCGCCTCGGACACATATGCGTCCACGAGCTCACGGACGAAGTCATCGTCCCCGCCGGTCGATTCCCGGAGCTCGGCGAGGACGGCGTCGTCGAGGATCGGCGTGTCGTCGTCGAGCGTCACCCGCCCACCTGGCCGATCGAGGGCGTCCTCGCCAGCGCCTCCGCCAGCTCGGGCGGGCGGATCGGCTTGCTGACGTAGTCGTTCATGCCCGCTGCCAGGCAGAGATCGCGATCGCCGGCCATCGCGTTCGCCGTCATCGCCACGATGCGGACGGGGCGGTCCGGCCAGCGCGAGCGGATGCGGCGGGTCGCCTCGAGGCCGTCGAGCTCCGGCATCTGCACGTCCATGAGCACGACGTCGAACTCCTTCGCCTCCAGGGCCTCGATCGCCTGCAACCCGTTCTCCGCCACGTCGGCGGTATAGCCCATGTTGGCCAGCAGCCGCAGGGCGACCTTGCGGTTCACCGCGTTGTCCTCGGCCAGGAGGAGGCGGAGCGGGTGGCGCTCCGCGAGCCCAGGGTCGACGGCCGGCCGCTCCGCAGCGCGCTGCGGAGCCTCGTCACGCGGCCCGGCCACGGACAGCACATTGACCAGGGTGTCGTGGAGCGCTGATGGTTTCACGGGCTTCGTGAGCACGGCGTCCAGCGCTGGGTGGCCGCGTTCGCGCATCGCGATCGACGAAACGAGGACCAGCTTCGGCGGGGCTGGCAGCGCGGCGGCCCGGATCGCGTCGGCGAGGGCCAGTCCATCCATCTCCGGCATCAGCAGGTCGAGAAGCACGACGTCGAACCGCTCGCCCGCGCGGATCCACTCGAGCGCCTGCGCCGGCGATGCCGTGTCCCGGGTCTGCATCGACCAGCGTGCGAGCTGCGCCGCGAGGATCCGCCGGTTCGTCGCATTGTCGTCGACGATCAGGGCGCTCCGCCCGGTGATCTCGACCAGGTCGCGTTCACGCCGCTGCGGCACCGCCGATGCGTCCGCGGCATCGAGCCGTACGACGAGGTGGAACGTCGCCCCCTCGCCCGGGACGCCGGAACTCTCCGCGACGAGGCTTCCGTCCATCGCCTCGGCCAGGCGCCGGCTGATGGCGAGCCCGAGGCCCGTCCCGCCGAAGCGCCTCGAGATCGTCGAATCGGCCTGGGTGAACGACTGGAATAGCCGGCCGATCCGATCCGCCGGAATCCCGATGCCGGTGTCGCGAACGTCGACCGAGACCTCCCAGCGACCGTCCGTTCCGGCCTTCCTCTCCGCGCCCGCTACCGGCGCACTGCGGATCGACACGACGATCTCGCCCGACTCGGTGAACTTCACGGCGTTCGACAGCAGGTTGAGCACGATCTGGCGGAGGCGGCCCTGGTCGCCGGCGACGGCCGCCGGGAGATCACTCGCGACCTCGTAGGCGAGCTCGATGCCCTTCTTCGCGGCGGCCGGCGCGATCAGGTCGAGGGCGCCCTCGAGCGACGCCGCGAGCGCGAACGGCTCGTGCACCAGGTCGACCTTGCCAGCTTCGATCTTCGAGAAGTCGAGGATGTCGTTGATGATCGTGAGGAGGGCGTCGCCGGACGTCCGGATCGTATCGGCGAAGTCGTGCTGCTCGTCGTCGAGCTTCGTCTCGAGGAGCAGCCCGCTCATCCCGATGATCGCGTTCATCGGGGTCCGGATCTCGTGGCTCATCGCGGCCAGGAATGCACTCTTGGCCTGGTTCGCCTCGTCGGCGGCCTTGCGGGCCACGTCCGCCTCGGCGAACAGGCGCGCGTTGTCGATCGCGATCGTTGCCTGCTGCGACAGCCCGACCAGGAAGTCGAGGTCCGCCTGGGTGAAGACCGGCGCCGTCCCGGAGCGCCACACGGCCATCATGCCGCTCAGGCCCTCGCGGCCGAGGAGGGGCGCGACCATCAGGCGCTCCTCCTCGATGGCGTCGTCCACGACCCCCGGGATCGGAACGCTCCGCGCGTCGTGCAGCACGTCATTCACGACGTCCGGCCGTCGCTCGGCCGCCGCGGTGCCGATGATTCCCTCGCCCAGGAGGATGTGGTCCGCCTTGATCTCGGCGGCGTTCTTCCCGAGCACGGCGATGGCCCTGAACGACTTGCCATCGGGCTCGGCGATGAAGACCGCGCTGGTGTCGGCCTCGAGCAGCGCCTGGGCCCGCTCGGCGATTCGCCCGAGCAGGCCCTCGCGATCGAGTGTCGCCGAGATCTCGCGGCCGACCTCGGCCAGCTCGGCCATTTCCCGGGCTCGCCGCTGGGCCTCGCGATAGAGCTGGGCGTTCCGGATCGCCGTGCCGACGTTGGACGCAATCGTCGAGAGCACGCGGGCGTCGGACTCACCGAATCGGCCGGCCTCGTCGATGCTCTGGACGCTGACGGCGCCGATCGCCTCGTCGCCGACGATGATCGGAACGCCGAGGTAGGACTTGACCGACGTCCCGACCCCCTGTCGGTCCATCTCCTCGAACTGCTCCGCCGTGTTCATCAGTAGCGGCCGCTTGGAGGCCAGGATCCTCGAGGTCAGGCCCTCGCCGAGCTTCATGGGCGTTCGCGGGGCCGGCTTGCCGCGCTCGGTCCGGAATGGGAAGTCGATCATCTCCGTGGCCCGGTCGAGCAGCGCCACATACACGATATCCGCCCGGAACGTCGTCTCGAGCTGCTCGCCGGTCAGCTGGATCAGCCGGTCGAGGTCGAGCTGCGCTGCCGCCGCCTGGCCGACCTCGTTGACGATGGCCAGCTCGCTGGCCCGCTGGCGCGTCTCACCAACGAGGCGGGCGTTCTCCAGTGCGACGCTCAGGCTCGAAGCCAGGGTCGTCAGAACGCGCGCGTCAGATTCAGTGAAGGCGTTCGTCCGATCGACGTTCTGCAGCGAGATGTGGCCGCGGACCTCGGTGCCGGCGATCAGGGGGGCGAAGAGGACCGATTTCGGATGTTCGCCGACCCGGACGACCGGTTCGATCCCGCTGAGCGCGGTCCAGGCGTCCATGTCGGGAATCAGCACCGGGCCTCGCGAGGCGAGCGCCTGTCTCGCTATCGGCCCTATCTGTCCGGGCTCGAGGGCGAACCGAACACCCTTCTCGATCGTGTATGGGTAGTGGGCGGTGCCCGCGGCGACGTCGTACAGCCCAATGATGACGACCTGGGCATCGAAGATCTCGGCGATCTTGTCGCCGACGAGGTCGTACATCGCCTGCATGTCCAGCTCGGCGGCGAGGCCCTGCTGGACGCTGTTGATGATCGCCAGCTCGGCGGCGCGCTCGTTGCTCTGGGCAAGGAGGCGCTTCGTCTCGTCGAACAGCCGGAAGTTCTCCAGGGCAACGCTGAGGCTTCCGGCGAGCGTGCCCAGCAAGCGGACGTCGGCGTCGTTATAGGCGTCCTCGCGCTCGAGGTTCTCGATCATGACCAGCCCGGTGACGCGGCCGCCGCTGATCATCGGCATGAACAGCGCAGACATGGCGAGCTCACCTTCGATGATCGCGGGCTGGCCTGCCTCTGCCGCCCGAGCCGGCAGATCGCGGTTGATGAGCACGGGCGCCTTCGTCTCAACGAGCTGCTTCCGGAAGCCGATGAGCGGCCTCGGCTCGTCGGACAGGCGCACGCCGCGTTCGACCGTGTATTCGAAGTGCACGAGACCGGTTGCCGGGTCATAGCTTTCGATGTCGACGCCGTGGGTGTCGAAGATCTCGCCGATCTTCTCGCCCACCAGGTCGTACATGGCCTGGCGGTCCAGTCGCTCGGCGAGCCCCTGCTGGACGCCATTGATGATCGCCAGCTCGGCGGCGCGCTCGGTGCTGTCCTTGAGGAGTCGCTTCGTCTCCTCGAACAGGCGCACATTTTCGAGCGCCACGCTGAGGCTTGCGGCGAGGGTGGTGAGCAGCCGCACGTCGCCGTCAGTGAACGCATCGGGGCTGTCCATGTTCTGGAGCGAGATGACGCCCGTCCCGACGCCACCGGTCTTGAGCGGGACGAACAACGCGCTCTTCGGAATCTCCCCCGAGATCACCACGGGATTCCCGTACGCGGGAGCAATGACGGTCATGTCTCCGGTGAGGTTCAGGGGCTCGCCGCTCTCGAGGACGTACTTCCGGAAGCCGACGATCCCGATTGGGTCGTCGTAGGCGCGTTCACCGCGCTCGATCGAGTAGGCGAAGCGCATCACGCCGGCCTCCTGATCGAGGATCGTGATGTCGACCGAGTCGACCTTGAAGATCTCGAGGATCTTGTCGCCGACGAGGTCGTACATCGACTGCATGTCCAGCCGCGCCGCAAGACCCTGCTGGACGCTGTTGATGATCGCCAGCTCGGCGGCACGCTCGTTCGTCTCGACGAGCAGGTTGTTCGTCTGCTCGAACAGGCGGGCGTTCTCGAGCGCGACGCCCATGTTCGTGACGATGGTCGAGACGAGGCGCTCGTCGGCTTCGCCGAATGCGTTCGGCGGGTCTGCCGCAAACGCCACGAGGCCCGCTGCCTCGTCCCCCGACATGATCGGAACGCCGAGCCACGACTCACCCATCGTGGCGACGTACCCGTCGCGGTATGTCGGCATCAACGCACCGTGGTCCAGCTGCTCCTGGAGTGTTCCGAGCCGCAGCGGGCGGCCGGTGCGCAGCACCTCGCTCGACATCCCGGTCCCACCCTGGATCGGCTCGCTGAACACGCGGTTGCCGCGGTCAAGCTCATACGGGTACGAGATCAGGTTGGCGATCCGGTCGTAGATCCCGATGTAGATGTCCTTCGCCTGGAACATCGAGGCGAGGCGGTCGCCGACGAGCTCGACGATGGCCTGGAAGTCGAGCTGCTTCGCCAGCGCCTCGCCGACCTCGTTGATCACCGCCAGCTCAGCGCTGCGCTGCTCGGTCTCGGTGAGCAGTCGCTTCGTCTCGTCGAACAGGCGCGCGTTTTCGAGCGCGCCGCCCATGCTCCGGGCGAGCGTCGTCAGCAGGCGCTCGTCCGCCTCGCTGAACACGTGCGGCTTGCGGTCCGACACCGATAGCACGCCGAGGACCTGGTCGCCGGCTCGGATCGGCGCTCCGAGAAATGATTCCGTTCGCACGCCGATCCACACCGTTCCGAGCGCCTCGGCTTCCTCGGCCGTGCCGAGGCGGAGGGGCTTGCCGGTCGTGATCACGTGCGAGTTGAGCCCCCGGCCGAGCTCGATCGGCGGAACGTCGCGGTCCCGAACGCCATCCTCGTACCAGTACGGGAACGAGATCGTCTTCGTGGCCGGATCGACGATCGAGATCACCAGATCCCCGGAGCCGAGAATCTGCCCGACCCGACTGCCGACGGCGTCGATGATCGCGTCGAAGTCGAGCTGCTTCGCCAGCGCCTCGCCGACCTCGTTGACGATCGCCAGTTCCGCGTTCCGCTGCTCCGTCTCGGCGAGGAGGCGCTTGGTCTCGTCGAACAGGCGCGCGTTCTCGAGCGCGACGCCCATGCTCGCAGCGAGGGTCGACAGGAGCCGTTCGTCAGAATCACTGAAGCCGAACCGCGGCCTGCGCTCGAGCGCCACGACCCCGAGGACGCGGTCGCCCGCGAGGATCGGAACGCCAAGCCAGGACTCGAACTCCTCCGTGTTGCTGGTCGCGACGACAAGCGCTCCGAGGGCATCCGACTCCTCGACCGTGCCCAGGCGGAGTGGCCGGCGCGTTCGAATCACTTCCGAGACGAGGCCGGGTCCCAGATCGCGGGAGGGCTGCTCGAACCGCTCCGAGTGATCGATGGCGTACGGCGATGTGAGGCGGTTTGCCTCCGGGTCGTAGAGGGTGATCTGGCCGGTTTCGACGTCGAAGATCGAGCGGATGCGGTCACCGACGAGGTCGATGATTGCCTGGAAGTCGAGCTGCCTCGACAGGGCTTCCCCGACCTCGTTGATGAGGGCCAGCTCGGCATTCCGCTGCCTGATCTCGGCGGCTGACCGGGTGCGCTCCAGCGCATCGGCGACGTGTTGCGCGACGAATGTCAGGAGGCGCTCGTCCTCGTCGTCGTAACCGATCTCGTCGCGGTAGCTCTGGACGGTGAGGACGCCGATGCTGCGGCCCTCACGCTGGAGTGGGACCCCGAGGAAATCGGCCGGCAGCGCACCGACGGGCCGAACCCCACTGGTGGCAAAGAGCTGTTCGAGCTCGCTCCTGGATCCATGGAAGGGAAGGCCTGTCCGCAGGATGTGGCCCGTGATGCCTCCTGCGTAACCCTCCCCAAGCGGTTCCCACGCGCGCGAATCAGGCCAATCGGTGTCGACCGAATCGACGTAGAAGGCAAAGTTGATCTGGCGCCGTTTGTCGTCATACAGCGCGATGTACATGTTCTCGGCGTAGAGGAGCGCGCCGAGGATCTCGTGGATGCCTCGGTAGAACTCCTCGAGGTCCTGCGCGCGACCCGCGAGATCGGCGATGTTGTACAGGGCGGCCTGCGTCTTCGCCGCCGTCGATTGCCGCTCGACCTTGCCTTCGAGCGCAGTGATGCGGCGCTTCAGCGCCGCATCCGTCGATGCTTTTTCGTTCGTCGTGATGCCGTTCCTCCGTCGGCGAGGCCGCCCAACCCGCCGCATCGATGGTCGATTGGAGCGAGCATAGCGAGCCGCTGAAGCCGCGCGACCGTTCGGCCGCGCTAGGATCGGCCGATGGATGACGCCCGCTGGGTCCGCCCGGTCACCCTCGAGGGGCGGATCGTGCGGCTGGAACCGCTGTCACTCGACCACCTCGACGACCTCGAGCGCGTGGCCTTCGAGGGCGACCTATGGCGCTGGACGGTCGTCCAGCCGACGGACGCGGGCGGCCTCCGCGCCTGGATCGATGTCGCCGTCGCCGCCGCGGACGCGGGCCTCGACCAGCCATTCGCGACCATCGACCAGGCGACCGGCCGGGCGATCGGCAGCACCCGGTTCATGTCCATCGTGCCGGACCATCGGCGGCTCGAGATCGGCTGGACGTGGGTCGCGCTGGCCCATCAGCGGACGGGCGCTAACCGCGAGGCCAAGCTCCTGCAGATGACCCATGCGTTCGAGGTGCTCGGCGCAAATCGCGTGGAGTTCAAGACGGATTCGCTGAACACGAAGGCGAACCCGGGCCTGCTCGGGATCGGGGCGACGTACGAGGGCATGTTCCGGAACCACATGATCATGCCGGGCGGCCGGCTCCGGCACTCGACCTACTACAGCGTCATCAGGGACGAGTGGCCGGACGTGAAGGCACGCCTCGAGGCGAAGCTCGCACGATAAGATCGCTCGGCCGGATGACCCGGCACTGTCGAAGGGGTGCGACGTGATCGACCTGCTGGTCAAGATCCTCATCAACGCGATCGCCGTCGTCGTCGCCGTGCTCGTGATCCCGCAGATCGCGTTTCCCGCCGCTCACGACCTGCTCAAGCTGCAGGGCAGCTGGTGGCAGGTGCTCGTCGTCGCGCTGATCCTCGCGGTGATCAACACCTACGTAAAGCCGATCCTCAAGGCGCTCTCGTTCCCGATCACGCTGCTGACCATGGGCCTGTTCGCGTTCATCCTGAACGCGGTGCTGCTCCTTGTGGTCGCCTACATCGCCCATCTCGTCGACATCAAGTTCACGATCGGTGGCTTCCCGCCGGGCTTCACCGCCGACTCGTTCATCGGCGCGCTGCTCGGCTCGATCGTGATCAGCATCGTCAGCGTCGTGCTCGGGCTGCTCAACCGGGGTCGCCGCATCGTCACGTAGGCACCCGTACACTTCCGGCCGATGGGTGCCGTCGACACGATGGAAACGTTCTTCGAAATGCTCAACGAGGGCAATCGGCCGGGTGCGGTCGCGCTCTTCGACGAGAAGGTCGAGATGCGCATCCACGTCGGCGACAACGCCCGCACCCTGCGCGGCGTCGAGCAGGTCGGCGGCTGGTTCCTGCGCGCCGAGCCGGGCCTGAAGATGATCCCCGGAGAGGTCCGCGACCTCGGCATCACCTACCAGGCCGATGTCCTGAGCGTGCGCCCGGGCGCACCGAGCCAACACCTCGACGCCTCGTTCCGCGTCGAGGCCGGCAAGATCACGAGCATCAACCTCGCCCCTCGCTAGCGGCGCGTCCGGTGCCTAGGTCGAGCCGGGGATCTCGCTGGCGGGGACGTCGGACTTGGCCGGGATGATGATCTGCTGCCCGATCTGGAGCTTGTTCGGATTCGGCACGGTCTGCGTGTTCGCGGCGATGAGCTCGTTGAGCGGGATGCCGAATCGGCCGGCGATCCTGGACATCGTGTCGCCTGCCTGGACGAGGTAGATCTGCTGCGTCGGCTGCGGGACGGGCGTCGGGTTGACGCTCGGAATCGCGGTCTGGACCGGGATGCTCGGCGTCGGGGACGCTCCGGCGCCGGGGCTGCCGAACCCGAGCAGGCCCGGGAGCGCGAACAGCACGGCCGCAGCGAGCGCGAGGGCCACCACGGCCACGAGGATCGGCGGGATCGAGAGCTCCGAGAGCCGGCGCGAGCGGATCGTCGGGTAGGCCTCGAGCGGCTTCGCCCGCTCCCACTCCGGCGCGGGGCCGGTTCGCTTGTCCTCGGGACGCTCGGGGCGGCCCGTCCGATCGCTGCGCACGAGGTCACGCTCCCGGTGCCGCACCCGCTGCGGCGGTGCCGGCTCGCTCGCGGCTGCCTCGTCGTCGTCCCACGATTCGGGCGGGCTGTAGGTGGGCAGCACCGGTGCCGCCGCCTCGACCCGCGGCGCGTCTACCCGCGGGCGAGTCGGAGCAGGCTGTGCCGCGGGCACGATCGGCGGCAGGTATGCCTCGTCGTCCTCGTCGGCCTCGTCCATGCCGCCGGGAATCGCCGCGGCCGGGTCCGACGCCACCAGATCGGCGTAGCTGCCGGACAAGCCGCGGCCGCGCCGCGGAACGGGCGGCGCTGACGGCTCCAACGGCTCGGCATCCGGGTCGTCGGCCCACAGGGATCCCGGGGGCGGTTCGGCGCCGCGATCCCGGCCGGCCCGCGATAGCCACGGCGGTGGCGCCGCCCAATTGCGCGGCGGGTTCCGCTGGGATTGGGCACCTGTGTCGGACCCGGCGTCGGCGATTCCTGTGCCAGCCGCGTCCTCGTGGGCGCGTGCCGCCTCCCGCTTCGCCCAGTCCTGGAACGTGGGGCAGACCGGGAACGCCGAGGACAGGCAGTACGCCTCCTGGTGCGCCAGGGCGCGCGGAGCCGGCTGCGACTCGGCGTAGCAGCGGTGGCGGTGGTCGGGGCTGGCGGCCCGCTCGTCGCGATCGTCCGCGAACGCGACGAATGGACAGGCCGGGGCGCCGTCGACGATCGGGAGCCCGCGCTCGGTCATCTGATCGGATGATACCCGGCTCAGACGACGGGATTCCTCGTGAACCGAGTCGTGCGCGGGGCCTCGAGGTGCCCGGCCTGAGCAGGGCGCGCCACGGGCCCGTGGGAAGGCCGGGTCGGGACGAGCGCTCGGCCCCGCTCCAGGACCGGCGTCGGGCGCCGAGTCCGTCGCCACGCCGGGCGTTGCTGATCGGGGAAGGCAGCGCTGTACGCCCGCGCCACCTCGGGCAGGCCGGCGCGCAGCCAGTCGTCGATTCGCCAGCACAGGATCGGCGCGATCGCCCCGAGGTAGACGTACGAGCCGAAGTAGCCGCCGAATTGCGCAATCAAGAAGGCGACCGTCCCGGCGGCGATCACGCCATCGATCGAGCGAACGCGAAGCCCGCCCAGGATCGCGACGAGCCCGCTGGCCACGTACCGGAGCGTTTCCAGTGAGCGGGCCACGAAGTCCGGCACGATGCCGTCGAGGATCGCGCCGAGGCTCCAATACGACTGTCGAAGGTGGGTCTGCTGGGCCATCGCGAGGCTCGTTGCGTACGAGTTCACGCCCCAGTCGAAGAGGACCGGCGACCAGGCGACAACGCTCATGCCGGCGAACGCGATCACCGCCGGCACGCCGGCCCACGCCACGAGCGGCGGCAGCCACGCGATCGCGTACGGCTTGAACGCCACGGCGACGGCGAGGAGCGCCGCGCCGGCGACCGGCCGGCGCCCGGCAACGGCGAGGGCAAGCAGGATGAACAGGCCCGCGCTGATGTCATTCGACCCATCGACGGACGTGAGGACGAGCGGCGGCGCCAGCGCGAAGATCGCCAGGCCCACCGGCCGCCCATTGGCCGCCCGCCAGCCGAAATACAGCGTCAGCCCGACCGCGACGAGCACCTCGAGCACGATCGGGTTGCCGACGAACGGCGCGTACCAGGCGATGTCGACCGGACCGTACGGGAACGGCGCACCTGGAGGGTTCGACACGAAGTAGCCCATCCCGTACGGGTTGCGACCCTGGAGCGCCGTCGTGATGGCCGCCTTGGTCACATCGGTGACGTCCGATGAGATGCGCCCGTACGTCGACCACCGCAGCGAGATCGCGCTCGTCACGAGGACGGCGACGGGGAGCCAGCGAAGCTGCCAGCGGGTCGCGGCGAGGAACGTCAGCCCGATCGCGCCCGCGACGCCGACCGCCGTTCGGTCCGGCCACATCGGCTCGACAGCGAGGACGAGCCCGATGCCCAGCGCCAGCAACCACGCGCCGCTGCGTCCCCGCGGCGGCCGCAATTGGAGCAGGCGGCTCACGCCGAGATCCACGGTCGTTTGACAGCCCCGAGGTGCGTCTCGACACTCCATGGCAACAGTCGATGTCGTTCAGTGGTGTCGAGCAACGACGCCCAGTACGAAGGAGTTCCGATGTCCATCCGAAGTGCGACCCTCCGATTCCTGGAGCCCAGGACGACCGTCCAGGCGCATTGCGACCTACCCTGCGGCATCTACGATCCCGAACAGGCTCGCATCGAGGCCGAGTCGTGCTACAGAGTTATCGAGAAGTACGCGGCCAACGAGGATTCCACGTTCCGTACGCGGGCCATCGCGATCAAGGAAGAGCGGGCCGAGCTCGTGAAGCACCACCTCGACGTCCTCTGGCACGACTACTTCAAGCCGGAGCACCTCGAGAAGGTCCCGAACCTGCATGACCTGTTCTGGCAGGCCAACAAGCAAGTCTCCAAGGTCAAGGCCTCGACCGACCTGGCCGACGCCAAGCGCCTCCTCGAGCTCATTGACGAGGTCGATGCGGCGTGGAAGATCACCGGTGGAGAGGCGAAGACCCGCGTTGCGGGTCGTCCGAGCTGACCAGGCGGCTCCGCGGGCCGTGGCGGGTCGCGGTGACGGAGGCGTCGATGGTGCCGGCGATCGAGCCGGGTGACTGGCTGGTGGTGAATCCGCTCGCCTCGAGCTGGCCCCGTCGCGGCGCCGTCGTGGTGTTCCACGAGCCGATCTCGGACGCGCTCGCGATCAAGCGGGTCGAGGCGGGGCCAGGGGAGCGCGTCCGATTCGCCGACGGCTACCTGACCCTCGCGCCGGACGAAGCCTGGCTCGTCGCGGACGCGCCGGCAGCAGCGACGGCTGCCGCGGGCTTCGGACCGCCGATCGACTCGACGCGGTTCGGGCCGGTCTCGCGCGACAGGCTCGTGGGTCGCGTCCTGTTCCGCTATGGGCCACTCCGTCGGTTCGGCCGCATCGCGGGAGCGCACGCGTGATCCGCGACGACTCTGACGCCCCCCTGCCGCCGGCACCCGACCCGTGGGCCGGCAGCGAGATGCCGGAGCGCCGCGACGGCCCGCCATACCACATGACCGAGATGATCGAGGCCGAACCGGGACTGGCGGTGCGCATCCTGGAGCGCCTCGCAGATCCCACAGGCCCCGCGTCGAAGCTGGCCGCCGCGATCCACGAGGCCGCCGAGCGGAACCAGCCAATCGTCGTCACGGGCTGCGGCACCAGCGAGCACGCGGCGCTCGCGACGGCGGACATCTGGCGCGCCGCACTCCAGACCGCCGGGCTCCCGTGGCAGCTCGGGCGGGCCGGGACCCCGATCGCGGTGCAGGCATTCGAGGGCGCGCTCGAGGAACGACTCGGCGGCTTCGGCGGCCTCGTCATCGGGATCAGCCACGAAGGCGGCACCTGGGCGACGAACCGGGCACTCGAACAGGGCAAGGCGTCCGGGGCCAAGGTCGGCCTGATCACGTGCTCTGTGCGTTCGCCGGGCGCTCGCCTTGCCGATTACGTCGTGACCACCGACGAACGGGACGAGAGCTGGTGCCACACGGTCGGCTACCTCTCGCCGATCCTCGCGGCGACGGCCATCGCCGGCCTGCTCACCCGGCAGCCGGCGCGGCGCACGGAGGCGCGCGACCTCCTCGCGGCCGGGCTCACCCCCGCGGCGATCACGGCGACGGAGGCCATGGCGGCGGCGCTGGCGAACGTCGACCGGCTGATCGTGGTCGGGAGCGGCGTCGATCGGCCGGCCGCGCGCGAGCTCGTCCTCAAGGTCGAGGAGGGTGCGCACCTGCCCGCCGCGATGCGCGATCTGGAGACGGTCCTCCACGGCCACCTGGCCGGGATGGACGCCCGGACCGGCCTCGTCCTGGTCCTCACCGATTCGGCCCAGGCCGCGGACCGCGGGTCTCGTGCGGCAGGCGTGCTCCGGGCCGCCGCGACGATCGGGATCAAGGCCGGAGCGATCCTGGGCGCTGGCTACGACGCCACGATTGCCGCGGACCTAACGCCAGCGGGTCGCCTGATCGTCCCGACGGCGCCCGGGCTGCCCCCCACCATTGCCTCCCTGCTCGGTTCCGCCGTGCCGCTCCAGCTGCTCACGGAACGCCTCGCCCGGGCCCGCGGCATCGATCCGGACCCGATCCGCCGCGACGATCCGGCCTACCTCGCCGCCGCGGATGCGGCCGGCTAGCGCGAGCCAGCGAGGTCAGACCTTCCCGACGAGCTCCTTCGCCACGAGGTCGATCATGTCGCTATCGCGGGGGAGGAGGTCCTGGAGCATGATCCGCTCGATCCCGGCCTCCGCGTAGCGCCGGACCATCGCGCGGGCCTCGTCCGGCGTCCCGATGATCCAGCGGCTCCGGCGCTTGTCCAGGTACTCCCGGGCGTCGCCGGATCCGCCGACGGTCACGAGCAGATCCGCCGCCCGCCGCTCCACCTCGGCGTCCGTCGCGCCGACGAGCACGCCGACCATCGCCGAGCGGGTGAGTGAATTCGGATCGCGGCCGATCGCGGCGCACGCCGCGTCGAGCTGCGCCTCCTTCTCCCGCGCGATGTCCGGCGTCGAGGACGACAGGTTGAACTCGTCGGAGTAGCGAGCGGCCATCCGGAAGCCCCGTGGCGAACCCTCGCTCCCGGTGATAATCCGCGGCCGCGTCCGCCCGTTCCGCCCGATCGGCCGGCCGGCGCGCTGGACGGGCCCCGCCACGAGCGCGCCGCCGCGCACGGCGACCTGGTGCCCATCGAATGTCCAGCCCGGCGCCTCCTCCCACAGCCCGTGGAGCAGCGCGAGCTGGTCCTCCATGAGGTTGGCCCGCTCTTCGATCGAGGGGAACGGCAGCCCCAGCGGCTCGTGGTCGGCCTCGTTCCAGCCGGCCCCCACGCCAACCTCGATGCGCCCGCCGCTCATCTGGTCGACGGTCGTGACCAGCTTCACGAAGTTGCCCGGGTGCCGGAACGTGACCGGGCTGACCAGCGTGCCCAGCCCGATCGTCGACGTCTCGCGGGCGAGGCCGGCAAGGATCGCCCAGGCGTCGGTCGTCGGCTGGCCGCTGTCGCCCGGGAAGGACGCGTAGTGGTCGCTCCGGAACAGCGTCTCGAAGCCGCCCGCCTCTGCGCGGCGTGCGATCGACAGCTGGTCCTCGTAGGAGAGCCCCTGCTGGGCCTCGATCATCAGCGCGAAGCGCATCGATTTGCCTCCGGCCGGCGCCGCCGAACCTTGATGTTGACGAAATCATTCATGTCGGTAGAATGCTTCATGATATGCGAAATACTGTTAACGCCACCGACCCCACGGACGTCGACGCCATCCTGACAGAAGTCGCCGGATGGATGGCCGACCTGCGCTGCGCGTCGATGGGTCGCCTCGTCCAGGGCCACGTGAGCCTGACCCAGATGCACGTGCTGTGGCTGCTCCAGCACCACGGCGAAATGTCGATGGGCCGGCTCGCCGAGCTCCTGGACGTCTCGATGTCAAACGCCACCGGGCTCATCGACCGGATGGAGGAGCACGGTCTCATCGAGCGCGTCCGCGTGCCCGACGACCGTCGCATCGTGCTCGTCCGGCCGGCGGATGCCGGTCTTCGCGCCGTCTCCGAGACGGAGACAACCAAGCGCGAGCGGATGCGTGCCGTGCTCGGCCGTCTCCCCGCCACCGAGCAACCCATCGTCCTCGCCGCGTTGCGCAGCCTTCGGCGCGCGCTCTCGGCAGAGGCAGGTGAGGATCTCGTTCACGAGCACCATTTCGCCGAATCGGCGAGCTGACCAAAGGCCAGCGTCCACCGGCCACCCACGGCCCAATGCCCCCAGCAGTCGAAGGAAGTGCAATGGAATCGTTCCCGGCAGAAGCCACCAAGACACCATCGATCGACGAGGATCCCGCGCTCGGCCTGAGTCAGCGCACGAAGTTCGAGATCCTCGGGGCGATCATGCTCGGGCTGTTCCTCGGAGCGCTCGACCAGACGATCGTCGGTCCAGTGCTTCCGACCATCGTCACGCAGCTGCACGGCGCCGACCTGTACACCTGGGTCGTCACGGTGTACCTGCTGACCAGCACCGTATCGGTGCCGATCTACGGCAAGCTGTCGGACCTGTACGGTCGCAAGCAGCTCCTCGTCGGCGGCATCGTCCTGTTCCTGATCGGCTCGGCGCTGTCCGGGCTCAGCCAGGAGATGTGGCAGCTGATCCTGTTCCGCGGCATCCAGGGCCTTGGCGCCGGCGCGCTGTTCCCGATCTCGCTGGCGGTGATCGGTGACCTGTTCTCACCCGCCGAGCGCGGCAAGTACCAGGGCCTGTTCGGTCTCGTCTTCGGTGTCTCGTTCATCATCGGGCCGCTCCTCGGCGGCTTCCTGACGACCACCTTCTCGTGGCACTGGATCTTCTACGTCAACATCCCGGTTGGCCTGGTTGCCCTGTTCGTGATCGGACGGCTGCTGCCCAACATTCACCACGCGCCAAAAGACGCGCGCATCGACTGGCTCGGCGTCGCAACACTGGTGCTCGGCCTCGTGCCGATCCTGATCGGCTTCACCCAGGCCGAGACCCTCGCCTTCACGGATCCGAACGTCTGGGCCTGGATGCTCGCGGGTGCGGTCTTCCTCGTGATCTTCGTGATCATCGAGGGTCGGGTCGCCCAGCCGATCATTCCGCTCCACCTATTCCGGAACAGGACGTTCTCGGCATCGATGGTCTCGATCTTCTTCGCGACGTTCGGCTTCGGCGCGTCGATCATCTTCCTGCCGCTGTACTTCCAGGTCGTCGAAGGCGCCGACCCGACCACGTCGGGGCTGAAGCTCTTCCCGTTCCTCATCGGGCTGATCGGTTCGTCGATCGGTTCGGGCTTCATCGTCAGCCGGACCGGGCGGTACAAGGCGATCGTCGTCGGCGGCCTGGTGATCCTGACGATCGGCCTCGCGCTGATGACCCAGCTCCGCTACACCACGGACGACGTCGTGCTGTGGGCGTGGATGTTCGTCGCCGGCCTCGGCGTCGGCCCGACGTTCGCGGTCTTCACGATCATCGTCCAGAACTCCGTGGACTTCCACGAGATGGGCACGGCGACCAGCGACCTGACGCTGTTCCGGCAGATCGGGACCACGGTCGGCATCGCCATGGCGTTCACCCTGTTCCGGGACAACCTGACATGGAGCCTGCTCCATGACCGGATCATCGCGGCTGGGGCGCCGGCGGCACTCGTGCCGGCGACGCCTCCGGCGGGGTTCGACCTGGGTGCCCTGACCTCTGTCGGCAACACGTCGAGTCCACTTGCCTTCCTGAGTCAGCTGCCGGCCGCAGCGCAGCAGATCTTCCTGAACGGCTTCCACGATGCCTTCACCCTGTCGATCTCGAACAGCATGTGGCTGGGCGTCGGAGCGGCTGCCGTAGCCGTGCTCGGCGCCCTGGCGCTCAAGGAGATCCCGCTCCGCAAGACCGCGAGCCCCGGTGCGCAGCGCATGGCGGACGCTCGCGCGGATGCCAATCGGTTGCCGGCCGTCGACTGACGGATACCCTTCCCTGCACACGACCCCGGCGCGGACCAACCGCCCGGGGTCGTTTTCGTCTTTGCGACTAGGATCGGGGCGTGATCTCGACCCCGATCGTCGCTCCCATCCCACGCGGCCTGACCGCGATCGGCGCGGGTGCGGCCGCATTCGTGTCGGCCCTGCCGGCAGCCGACCTCGCACCGGGCGCGATGCGTCGGGTCACGTTCGGTGACCTCGACGTCCTGTTCGCCTATACGTCGAACGGGATCGTTGCCGTCGACGATCGATGCCCGCACATGGCGGCGCCCCTGTCGATCGGGTCGCTGGACGACTGTGTCGTCAACTGCCCGCTCCACGACGGGCGGTTCGACCTGGCGACGGGCGAGGTCGCCCGGATGCCCACGACCGGTGGGCTGCTCCCGGACGGCACCTACGTCCCGGTCTGGACCCCGGAGGGCAAGGATCCCAAGCCCGATCCGCCGGGCTTGAAGGCGGAGGCTCGCCGGCTAACCCGCGTCCGGAGGTTCCGGTACTACCCGGTGCGGATCAGCGGCGGCATGATCGAGGTGGCGATCCCGGCCGGCTGATCAGGCCTCGCCGGCCGCCTCCATGCGCCGGCGCGAGCCTTCCTTGACGAGCCGGACGGCCTCCGCCGGATCGTCGGTGATCGTCACGAGGTCGACGTCGTCGGCCGCGATCATCCCCTGCTCGAGCAGCGTCTTCCGGATGTAGTCGACCAGCCCGCCGAAGAACTCGCTGCCGACCAGGACCACAGGAAAGTGCCGGATCTTGCCGGTCTGGATGAGTGTCAGCGCCTCGAACAGCTCGTCCATCGTGCCGAAGCCGCCGGGCAGGATCACGAAGCCGTCCGCGTACTTCACGAACATGACTTTGCGGGCGAAGAAGTACCGAAACTCCACGCCGAGGTCGACGTACGGGTTGATGTCCTGCTCGTGGGGCAGCTCGACGTTGCAGCCGATCGACAGGCCGCCGCCCTCCTGGCAGCCGCGGTTGGCCGCCTCCATCACCCCGGGCCCGCCGCCGGTGATCACGGCGTAGCCCTCGCGCGCGAGCAGGCGACCGATCTCGCGCGCCTGGTCGTACGCGGGCGAGCCTTCGTGCACGCGCGCCGAGCCGAAGACGGTGATCGCCGGCCCGATCTCCGCCATCGCATCGAAGCCCTCGACGAACTCGCTCATGATCCGGAGCGCCCGCCACGGATCCGTGTCGAGGAAGGCCGGCCGCTCGGTGCGCTCGAGGAGCTTGCGATCCTCCGTCATCGTCGGGTCGCCGGGCATCTTCTTGCCGATGTCGCGGCCCATCACCGTCCGCCCGGAGCGCCGGTGCTCGCCGATCGGCTCGCCAGTGGCGTCGGGCTTGGCGGCCTTCCCGCGCTGTGGTCCGCCGCCTCGCTCCGGCATTCGTCGCCTCCTCGATCAGCGCCTCATCGCGCCCTTCGGCGCATCCTACGACGGTGCGCGATCGAACTCGCTGGACCATTGCTGTCGTCGTCGGCCTCGTGGGACTCGTCTGGATCCTCCAGGGCCTCGGCGTCCCGATCGGCGGCAGCTTCATGGTCGGCAACATGTTCTGGGCGTATGCCGGCGGCGCGCTGCTGATCGGCGCCTTCGTGTATGCCGCCTGGCCGCGGCTGCGCCAGCGCTGACACCGAGGCCGCGGGGGGCGCGGTTGCAAGCTCGTGCGTGCGCGAGCGTCGGCGAGGCAACCGTCTCGCCGAACTTGCCGACGATGATCGCCAGGCGATCTTTTCCAAGGGTTCGCGGGCCATTTGACCTTTCACGCGCCAGATCGACCGCGAGGAGGTACTCGCCCACGCACGAACCGAGGTCCGCCCGGGCGCTGGATTGCGGCTCGACCGCATCGGCAATCCCAAATGCCGACCGAAGTGCCAGAAATGATCGCGGCGCCATCATCGATCGTGCTTTCGATGCCAGGCCGGTACCCGCGCGCCGGTCCGAACTAGGCCGTCCTGCTCGGGTCCCTCGGTTCGAGGACGACAATCGCCGTCTCCGTCGCACGGTTCTCGACGAACGGCTTGTTGCCGGGGAATAGCGCCCACAGCCGGTCGCGCTCCTCGCCGACCGCAGCTCGTGCCCGAACCTTCAGCGTTTGGCCCTTGAGCTCGATGGTCGCGTCTGGGTGCGCCTGCAGGTTCACCCACCACGCGGGGTTGCCCTCCATCCAGCCGTTCATGGCAACGGTCACGATGTTCGGGCCGTCCTCGTGGTAGCCCAGGATCGCGATCCGCTCCTTGCCGGACTTGCGCCCGATCGTATGGAGCCGGAACGTCCCCCACTTCTCCGGAGTCGCGCGCCACAGCCCGCGCCGACCGCCGCTCCAGCGAAATATCGCCCGGTGCACCGCCCAGGCGATCCGGATGAACCAATTCGGCGGCATTCTCGGCCGCTTCTGGATCGTGCCGCCGGGGTCGCTCATGGGTCGTCCGCTATCGACCCGCGAGCTCGTCATATCGAGCGAGCTCGTCGGCGAGGGCGAGTCGTCGGCGGTGCTGGCCGGTCGTGGGCGCCTCAGCGTTGACCCGTGCGATGGACGCGTTGACCTCGGTGACAAGGCGCTCCAACGCGAGCCGGTCCCGGCGCTGGGCGGATTCAGATGGAGCCGGACCGCTCGACGCCCGGGCGAAGATCGCGTCGCGGCGCGCCAGGAGCACGCGCACCTCCTTGTCCGCCTCGATCCAGGGAGGGGCGAAGCCAGCGTTCCGCAGCACGCGGAACGCGAGGCCCCATTCACCGGCATAGGGGTTCTCGTCGTTCGGCAGTGGCTTGCCCTGGTGGGGCAGGTTGTCGAACTTGCCCTCGTCGATCGCCTGCCGAATCTGCCGCTCGATGAGCGTCTCCCGTGAGGAGCCCGGCTTTCCAAGCGGATCGGCGTAGTGGTGCGGCGATTCCCGTTCCTCGTCAGAAGACCTGGACATGGCGCCATCCTTGCACGTACGACATCGAAGGAATCGCTACTCGTGGATTGCCTGCCACGTCCGGCCGCCATCGGCACTCAGGGCCAGGACCTGTGGGTTGCCCGAGTTGCCTCCGACCAGGTCGAGGCCGAGCAGCCGTGTCTCACCGACGAGCGCAATCTGCTGGAAGCTGCCCGCGGGCACGCCGGACGGGTGGACGGCGCGCCACGTGGCGCCACCGTCGGTCGTGACCTCGAGCGTCGACGGCACGCCCGATAGTGCGGCGATCCAGCTTGTCGCGCTGAGGAAGGCCATCGAGCCGTTGACGTCGAAAGCCAGGCTCGCCCTATGCGTCCAGGTATGGCCGCCGTCGGCGGTCGAGTAGACCAGCGTCCTCGGGTTTCCAGATGTGTCGCCGGTCGTGGCCTCATCTGAGCTCGTGAGCGCGAACAGGCCCACGTCGGAGCCAAGGAACCTCGGTGGACCGAGGGGCAGGTTCTGCACGCCGCCCCACCGTGCCAGCAGACCCGGCAGCGGGACCGCCGCCCATGTCCGCCCGCCGTCATGGCTGACCGCCAGGATCGGGTGGTTGATGGGCCCCGCCTCCCCTTGCGCGGCGGCCCAGATCGTCGCATCTCCGCTGACCGAGATGAGCGAGCCCAGCGAGCCCTGGTCGCCCGCTTCGACGGTCTGGACGGTCGCCCACGTCGCGCCACCGTCATCGCTTCGGAGGATCGTGCTCGCGTTCCGACTGCTCCGGCCGGCCGACACCATCAGGTAGCCGTGGCGAGCGTCGACGAAGACGAGCGATCTCTCGGTATCGGGGTAGTCGCCGGGAACGGTCGCCGTGTCCCAGGTTCGCCCGCCGTCGATCGTCCGGTTGACGATCAGATCGACGTGATCGAACGTCGGCCCGTTGCCGCTGTCGACCGAGCCCGGGGTGGCCGTGACCACCCACGCGTGGGTCGAGTCGAGAACGAAGGTCGGAGACGTCCGATAGGTCGACTCCGGCGGCGGCATCGTGGCGCGGCTCCATGAGGACCCGAGGTCGCTCGAGATGGCGAGCACATTGGCGCTGACCGTCCAGATGGCGCCTGTCGGCGACACGCCGAGCAAGTCGATCGCCTCCCCGACGGTAGGAACGCTCGTCGGCGCTGGCGCGAGTGGCGGCACGGTCGGTGCGGCGGAGGGGGAGCTCGGGATCGCGGCGGTGGATGCGCTCGGCGCCGGCGTTGGAGTCAACGTGCATGCGGCGGTGCCAAGCACGAGCGCTGCCAGGAGGGTCCCGCTTCGACGACCGATCATTGCGGGGCCCCGACGTGATCGTGATCGACGATGTCGTGCCTCATACCGGCTCGCTCAGCGTGCGGCAATGTCACGTGGTCGACCAACTGACCGAAGAGCCAGACAATCGCCCTGCCATCTCGAAATCGATCGCCTCCCGTGACACTACCAAGCGTCGATACGGATCGTCGACTTGCCCGGCTCGGACAGCCCGAGCCCGTCGACGTCTGAGTCCCGGCGATAGACATTCGCGAGGAGATGGATGCCGTCCATGGTGGCGCTGATCGAACAGGCGAGCCCGCTGTTGTCATTGATGTCGCAGGTCGGGGCTCCTACCTGTACCGACGTGTAGCCAGCATCGACGATCGCCTGCTTCACGTCGTCTCGGAGATCGGTCAGCTCCCCCTCCGCCAGGTAGTACCGGTGGACTTGCGGACAGGTGAAGCACATGTCCAGGCCGACTTTCGTAACCGTCTTTATCGCCTCGAATGACGACGGAAGTCGCAGAGCATCGATCGCGGCCACGTAGGGCTTTACATCGCCACAGCCGGCGACGGCAAGGGCGAGCACCATCGCAGCGCTGGCTTTCCGAGCTAATGACATCGAGCCCATCCGACTCATAGGTCAGTCAGCGTCGCCGAATGTCCTGCGTCACGCTCGTGTCAGCCCTGTCCGCTCGGCAGGATGTCGCCCACAGGGAAGGGTCCGGACATCTTGATCCGAACCGCTCTGCCGATTCCGGCGGCAGGGCAGCCGAAGCCCAACTTCTGGTGAGCCTCCAGATGTAGGGTGTATCCGGAGTCCGAGCGCTGGAACACGAGTGTTGCGTCGCTATCGCACAAGCCGCCGAGCCACACCGCAATGATCGCGCTGGGGTCCGAGGGATCCACCTTCACCGAGAGGTCGGGCCCGGGGTCGGTGGCAGCCGCCTCGGCCGATTCGATTGCGGTCACAAGGTTGGTCTGGTCGCCCAGCACAACAGGCAGCAGGTAGTCGCCCGCCGGATTGTCGAGCGACGTGTGGACAAGGGTCGTGCTGAATTGCCGACCAGCCGGTGAGCCACACGCCCCGATCAACGCAGCGAGACTGACGGCGAGTATGAGGTTCCGCATCAGTCAGCGTGACGACACGAGGGACTTCCAGGCCGCTTCATCGCGGCCGGCCGCGAAGCCGTTCTCGATGCGCACGAGGGGGATCTTGAGCAGGCGTTGGTCGTTGAGCAAACGGGTGGCGAGGTCGGCGTCCGTCATCGACAGGTAGTCGAGTCCGGCGTCGCGCCAGGTCTTGCCCTCGGTGTCGGCGAGGGCGTGGGCACCGAGGCGCTCGACGAAGCGGCGGAGCTCGCCGGCGGCCATTGGCTTGCGATGAAGATCGACGAAGTGGACCTCCATGCGCCGCTCCTTGAAGAACCGGAGGGCGGCGCGAGTTGGCTGCGAATCGGGCGTCCCGAAGACCTGCACCAGGGGACCTGCCGGCGCCGCGCCTGACTTCATCGGGCGACAGCCTACCGGGCGCCCGGCGCGCGGCGCATCGCTACCATCGCCGTTGGAGGTGCGCGCGATGATGGTCTGGTTCACGGTCCAGCTCGAGGACAAGCCGGGCTCGCTGGCGCGAGTCGCCGCGGCGCTCGGCGAGGCGGGCGTCAACATCACCGGCATCGTCGGCGTGGCCGAGGACACCGATGGCGCACTCATGCTCACGACCTCCGACCCCGAGAAGACCCGCGCCGCCTTCGCCAAGCTCGGGCAGGCGTTCGAGGAGCACGGCGGCGACACCCCGGGCATGGACGGGATGACCATCGCTGACCTTCGCGGCCGCTAGCCCGCCGCTGCACCCAGGAACCCTCGCGCCATGCGCATCGCCACCTGGAACGTCAACTCGATGAAGGCCCGGCTCGAGAAGATCGAGTGGTGGCTGGAGCGCGCCGCGCCCGACGTCCTGCTGATGCAGGAGACGAAGCTCTCCGACACGGACGCCCCGCTGATGACATTCCAGATGGCCGGCTACCAGCTCGTCCACCACGGCGAGGGTCGCTGGAACGGCGTGGCGATCGCGGTTCGCGACGGCATCGCGATCGACGAGCCGATCACCAACTTCGGCGACGGCCCGGTCCGCAACAGCGGCTCCGGGGCCGCGGTGTCGCTCGAGGAGGAGGACTTCAACCCCTCCGAGGAGGCACGGATGCTGTCGATCCGGGTCACGGCGCCGGGCGGCGACCCGATCCGCGTCGTAAGCCTGTACGCGCCGAACGGGCGGGTCGTCGACTCGGCCTTCTACGAGGGCAAGCTGCGCTGGTTCGCGCGGGCGCGCCGCTGGTTGGACGCGGCGCGCGACCCGGGCGAGGCGCTGGTGATCGGCGGCGACCTCAACGTCGCCCCCGCCGACATCGACGTCTGGGATCCGCGCGCGGTCCACGGCGGGACGCACGTGTCCGAGCCGGAGCGCGTGGCCTTCCGGAATCTGCTCGATTGGGGCCTCGATGACGCTTTTCGCGTGCGCCACCCCGATGCGCGTGGCCGGTTCACCTGGTGGGACTACCGCGCCGGCAACTTCCACAAGAACTTCGGCATGCGCATCGACCACCTCCTGCCGACGGCCGCGGTCGCCGATCGGGTCGTGGCGGTCGAGATCGATCGTGAGGCGCGCAAGGGTAAGCCGATCCCATCCGACCACGCGCCGCTCGTGCTCGACCTAGACGAGCCCGGCCGACCGTTCGATCCTGGCTGGGATGACGCCGAGGCGCGAATCGTTGCCCGCGGCGGCCTCCGACCCCGATGATATGCACGTGGCGCCGCGATCCGATCTGGCAGGCCCGGCGTATCGATCTCCTGTAACGAGCACGCCCATTCGCAGGAGGACCTTCATGACCAGCATCGGCCAGGCCCCCGACACGACTCGACGCCGCCTCGGTGGAGTGGCGGCGCTGTTCGCCTCGGCCGCGCTCATTGCCGCCTGCTCGTCGCAGGCCGGTGGCGCGACCACCCCGCCGGCCGCGACGACACCCGCCGCGGGCGGCCCCGTCGCCCTCGCCGTCAGCACGAGCCCCACGCTCGGCAGCTACGTCACGGGCTCGAATGGCATGTCGCTGTACGTGTTCGGGAAGGACACAGCGACGACGAGTGCCTGCGGCACCACCAACAGCTGCCAGACGACCTGGCCGCCGCTCACGGTCGCCAGTGCCTCCGACGTGACCGCGGGCTCCGGCGTCACCGGCGCACTCGGCACGATCACTCGCACTGACGGCACGCTGCAGGCCACCCTCGGCGGGCACCCGCTGTACTACTACTCCGGCGACAGCAAGGCTGGCGACACGACAGGCCAGGGGCTGTTCAACCTGTGGTACGTCGCCTCGGCGACCGGCGATCCCAACACCACCGGTGCGGCCGCCTCGGGCGCGCCGGCGGCCACGGGGGCGCCTGCCGCAACGGGGGCGCCTGCCGCCACGACGTCGGCATCCAAGTGCAGTGGCCAATATTGCTACTGAGCGACCTCGACGACGCGGCCCTGGCCGCCCGCATCGCCACCGGCGATGAGGGAGCGTTCGTGGTCGCGTATGACCGCCATGCCGGGTTCGTCTTCGCGTCGGTCGTCCGCTTCCTGGGCGATCGCGAGACGGCGAGCGAGGTCGTTCAGGACGCCTTCGTGACCCTCTGGGGGCGGGCTCGCCAGTTCGATTCCGGATCCGGGTCGCTGCTGACCTGGCTGCTGGCGATCGCCCGCCACCGGGCGATCGACCGGCTTCGGGCGGAGGGCCGTCGACCCAGCCGCGACGCAGTGAGCCTCGATGCCGTTGGCCCGGATGGCCGCCCGTCCCGATCGACCGAGCGCGGCGAGGCACCCCCGGTGCTCGTCGCCAGCGCCGCAACCGACCCGTCCACGATCGCGACGCGACGCTGGGTCCAGGCGGTCGTCCGGACGGGCATCGCCGAGCTTCCGGACCAGGAGCGCGAGGTCCTCATCCTCGGCTACGCGCTCGATCTGTCGCAGTCCCAGATCGCGGCCCGCCTCGACTGGCCAATCGGGACCGTCAAGTCCAGGACCCGGCGTGCGCTCGCCCAGCTGCGTGCGCGCCTCGGCAGCCTGCCCGAGCTGCGCGAAGCCCTGGATCGCGAGACGCTGACCGTGGGTCTCGACCGATGACGCACATGGATCATCCCGCCGCCCACGACCGGATCGAGGACCTCCTCCTCGAGCCGACTCGGCTCGCCGGGCTCGACACCTCCACGGCGCCCGAGGACGTTGCGCTTCGCGACCACGTCGCCGGCTGCGCCGCCTGCCGGGCGGACCTCGAGAGCTGGCGATCGATCCAGCAGTCGGTCAGCGAGGCCATGCCCGCCTCCGAGGCCGCTGCGCGTACTGCCGTCCAGCCCATCGAGCTGGCGCCCTCGCTGCGGGCCGCGACCATCGATGCGATCCGACGGACGCAGCCGCGGTCGGTCGTGACCGTCCTGCGCCCCGTTCGGGAGCGGCCGCGACTCGTCGCGTGGCTGAGCCTCGCGGCATCGATCGTGGTCCTGGCCGGCGCCGGCCTCGTCACCGTGGACCAGGTCAACCAGCGAGCCGCGGCACAGGCTGACGCGGGCGCCCTCACCAGCGCGCTTACGGCGGTCAATCGCGTCCTCGCCGCGCCGGACCACCGCGCGGTTGCGCTCAAGACGTCCGCAGGCGCGGCGGCCGGGTCCATCTCGTGGTCGAGCCACGACCTCGTCGTGCTGACGACGGCGCTCACCCCGCCGGCGAGCGGCCAGCTCTACCGGTGCTGGCTCGAGGACGGCGGCAACAGCGTGCCGATCGGCTGGATGGACTTCGCCGGGCCGACGGCGTACTGGATCGGCTCCCTCGACGAGTGGGCGACGTTCCAGATCGGGCCGTCGACGAAGTTCGTGGTGACGCTGGAGCCTGCCGGCAGCACGACGCGCACGGGCGCGGATGTCCTCTCGGCGGACCTCGGCTCCTAGCCGCGCGCGGCTACGCGAGAGCCACTTCGGTTATCGACCGCGGCGCGGGTTGTGGCGCCTACCGGGTGCCGCGCCCGCAGCGGTCGCGGCGGCGGCCGTGGCCGCATCGGATGGCGGTGGCACCTCGGGCAGGACCGTTTGCGAGACCAGCCCGGATCGGATGATCCGCTGCAGCTCGGCATCGATCGCCGGGTCGGTTTCGGGCGGCACGTAGGCGGCGAGGCGCCGCTCGACCTCGGCGACCGCCCGCCCGTACGCGTCGAGCGAGCCGGCCTTCGTCCAGTTCTCGCGGTTGTCGCGGTCGTAGACCTTGCCGGGCAGGTACAGCTCCGACGGCCAGTGCTGGGTCGTGTGGTCGGCCATGATCAGGTGTTGCTCGTCGATGACCTGGTGGACGAGTCGATCGGTCGGCAGGTCGTCGAGGGTCCGGACGTCGCGCACGAAGCGCAGTGCTTCGCCACACAGCTCATCGTCGAGGACGAGCTTCGGCAGGCTGAAGACAAGCAGGAAGTCGAGCATTCCCGGGCCGGACACCGAGTTCACGCCCGCGAGCGCGGCGAGGAGCGCGCTCCCGAACGTCTCCGCGCCGGCCTGCGCGTCGACGACCTTCGCATCCGAGAGGGCCATGTACGCCTGCGTCGGGAGCCCGAGCGACTTCGCCACCTCGACGTAGGCAACGTTGAGCTGCTGGGCCTCGATCGCCGCCATCGGCGAGCTGGCGATCTTCATGTGGAACGTCGCCGGCGCGCCGCCGAACAGGACCGGCGCTCCAGGCCGGATCAGCTGGGCCATCGTGATGCCGGCGAGGACATCGACAGTGTGGAAGACCGTCGCGCCAACCACGGTGACCGGCGCGATGAGGCCCATCAGCGTGACCGGCACGATTTCGACCGCGACCCCCGCCTCCACGCAGTCGATGAGGTTCTGGCAGGAGTCCTCGCTGTACCGGAAGTTGCCGGTCGCGGTGATCGTGAAGATCGACATCGGGTGGGCGATCAGGTCCGCCCGATCACGCCGGAACAGCTGCATCATCTCGATCATGCGCAGGGTGCCGTGCTCGGTGAAGGCGCCGGACACGACGGGCCGCTTCGAGTTCGTCAGCGCCAGGTACAGCCGCCAGGCATCCGAGACCTGGGCCTCGATGTCGGCGTTCGTCGAGAACGCGGTGGCGAGATACGCGATGTGCTCGAGCCCGTCGCCGATCCGGATGTACTCGACGAAGTCGGCGGTGTTGGCGAGGCGCGCCTCGCCGGTCCGGTGGTCGAGGATCTTGAGGCCGCTGGAGCCCGGGACGAAGTGGACGCGATCGCCGCCGAGGTCCGCGTACGGGTTGCCGTCACGGTCATGGAGCACGAACGAGGACGGCGCGGTCGCGATGGCCGCCTCGACGACCTCGCGCGGGAACAGGATCCGCGTGCCGGCGGCGTCCATCGGCAGGCCGTGATCGAGGAGCCGCTGCCGGAGCTTCGGGCCCCGGACCTCCATCCCGATCCCGGCGAGCAGGCGCTTTGCCTCCTCGACGATTGACGCGATCAGCTCCGGCTCGAGGACCTGCACTCGCGGGCGCACGGGCCGCGCCTCAGGACAGCGTGACGCGTTCCCGCCAGTGCGGGATGTGCACCTGGAAGCCAAGGGCGGTGACCTTCGGCGCGAGCGCGAGCTGCGCCGCCGGGTCGCCGTGGACGAGGTAGACCGTCTTGGGGTAGCCGGGCTGGCCCGGCTGGCGGCCCGTGGCGAAGTTCCGGATCCAGTCGAGCAGCTCGGATTCGTCCGAATGCGCCGAGAACCCGCTGATCGACTTGATCTTGCACTTGACCTGCCGGACCTGGCCGTCGAGGCGAACCGTCGTCGCGCCGGCCTGCAGGTGCGCGCCGAGCGTGCCGACGCCCTGGTAGCCGACGAACAGGATCGTCGCGGCCGGGTCGTCGATGAGGTTGCGCAGGTGGGACACGACGCGGCCGCCGGTCAGCATCCCGTTCGAGGCGACGATCATGTACGGCCGCGGCGACGTCGCGATCGCCTTCGACTCGTCCGCCGAGCGGGTGATCGTCTGCTTCGGGTAGTCGAGCGGCGTGCCCCCGGCGTCGAGGATCTTCTTGGTCTCTTCGTCGTAGAACTCGGGGTGGCGCCGGTAGATGTCCGAGGCGCGCGAGGCCATCGGCGAGTCGAGGTACAGCGGGAGCAGCGGGATCTTGCCGGCATCGATCAACCGGTCCAGCTCCCACACGATCTCCTGCGTCCGCCCGATCGCGAACGACGGGATCAGGAGCACGCCACCGGCGTCGCTCGTGGCACGGACCGCGTCGGCCAGCATCTGGACCGCCTCCGCCTCCGGCTCGTGCTCGCGGCCGCCGTAGGTGGACTCGCACAGCACGTAGTCCGCGCCGGACATCGGCGTCGGGTCGCGCAGGATCGGCGTGTCCGGGCGGCCGAGGTCGCCGGAGAAGACGACCGTGGTCGTCGGGCCGCCGTCCGTCTCCTGGACCTCGAGGTGGATGATCGCCGAGCCGAGGATGTGGCCCGCGTCGCGGAACGTGGCAGTGACGCCCGCCGCAACCTGGACAACCTCGCCGTACCGGACGGGCTTGAACATCGGCATCACGAGCTTGGCGTCGTCCTCGGTGTAGAGCGGCGCGTCGAGGTAGGACTCGACCGACGGCGGCTGCGCCCGAAGCGTCGTCTCCGGATTGAGCGTGGGAAGCTCATCGGGGTCGGCGCGTGATGGCGGCGCACTCGACATGGGGACGTCGCCCTCTTCGGCGCGCTTCGCCTCGGCGACCGCCGCCTCGTACTTGGCCGCCTCGGCGGCGTTCTCCTTGACGGCATCGTCCGGGTGGCGGCGCTCGAACCGGTCGTGGCGCTTCGCGAACTCCTCCTGGAGGCGCCCGCTGTCGAGCAGCACGATCTCGACGAGCTCCGCCGAGGCGCTCGTCAGGTAGATCGGGCCCTTGAATCCGTCGCGGACGACCACCGGCAGCAGGCCGCAATGGTCGAGGTGGGCGTGCGTGACCAGGATCGCGTCCAGCGTGGATGGGTCCATGCCGAGCGGGACGAAGTTGCGGATCGTCTCGTTCGGGCTGCCCTGGAACATGCCGCAGTCGACCAGGACCTTCGCGCGGGCCGTCGTGAGCAGGAAGCGCGAGCCGGTGACGGTGCTCGCGGCACCGAGGAAGGTCAGGTCCATGCGGTCACCGATCGAGTCTAGACGCGCACGACGGTGTCGAGCGCCACCGCGGCGAACAGGATCGTGAGGTACGTGATCGAGTATCGGTACAGCCGGATCGCCTGGGCCGTCGAGGCTTCGGGGGACGTTCCCTGGCGCCACAGGACGTAGGCGCGCCAGAGGAACAAGGCACCGAGAATCACGGCGGCGACGGCGTAGATCGCTCCCATCCGCGCGACGACGGCGAAGACGATCGTGAGCGCCACTAGGAGGATCGTGTACAGCCCGATCTGGCGGCTCGTCTCGGCGATGCCGCGCACGACCGGGAGCATCGGCACGCCGGCCGCCGCGTAGTCGCCGCGGATGCGCAGCGCGAGCGCCCAGAAGTGCGGCGGCGTCCAGTAGAAGACGATCAGGAAGAGGAGCAGGGCCGGGAGCGCGACGTTGCCGGTCACGGCTGCCCAGCCGATCACGGGTGGAAGCGCACCCGCCGCGCCGCCGATAACGATGTTCGACGGCGTGCTCCGCTTGAGCATGACCGTGTAGACGATGACGTAGAACCCGATCGCGAGCAGCGTCAGGAACGCCGCGAGCAGGTTCACCGTGAACGCCATCAGCCCGACAGAGATCGCGCCGAGCAGGATCCCGAAGACGACGGCCCGCTCCGGCGTGACGGCACTGGCCGGCAGCGGCCGACGACGCGTGCGGGCCATGAGCAGGTCGATGTCGCGCTCGAGGTACTGGTTGATCGCGTTCGCCGAGCCTGCCGCGAGGGTGCCGCAGACGAGGGTCCAGAAGGTGAGGCGGAACCAGTCGATGATCGGCATGCCGGGCACATCGCGGGTCGCGAGGACCATCGCGGGCACCGTCGTCACGAGCAGCAGCTCGATGATTCGTGGCTTCGTGAGTGCCACGTAGGCGCGAATCGATTCTCCCCTCGTCTCGCGCCGGCCGGGCGTGCCGGGCGGCGGCACCGTCGCCGCGCTCGAGGAGGGAGCGGCGATTCTCGCCTCGTAGTACGCCGCGGTGGCGAGGGCGACGGTGCCGCCCCACACCAGCCCGCCGAGCGCGACGTGCAGCGTCTGCGTCCACGGAGCCAGCTGGGTCAGCA
Organism: Chloroflexi bacterium UBA5189; assembly: GCA_002413045.1. Lineage (GTDB taxonomy): Bacteria > Chloroflexota > Limnocylindria > Limnocylindrales > CSP1-4 > UBA5189. Next base: position 42,694 of record DHWF01000012.1, read on the forward strand.
CCTGGAGGCCGCCCACGACCACCTGGACCGCGTACACCGCGAGGATCGCGAGCGCGAGGCGGGCAAGACGCGCCTGGCGTGTTGAGGTGCCGCGGCTGCGCCACGCAACCCATGCCACCGCCGCTAGGATCACGAACACGATCACCGCAACGTATCGATGCAGCTCGTGGGTCCCGTACAGGATCTCGACGTCGGCGTTCCCCGCGGGCGCCACCGGCAGGATCGAGCCGTTCATGAGCGGCCAGTCGGGGAACACGAGGCCCGCGCCCTGCGCGGTGACGTTCGATCCGAACAGCAGGAGTGCGAACGTCGCCGCCGACGCGAAGGCCGCCAGCAGCGTGAATCGCTGGCTCCCGGTGCCAGAGAGGCGAGCCGGGTAGGACGCCCGCACGAGGAGATAGACCAGCAGTCCGACCAGCGCCATCGCGGTGGCCAGGTGGGCCGTCACGGACGCGCCCGAGTTGCCCAATCGAACTGTCTCCTGCCCAAGGTACGCCTGGAACCCGACGAGCAGGAAGGCCGCGATCGACGGCCACAGGATCGAGCGTCGGTCGCGATGGTCCAGCACCGCGAGGGCCGCCATGCCGAGGATCAGAAACCCGATAAGTGCGGCCACGGTTCGGTGGATCCACTCGACCCACACGTGATAGTCGGCGTCGAGGCCCGGTAGGAACTGGCCCGGGAAGCAGCCCGGCCAATTGGAGCATGCCTCGCCGGAGTTCGTCGCGCGCACGGCAACGCCGATCACGACGAGCACGAACGAAGCGACGACGGTCGCGGCTGCGAGCCGCTGGAAGCGAGTCAACGATCCTCCGGGTGGCGCCCGCGGATTCTAGCCGTCCGGGCGGCGCCGTCATTCCCGGACCACGGGTACGCTGTCGCCATGATCCCGAGCACGAAACCGCGCTCCGCCACGCTTGCCGCCGCGCTCGTCTGCATCGCCCTCGCAGGGGTCGCGTGCAATGGCGGCGCCAGCCCGTCGGCGAGCGGTCCGGCAAGCTCACCTGGCGCGTCGACGACGGCCGCCTGCCAGACCGCACCGAGCGTTCCGGATAACCTCGCCGGCTGGGGCGCGCCGGCCACGGCCCCGGCCGTCACGCCACTGATCATCGCGAGCCCAGGCGAGCTCGTCTGCGGCCCCAACCGCGTGCTGTTCACGATGCTCGACGCCTCCGGCGCCCCGATCGGCGCCCCGGATCGAACCGCCAAGGTCGCGTTCTACGACCTGGCCCGGGACCCGAATACCCCAATCGCCACGATCGACGGCACCTTCGTCTGGGCGATCGAGAGCGAGCGCGGCATCTACGTCGCCAACACCACCTTCCCCGAAGCCGGCCGCTACGGCGCGGAGTTCACGACGGCGGCCGGCGGCGGTTCGCCCGCGACGATCCGGCTGACGTTCGATGTCCAGCCGAGCTCGCCGGTGATCAAGGTTGGCGACCATGCCCCCGCCTCCAAGACCCCGACCCTCGCCGACATCGGCGGCGACGTCACCCACATCTCGACGGACGCGACACCCGATCCGGCCTTCTACCAGACCTCGGTCGATCAGGCGCTCGCGGCCCACAAGCCGTTCGTGCTGATCTTCGCCACGCCGAAGTTCTGCACCAGCGCCCAGTGCGGCCCGACGCTCGACCGGATCAAGCCCTACGTCGCGAAGTACCCGACCGTGACCTTCATCAACGTGGAGCCGTACAAGCTCAAGCTCGTCGGTGGCGACCTCCAGGCAGACACCGACGCGAGCGGCCAGCTCCAGACCGTGGCGGCGACGGACGAGTGGCACCTGTTCAGCGAGCCGAACGTGTTCGTCGTAAACAAGGACGGCATCGTCACCGCCAACTTCGAGCTCATCTTCTCCGACGCCGAGCTGACCGCCGCCCTCGACGCCATCAAGTGAGGCGCACGCCGAACGAGGCGAACGAGTGACAATCGAGGCCACGCCAACGCCCGGCGAACCCGTGGTCGTGACCCCACTCCGGAGACGACGCCTCGCCCGTCTCGCCATCGAGATCGCCGAGACGCTGGTGCTGACCGCGTTGATCTTCCTCGCGCTGCAGACGTTCGTGGCGCAGCCGTTCAGGGTCGAGGGCGGGTCCATGGAGACGACGCTCGAACCGAATCAATACGTCCTGGTCGACAAGCTCACGCCTCGGTGGGCGCCGTACGGCCGCGGCGACATCGTCGTGCTCGATCCGCCGGCCGCCTACCAGCGAGATGGAACACCATTCATCAAGCGGGTGATCGGGCTGCCCGGCGATCGCGTCCAGCTCGTCGACGGGGCGGTCGTTGTCAATGGGACGGCCCTCGACGAGCCCTACCTCTACAGCGTGGGCGGCGTCCGCGAGCCCACCGACCCGACCCTGGGTGGACTCTCCGAGTGGTACGTGCCACCGGGCCAGCTCTTCGTCCTCGGGGACCACCGCCAGAACTCATCCGACTCGCGCGTCTTCGGGACCGTCGACATCTCGAGCATCGTGGGCCGCGCCTGGCTGCGCTACTGGCCGATCGACACCTTCGGAACGCTGCCGGCCGAACTGGACGCGCTCAGGTAGCGGTGGGGTTCGCGTCCTCGAGGCGGTAGACGACCGGCGTCCCGTTGTCGAGGTGGTAGAAGGCGCGGATCGGCACGCTCGTCGCCTCGTGGGCGAGCAGGTGGCTCGGCGAGAACTGGGTCGGGTTCTCGAGGACGCCGACCTTCAGCGTCAGCGTGGATCCGTCAGCCAGTCGCAGGTCGAACCCGTTGACCTTGCCGAGGCTCGGTGTATCGACCGAGACGACGACCCCGACCACCGGCGACGGCGGCGGCGTCGCGCACGGGGCATTCGCGGCGCCGCACACCCGACCAGCGGACCAGAACACGAACGCGCCGATCACCAGCACCGCGAGGACGCCGATGGGCCCCCAGATCCCAACGGCCCGCCAGTTCACGCGCCGGCGGCGCCCGTGCTGCCAGGCGCGTAGATCGGCGTGCCGGCCGCGCACAGCGGGCAGGACGCCGCGCCCGGCTCGAAGGTCGGCAGGTCGAGGACCCACAGGGCGCTGAGGCTGTAGCGCCGCCCAGTCGAAGGCGATTCGAGCGAGCTGAGCCCGCCGGACCGATCGACGAGCACCGCGCACTCGACGATCTCGCCGCCGAGCGCCTCGACCGCCGGGATCATGGCCAGGAGCGAGCCGCCTGTCGTGAGGATGTCGTCGACGAGGAGGACGCGCTCGCCCGGCGTGATCGTGAAGCCGCGGCGAAACTCGCGGCGCGGATGGCCGCTGCCGTGGACCTCCTCCGCGAAGATCGCCCGCGTCCCGAGCTGGCGGCCGGTCTCGAAGGCGAGGATCACGCCGCCGGTCGTCGGGCCTGCCACGAGGTCGACCATCGGGCGATCGTCGGCGCCGCGGTACCGACCGGCCCAGAACCCGCACAGCTGGCTGGTCGCATCAGGGTTGGACAGGACGGCGAACTTCTCGAGGTAGGCACTCGAGTGGCGCCCGCTCTTGAGCAGGAAGTGGCCGTCGCGGAGCGCGCCGGAGCTCCGGAAGAGCGCCTCGGTGCGCTTGGCGATCGCGGCGCGGGCCGTCAGCTCGGTTGCTGGCTTGATCGAGGTCATCGGCCCCGAGTGTATTCGGGGCCGATGGTTCGATCCGTCAGGCCGCGGGCTCTGCCGGAACCTCCGGTGCCGACGTCATTCGGCGCACGCGGCGAGCGACCACGATCCCGATCCAGGCAAGGATCCCGAGCGCGATCAGGATCGGCAGCCAGACAATCGCGAACCAGATGCCCGCGGTCGCGAGCGCCTGGAGCACGCCGACGAGGCTGGCCGACGCCTGGTCGACCTGGCTCTTCGGGTCGAACTGCTGCTGCGACGTCTGCACCGGGTCCGGCTTCAGGGAGAAGGTCACGGTGAGCGTCGAGTACGCGGCCTGCTCCTGGAGCCCCGACTGCTGGGCTTGCATCCTCGATCTGGCCACGCACCGTCGTCAGCTCGTCCTGGACGGCGAGCACGTCCTTGATCTGGGTGGCGCGATTCATGATCGCCTGGAGGGCCTGCTCGGTCGCCTGGAGGTTCTTGATCCGCGCTCCGAGATCGACGACCTGGCCGGTCACGTCCTCGGTCTTGGATTGCTCGCCGAGCACCTTCGTCGCGATGCCGCGGAGCCCGGTGAGCGCCTCGTCCCAGCGTGCCGCCGGGATCCGGAACGTGATCGAGGCCGGAGCGCTGTCGCCGTCGCCGGATCGATCCGAGCCACTGACGTAGCCGTTCAGCGCATCGATCTGGTGGGTCGCGCTGGCCAGCCCCGCGTCGATGTCGGTCACCTGGAGGACCATCGTGCCCGTCTTGATGATCAGCAGATCCTGGCCCGGTGCATACAGGTTGGCCGGGTTGCCGCTCGTGCCGTCGCCCGAGCCTCCGGACGAGCTCTCGTCGCCGAAGAGGGCCGAACCGGACGTCGCGGCAGGGGCCGGTGCTAACGCCGCGTCGCCGGCGGGCGCGCTCGTCGCGCTTCCCGCGCTCCCGCACGCGGCGAGGATCGCCGCCAGTCCGATCGAAGCCAGGAGGGCCGGTCCACGCCGGCGCGAAGTTCCCGTCGACAGCATTGCGCTGCTCCTCTCGTCGTGTCGGACGCGCGCAGGCGCCCGGCGCGCCGACGACGGCGCAGGGGTCGAGATGGTTCCGCGAGCGGTCAGCGGCCGATCAGGGCCGGTACTCGACGCCCTTCGAGGAGGGCGCGGCGGCGCGCTTCGGAAGCGCGGTGCCGATCAGCGGCGCGAAGCTCGTGAGCCCGCGGCGCCGGCACTCGGCGGCGAGCTCGTCGACGAGGCGGACCGGGAGCGTGGGGTCGGCGAAGATCGCCGTGCCGACCTGTACCGCCGCCGCACCGACGGCGAGGTAGTCCAGCACGTCGGCGAGCTCCGTCACGCCCCCGATCGCGACGACCGGGATGTCGACGACCTGGCTGACCTCGTACACGATCCGAAGCGCGACCGGCTTGATCGCCGGCCCGGACAGGCCGCCGTACGTATTGCCGAGCAGCGGCCGCAGCCGGGAGGGCGAAACCGCGATGCCCGACAGCGTATTGATCGCGGTGAGCGCATCGGCGCCGGCATCGGCGATGGCGCGCGCGATCGGGCGCACGTCGGCGACGTTCGGTGACAGCTTCACGAGCAGCGGCAGGTCAGTGGCCCGGCGCACCGCCGCGGTGACTCCGGCGGCGGCATCGGCATCGATCGCGAACTGGAGGCCACCCTTGCCCACGTTCGGGCAGCTGATGTTGAGCTCGATCCCGGCAATGCCAGGCACGCCCTCGAGTCGTCGGACGACCTCGACGTAGTCGGCGACTGACTCGCCAGCCACGTTCACGATCACCGGGACCTGCCAGCCTGCCCACGTCTCGGCGTACTTGGCGATGACCGCGTCGACGCCCGGGTTCTGCAGCCCGATCGAATTCAGCATGCCGCCCGGCGTCTCGGTGACCCGTGGCGTTGGGTTGCCGATGCGTGGCCGCAGCGTCGTGCCCTTGCAGCAGATCGCGCCGAGCCGCTGGACCTCGACGACGTCGGCGTACTCGGTCCCGTAGCCGAACGTCCCCGACGCGACGAGGATCGGGTTCGCGAGGACGAGCCCACGACCAAGATCGACCGACAGGTCGACGTCGACGTCCGGCGCCGTCGCGACGGGCTTCTGCGGCGCGGCCGAGATCCGCGTCGAGGTCGCCGACGCGGCGCTGTTCGAGCTCACGGCGCCGCGGATGTCAGGCGCGCGCCGGACCACCGGTGCGATCGCGGGCTTGATCCGGCGGACGGTCGGGCGGCGCTTGGCGAGGCCGGGCCGCTCCCCGGTCGCAGAGGTGACGACACGGCGCTTCGCCTTCACCAGCCGCCCTCCCAGTCGAGCTCCTCGGAGGCGAAGACCGGGCCCTCGCGGCAGACGCGCTGCGGCGCGCCCGCGGTGGACAGGACCACGCAGCCGAGGCACGCCCCGACCGCGCAGCCCATGTTCTGCTCCATCGAGACCTGGAGGAACGCCTTGCGCCGAGCCAGCGGCGAGCCCGCGGGCACGGGCCGCCCGGCGCCGCGCTTCCGGCCGAGCTTCGCGACGCCGAGCCGGCGCCCGCGCGAGGCCGCCAGCGACGAGAGGACGCGGAGCATCCCGAGCGGGCCACACGCGAAGGCCTGGTCGGCCCAGGCCTCGTAGGCGGGGATCAGCTCGGTCACGAACCCGTGATGCCCGACGGAGCCGTCATCGGTCGCAACCACGTACTCGACCTCGTCCGGCAGCAACGAGGACGGGTACACGTCCCGGGCGCTCGCGCCGCCGAAGAGCAACGTCACCTGGCGCCCGTCGCGGATCGCCTCGTCGGCGAGCGAGCGAACGCCCGCGATGCCGAGCCCGCCGGCCACGAGCAGCACGTGCTGCGTCCGCGGATCCACCTCGAATGGCCGCCCGAGCGGGCCGAGCATGTCGACCCGGTCCCCGGGTCGCAGCCGCGTGAACCATTCCGTGCCGCGCCCGACAGTCCGGAAATGGATCGTCAGGGTCCCCGCCAGCGTGTCGATCGTGTTGAACGAGAACGGGCGGCGCAGGACGAGGCCGGAGTAGTCGCCTGTTCGGACGTGGACGAACTGGCCGGCGCGCGCACCGGCGACGAGCTCAGGCGCGTGGTAGGTCTGGAGCCACTGGTCGGGCAGGATCTCGCGGCTGTCGAGCAGCTCGGCGCCCGCGAGGCGCATGGACGCGGGAACCCGCTCAGCCTGGCCAGCGGGGCTTGGGTCTCGCGTGCGGGTGGTCAGCCTAGGACTCCTTCTCCTCGGAGTCCTCGACGTCCTCGTGATCCTCGCCGTCCTCGGCGTCGTCGCCCTCGGCGGAGACCGCCGGGTACTGGTCGACGATCGCCTCGGCGAGGTCACCGAACACGTCGGTCGGGTCGTAGAAGCGGACGATCTGGTCCGGGCTGGAGATGTCCTGCCAGCCGGTGCCGCCCTCCGGGATCACCTTGCCACGGAAGCCGCCGACGGTCAGCTCGAGGTGCTCGTCCTCGTCGTCGACGACGACGATCGCGTCGACGAGCCCGAGGACGCCGGCCGCAGCGTTCTCGAACTGCTCGATGAGCCCGGACTCGGTGCGCTGGCTGCGATCCTGGAAGTCGAGCGCGAGCTCATAGAGCGCGACCGCCGCGCCCGCCTCGTCCTTGGCCTCGGCCGTCGCCGGCTGGCCCGCGGCCCACTGGTCGGCGGCCGCCGCGTAGGCATCGACGGTCGGCGCGCCGTCCGTCTCGGCATCGCCGGTCACGGCACCGTCCTGGTCCGCAATGCCGATGTCCTCGGTCCGGGCATCGGCGAACGCCTGGAGGATGTCCGCGGGGTTGTAGATCTCGACGAGCTCGCCGGCGGTCTCGATGACCTCCGTCTCGGAGATCCACGCGCCGCGGCCCTCGTCGTAGACGCGGCTGCGGCTCCGGAACGTGCCGTCCGCGGAGACGGCGAGGTAGTCCGGGTCGTCGTCGATCAACACGATCCCGCCGAGCTGCTGGATCCGGTGCTGGTGGGTGGCCATGAACCGGTCGAGCTGCTCCCCGGCGCGCACGAGGAAGTCGGAGCGTTCGAGCTCGGCGTCCCGGGCCATCTCGGCCAGGAGGGCGTTTCGTCGGGCTTCCATGTCCGGTCTCCTACAGGTGGACTTTGTACTCGGGTCCCATCCGCTCTCGGAGGAACATGGTGTGGTGGCGCTCCATGAGCCACTCGGCGCCCCGATGGGCGATCGCCTGGATCCCCTCGTCCTGCTCCATCGCGTCGAGCGTCCCGTATGACGGGAGATCGAACAGGAACAGGTTGTCGAAGTCCCAGCCGTGGGCCACGTTGTACCAGCCGATGAACTTGACGCCGTATTTCTCGCTGGTCTCGCGCATCTGGCGCGGGAACAGGGTCTTCATGTAGAACTTGAAGAAGGGGTCGCGGCCGCGTCGAACGGTGAAGTAGGTCGCGAGCACGGGCACGGGGCGAGTGGTCCTCCGAAAGGGCTTCCGGGATAGGGCGGCGCCTATTCTCGCATGCTCTCCTAGGTTGGCTCCGCTGGCTCGGCGGGCTCCGCTGGATCGCTTGACTCGTCCTCGATCTCGCCGACCGTCTTCGTTTCGGAGCGCATCGGGCGGCGGCGACCGGCGGCGCGGCGGTCCGCCGCGACGAGACGCAGCAGGAAGATGACCGTCTGCCCCACGAACAGGAGCAGCACGAGCGTCAGCGCCAGCAGGAAGATCGTGATCGGGATGGGCCAGCTCCAGGCCGCGCTCAGGGGCGTCAGCACGACCACGACCGCCAGCACCACGACCTGGATCCAGAAGCAGCCGAGCCCGGGGCCTTTCTCCGCATCGAGCGGAGCGCCCTTGTACTCGACGGCACGCTGCGTCGGCGGGGGCGCCGCGGGCTGCTCGGCGGGTGCCCCTTCAGGGTCCTCGTCGGTTTGGTCGTCGGTCACCGGCGGACTCTAGCGGGCTTCAGCGGAGCACGGGCTGGCTGGTCCGTGCCACCTGCTCGATGCGGTCAGCGGCACGCACCGTGCCGGGATTCGCCTGGTAGCGCGCGGCGTCGGCCGCCATTCGCTCGCGCAGGGCGCGATCGGCGAGCAGGCGATCGATCGCGCCGGTCAGGTCGCGGTCGTCAAACGCGTACGCGGGCAGCCGGACGCCGAAGCCCGTCTCCTCGACGCGCTGCGCGTTGTCGACCTGGTCCCAGAAGAGCGGCAGGACGACCATCGGCTTGCCGAAGTTGAAGCACTCGGTGACCGTGTTGTTCCCGCCGTGGGTCACCACGAGATCGACCTGCGGCAGGATCGCGGGCTGCGGCAGGATCGCCTCGCCGACCATGTTGTCGTGGAGCCGGATCTGGTCAGCAAGCGGGCCCTTGCTCACGATCACCCGATGGCGCGTGGCGCCGAGGACATCAATGAGCCGCTGAAGCAAGCCGACGTCCGCCGAGCCAAGACTTCCGAGTGACAGGTAGATGAGGCCGCCGCCGCCCTCGCGCAACCGCTCTGGGAGTGCCCACGTGCCGTCCGTCTCGCGCACGCACGAATCGAGGCGGTGCCACGTGGGCGCGAGTGGTTGCTCCCGCCGGTAATCGGCGGCCTCCGGGAACAGGTACAGGTTCAGCCACGGCGATTCGGGCATGAAGTCCGGACCTTCGGGGTGCCACGCGAGTGCGGGCCCGCCGCGGGACCGACAGAAGGCGTCGTAATCGGCCCACATGGCGCGGTGGGTTCGCTCGACCTCTTCGAGGAACGCCGCGTTCGCCGAGCGATCCGCCACCGGATACCCGGAGCTGAACGGCGGCACGGCGGGATCCTTGAGCTCCGCGGGATTGCACGAGACGATCCGGACCCACGGCCGGCGAGACGCCGCGAGGGCCGGGAAGAAGATCACGTTGTCCTCGACGATCACGTCGGGCGCGAGCTCGTCGATGATCTCGCGGAGCCGATCATCGACGTACTTCGACCCGTCAATGAGCGCCTGCCAGGTCGGCTGCATGAATTCGCCGAGCTGCTCGACCGTGGGCTTGCGGAAGATCGGCGCGGTGTCCCGGATGAAGTCGATCCAGAACTGGCCGGGAACCTCCTCGGTTTCCGGCTTCGGCCCGAGGCGCATCAGGCGCTCCTCGAAGCCCTTCTCCTCGAGCCGGCCGGCGAACGACTCCTCGACGATGAACACGACCCGATGGCCGCGCCTTCGGAGCACGTCGCCGATGCCGACGCAGTTGTTCGTCGGGCCGTAGGCGCCCTCGGGAAAGAACACGATCGTGCGCGTGTCGCCGGCCACGCGAGGATTATCGCGAGTCGCGCTCGTTACCATCCCCCCGATGAGCGACCCCGCCCGCCCCGACTGGCATCCAGAGCCAGAGCTGATCTCGATCCGCGACGCCGCGACCTCCCGCGATGCGCTCCGCGACGCCGGCGCAGCGATCTGGGAGACGGCCCTCGACTACGTCTACGACCACGCCTTCGTCCGGGCGATGGGCGAGCCGATCGAGTACGACGCGCTCCGATCGGTCTTCTTCGGGCCGAGCGGCGGGCCGGCCCCGGCACCGAACCAACCAGCGGCGCTCCAGTCGGTCCTCGAGGAGTTCTCGACCCGCGTCGCGCCGCACACGGTCAGCGCGTACCACCCGCGCTCGTTCGGCTACTTCACCCCGCCGCCGCTCCTCGCGTCGGTGGCCGGCGAGATCCTGGCGCAGGTCGCCCAGCAGGGCATCGACATCTGGCACGCCGGCCCGATCGGCGCGTTCGTCGAGGAGGAGGTCCTGCGCTGGCTGTGCGACCTCGTCGGGTACGGCGCGGGCAGCTTCGGGATCCTGACCTCTGGCGGCGTGATGGCCAACTTCATCGCGATGGCGCTCGTGCGCGACGTCCACCTGCCGGCGGTCCGCGGGCTCGCGGCGCCGCCGCGTGGGCGCTCCCTCGAGGGCGTTCGCGTCTACGCCTCCGACCAGACCCACTTCTCGATCGGCCGCGCGCTCGACGAGCTCGGCTTCCCGCCCGAGACGCTGGTCGTCGTCCCGGCCGATGCCGACTTCCGCCTTCGCGGCGCGCCAGTCGCCGAGGCGATCGCCGAGGACCGCGCGGCCGGCCTCCAGCCGATCGCGATCGCGGCCGTCGCGGGCTCGACCAACACCGGGTCCGTCGATCGCATCGGTGAGCTCGCGGACGTGGCCGCTCGCGAGGGCCTGTGGCTGCACGTCGACGCCGCGTACGGGGCGGCGGCGCGCTTCTCGCCGCGCCATGCCGATCGTGTCGCGGACCTCGAACGCGCCGATTCCGTTACCGTCGACCCGCACAAGTGGCTGTTCCAGGCCTACGACCTGGGCGGCCTCGTCGTCCGCGACGGGAGCACGTTGGCGCGCGCCTTCGGGACGCGCCGGCCCGAGTACTACCGGGCCGGCCATGGGCCCGCCCCGGACACGCACGAGGACGATGGCCACGGCTCGGCCGATCAGCTCAACTTCTGGCGCCTCGGGTTCGAGGGCACTCGCCGCTGGCGCGCGCTCAAGCTGTGGCTGTCCTGGAAGCACATCGGGAGCGTCGGCTTCGGGGAGCTGGTCGCGGCCAACGTCGACCTTGCCGACCACCTGAGCGACCTCGTCGCGGCGGCCGATGACTTCGAGGCGCTGCCGGAGCGCCAGGAGCTGTCCGTCGTGTGCTTCCGGCACCTGCCCGGTGGCGCCGCGGTCGCGGCGCGGCTCGCCCCGGAGTCCCTCGACGCCCACCAGGACCGGCTCCAGCAGGCGCTCGAGCGCTCCGGCGACGGCTGGCTGTCGACGACGCGCCTGCGTGGCCGCACGTACCTCCGGGCCGGGATCCTCAACACGCAGTCGACGAAGGCGGACGTCGAGGCGCTCCTCGAGCTGCTGCGGGAGCTGGGTCAGGCGGTATCGGGGTAGGATCGCCGCATGCGAACCGGCGCCCGACTCGAGAACCTGGCTCGGCGGATTGCGGGTGCCGCCCTCGGGATCGGATCGTTCATCGTGCTCATCGGCGCGAACGCGCCGGCGGCACTTGCGCCGAGGTCGATCCTCGACCTCAACGAGGCCGGCGGCGATACGAGCGCCGGTGGCACCGGTGGGACGCTCCTCGCGGAGTTCGGGCCGCTGCTGCTCATCGCCCTCGCCGTCGCGTTGGTGGTGCTCGTGGGCGCGGTCGTGATCCTGTTCCGGACCCGCGGCGCGGTCACCCCGCCGGCGAGCTCAGAGGGCTGGTGGACCTGCTCCAACTGTGGCGCCGGCAACATGGACGGCGCGGCGCGCTGCCACGCCTGCAGCACCTGGCGAGCCACCGCCCGACCGACCCCGACCGCCCAGCCGTAGCGCCTACGAGTCCGGCGCGGCGACCTTCTCGCGGGCGGCCATGCGGTCGCGGAACCGGAAGAACTCGCCGGCGAACGGCAGGAACCACGGCCGGCCCTCGTATGGCGCGGGCACGATCGGGAAGCGCAGCTTCGCCAGCGCGGGCGCCTCGCCGCCGCCCATCCATTCAGCGGCGCGGGTGCCGAGCCAGTTCGACATGACGAGGCCCGTCCCCGAGTAGCCCATCGCGTACATCACGCCGCCCGCCCGCCCGATGTGCGGCATGCGGTCCATCGTGAGCGCGACCTTGCCGCCCCACGAGTACTCGACCTTGTAGCCGGCGAGCTGCGGGTGGACCTCGAGCATCCGCTTGTAGAGCAGCTTCGCCGTTCGATCGACGGTCGTCGGCATGAAGCTCACCCGGCCGCCGAACAGCATCCGGCGGTCCTTCGACACGTGCCAGTACGAGAGGAAGTTCTTCGTGTCGAAGTAGGCCCGGCCGGTTGGCGAGAGCTCGCGCGCCAGGTCCTCCGGAAGCGGCTCGGTCGCGATGATGTAGCTGCCGATCGGGATGATCCGCCGGCGCAGGGTCGGCGCGACGCCATCCGTATAGCCGTTCGTGGCCACGAGGATGTCCCTGGTGAGGATCGCGCCACGCTTCGTCTCGACCACGAACCGGCCGTCCGCCTGGCGCCGGATCGACGTCGCGCGGACGCCCTCGTGGAGCTCCGCGCCGGCTCGCTCGGCAAGGCCGACGAGCGCGACGAACCACTTCGCCGGGTGAACCACGCCCCCCACGTCGACCGCCAACCCGCCGTGGTACGCGCTGGTTCCGATCTCCGCCGCGAGCTGGTCATGCGGGATGGCCCGGGCCGTCGTGCCCACCTCCGCGAGCGCGGCGACCTCGGCGGGGAAGTCCTCCGCGTGCTTGCGGGCCCAGGCCAGCTCGAGGTACCCGTTGAAGCGCAGCTCGGCGTCGATGCCCTGGTCGCGGACGATGCCGGCGAGCAGGTCCGTCGCCTGGACGGTCTCCGCGTACAGCGCGTGGGCGAGCTCGCGCCCGTGGCGCTTCACGAGCGTCTCGGGGCCCCACTTGAAGCCCGGGTGCGCGATGCCGCCGTTCCGGGTCGACGCGCCGAACCCGAGCGTGTTCGCCTCGAGCAGGACGGTTCGCGCGCCCTGGAGCGCGAGCTTGCGCGCGGCCGCGATGCCCGTGTAGCCACCGCCGATGACGATCGCGTCGACCGAATCCGGCAGGTCGCGGCCGCTCCGATCAGCGAGCTGGGGCATCGTGGCGTGCCAGTAGGCTCGGCGCTCGTAATCGCGGTTCAGCGGTGGAAGGCTGGGCATCCGCGACATCGTATCGGGCGCGCCGACCCGCAAGCGTGCGTCAGCCGGCTTCGGGCGCCTCGAAGGCGAGCCGGCCGCCGGCGACCGTCAGCAGCACGCGCCCTGGCAGCTGGCGGCCGGACAGCGGATTCCCGTGGCCTCTCGTCCGGAGGCTCGCGGCGTCAACCAGCCAGCGATCCGTTCGGTCGAACACGACGAGATCGGCGAGGCTGCCGGCCGCGAACCCCGGGTTGCCGCCGACGCCGAGCGCGCGCGCCGGTCCGGTCGTGAGCGCCTCGACGAGACGGGCGAGCGGCACGAGCCCGGCATCAACCAGCTCCAGCAACACGCCCAGGGCGGTCTCGATCCCGGCGATCCCCGGCTTGGCCAGCCCGAACTCGACATCCTTGTCGACCTCGGTATGCGGCGCGTGGTCGGTCGCGAACGCGTCGATCGTGCCGTCGAGGAGGCCGGCGAGGCAGGCGCGCGCATCGACCGGCGAGCGGAGCGGCGGATTGACGCGCAGCGCGCTGTCGTACGGCGCCGCGACAAGTGCGGCGTCCCGCCACGGGTCACGGGCGCGGCCATCGGCGTCCAGCGCCTCCCAGGCCCAGCGACGCGCGCCGGCGAGCCACTCGTCGGTGAGGGCGAGGTGATGGGGCGTGACGTCGCAGGTGACCGGCAGGCCGGCGGTCTTCGCGCGACGAACGTGCTCGATCGAGGCCGCCGTCGAGAGATGGGTCAGGTGCAGGCGCGCGGACGGGACGTCCTGCACCACCTCGGCCAGAAGCGCGAGGTCGCGAGCGACCGCGCTCGACTCGGCCGCGCCCGGCCAGCCCTTGAGCCCCAGCACGGTCGCTGCGAGCCCGTCGTTCGCCTCGGCACCGGCCGTCAGGTCGAGGTTCTCCGGGTGGTCGACGATGGGCAGCCCGAGCATGCCCGCGTACGCGAGGGCATTCCGGAACAGCTCCGCGCGATGCACCGGCGAGCCGTCGTCGCTGAACCCGACGACTCCCGCGTCCGCGAGCTCGCCCAGTGGCGCGAGCTGCTCCCCTGCCCGCCCGAGCGTCGCGGCGCCATAGGCGAGCAGCGTCACCGGCGAGCCGGATGCGGCCGCTGCCGCGCGGGCCGCCGCGACCATCGCCGCGCGATCGATCGGCGGGGTCGTGTTCGGCATCGCGCAGACGGTGGTGAAGCCGCCGTGGGCCGCGGCCGCGAGCCCCGACGCGATGGTCTCGGCGCCCTCGTTGCCAGGCTCGCGCAGGTGGGCGTGGAGGTCGATGAACCCGGGGGCCACGACCAGGCCCTGGTCGTCCGTGGCGCCGCCGTCGCCGGCCTCGAGCCACGTCAACGACGCGATGACGCCGTCCGTCACGACGAGGTCCGCTGCGCCCTGGCGCCCGGTCGAGGGATCGATGCACCACGCACCGCTGAGATCGAGGTCGACCACTCGGCCGATGCTGGCGCCCGCGGCGCTCGTGGCCTCCACGGCCGTTGTCACCTGGCCACCGACGTCACGAGGGAGAGCACGGCCATCCGGATCGCGACGCCGGTCGCGACCTGCTCGGTCACGAGTGACTGCGGGCCGTTGGCGACGTCGGATGCGATCTCGATGCCTTCGTTCATCGGGCCCGGATGCATGACCAGGCAACCCTCGGCGGCCAGGGCCAGCCGTTCGCGTGTCAGCCCGAACCGCGCCGCATATTCATGTAGCGACGGCAGCAGCCCCGCGGCCATCCGCTCCTTCTGGATCCGCAGCGCCATCACGGCGTCCGCGTCTCGCAGCGCGGCCTCGAGATCCGTGGTCACGGTGAACCGGCGCTCCCCGCCCACACCCGCGGCGGCCCACGCCTCGAAGCCGCGCACGAGCGTCGCCGGCCCGCACAGCCACACGTCGGCGCCGGCCGCGGTGAGCGTCCAAACGTTGCTGCGCGCGACACGCGAGTGGAGGACGTCGCCGAGGATCACGACCTTCCGGCCGCGGAGCGACCGGCCGGGAACGTGCCGGAGCAGGGTCGCGAGGTCCAGCAGGGCCTGCGTCGGGTGCGCGTGGCGCCCATCGCCCGCGTTGATGACGGAGCCGCCGAACTCGCGCGCGACGAGGTACGGCGCACCCGAGGTCGCATGCCGGATCACGAGCACCTTGGCGCCGAGCGCCTCCAGCGTCCGCATCGTGTCGAGCAGCGACTCGCCCTTCTCGATCGACGAGCCGCTCACCGCCACGTTGACCACGTCCGCGGAGAGGTGCCTCGCCGCGACCTCGAAGCTGACTCGCGTGCGCGTGGAGGCCTCGTAGAACAGGTTCGTCACGCCGACGCCACGCAGCGCGGTCGAGCGCGGTCGCTCGCCCGCGACGATCTCGGCCATGTGGCGCGCCGTATCGAGGACCAGCTCGATCTGCGGCCATGTCAGGACATCGGTGTCGAGCAGGTGGCGATGCGGCCAGGCGGTCGTCGAGCCCGGCGCCGAGCCCGAAGCGTCCAGCGCCGCGTCCGGCGCCGGGCCCGCCCCCATCGCAAGCGCCGGCTTCATTCGGTGGCCGACCCCGCGGCCACCGCGGCCGGCACATGTTCGATATCCACCGCGTCCTCACCGTCGATCTCGCTGACGCGGACCTTCACGATCTCCTCGCGCGACGTCGGCACGTTCTTGCCGACGTGGTCGGCGCGGATCGGCAGCTCCCGGTGGCCGCGATCGACGAGGACGGCCAGGCGAACGGCGCGCGGCCGCCCGAACTCGCGGAGCGCGTCCATGGCGGCGCGTACGGTCCGACCGGTGTAGAGCACGTCGTCGACGAGGACCACCGTCGCGCCCTCGATCTCGAACGGCACGTCGGTGCCCTTCAGGAGCGGCGACTGGCCGAGCTTCGAGAGGTCGTCCCGGTAGAAGGTGATGTCGAGGGCCCCGACGGCGAGGGTGGCGCCCTCGTGGTCGGCGATCGCCGCCGCGAGCCGGTGCGCGAGCGGAACGCCGCGGCGCTGGATCCCGACGAGGACGAGCCCGGCCGTGCCGGCCTGCTTCTCGACGATCTCGTGGGAGATGCGGATCACCGCGCGGCGGATCTCGTCCGCGGTCATGATCCGACGACCGGTCATCGTGGCTGCCTCCCGGCCTCTCTGGGCCATCCGCCGGCTCACATGGCCGGGCCTCGAAGGTCAAGTCGGAGTGTATCGCCGGCTCAGTAGACCCGGACGGTCACCTGGGTCGTACCGGACCACGACCCGCAGCCGCAGATCCGGAAGAAGTCCGGCCGGTACATGTCGATGATCCGCCCAGTGGTCTTCGCCGGGCCGTAGTCCGAGACGACCGTCTCGATGCAGCCGCCGGCACCGCAGATCACGATCGTGGTGCCGCGCGGGACGTCGCGCATCGCCGTGGTCCCGTTGTCGTAGAACGAGGCGTACCCGGAGAGCGAGTAGCGGGGCTTCTTCCAGGTCCAGGTCGCCTTCGGGCCCTGGACGCGCGGCCGGGCGCGATCGTCGGGAGCGGCCGGTTGCCCGGGGCCAAGATCGGCGAACTGCGCGAAGACGCCGAGGACGCCATCCGACTGACCAGCGGCGTCGAAGACGATGTCTCCACTGACCTGCCGATCTCGCGTGGTCGCGAGGTAGATCTGTCCGAACAACGCTGCGTCGATGGGCTTGTCCTGGCTCGGCTCATGAGAGCCGACGAGCCCCGGCACGGCGCCGAGCGCAAGCACCGCAGTGAGCGCGGCCCTTGCGACCGTCCTGCTGGGTCGCATCTGGCGCCACTGTACGGCATCCCGCTGCCCTGGCGCGAGAGGTCAGCGAACGATGAAGAGGTCCTTCGAGGGGATGGTCCGCACCTCGCCGAAGTTGTCGTGCGACCAGCCGAGCACCTGGACCGAGCTCTCCTGGCCGTCCTGTCCGGGCGGGCTCACCCAGGCAAGACGACCCGCTTCGATCGAGAAGCGGCGCAGCGCGGGCACACCAGGAAGCGGTGCGATCGATGGGTCGATGGCGCCGGTGGTTGGGTCGAGGACCTGCAGGTACAGCCGCCCGACCGTGGCGTCATGGTCGTCGGCGACCCAGATCGCGAGCCGCGTGCCGGTGGGGTCGAACTTGCCGGTGAACGCCGCCGCGGGCCCCTCGACGATGGCGACGGGCGACCCGACCGGGCCGACGGGCGCGGTGGTGGCGGCCGGTTCGGCGGACGCATCGGGGCTCGCAACGGGCGTTGTCGCGACGCCGGTCGACCAGCCATCGAGCACGAGGCTGCCCGTCCCGAGGCGCCAGTCGAGACCATCGGCGGTGGGCGTGAGGGTGCCGGACCAGAAGGCGACGAACCGGCGCGTCGGATCGACGACCGGAAGCCACACGTCCGGCTGCGCGATGTCGGAGCGGACGAGGGTCGCGGGATCGAGCAGGAACGACGACGGGTGCGCCTCGACGGGAGGGGTAGTGGACGCGGCCGCATCGGCGCTCGGGTCCGGCGGCGTGGTCGACGGGTCGCCGGAGGCCAGCGGGGCGGCCGGCACGATCACGCTGCTGGCGAGGACCTGGTTGCCGAGCCACGAGGAGAAGTACGTCTGGTGATCGGTGGTCACGGGCACGGCGGTCGGGTCGCCGACGTGCCACAGGTACAGGTCCGGTCCGGTCGACCCGTCGCTCGGTCGCGCCGAGAAGGCCAGCCAATTGCCATTGTCGGAGTAGGCGGTCTCGCCGACCACGGTCACGCCGGACGCGATCTCGATCACCCCGTTCGGGATCGCCGAGGACGGGATCGGGCTCGGGCTCGCGGGCGCCGTCTCCGGGCCGCCGGATGCCGGCGCGCCGGTCGGCTCGACCTCCGGGGTCGCGGCGGGCGTTGCCGCGGGAACGGGCACGACGAGGATCTTGTTCTTGGCGGGGCCCTGGCCGAGCGACTCGACGACGAGCGTGTGCTCGTCGGGGGAGATGCTGACGCTCGCGGGCGAGTTGCCGAGCGCGACCGGCCGGCCGTGTACGTCCTCACCGAGCGATTCGCAGCCGGACTGTGCAACCGGACAGACTGCGCCGACGTTGGTGATGACGAGCTCCCAGGAGCCGTCGCCGGTCTGTCGGACCCAGCCGACGCGGGCGGCGACCGGCGTGAACTGCGTCGGCTGGACGCCGACCGTCGGCGCGACCGCGACCTGCGTGTTCTGTGGCGACAACGGCCGCGGAATGATCGACGGCGCCACCGTGGCACCGATCACGACGAGCAGGACGAGGACGCCCGCCGCCGGGGCGAGCGGAAATCGGCGAGATGCGCTTGACGTCGACGGACGGGCAGGCCGGTGGCGCGCCTCGCGGTCGAGCGCGGCAGAGGTCCGCGCCCACAGGTCTCGTGGCGGCTCTGGCGTGTGGTCGCGGAGGGAGCGCAGGAGCTCGCGGTCGGCGAGGAAGGCCTCGCGGTCACGGCGACACTCGGCACAGCCGTCGAGGTGGCCGGCCAGCCAGCCCGCCTCCGACGCGTCGAGGGGTTCGAGCATCTCGATGGAGGTCAGCGCCCGGGCGCGATCGTGGGCGGACTCGTCGTCGTGGTGGCGGCGGCGGAACGGCAACGTCATCGGTCGCCCCTCGCCTCGCTGGCGAACCGCGCATCGCGTTCGGCCTCGGCCATGCGCTCGGCGTCCTTCTCGGCAGCAAGCGCCCTGCGCAGGCTCTCGCGGGCGCGGGTCAGGATGGCGCGGGCCGCGACGTGGCTGACGCCCATCGCCGCGGCCAGCTCGAGACCGGAGAGGTCGTGCAGCTCCGCGAGGAGGAGCGCGGCACGCTGTCGCTCGGGGATCGTGGCCAGGGCGCGCTCGAGCGGGCCGGAGAGGCGCAGGTCCATCGCGAGCCGCTCCGCGGACGGCGCGGCACCGTGCGATTCCCCGGTCCACGGGACCATCCGCAGGATCTTGCGGTGGCGCAGCTCGTCGAGCGCAACGCGATGGGCGATCTGGTACAGCCACGCCCGTGCGTTCTCGTCCTTCTCCAGGGTGTCGTAGTTCTTGTAGGCCTTGATGAACGCGTCCTGGGTCAGGTCGGCGGCCAGCTCCGAGTCGCGCAGCATGCGCACGAGGTAGGCGTAGATCTCGGTGTGGTGCTTCGCGAACAGCGTGTCGACGAACGCGCGGGCCGTGTCCTGGTTCCAGGTCCGGCTCACGGCGCGGCCGGCGAGGATGGCCGCGGGTTGGCTGGTCGATTGTTCGAGCACGATCGGTGGTCTTCCCTGGCGGCGACCGCGGCATCAATTGGGGTATACCGATGCTGGGCTGCGGCGTCGACCCGAGGGACGACCCGATCGGGGCCGGTGTGACGCTCGCTCACGTGCCGGCCCCGGCCCGGACCCCCGCTCGCTCGAGAAGCTGTTCGACCGCCGCCTCCGGCGAGACCGGGTTGACCGGCAGGCCGGTGCCCAGCTCCAGGCCGGCGATGTCGCGCAGCCTGGGGTGCAGCTCCCAGTGCCAGTGGAACGTAGCGTCGACGCGCTCGCGGACGGGCGCGGTGTGCAGCACGAGGTTGTACGGCGGGCCGTCGAGGCTGACGGCGAGGCCGCTGAGCACCTCGCGCAGCGCCGTGGCCGTGGCGTGGACCGCGGCATCGTCGGCTCGGCCGAAGTCGGCCTGGTGCGTACGCGGGACGACCCACACCTCGAACGGCGAGCGCGAGCCCCACGGCGCGAAGGCCACGGTCGTGGCGTCCTCCCAGACGAGCCGCTCCCGTGTGCGTGCCTCGTCGCGGACGAGCCGGCACCACGGGCACTCGCCCTCGCGAATGACGAACCGCGCGGCGCCCCCGAGCTCCTCGGCGACGCGATGCGGGATCAGGGGCAGGTCGTAGACGTCCAGGCACAGGTGGTTCGTTCGGGCGCCCGCCTGGGCCCCCCAGTTCTGGACGACCTGCACGTAGTCCGTCTGGGCGGCAGTGGTCGCGTCAGCGACGGCGTCGCGGGCGATCCGAAGCATCTCCTCGGCCACGGTTCCGACCTGGGCGAGCGCGCGATGCTCGCGTGGCGGCGCCGCGATCGTCCGCCAGCTGCCCGCGGCCCGGGCATCTGCCACGGTCACCTGGGCGATGCCGCGGTCCAGCTCGTCCCGCTCCTGCTCCGTGCCGACGACGTGGAACGCGTAGTCCTTGAGGACCCGCAGACGGACCCCGTCGCCCTCCGGCAGGCGGCAGTTCTGGCAGTCGCCGCCGTCGTCGATGGTGGCGGCGGGGCGGGCGAACCGGCTCCGATCGAAATCGCGATCCACGATCGTGGCGACCCACCAGCCCGTAATCGGATCCTTCCGCAGCTCGAACAGGCCCGCGCTCATGCCGGGACCAGGTCCCGCTCCGTGGCCCAATCCAGCGGCGCGCCGATCGCCGCCGCGAATGCCTCCGCGAAGATCGCTCCGGCACGCTCCACGGCGGCGGTCGTGGGCGGCTCGGCGGTGCGGCCGAGCTCCTCCGCGATCGACGTCGAGACGAGCCCGGGCATCCCGCACGGGTCGATCAGGTCGAAGTCGCGCAGGTCCGGGTCGATGTTGAGGGCGATCCCGTGGTAGCTGACGCCGCGCTCGATCCGGAGCCCGAGCGCACCGATCTTGCGATGCGGGCGCCCGTCGTCACCCTCGACCCAGCAGCCCGGGTGGCCGTCACGCCGGAACGTTGCGACGCCGAGGCGAGCCGCGGTCTCGATCATGGCCGCCTCGAGCGCGGCGACGAGCGGCCGGACGAGCAGGCCGCGATCGGCGAGGCCGATGATCGGGTACGCGACCAATTGGCCCGGGCCGTGATAGGTCACCTCGCCGCCGCGCTCGACGCGGATGACCTCGATCCCGCGACGGGTCAGCTGCCGCGGCGTCGCAAGGACGTGTTCAACGGCGGCCTGGCGCCCAAGGGTCAGGACCGGGTCGTGTTCCAGTACGAGCAGGCGATCGCCGATCTCGCCCGCGGCGCGCTGCGTGACGAGCTCCTTCTGGAGCGCCCACGCCTCCCGGTACCCGATCCGCCCGAGCCAGCGCGCGCCGATCGGAGCAGCCCGTTCCATGCGCGGGACGATAGCAGGGGCCCCTTCGCGGGCCGTTTGCTACGCCAGTGCCTCGGCCATCGCGCGGAGGTGGGGCGGCGTGCTGCCGCAGCAGGCGCCGATGACGTTGGCGCCGGCGTCGCGGAAGTGCCGGGCGAACTCGGCCATCGTCTCGGGGGTGGTCTCGTACTCGACGGCCATGCCGACGAGCTGGGGCATCCCGACGTTGCCCTTCGCGACGAGCACCGCGTCCGGGAACGCGGCGCGCATCTTCTCGATGACCGGCACGAGCTCCTCGGGCCCGTTGCCGCAGTTGCCGCCGATGGCGATGGCGCCGGCCTCCAGGAGCGCCGCGGCGGCCCGCTCCGGCGTGACGCCCATCATCGTCCGGCCGCGCGTGTCGAAGCTCATCGTCGCGATGACCGGCAGCCCGGGCGCGGCCTCCTTCGCGCCCAGGATCGCCGCGACCGCCTCGTCGACGTCGCTCATCGTCTCGACCCACATGACGTCGGCGCCGCCGGCCGCGAGCGCGCGGGCCTGCTCCGCGAACACCTCGCGCGCGAGCGCCGGGGTGAGCGTGCCGCCGATCGCCTCCATGAGCTGGCCGGTCGGCCCGAGGTCGCCGGCGACGACCACCGGGTGGTCCGCGGCATGGGCCTCGACGCTGGCGAGGACGGCCGCGGTCCGGTTGAGCTGGTCGACGCGGTCCTGGCGCCCGTGCAACTCGAGGCGGAGCCGGTTGCCGCCGAACGTGTTGGTCAGCAGGACTTGCGCACCGGCCTCGAGATAGCCGCGCTGGACGCGCCGGATGATCTCGGGGTGCTCCAGGTTCCAGAGCTCTGGCGGATCCCCGAACTCGAGGCCGTTGGCCATGAGCATCGTGCCCATCGCGCCGTCGGCGACGATCGGGCGGCCGGATCGAACGAGCTCCTCCCAGCTGGCCATCGGACGCCGATTGTGCACTAGGTGTGGATCGGGGGCCCCCACCAGACGGCGGCCGCGATGATCGCGTACAGGCCGAGGAGCATGGCGCCCTCGAACGCGTTCGCCTCGCCGTCGGCCACGATGACGAAGACGAGCAGCGCGCTGACCGCGAGGGTCCCCAGCAGGAGCGGGCTCAGGATCAACGTCAGCGGCACCGGCGCCACGACGAAGCTGAGCAGCACGATCACGGGCGCCAGGAACAGCACGATCTGGAGCGCCGAATTCAGGATCAGGCTCATCGCCAGGTCGCCGTGGCCCTTGGCGGCCGAGGTCACTCCGGCGAGATTCTCGACGGCATTGCTGGCCAGCGCGACCACGATCAGGCCCGCGAACGCCTCGCTCATTCCGATCGTGGCCATCGCGGGCTGGAGCGCCTCGACGAACCAGTCGGCGACGAACGCCGCGGACCCGCCCGAGATCGCGAGCAGCGCGATGGTCTGGATGAGCGGCTTCGGGACATCGGGGTGCGCGTCGTCGTCATCCGGGACGTGCGGCTTCGCGGCGGGGCCCTCCGTCGACAGCCGCAGCGAGATCGGCACGGACACGGCGAACAGGATCAGCAGCACGATCGCCACGACTCCGGATAGCTCCTCGGCGTGGCCGAAGTCCGGCGCACCCGGCTGCGTGGCCAGGAACGGCACGGTCAGGGCCGCGACGCCCAGCAGCAGCTCCGTCGCATACAGGCGATTCGCGGCACCCGAGAACGTGAGCTTGCCGTGGCGCAGGCCGCCGACCAGCGTCGCCAGCCCGAGCACGAACAGCGCATTCCCGAGGATGGAGCCGACGAGGGCGGCGGCCACGACCTGGAGCAGCCCTGCCTTGAGCGCGAAGATCGCCAGGAACAGCTCTGGCAGGTTGCCGAGCACGGACTGGACGACGCCGGTCGCGGCGGGCGATAGGCGCTGCGATAACCGCTCCACCGCCTCGCCGACGGCGACGGCGCCCGCGGCGAGGGCCACCACCGCGACCACGAAGCGGACCATCGGCGGCAGCCCGAGCACGTTCGCGATCGCGACGATGGCGAAGGCGGCGGCGTACCCGCCGTAGATCAGGGCGGTCCGGCGGTCGATGCGGGTGTGCATGTCAGGCGCCATCATCGTGGATGGGCCAGCCCCCGTGGTGGCCGCTTGCTAGCGTTGCGGGCCATGGCTGAGGCGATGTCCGTCCGGGCGCGGAACTGGCGCCTGGTCCAGGCGGATTCGGTGTTCATCGGCGTGGTCAACGCGTCGGGGACGTTCCTGCCCGTGTTCCTCCTGCGCCTCGGCGCAAGCCCGGGTGCGATCGGGCTCCTGACCGCGCTCCCGGCCCTGACCGCGTTCGCGCTGGCGATCCCGTTCGGGCGGTGGCTGCAGCGGCGTCGCAACACCGTGCCCTGGTACAGCCGGCTGCGCCTCATCGCGTGGTCCAGCTACGGGGTCATGGGCATCGCCGCCGCGATCCTGCCACGCGACGACGCGATTCCGGTGCTCCTGCTCGTGTGGGGCCTGGCCTCCGTCCCATCGACGGCGGCCTTCGTGACCTTCCCGATGGTGATGGACGGGGCCGCGGGCCCTGGCGGGCGGTTCGACCTGCTCGGCCGGCGCTGGGCCATCGCCGGCGTCTCGGCGGCGATCGCCGTCGCCCTCGGCGGCCAGTTCCTGAGCGCGGTCGCGTTCCCCGCGAACTTCGAGATCCTGCTCATGGTCGTCAGCCTCGCGGGGTTCGGCAGCTACCTGCAGTCGAGCCGGCTCGTCATTCCGGACCAGGTGCCGGTCGAGCCACCGGTGCGTGGCGACCCGCGCGGTCGTGTTCGGGGCCTGTGGCGGCTCATCGTCTCGAACGGCTCCTTCACCCGGTTCGAGGCGCGCACGCTCCTGTACACGATCAGCATCGGGCTGGCCCTGCCGATGCTGCCCCTGTTCTACGTCAACGAGGTGCAGGCGCCCGACGCCTGGATCGGGGTCATCGGCTCGGCAGCGTCGGCCGGCAGCGTCCTCGGCTACCTGATCGCGCGCCAGCTGGCCCGCCGGCGCGGCGCCGCGCAGATCCTCCTGCCGTCCCTGCTCCTCGCGGCCCTCGGTCCCGCGATCCTCGCCCTCATCGGTTGGCTGCCTGCCGTCGCGGCCGTCGCGTTCGCGATGGGCGTCGCCGGGGCCGGCGCCCAGCTCGCCTTGTTCGACCAGCTCATGCGGCGAATCCCGACCGAGCACGGCGTCACGTTCAGCTCGGTGGACCAGACGATCCAGAACCTCGTCCTCGTGATCGCCCCGAACGTCGGCGGCGTGCTGGTCCTCGCCCTCGGCATCCGGGGCGCGCTGGTGGGCCTTGCCATCGTCGGCTTCCTGGCATTCCTGCTGTTCCTGCTCGATTCCCGCCGCAGCGCCTCGGCGCGCACGGGACTCCCGGCGCCCGGCTGAGGTCGGCGCGTCCGGTTGGCGAGCCGGGATGTCGTTCCGTTGTGACTCGGACGGCAGCGGCCTCGATGCCGCTGTCGGCTCGTTCGGCGGATGCTCCACCGAATGACGCCGGCGGATCGGCGCGTCCGGCAGCAGGAGGGCAAGGCCCTGGACAGCTCGCAGCGATCTGATCGGAATGCGCAGGCGTGGCTCGCGCTCGGGCTGGTAGGCATCGCCGGGCTCGTGATCATGACCATCCTGGTCGGGAGCCACGTGGTCATCCCGTTCGACAAGCCCTTCCTCGATCTCGCCAGCTCGTGGTCGTCGCTGGACCCGGTCTGGAACCTCTTCTCGACGCTCGGCAACCTGCCCATGATCCCGATCGGCCTCGGCTTCGTCGTATGGCTATGGTGGAAGGGGCGGCATCGTGAAGCGATCGTCGTCTTCCTCCTCCTCGCCGCCGCGACCGCGACGACGGAAGGGCTGAAGGTGCTCCTCGCGCGGCCCCGGCCGGTCGTCGGCAGCGGCGCCAACATCATCCCGGGCACAGAGTTCAGCTTCCCATCCGGGCACTCGCTCGAGGACGTGATGATCCTCGGGATCATCGGGTTGAAGCTCTGGCGACGACTCAGCTCGCAGGTGATCCGCTGGCTGTACATCGTCCTCGCCGCCGCATTCGTCGTCGTCGTCGAAATCTCGCGCGTGGCACTCTCGACGCATTATCCGAGCGACATGCTGGCGGGCATCTTCGGCGGGTTGGCGGCACTGGGGCTGTACGCCTGGTTCTCGAGGCGCGGCGGCTGGGCGGACCGCCCGCCGGAATCGGAGCCGCGGTGACGACTGACGAGGTCAAGCCGGCGACGCCCCCCGCCGCTGTCGCGGGCTCGCGAGTCGATGCAGGGCCGAAGACGCAAGCCGGGCCGCTCGGGCGCGTCGACCCGAAGCAGCCAAAAGCCAAGCAGCCGACACCGCGGCCACCGCTGGGCCTCGCGACCGGTGCACTCCTGGTCGGCGTGGCCGGGCTTGTCGCCAGCCTGCTGGTGCTCGGCTTCATCGCATCCGGCATCCGCGACCAGGAGGCGTTCGCCCTCGACGTGTGGGCGACCCCGTTCCTGCACAACATCCAGTCGCCGGCGTTCAACGCCCTGATGAACGGGCTGACCACGATGGGCTCGACGCTGATCGTCCTGCCCGTCCTGCTCGTCGTGGGCGGCGGCCTGCTCGTCGTCCGACGCTACGGCGCGTTTGTGTTCCTGGCCGTGTCGCTGGGCGGAGCGATGTTGATCGACGCGATCATGAAGCTCATCTTCGAGCGGCCGCGGCCGCAGCTCAGCTATGCGAACGTGCTGCCCGACTACAGCTTCCCAAGCGGCCACGCGATGAACGGCGTGGCCTTCTACGTCGCGATCGCGCTGATCCTGTGGTCCGTGTTCGGGCGACGTGTCGGGGTGATCGCCGTGATCACTGCCTCGGTCCTCGCGTTCGGCATCGGGGTGAGTCGTATCTACCTCGGCTATCACTACCTGACCGACGTCGTCGGTGGCTGGCTCGCCGGGATCACCTGGCTGCTCATCGTCGGCGCGGTGTTCCGCATCAGCCCGAACGCCTGGCACTGGGGCCGCATTCGCGCGCCGAGCGCATGACGACGGCGCTCGTCATCGGCCGCCGCCGGCCCGGGCGACCCATCCCGCATGCCGTTCGCGAGACGCAGCAGCTTCTCGAGGCGGCCGGCTGGACCGTCGACAGCGTCGTCGTCAAGCGCAAGAAGGACCTTCGGCGTCGTGTTGGCGCAGCGGTCGACAACAAGGTGGACGTCGTCGTGGCGGTCGGCGGCGATGGCGCAGTCCTGCAGGCGGTGCAGCCGTTGGTCGGCACGCCCGTCGCGCTCGGCATCGTGCCGATGGGGACGGGCAACCTGCTCGCGACCAACCTTGGCATCCCGCGGCCCCTGGCCGACGCCGTCCAGATCATCGCGACCGGGAGCCCTCGACAGATCGACGTTGGCAAGCTATCGATCGGCAAGAAGGAGCGCTTCTTCTCGGTCGCCTGCGGCATCGGCTTCGACGCTACGGTCATGGACGCGACGCCGATGCGCGAGAAGCAACGCTGGGGCAAGCTCGCCTATGCGATACGCGCGGTCCGCGAGAGTCGCCATCTCAAGGACATGCCGCATCGGATCGTGCTCGATGGCAAGGGCACCAGGATGGACGCCGCCCAGATCCTGATCGCCAACTTCGGCGAGACCGGGCTGGGCGTGGAGCCGAGCCTGCCGATCGCGCCGGACGACGGCTACCTCGACGTGATCGCTCTTCGCGCGCCGAGTCGATCGACGGGCCTCCTGGCGGTCTGGGAGGCGCTCCGCATGCCTCGCACCGGCAAGAATGCGAGTGGCCGCGTGCTCCGGGCGCGGGCACGCACGATCGAGATCGAGGCCCGGTCGAAGCGCCTGGTCGAGATCGATGGGAGCGTTATCGGGAAGACCCCGGTCGCCGTGTCCATCCAGCCGGCCGCGCTGCGGGTCATCGTCCCGGCGACTACGGCGTCACCCGAGCATCCGTCAGGCTGACCTCGCCGACAACCCGGAGCCCGGACTTCGCCGCCGGTCGCTCCTTGTCGGGCGCGGCGCTCCCTTCGAACGCGACGTGCGCGGAGCCGCCGTCGAACGTCACCAGCGACAGCATGTTGCCGAACAACGGGCCGATCGGGTGGTGCCAGTAGATCGGCAGGGGCGGCACCCGCGTCAGCCTGCCGAGCAGTCGCACGAAGCGCGCGACCTTCTTGCTCCAGCCGACGTAGAACACCCCGCGCATCTCGAGCGGAATGGTGTTCTCGAGCGGCGAGCAGGTGATCTGGTAAACACGCGAGGCGAGCGGATTCGGGTAATTGGCCTCCGCGACGTAGCTGTGATGGACGTCCCCGGACAATACGCAGATCGTCGCGGGGGCGCGCCCGCCGTGCTCGCCCCGGCCGACACGCTCGAACAAGGCGGCGAGCCGATCGAACGACGCCCGGAACGCGGCCCAGTGCTCGAGGTCCACCGCACGCCGCACCCACTCCGCAGCGCGACCGAGAAGCCGGCCGCGCGAGCCGGCACACAGCGCCTCGTTCCACGATTCGATGTCATGCAGGGCGCGTGGCAGGAGCCATGGCATCGAGGTGACCACGACCAGGTGCTCGATCGGCCCGTCGGTGGCCTGCCGCTCGATCCACTCGAATTCGCTGTCCGCGATCATCGACCGATGGCCGTCGGCGAGGATCCGGCCGCAGCGGGAGTCGATCACCAGCAGGCGAATCGGGCCAAAGTCGCGGCGGTACGACCACATCGTGCCCTTGGCGCCGTCGGCCTCCCGGTCCGCGTGCCGCGCGAACGCGCGCAGGAGCTCCTCGCCATCGGGTGCCGCTTGGACTGCCTGGAACGTCTGGTCGGCCTCGAGGCCCGCCGGCGACAGGTTCCCGAGGTGCTGGTAGATCCAGTACGACATCAGGGCGCCCGTGATTCGCGCGTCCCACCACGGCTCCCGCTGCATGTCCTGGCGCCACGCCAGCGACGTGTTCCAGTCGTCGCGGACGTCGTGGTCGTCGAAGATCATCGATGTCGGGAGCGTCGACAGCAGCCAGCGGATCTTTGGAACGCCCCATGATTCGAGGTACAGGCGGGTGTACTCCTCGAAGTCGGCGACCTCGGCCTTCGGTGGCCGGCGGATGTCGCGGCGCGACGAGATGAATGTGCGCATCGCCGGGCTCGTGTCATCCGCATAGACCTGGTCGCCGGCGAAGACCAGCAGGTTGGGCCAGGCCTGGTGATCCTGGGTCAGCATTCGCGTCGCGAACGCGTCGAGGACGTCGACACGTTCCCCGGAGTCCTCTCCCCCGCGCGGCGCCTCGCGGCAGGACCCGAACAGCAGTCGGATCGGCCGGCTCGGGTCGAGCGTCCGGATCCGGCTCGGCGGGAACGGGGTCCCGGCCTGCGGCCAGACCGGCGTCCCGTCGATGCGGACCTCGTACGGCGTGGACGATGCCGTTGGCAGCCCGGTGATCACGACCACGGCGTAGTGGTGGCCCGCGACCGAGAACGTCGGCGCTTGGCCGGCGACGTCACCGGCCCGGATCTCGACGTCGCACGCGGCCGTCGTCTCGACCCAGATCGTTGCGTCGTGCTCGCCGACATGCCGAAGCACCGGCCCAAGGAGGAGTGCGACCATGTCTGAGGTGTAGCAGGAAGGCGCTGCGCCGCCCGCTTCAGGCCGCAGCCTGACGCTACGAGTGCATCGCGAGGCTCGGCGGATCACAAGGAGCGACATGCAGCGCGAGGTGACGCTGGTCGCGTCGGGCGACCTCAGGGAGACCGCGAATCGGCTGGGCTGGCCAGCGCAGGCAGAGCTCGAGCGCAACGTTGGCGCCGCGTTCGGGCGCCACGGTGCCTCGGTCCGGCGCGCGCATCCGATCGACGCGTCACGCGGGCACGGCTTCATCTCGAGCCAGCGGATGGGCATGTCGGTCTTCGAGTCGATCGATCGCGATGCGCCGATCGTCGTCGCCGAGGCGGTCTGGCAGTACAGCCACCACGTGCTCGCCGGGCTGCGCCGTCATCGTGGCCCGATCCTGACCGTGGCCAACTGGAGTGGCGAGTGGCCGGGCCTCGTGGGCATGCTCAACATCAATGCCTCGCTGACGAAGCTGGGCCGCGCCTACAGCACGATCTGGGGCGAGGACCTGACCGACCCATTTGCCGACGCGGCGATCGCGCGCTGGCTCGAGACCGGCGCCGTGGTGCACGACACCTCGCACGTGCGCGACCTCGATGCCGCGGCGCTGCCGCGGTCCGCGGCCGCGCTCGGCCGGCGGCTTGCCGGTGAGCTCGCCGAGCGGATGGCGATCCTCGGCGTCTTCGACGAGGGCTGCATGGGCATGTACAACGCGATCATCGACGACGAACACCTCAACCCCTCCGGGATCTACAAGGAGCGGCTCAGCCAGTCGGCGCTCGTCGCTGCGATGCGCCAGGTGACCGAGGCGGAGGCGAGGGCCGCGTATGGCTGGCTCACACGGCGAGGCATGGAATTCCGCCTTGGCAGCGACGGCGCGACGGAGCTCACCGAGGACCAGGTCCTGGACCAGCTCCGGCTGTACATCGCGGCGACGCGCATCGCTGATGCCTTCGGCTGCGACGCGATCGGGATCCAGTACCAGCAGGGGCTCAAGGACATGGCGCCCGCATCGGACCTCGCGGAGGGGTTGCTGAACGATGCCGACCGGCCGCCGGTCCGCGGCCTCGGAGAGGCGGGCCGGGAGCTGTTCCCGGGCCAACCGGTCGTCCACTTCAACGAGGTCGACGAGGGCTCGGCGGTGGATGCGCTTGTGACCAACCGCGTCTGGACGGCGCTCGGCCTGAACGCGGCCACGACGCTCCATGACGTCCGCTGGGGCGCGCCGTACGGCGACGACTTCGTTTGGGTCTTCGAGATCTCCGGCGCCGTGCCGCCCGCGCATCTCGTCGGCGGCTACGCAGGTGCCGTGAGCGAGCGCCAGCCGCCGGTCTACTTCGGGCTCGGCGGCGGGACGATCAAGGGCGTGAGCCGGCCGGGTGAGATCGTCTGGAGCCGCGTCTTCCTCATGGAGGGCCGGCTGCACGCGGACCTCGGACGGGCCACGGTGGTGGAGCTCCCGCGCGAGGAGACCGAGCGGCGCTGGCAGGCAACCACGCCGCAGTGGCCGATCATGCACGCGGTCCTGCACGGCGTGAGCCGCGACCAGATGATGGCCCGCCACCGCGCCAATCACATCCAGGTCGCCTACGGGGCCGATGCCGCGAGCGCGAACGAGGCGCTCGCCGCGAAGGCGGCGATGTTCGACGCGATGGGCCTGGCGGTGCACCTCTGCGGCACGGTGCCGGTTGGCTGATCTCCTTGTCGGGATCGACGTCGGAACGCAGAGCTCGAAGGGCGTGCTCGTGCGGTCGGACGGCACGCTTGTCGCCCAGGCGCGCGCCGAACACGGGATGGACGTGCCGCGGCGGGGCTGGGCCGAGCAGGATGCCGACACAGTCTGGTGGGCCGACGTCTGCTCGATCGCGCGCCGGCTTGCTGCCGCAGTGCCAGCGGGCGACCGTATCGGCGCGGTCGGCGTCAGCGCGATCGGGCCGACGATGGTGCCGCTTGACGCCGACGGGCGGCCGCTCCGGCCCGCGATCCTGTACGGCGTCGACACGCGGGCCACCGAGCAGATCGACGCGCTCGAGGCGCGCCACGGAGCGGCGAATCTCGCCGCGTGGTCCGGGATGGACCTGTCCAGCCAGGCGGTCGGGCCGAAGGTCGCCTGGCTCGCCAAGCACGAGCCGGAGACCCACGCGGCGGCCCGCTGGTTCGTGACCGCGACGACGTACCTCGTCCTTCGCCTGACCGGCGCGATGGTCATCGACGCGCACACGGCATCCCACTTCAACCCGCTCTTCGACCGATCGACGATCGGCTGGTCGGCCCGGTTCGCGGACGGCATCACGTCGATCGATCGCCTGCCGGCCATCGGCTGGCCGACCGACATCGCCGGCGTGGTGACGCCGGAGGCCGCTGCCGCCACTGGGCTGCCGGCCGGCGTCCCCGTGGCTGTCGGGACCGTGGACGCGCTCGCCGAGGGCGTGAGCGTCGGGGTCGCGCGCCCGGGCGACCTCATGGTCATGTACGGCAGCACGACCTTCTTCATCCTCATCACGGAGGCGCCGGTCGAGGCCGGCAAGGTGTGGCTCACCGCGGGCGCCGAGCGCGGCCAGTGGGCCCTCGCCGCGGGCCTGGCGACGGGCGGCTCGGCGCTCGCGTGGTTCCGGGACCAGCTGGCGCCGGACCTCGTCGCCGCGGAGCGCGGCGGTGGCCCGTCGGCGTTCGCGGCCCTGTCGGCTGAGGCGGCGCTAGCGGACGCCGAGCTCGCGGCCGCCGCCCGCGAGGACCTCCTGTTCCTGCCGTACTTTTTCCGGCGAGCGGACGCCGATCAACGACCCGCGCGCCCGCGGCGTCGCGGCCGGCCTGTCCCTCGGCACGGACCGCGGCGCCCTGTATCTCGGCCTGCTCCAGGGGATCGCCTATGCGACGCGCGCAAACCTCGAGGCTATGGGCGACCTCGGTGCGCCGATCCGGCGCGTCGTCGCGGTGGGCGGCGGGACGGCCGATCCGCTGCTCCTGCAGCTGGTCGCCGATGCGGCTGGAGTCGAGCAGGAGATTCCCGGCCAGACCATCGGCGCGTCACGCGGCGATGCGCTCCTCGCGGGCCTCGCGTCCGGGATCGTGGCGCGCGATGGGACGTCGGCGTGGATGTCGATCGACCGCATCGTCCGGCCTCGCTCGGACACCCGGGCGGCGCACGATCGCCGGTACGGCGCCTTCCGCGAGCTCTATCTCGCCACGCGACCGATCGTCCACGGCCTAGGCTGACGTTGATGCGGGCCGGGCCGACGTACTTCGACAACACGGGTCGCGACGATGCGTGGTCGGGCGGCGTGCGGCTGATCCCGATCACGACCCCGAAGGGCGAGTTCCGGGTATGGACGAAGCGCGTCGGCAGCAACCCAACCGTGAAGGTGCTGCTCCTGCACGGCGGTCCGGGCGCGACCCACGAGTACTTCGAGGCCTGCGATTCGTTCTTCCCCGGCGCCGGGATCGAGTACTACTACTACGACCAGCTTGGCTCGGCGTGGAGCGACCAGCCGGACGATCCGGACCTGTGGACGATCCCGCGCTTCGTCGACGAGGTCGAGCAGGTCAGGGTGGCGCTGGGCCTGGATCGGGACAACTTCTACCTGCTCGGCCATTCGTGGGGCGGGATGCTGGCGATGGAGTACGCCCTCGAGCACCAGGGGCACCTCAAGGGGCTGGTGATCTCGAACATGATGAGCAGCGGCCCCGCCTACAACGCGTACGCCGAGCGAGTCCTCATGCCGGCGATGGACCAGGGCGTCCTCGCGGAGATCAAGGCCTTCGAAGCCAACGGCACCACCGACGACCCGCGGTACATGGAGCTCCTCTACCCGAACCACTACGTCCAGCACATCCTGCGGCGGCCGCTCGACGAATGGCCGGATCCGGTCAACCGCGCGTTCGCGGCAATCAACCAGTCCATCTACGTGCCCATCCAGGGACCGAGCGAGCTCGGCGCCGGAGGATTGCTGCTCACCTGGGACCGAACGGAAGACCTGGCCCGGATCAAGGTCCCGACCCTCGTGATCGGCGCGGAGCACGACACGATGGACCCGGACTGGATGCGGATGATGGCGACAAGGCTTCCGCGCGGGAGCTACCTGCACTGCCCGGACGGCGGCCACATGGCCATGTACGACGACCAGGCGACCTGGTTCGACGGGCTCATCGCATTCATCGCACGCGTCGATCGCGAGGCTGCGGCCGGCTAGATCCTGAGCGCAGGAAACCGCTTGCGCTCCGGCGGCGTCTCCCGGGCCTCGCGGCAACCACACGCCGCATCGACCACGGATGGAGCCTCGCAATGTCCTCCCGAACGATCTCGATCCCCGTGCCGGTTCCCGGCTCCCGAGCCGGCTGGCTCGCCACCGGGCTGGCCCTCGGTGCATTTGCCGCGATCCTCGCGGGACCCTTGCTGCAGACCCGCCATACCCTTGCCGCCGACCCGACGAGCACCACGCCGGAGCACACGATCTCCGTCTCCGGAACCGGGCACATCGTCCTCACCCCCGACACCGCGGACCTTCGCCTCGGTGTCAGCTCGACCGCCAAGACCGTCAAGGCGGCGCGCGCCGCCGCCGCCACGTCGATGACCTCGGTGATCGCGAGCCTGAAGAGCCTCGGCATCGCCGACAAGGACATCCAGACTACGACCCTGTCGCTCCAGCCGACGTACGACTACACCGCCAACACCAACCCGCCGAGGATCACCGGGTACCAGCTGTCGAATGCCATCGCGGTCACGGTGCGTGACCTCGACAAGCTCGGTGACGCGATCGACAACTCGCTCGCCGCCGGCGCGACCAGCCTCGATGGCGTCTCGTTCCGCGTCGCCGACCAGGCGGCGGCCGAGCAGCAGGCGCGCCAGGCTGCGATGGACGAGGCGAAGGCCAAGGCGAAGACCCTCGCCGACGCGGCCGGGATCTCGATCAGCGGCGTGGCCTCGATCAACGAGACCGTCGCGCCCGTCCCCTACCCGGTCTACTACGGATTCGGTGCGGCCGGCGCCCCGCAGTCGACGGACGTCAAGACACCGGTCGAAGCCGGGTCGACCGAGGTCACGGTCACGGTCGCCGTGGTGTACCTGATCGGCTGAACGGTGCGGGCGATTCGGCCCGCGCGAATTGGGCCGAACGGCCCGATAGGCGCTCCGGCGCAGGGTTCATGATCACGCCAGCCGAGGGCGTCCCAGCCTGCGGCGCAGGTTCAGTGAGGTCTTCGGTGGACACCATGCGATCGAATCGCGCGGCGGCTGTGCTACTTGGCGCCGCGCTCGTCATCGTCAACGGCTGTGCGAGCTCGGCGACCTCGCCGGCCTGGACGTTCACGGCGGAATCGGCGCCCTCAGCGGCCGCTGCGGAGACCGGCGCGCCATCGGCGGGGTCGTCGGCCGACGCGTCATCGGTGCCGGTGGCCGTCGAGACGGCTGGGGCAAGCGAGCAGCCGGCCTCGTCCGCCTCGTCCGCGCCGTCCGATGTCGCCATCCACGTCAGCGAGTGGAGCGTCGGCGTGCCGACGACCATCCAGGCGGGGGCGGTGGACCTGTCGATCACCAACATCGGCAAGATCCCCCACGAGCTGCTCGTCTTCAAGAGCGACCTGGCCCCGTCGGCGTTCCCGCTCGACAGCCACGGCAACATCATCGAAGACGGTCCCGGCATCACGCTCGTGAGCGACGGCGACAACATCGACCCCGGTGCGACGCAGAGCCGCAAGGCGGATCTGTCCCAGCCCGGCACGTACCTCTTCGTCTGCAATGTCCCGGGCCACTTCAAGGCGGGGATGTTCACGGTCGTCAACGTGACGCCGACGCCGCCGGCGGTCTTTCTGCCGGTCTCGTTGAACGAGTGGCACGTCGCCGTGCAGGACACCATCAAGGCCGGCCAGGTCACTGTCGAGGCAGCGAACTTCGGGACGATCCAGCACGAGCTGCTCGTGTTCAAGAGCGATCTCGCCCCCTCGGCCTATCCCGTGGACAAGGACGGCAACATCATCGAGGACGGAGCGGGGATCAACCTGCTGAGCGACGGCGACAACATCGACCCGAACGGCACCCAGACCCGGTCGCTCGACCTCACGCAGCCCGGCACGTACCTCTTCGTGTGCAATGTCCCGGGCCACTTCAAGGCAGGGATGTTCACCGTGGTGACCGTTACGCCGTAGCGTCGAGGAGCCTGGCCGAGCCGACCCGCGCTGCACCGACGATGCCGGCATTCGTTCCCAGGAGGGCGGGCACGAGCCGCGCCCGCGAGTGCAGGTGTGCGGCGAACCTCGGGTAGTCCTTCGTCATGCCCCCGCCGAAGATGATGAGGTCGGGCGACAGGTACGCCTCGTAGCGGGCGATCAGCTCGGAGAGCTCGGTGGCCCACTGGCGCAGCCCGATGCCACGTCGCTTGCGGGCAACCGGAGACAGGCGCGCCTCGGCGTCGCGGCCGCGGAGCTCGAGGTGGCCCAGCTGGATGTTCGGCACGAGCTGACCGTCCGCGAACAGCGCGGTGCCGATGCCCGTGCCAAGATCCAGCACGAGGACGGTGCCGCGCTGCCCAACCCCGGCGCCGTAGGCCAGCTCCGCGACGCCGGCCGCATCGGCATCGTTGAGCACGACGAACGGGCGGCCGGTACGGTCCGCGAGGAGCTCTCGGACATCGGCCCCGACCCAGGCCACGTTCCCATGGACCGCCGTCAGCGCCCGACCGGCACGCATCACCGACGGGAACCCTGCTCCCGCCGGCATGTCCGGGGTCAGCGCGCCGGTTTCCTGCAATGCGGCGAACACGCTCGCGACGACGTCGATGACCGCATCTGGCGTGGCCGGTTGCGGGGTGAGCTCCCGGATCCGCACGGTCACCAGCTCGCCGGTGGCGAGATCGACGACGGCCGCCTTGATGCCGGTCCCGCCGATGTCGAGGCCAACTGCCCGACCGGTGAGGGCGGCGCTCGAGGCAGGGATGGCGACGTATTCGGCGGCGAGGCCGGGACCGGGGTCAGGCACGGCCCGAGGATAGACTCAGCCGATGGTTCCCGACCCGACTGAAGGCGCAATCGGGCTCGGCGCGGCGCCCGGAGCCCCTGGGATCGGCCCGACTTGGTCCAGCAGCGCGAAGGACGCGGTGGGGACCGCCCACAGCTCGAGCCGGGTCTGGTTCACCGTGGGGCACGGCGTCCTCAACGAGGTCTATTGGCCGCGCGTCGACGCGCCCCAGGTGCGTGACCTCGGGTTCATCGTCGCCGACGGGGCGGGCTGGTGGAGCGAGGTCAAGCGCGACGCGAAATCCGACGTCCGCTTCGTCGAGCCGGGAGTCCCCGCGATCATCGCCGTCCACCGGCACGAGCGCTACCTGCTCACGCTGCGCATCTGCGCGGACGGGCACGCCGACGTCGTTCGGATCGAAGCGCGGCTCGAGGACCGGCGGCCGGCATCGAGCGCGGAGCGCCGCTCGCATCCATTGCGGCTCTATCCACTGCTGGCGCCGCACCTCGGCTTCAGCGGGCTGCACAACCGGGCCTGGGTCGGCACGTACAAGGGCCGGCCGCTGCTCTTCGCCCAGAACGGCGGCTCCAACCTCGCCCTCGCCAGCGACCCGGGGCCGGTCCGGCAGAGCGTCGGCTACGTGGGCGCCTCGGATGGCTGGCAGGACTTCTCGGCCAACGGGCGGATGTCCTGGACCTACGACGCGACAGATGCCGGCAACGTCGCCGGCATGCTCGAGGTGGTGCCAGATGGCGAGGCGGTCCAGATCGCCCTCGGGTTCGGCGCGCGACCCGAGGAGTCGGCGATCCAGGTGACGGCGGCGCTCGCCGGCCACTTCGACGTTGCCTGGAACGAGTACGTCGATGACTGGGATGGATTCCTGCGCACCTGCACGCCAGCGCCGCGCGAGCTCGCGCAAGAGCTCGCCGCTCTCTACCTCGACTCGGCGGCGGTCCTCCGCACGCACCAGGACCGCACGACGCCAGGGGCGACGGTGGCGAGCCTTTCGATCCCGTGGGGCAACGCTCGCAACGACCTCGGGGGCTATCACCTCGTGTGGTCGCGGGACCTCGTCGAATCGGCGGGCGCGCTCGTCGCCCTCGGGGCGCGCGCCTCCGCGGCCCGGACGCTCGCGTACCTAGTCGCGACCCAGGAGCCCGACGGCCACTGGTTCCAGAACCAGTGGGTGGACGGCGTCGCCTATTGGGGGGGCGTCCAGCTCGACGAAGCGGCCTATCCGATCCTGCTCGCCGGCGCGATCCGACGGGCTGGTGCGGCCCACATGCACGGCCGGACCGGCGAGGCCCAGGCATTCGAGCACCTCGTGACCGAAGCGGCGCTGGATCGGATGCTGTGGGCGGCGACGAGCTTCATCGCCCGGATGGGACCCGCCACGGAGCAGGACCGATGGGAGGAGAACGCAGGCCTGACGCCGTCGACGCTGGCGCCGGTCGTCGCTGCGCTGGTGGTCGCCGCGGACTTCCTCTCGGAGCCGAGCGCCGCGTACTGCCGCGAGCTCGCGGACGACTGGAACGCCTCGATCGAGGACTGGACGTACGTGCAGGGATCGCGGATCGCGCGCGCGTACGGCGTCGACGGCCACTACGTCCGGATCGCGTCCCCCGACGTGCTCTCCGGCGCGCCGCTCTCGACGCCGGTTCCCGTTCGCAACCGGGCGCCGGGCGACGACATGGTTCCCGCGGACGAGATGGTCGGGACGGACTTCCTCGCGCTCGTGCGGTTCGGGCTGCGACGGGCGGACGACCCGCGGATCCTGTCCACCTTGGCGGTCGCGGACGCGCTCCTGAAGACGGAAACACCAAACGGCCCGATCTGGCACCGCTACACCGGCGACGGCTACGGCGAGCACGCCGACGGCCAGCCGTTCGACGGGACCGGGATCGGACGGGGCTGGCCGCTCCTCGTAGGCGAGCGCGGCCACTACGAGCTCGAGGCCGGAAGAGACCCGCGCCCGTATCTCGACGCGATGCGACGCCTGGGCTCCCGCGGCGGGATGCTGCCCGAGCAGGTCTGGGACACCGCGGACATCGCGGATCGCGGGCTGTTCCTGGGCCAGCCCAGCGGCTCCGCGATGCCCCTCGCGTGGGCGCACGCGGAGTACGTGAAGCTCGTGCGCTCACTGGCGCTCGGCCACTCCATCGATCGACCGGAGGCCGCGTGGATGCGCTATCACGGCATCCGTCCCGAGGCACGCCGCGCGACGTGGCGCTTCACGGCGCCCCGCCCGACGATGGTTGCCGGCCGGATCCTCCGGTTCGAGGTGCTCGCAGCCGGCCGAGTCCACGGCTCGGTCGATGGCTGGCGAACGACGTTCGACCTGGAGACGCGCGACACGGGACTCGGTGTCTGGACAGCCGACCTGGCCGCATCCGACGCGCTTCCGGCGGGCGCGGCCGTTGACTTCACCTTCTACTGGCCTGACAGCGACCGGTGGGAAGGACGCGACTTCCGGGTCGCCGTCCTGAGCGAGGACGGATCATCGGGTGTATGAATCGCCAGACATGGTCAGGAGCTGGCGTCGTATCGCGCTTGTGCCACTCGTCCTCGTTGCCGTTGCCGCGTGTGGATCGCCGACGGCCACGCCCGCAGGGGCAACGTCCGCCCCGAACGGTCTCGGGTACACGGCGGATCAGCTCTGCGCGCTGGTGACCGTGGCGGACATCGGCGCGGCCGTCGGGACGACCGTCGGGGCCGGCGTCCCGTCCGGCGTCAATGCCCCGTCATGCACGTGGCAGTCCAGCGACTCCAAGGTCGGCGTCACGATTGCCGCGAGTGGCGCGAGTGATGTGGGGCAGATTCCGTTCGGCCTGCAGGGCATCTCGGGCGCGCACGTCACCGCCGTGCCCAACCTCGGCGACGCGGCGTTTTTCGCCGCCGGCGGTAGCGGGCCGACCTCTGAGCTCGACATCCGCAAGGGCAATTTCGCGATCACGATCACGGTCGGGATCGGCGGCAACATCGACCAGGGCGTGCAGCAGGCCGCAGAGCTCGCGATCGGCACGGCGGCAGCGGCGAAGATGTAGCCGGCCGCTGCGGCCTCCGGCCGGGGACGGGCCAACCAGCGCTGATTTCGTCAATAACCCCGAGGATGCTGCCATGGACAACGAACGCGCTCGGGAGCTGGTCGCCCGCGAGCGAGCGCGGGTCGAATCTGCCCTCGCGGAGCTCCGCGGCGAGATCCGCGACGAAGGCTCCTTAGGGCGCCAGCAGACGGGAGAGCACGACGACGCCGGCAGCGGCCTCGAGTCCGAGGCGGTGTCCGTCGCCCTCGCGACCAACCTAGCCGCGCAGCTTGCCGCCATCGGGCGGGCCGAGGAGCGCGTCGCGCGGGGGACCTATGGCAGGTCGATCGAAAGCGGACTGCCGATCCCGGGCGAGCGACTCGAGGCAGAACCTCTGGCCGAGCGAACCATCGAGGAGCAGCGGCGCGCCGAAGGTAGGAAGAGCGAGGGCTGACGGGGGCCGAATGGAGCGCCGGGCGGTCGCAAGATCACCGGGCGCATCAAATCAACGCATCCAACTCGATTTCGACACACTCTAGGTAGGCGGCGAGGCCCCGCCGAATCGCGCGATTGCTCGGTCACGGACGAGGATCGACTGCAGGCGAATCCGGAATGCTCATGCCGCGGGACCATCTGCGCGCCCCCGGGTTCGTCAGAAGGAGCGTGCCGTGGGTATCGTCCCCTGGATCGTTGTCGGTGCGATCGCCGGGTTCATCACGAACATGCTCATGGGCGGTGGCGAAGGGGTCATCGGCACGATCATCCTGGGGATCATCGGCGCGGTCGTCGGCGGGTTCATCGCGGGGTCCGTGCTGCATGTCGCCGACGTCACCGGCATCAATATCGAGAGCATCGTCGTTGCCGTCATCGGCGCCGTCATCGTGGTGCTGATCTATCGGATGGTGACGCGTCGCAGAGTCGCGGCCTGAGGCCAACAGCTGCGCCCGAGCGAAAGCCGCCGCGAGCTCGGCTCGCTCAGGACCGACGAGGGAGTCGCGCCGTCCCCCGCTCCAACTAGCCCTGGCGCTCGTCGATCACGCGGCGCATCTTGCCGGCTGATCGTTCGCTGGTGCCACTCGGGACGATGCGAATGCCGGCGGTGACGCTGATGTTGTCCTTGATTCGTGCGGCGAGGTGGCGGGCGGTGGTCTCGGCGGTGACGGTGAGCGTGTCCAGCGGGCCGTCCTTGCCGAGGATGCATTGGAAGTGCGGTGCGAGGCCCCGTTCCGGCGATCCGACGGATGAAGGGTTGGGCAGTTCCTACCGGTGGTGCTCTTCGAGC
>DHWF01000040.1 GCA_002413045.1 Chloroflexi bacterium UBA5189
CGAGTCCCTCCGGGCGCGCCACTCCCCCGATCAAATCGACGGCAGCACACGGCGCCAGACGGCGGCAGAAAACGGCCTTGATGCTGCAAAGTTGCTGCACACCGGACTGCGGCATATCGCCCGCTCCGCGGCCGCGGGTCTCGCCGGCGCGCTGGTCGCGATGGCCGTCCAGGCGGTGCCGGGGTTCGGCACGGTGCTCCTTGCCGCTGGCATCGTCGCGATGCTGCTGGTCGTCATCTGGCCGCGATCGATGGTCGCTCCGTGACGCGAGCCAACCCGCAGCTGGGTCTGGATCGTCGAGTGGCGCCTGTGGGGCAAGCCGTGGACGCAAGTCGCCCACGCCCACGCCGAAGGCCCGCCGTGGAACCGGACCGCGTGCGGCATCAGCACCGACCGTGACCGTGGAGGTGAGGCCATCGTGACCCAGACCGACACAACTCCAGCGCGACCCCTGCTGTGCGAGCCCTTCCGCGACGAATATCCCGACAGGTGCGCCGGCGACGTACACGACTGGTTCGATCTGACGTACGCGAGCTACCTCGTGCTGCCGCGGTCGCTGCTGCAGCTGATGCCGCCCGCCTGGCAGCACGCGATGGTCCAGCTGCTCGAGCGGGCCAATGAGGAGTTCCCGGGCGCCCACGGCACCTACAGCGTTCACCTGCGCGACGCCGCCGGGCGCTTCGTCAAGGATCCGCTTCGGAACTATCGCTATCCGGACGCCCAGGCGATCGCTGATGTGCGTCGGGATGAGCGCCTGTGAGCCGCGATCGCCGGGTCCGGCGCGACCAGCCCTACCTCGACGAGCATCGCGCCCGGGCAAGCGAGCTCGCGCGGCCGCCGAGGTCGTTCGGCGACCTGCTCACGTGGTTCCTCGAGGGCTTCTGGGCCGAGACGCCCGAGCGGATGCACAGCCGCGGGGTCTGGGCGACGACGCGGCGCCTAGACGCCCAGGCCCGACCGACGGAGGACGTGAAGGCGGCCGAGCAGGGCGGCTCGGTCCTTGGCTCGCCTCGCTACGCCGAACCCTTCCGACAGCTGCTCGAGAACAGCGATCGCCAGTGGACCGACGAGCGCGGCACGGTCGATCCGTACTACGTCCGCCCGATGCGCGCGGCGCTGGCGCGGATGGCCCGCCCGGAGGGCTCAGACAGCGCGTTCATGGCCCGCTTCCTGCTCCAGGTCGCCTTCGCCGGCGGCGACTGGCAGTCGGTCGCCGATCGATGGGAGCTCAAGCCGTACGTCCGCCTGACGTACATCGACACGGCACTGCGCCGGCTCCGGAACTGCTGGCGGCGCGAGCCGCCGCTGTCGCTGCCCGGCTGGGTCGATCGATCCGAGGCACAACGGACAGCTGAGACGGCCACCGATCGGGAAGGGAACGTGGCGTGACGAGGATGCCGCGTGCGCTGGTACTGCGTACGTGGGAGAACTTCACCCGAAACACCGTCCGGCTGCTCGTCCAGGACGCGACCGGGGCAACGCTACAGGCAGATGGCACGTGGCTCGAGGGCGTGCTCCAGCCTGGCGTGACGCCGACCACCGAGACAGGGATCGTCCTCCCGCTCGAGGTGGTCGAGGCCATCGCTGCAGCCATCGCTGACTTCCAGGGCCACACGAGCCACGCCGACACCGAGGCGCGCGTGCTACGCGAGGCGCTCGAGGTCGAGCGGGCTCGCGTCGACGCGGTTCTCCGAAGCGGAGACAGGAGGTAGTGTTGACATGCGAACGAGTGACGCGCTAGCGTCCGCGGCACCGCCGATCGGTCATGGTCGACGAAGGGCTATCGCGCAGGGCCGGCAGCTGCGCGACGGGTTGGCCGAGCGAGGCCCGAAAGGCTCGGATCCGCAGGCTTGGCTATTCGCCCCGGCGGCGTCCCATGCCTGACGCCAAGACCAGGCGGGCGCGCGTCGACGCGGCAGTCAACGCCCAGCCCACGGTGCCCGAGGCCCAGCAGGTCGAGATGGTGCAGGTCCAGATTGGCCTCAACTCGGGCCGGCCGGCGGTCGTCGCGATCCCGAAGGACATCACCGAGCTAGAGCTGCTCTCGTTCTTCGGACAGATGCTCGCCCTGGGCGACCAGCTGCGAGCGCAGCGCCCGACGAGTCGGATCGTGCTGCCATGACCCAACGGGCTAGCCGAAGGCGGCGCACGCCACCTGCGCGGCCGGTCGAGAGGGCGTATCGCGAAGACGGGACGCCACTGCGCCTGGGCGCGGGGCGAGCAGCCACGCGGCTCGAGGCGCCAGGTATCGAGGGGCGGGGGTCGGATTACGACGACGCTCGCGGCGCTACCGACGGCGGCGCCTCCAACTGAGCGGGTACTTCCGAGCCTGCCTCGACTGCGGCAACCCGACCCGTGACACCCGGTGCCCTGAATGCACGGGGGTTTGGCGGGCGGCCCGCGATTACGGCGGCGAGTGGCCAGCCATCCGCGCGCAGCAGCTGGCCGAGTTCCCTCTGTGTTCGACCTGCGGGGATCCAGCGACGGAGGTCGATCACATCCTCCGGCTTCGCGCCGGGGGCACGCACGATCGGGCCAACCTCCAGTCGCAATGCGGCACGTGCCATCGGCGCAAGACGCGAGCCGAGCGCGGCAGCTGATCGCGGGTTCTCGACCGGCGGCATTTTGCCCGGCGGGGGGTCGGGAGCGTAGACCAGTGGACCGCTGTGAAGCGCGAGTCAGGTTCAAACGCCGGCCGCAGGGAGGTTTGAACGTGGCAAGTGGAGGCGCTCGAGCGCGCAGCGGACCGGCACCGGAAGCAGGCGCGCTCCGGCGCGACCGCCCGTCCGACCAAGCCGGGTGGACGCACCTGCCCGCGCCGGGTCGCGCCGGCGATCCGCCGCCTTGGCCGCTCGCTCGGCAGAAGGCCTTCGAGAAGGTGCGCTGGGCAGCGGAGTGGACGCGCCCCCAGGCGCTGATGTGGGAGGCCCGCGGCCAGGCGCTCGAGGTCGCGCTGTACGTGCGCGCGGCGGTCATCGCCGAAGGATCGAAGGCCTTGGCGTCCGACCGGGCTCTCGTGCTCCGGTTCATGGATGACCTCGGGATCTCGTCTGGCGGGCTGGCAAAGAACCGATGGGTGATCGACCGTGACATTGACGACCAGCCGGAGGTCGAGCGGCCGGTCCCGGCGCGCGGCGGCTCCGCGAAGGAGCGGCTCAAGCTCGTCGTCAACACCTGATCTCCAGCCGAGGACGATGTATGTCGTCCCGGAGTGGGTCGAGCGCCACTGCACGGTCCCGGATGGCTTCCGACGGGGCGCGCCGTTCCGCCTGTACAACTACCAGCTCACCTGGTACGCCGCGTTCTACCTCGTGCGGGGCGACGCGGTTTGGGTCCCGGCCAATCCGATCCTCGCCCCGGCGTTCGTCAACCGTCGCGGCCTGCTCGTCGGGCCCCAGAAGCTCGGCAAGAACCCGCTGATCGCAACGCATGTCTGCGTCGAGGGCGCCGGGCCGGCGCTCTTCGCCGGGTTCGCTGGCGTCGACGAGGGCTATGTCTGTGCCGAGCACGGTTGCCGGTGCGGCTGGGAGTACGCGTACGACGTCGGCGAGCCGAAGGGCATGAGCTGGCCGACCCCGCTCATCCAGATCACGGCGTTCTCCGAAGACTCGACCGAGAACACCTACGACGCGCTCCGGCCGATGATCGAGCTCGGGCCGCTCGCCGACCTGATCCCGAAGACCGGCGAGGAGTTCATCCGGCTGCCAGGCGGTGGCCGCATCGACACCGTCACGAGCTCCAACCAGAGCCGCCTTGGCCAGCGGATCACCTTCGCACCGCAAGACGAGCTCGGTCTGTGGACCGCGGCGAACAAGATGGTCAAGCTCGCCGACACTCAATACCGGAACCTGTCCG
The DNA here is from genome assembly GCA_002413045.1 of Chloroflexi bacterium UBA5189. GTDB lineage: Bacteria > Chloroflexota > Limnocylindria > Limnocylindrales > CSP1-4 > UBA5189. Next base: position 3,856 of record DHWF01000040.1, read on the forward strand.
GCATGGGCGGCCGCGCGGCGCTCACGTCGAACGCGTGGGATCCGGCCGAGAACTCGGTCGCCCAGCTGCAGTTCGAGTCGCCGGCGCGCGACATCCATCGTCAGTTCACCCAGCCGCCGAAGAATCTCAGCTACGGCAACAAGGCCGACCGCCGGAAGATCCACCGGATCGTCTACCCGGCCGATGTGCTCGCAGAGAACGGTGGCCACCTGCCGATCGCGGCGATCGAGGCCGAGGCCGCGGACCTCGCCGAGCGCGACCTGGCGCAGGCCGCCCGGTTCTACGGGAACATCCTGATGTCGGGCGGCGGCGCCGCGGTCGACGTCGAGACATGGGCGCGCCTCATGCAGCCCCAGGACGTGCCGCCGGGCACGCACATTGGCCTCGGCTTCGACGGCAGCATCAGCCGTGACGCCACGGCGCTGATCGCTTGCACCCGCACTGGCTACGCCTGGCCGATCCAGATCTGGGAGCGGCCACGGGACGCGCCCGAGGGCTGGCGGATCCCGCGGCTCGAGGTCAAGGCCGCGGTCGAGCGCGCGTTCCACACGTACCGCGTCGGCCTCATGCTCGCGGATCCGCCGAAGTGGCCGACCGAGATCGAGGAATGGGCCCAGACGTACGAGCTCGGGCCGAAGCCTGAGCAGCAGCGCGTCCTTGCATTCGACACGAACCAGCCGCGGCGCATGGCGCCGGCTGTCGATCGCCTTCTCACAGCGATCCGGGAGAGCGCCGCCATCAAGCCGGGGTCCGACGTCGCCCGGCCGTTCACGCATTCGGGTGATGAGGCGCTCACCCGTCACGTCATGGCGGCCACGCTCACCAAGGTCCGCCTCGCAGCCGACGAGAACGACGGGCGCTCGATGTACCTGATCGACAAGGGAGAACAGCGAGCGTGGATCGACGGCGCAATCGCACTCGTGCTCGCCTTCCAGGCGGCGATGACCATGTCCGAGCCGCCGGCGAAGAAGGGCGGGTGGGCGTTCATCGGGTAGGCGACGAGTACTGCCACTGTCCTGAGCCGATGCTGGACTCGGATGTCGGCGCCGAGGGCGACGACGACGCCTGGTGCTGGCGCTGCAAGCGTCCCCTGGAGGAATAGCCCCCGATGACGCTCGCCAGCCCCTCTGCAGGCATGCCGGCCACCCGCGATATGTCGGCGGCGTGGTTCGCGTTCATGGGCATCGATCGCGATGCGCCGCCCGAGTACCGGACGCCGTCCGCGTTCGCCAAGGCCCCTGCCGACGAGGCGTGGGTCTACTCGTGCGTCAACAAGATCGCCTCGAGCGGTGCCGGCGTGCCGCTCCGGGTCTATGTCAAGCACGGCCGCGACCTCGTGCCGGCAGCGGACGAGCCAACGCCCGAGGGCGATGACCTCCAGTACCTGCTGGACAACGCGAATCCGGTCGACATGACCGGGACCGACCTCAAGTCCTACAACCTCGCGGCGCACACCGTCTGGGGCGAGACCTTCATGGGCAAGGTTCGCGGCCGCCGGGGCGGCCCGCCGCAGGAGCTCTACTGGCTCCGAGCGCCCGACATGACCCCGAAGGCCCCGAATGGCCGGCAGGTGCTTGCCTGGACGCACCGGCCAACCGGGATCGGCGACGAGACCGTGTACGAGCCGCGCAACGTCATCCACTGGAAGACGTGGAACCTCGTGAACCCGCTCCGCGGGCTGTCGCCGTTGTCGTCGGTCGGGTCCGAGATCGCGACCGGCGTGCTGTGGGCCCAGCGACTCGCGGCGACGGTCGCGAACGACAGCATCCCGCCGGGCTTCTGGCAGGTGCCTGCGAACGCCGAGTTCACGAAGCAGGACGAGGGCCTCGTCAAACGGACGCTGCGCGCGCTGCGCGGCCCTCGGAACAAGGGCCGGACGGCGATCATGCCGCAGGGCCTCGATTTCAAGGCCATCTCGCTGACGCCCCAGGCCGCGGAGATGATCGCCAACCGGAAGGTCAGCCGGATGGCCGTCTGCGCCGTCACCGGGGTTCCGCTCGTGCTCGCCGGCGACGACGAGAAGACGAGCGTGTACGCGAACCTCCGTGACGCCGAGCGTGTCTTCTGGCGCGGCACGATGGTGCCCAAGCTCGATGGCTACGCGGACATCCTGAACAACTGGCTCGTCCCTGATTTCGACGCGACGCGTCGGCGCCTGGTGGTTGCCTTCGACTACAGCGAGATCGAAGCCCTCAAGCCGACGCTCGATGTCGAGTGGAATATGTGGCTGGGGGGCATCTACAGCCAGGCCGTCGTGCCCAACGAGTTCCGCCGGCACTTCCGGCTCGGCGCCGACGTGCCGTGGGGCGATCGGCCGGTGCCGCGCACCGCGGTCGCGATCCGGCCCGACCCGGCGGCCCTGGACCCCGCTGCGCTGCCGACGCTCGATCCGGCGCTCGAGGCGGCGCTGCCCGAGACCTCGTCGACCATCGTCGCCGACGAGTCGAGCGCCGCTGGCACGCTCCGCTCATTCGGCCGCGACCTCTACAAGCAGCCGGCGGTCCGCGCCTGGGTCGCGAACCCGTACGAACCGCTCGACACGGCGGCGCTGTTCGCCGGCCGATCCGTCCCCACCGAGCTCCGTCTGTCGATCGAGGCCGGCCTGCGCCGGCGTGATCCCGCGGCAGCGATCGCTGCCTCTCTCGAGGTGCCTGCCTGATGCTGATCGCCGTCCGCACGGTCTCCGAGACCGACGCCATCCGGACCATCGAGGGCCTCGCCTACCCGTTCAAGGGCCGTGACACGTACGGGACGTTCTTCTCGGCGCGCACGGACTTCCACTGGGGCCTGTTCCCGGACACCGACCCGGTCGCGGCGCGGTCCGACGAGGATCCAGGCTTCATCCGGCCGATGACGTTCCACCACGGCTTCGACCCCGACTTCGGTCTCGACGTCGACGGCGTGCGGGTTGGCGGCTGGAGCCCGGTCCGGATGGATGCAGACGGCGTGTGGGTCCGCTCGCAGATCGACAAGCGTCACGCCTACTACGAGAGCCGCCTGCGACCGCTCCTCGACGCCGGCGCGCTCGGCCTCTCGGGCGGATCCGCGGAGCACAGCGTCCGGATCGACCAGAAGTCCGGCGAGGTCCTCGATTGGCCGGCGTACGAGCTCGCGCTGACGCCGGTCGAGTCGAACCCGCTCGCGGTCATCGCGGCCCGCGCCGCCGAGATCGCCTCCACGATCCGGATCGTGGAGCATTTCGTGGGAAACGATGGCGATTCGCCCGCCGGCGATTCGCCCGCCGTGCGCGGCATCCAGACCTTCGCCGACATCCAGGCGGCGGCCGTAATGAGCGACGAGCTGCCCGAGGCGTTCGACACGCTCGAGAGCGCGATCTACAGCGCGATCTACGCAACGGACGCTGACTTCAACCCCGAGACGCCCGAGGCCAAGCAGACCGCGATCGGGACCAGCCTCGAGCAGTTCCGCGTGTTCGTGCTGTCGATCCTCGACACGGCTGCCGCGACGCCTCGCGCCGGCACCCGGGCCACGCGCGCCGGCCGGCGCAACAGCGCGAGCGACGAGACCTCGCTCGCGACCGCCCACGACAACATCGCGTCGGTCCTCGGCATGGACTGCGCACCCGGTGACGCCTCCGCCCGTTCGGCTGAGGACCTGCCCGCGCTCCGCTTCGTGGCGGAGCCGGAACGGCCCGACGTCGAGCTCGCCGCGATGGCCACCCGGGCTGCGGAGACCGCTGCCGCTGAGGCCGTCCGCCGGCTCACGGGGTAACCCGTCGAGCCCCTCACCCATCGCCGTTCCGAGACCCGCCGAGAGGCGGGTCTTCTGATTCCAGGAGAACCCTCGCCGTGAACCGTCACGACATCCCGCTCCAGCTCTTCCAGGGGCCCGTGCCCACGGCCCACGCCGTGTACCGGGCGCCGATCCTCGGCTTCGCCGCGCTGGCCGGTCTCGGCCTGCTCCCGGCCGACCTCGGCATCACGATGCTCGACGGCGGCGCGGCCAACGTGGCCGAGATCACCCCCGCGCAGCTGGCGGCCCACCCGGCCGTCCAGCAGCTGCTCGCCGACACCGCCCGCCAGGCGGCCGAGGCGGCGGTCCGCGCGGTCAATACCGTGGATCCTGATGCGCGCCCAGGCGGCGCCGGCACGCCCGCCGGCACGCCCGCCGTCCCCGCCTACAACCGCCAGCGCTATGGCCTGCCGCGTCTCGGCCAGGCCATGCGGGCGACCTACGCCGGCGGGTTCCGCCAGAGCCAGGCGTTTGAGCGCGATTTCACCCAGGCCGCCAAGGAGATCTTCGGCTACGCGGCACCCGAGGAGGGCGAGGACGACAAGGATCCGTTCCTCGAGGGGCAGGGTGGCAAGTCCACTCGCTCGCTGATCTGGCCGAAGACCCGCGACGAGATGGTCGAGGTCCTCGACGCCCTGGGCGAGAAGCCCGCGGCTCGCGAGGCGGCCTACCTCGCCCGGATCGAATCCGGCGTCCGGGCCATGAGCGAGGCGTCGGTCGGTGCCGGCGGTGCGCTCGTCCCGACGCAGTACCTCCAGGACAAGTTCCAGTACGCCCTGGTCAGCATGACCGCGATCCGACGCTCAGGTGTCGATTCGATGCCGGCGGCGTCGAACATCGTGATCCTGCCCCGCGAATCGGTCCCGGGCGGCGCGTCGGTCGCGGCCGAAGCCGCCACCCTGGCGCCCCAGGACGCGACCCTCGCCCAGCAGACGATCACGATCAAGAAGCAGTACGGCTATCGGCTGTACAGCAACGAGCTCCTCGCCGACGCGACGCCGGCGTGGAACGAGTTCCTGGCCAACACCCTCGTCCGTGACGTGGCCCTCAAGCAGGACCAGCAGTTCCTCGAGGGCACCGGGGCCGGCAACGAGATCACCGGGCTCGTGGCCTACGCCGGCACCACGGCCGGCCCGGCCATGGGCGCGAATGGCGGCACCCCGACCATCGACAACGTCATCGATTCCACCTACCTCCTGCGCGCCGTGAACGTCGAGCCGGACGTCGCCTACGGCAACCCGCGGACGATGCAGACGCTCTCGAAGATCAAGGACTCGACCGGCAACTACATCCTGTGGGCGGCCGGCGGCTACAACGCCCCGCGCCTGTACAACGGCCAGGTGGCCGGGATGCAGTCCGACCGCGCGGCGTCCAGCCCGAGCGCCGTCCTGCTCGGCCAGATCGACTTCTACTTCAGCAACCAGATGCTGGCCACCCGCACCGTCGGCACCTCGGCCGACACGACGGACCTCGTCATCACCAACCGCCTCAACCTGCTGATCGTCGAGCGGCAGGGCATCGAGGTCGCCTACAGCGAGCACGTCGCCTTCAACTCCGACCAGACCGCCGCCCGGGCGATCGGACGGGCCGCGATCGTCGCGCTGCAGCCGACTGGCGTCGAGCTCTGGGTCGGCATCCGACCGTAGTCCTCGTGCCCCGGGGGGGCCGAGCGCGCCCCGGTCCCCCGGGTCCACTCCCTTTGCCCCCCGCCAACCCAAACGAAGGAGTCATCTCGATGTCCGACACCAAGGACGAGCAGAAGCTCACCACCAGCGCCGACGCGCTGCGAGCGCCCAACGATCCGACCGAAGACCCCTACCACACCCGCGGCGTCAGCCCCGAGGCGGCCGAGGCGGGTTTCCGAGCCGCCGGCTATCCCGAGAAGGGCCCGCTGGCGGGCCGCGATCCTGGCGACAAGCTTTCGATCGAGGACGCGGGCAATCTCGGCCCGATCGCGATCGCCGACTCGGACAGCCAGGTCAATCCGACGGCCGACAAGGTCGGACCCGAGGGCGGGATCATCGCCAGCGACGCGCTGGTCGACGATCACTCGAAGACCGCGCATCCGGATCCCAAGGACACGCGCAAGCCGAGCAAGCCCGCAGCGCGGTCGACCTCGGCGCCCGTCGCGGCGCGGACCGTCGGCACCCCGATCGTGGTTGCCAACCCCGCCCCCGGACCGGCCAAGACCGCCCACGCGGATCCGGCGGCACCCAAGGCCAAGAAGTAGTTCCTCCCCCTTGCCGTGGGCATCAGGCAGGACCGGCGGCACCTAAGTCGCCATACACCTCGGAGGTAGCGCCGAATGGCCACTGCGGTTCTCGCGTACGCGGTGCCGGCGAACGTCAAGACCCGGATGACCCAGAACGGCATCAACTTCGGCAACGGCGACGACGCGGTCCTGCAGCAGCTGTGCAATCAGGTCAACGGTTGGATCGAGGCGAAGTCCAGGCGGATCCTCGGACCGATCCCGGCGTTCTCGACGACCCTCAATGGGGCGATCGGAGTCGGTGCGACTGCGATCACGCTGACGACGGTTGCCGGGCTCGCGCTCGGCGACGCGCTGATGCTCGGTCCGGTCGCGGGGACGCACGAACACGTCATCGTGGCCGCGATCGCCGGCAGCGTCGTCACGCCCCAGGCACCGACGGTGTCGGCCTACGGCAACGGTGCCGCGGCGCAGCGGTGCTACCTCTTCGACGGCGCAGATGCGCTCGAGCGCGGTCACCTGATCCCCGCTCCGAACGGCGTCATCGCCATGACGAGTCTCGAGGTCGGGTTCTACACCGGCGGCGCGTTCAACCTGATCCCGCCCACCGATTGGTTCCTCCGGCCGCTGCCGCTCGATCGAGAACCAGGCTGGCCAGCGACCGAGATCTGGATGACCGACGTGCCGAGCTCGAACAACCCGGCGCCGTCGTTCTACGCGACGAGCTTCGGTTATGGCGGCTTCGCGACAGCGCGCACGGTCATGAGCCCCGGTTGGCCGGCAATGCCCGACGAGATCGTGGGCCTCTCTGAGCGTCTCGTCGTGAGCGCCTACCGCGCCCGGGCATCCGGCGGCGGCGGCCAGGTCACGGTCGGCTCGGACGGCTCGCGCACGATCGAGCGCGCGATGGACGCCCAGGACTGGCGGCTCATCAACGGCTACCAGAGCAAAGAGGTCGTGATCATCTAGATGGCCGGCCTGCACAACCTCGTCGCCCAGGGCCTCGCGGCAGATGCCGCGGCCGTAGCGGGGATCCAGGGCGCGTCGGCGACGCCCGTGGACGCCCTCCCGGCAACGCCGTTCGTCGTGATCGGACCGCCGCGCGGCTCGATGGTCGGCGGATCGTGGGAACGGCTGTTCCTGATCTACCCGATGCACCTGTTCTTCATCCGCGCGGCGTCGGCCGACCGTGACCAGGTCGCCATCAACGACTTCTGCGACCTGTTCATCACCGGGTTCCGGACCGGGATCACGCTGGGGGTCGCCGGCGTCGTCGAGGCGCTCATCGCGAGCTGGGACACGAACAAAGAGCAGGACGTCAACGGCGACACCTACCAGCTGATCGAGTTCGTCGTCTCGGTCGAGGTCGATCGACCGGCGAGCTACACGCCATGACGGCCCTCGCGATGGTCGCCGAGGGCGGCGAGAAGCTCGTCGCGTTGCTCGAGAAGAAGCAGGCCCAGGTCGAGGCCAACCAGTCGCGCGCCGAGCGCGCCGCCGCGAACACGCTCAAGAAGGTCATGCAGGCCGAGGCCCCGTACACGGCCACCTCGGTCCGTGACGTCACCCGCAAGAAGGCCAAGGTCAAGCACCTCCGGGCCACGATCCGGGTCCGGCACACCGCATCCGGTCAATGGGCCGTCGGGCCGGCCTCGCCGCTGGCGCACCTGGTCGTGCGCGGTGCCAGCCGCGGCCAGACCGAGCGGGTTGGCGGATCCGGCGGCCAGGTCCACCAGGTCACCCTCGCCGGCCGCCGCCAGCTGCGGGCCCATGCCCGCGGGATCGTCGGGCCAGCCGGGGAAGCCCGGGCACTGGCCATCACCTCCGGCGGCCAGACGTTCTTCCGAGCGTCGGCGAAGCCGGGCCCGATGCCAGCCAACAACTTCATCCAGCGAACCCTCGAGATCGCCCGGGGCGAGGCCACGCACGAGGCCGGCAACGTGCTGTTCCGCGGCGCAACCGTGACGGAGGCGTGACATGACGACCTTGAAGTTCGGCCGCCGGCCGCCCAAGAACGCGCCGGCCATCAAGCTCGCTGCGCTGCTCACGGGCGTCGTGCCGGCCCACCCCGCCGCGGTCGACTACCTCGCGCAGCTGACGGCCTGGCAGATGCTCGGCAACGACCAGTACGGCGATTGCGTGGCCGTGACCTGGGCGAACGTCCGGCGCCTGGTGACGGCGGCGCTCGGGACCGAGTCGTACCCCACCCTCGCCGAGGTCCTCGCGTTCTACCGGACCCAGAACCCGAACTTCCCGACCGACGACAACGGCATGGACATCCAGACTGCGCTCGAGGCCCTCGTCCACGACGGCGGCCCGGATGGGGTCAAGGCGATCGCGTTCGCCAAGGTCGACCACACCAACGTCGACGAGGTGTTCGCCGCAGTCGCCGTGTTCGGCTCCGTGTGGGTCGGCATCAACGTCCAGGCCGCCAACATGACCGACTTCGACGCCGGCAAGCCGTGGACCTACCACTCGGGCAGCGCGATCGACGGCGGCCACAGCGTCATCGTCGGCGGGTACAGCGGGCTCGCATCCGACGACGAGCGGCTCATCACCTGGGCCGCTGAGACCGGGTTCACCGACACCTTCTGGTCGCACCTCGTCGAGGAGGCCTGGGTCGTGATCTGGCCCGAGCACTTCGGCTCGCGGGAGTTCCTCGAGGGAGTCGACCTCGCAGCCCTCGCCATCGACTACCAGGCCATCACCGGCCGCGCGCTGCCGGTCCCGGCACCTGCGCCCACGCCGGCACCGGCCGATGTCGATGCCACCTTCGCGGCGGTCCTCCGACCGTGGGTCGCGCTCCGGCACTCGGGCGTCAACAAGGTCGCCGCCACCGCGGCGAAGGCATGGCTCAGCGAGAAGGGGATGGCATGACCACGAGCAACGACCCGGTCACTGAGCCGACCACGGAGGCAGTCGATGCGCCGCCGGCGCCCGCAAAGCCAGCCTCGACCGTTGCTCGGGAAACGAAGGCGCCGCCATCGACGGCAAAGCCCGCAAAGCGGCGCGCCCGCGCCCGGGCCCGGAAGCCGGCCAGCGCGAAGCCGCCGGCGCCGGTCGTGGTCCTGCGCTACGTCGGCGACGGCACCGTATTCCAGAGCGGCATCCCGAACCGTGATGTGACCACGGACGACAACCTCACCGACGACCTCGCCGAGCTCGCCGTCGCAACCGGCACCCACCAGAAAGTGAGCTGACCCGATGGCCACCGGCGCCCTCGCCCTCGAACGCCTCCAGGCCGGCCTGGAGGCGGCCCGCGGTACGCCCGTGGCCGCGACCCGACGCGTCTACGGCGAGCGCGGGCCGGCCTTCTGGGATCCGACGGTCAAGAAGGAGTTCCTGTCCGAGGCGATGACCTCGTACATCAAGAACTACCGGCATGTCATCGTCGAGCAGTCGGGCAAGCTCACGATCCCGGCATGGCTCACCGCATCCGATCTCGCCTGGTGGGGCCAGCTCTTCTGGAAGGGCGCCGTCACCGGCGTCCTGTCAGCGACGACCGTCTACACCTACACGTTCGCGCCGACGGCCGGCAGCGACGACCTCAAGACGGCAACCTTCGAGACGTTCACAGACACGCAGGGTTGGCAGATCCCGTTCTGCCTTGCCGACAAGCTCGAGATCAGCTGGCAGGGCAGCCAGGCCGTCCGGATGACCGCGGAACTGTTCGGCCAGCAGTTCATCGCGCAGGCCGTGACGGTCGCCATCGGCGACCGGACCGTCCTCAACGCCGCGGCCGGCACGACCGCGCAGGTCTTCATCGACAACGGCGGTGGCACGATCGGCACGACCGCGGCCCCGAACGTCCTGTCGGGCAAGCTCACCTGGCAGAACAACTGGATGCCGATCATCCACAACAAGGGCCAGCTGTACTACGACGATGCCGTACGTGAGCCGCGCTCGCTCGCGATCGAGCTCGACATCCACTACAACAGCAACACCGAGCTCGCGACCCTGCTCGCCGACACCGAGCGCCTGATCCGGGTCCAGTTCACCGGGCCGGTGATCGCCGGGTCCGCCGGCAACATCCCCGAGTCGGTCAAGGCCGACTTCTACGGCTTCCAGCTCGATGCCGGGTTCAGCCCGAACAAGGCGATCCGGGTGGTCAAGATGGCCGGCGAGAGCCAGTACGACACGGGTGCCACGTTCGACTGGCAGGTCGCGGTCGCGAACTCCAACGTCACGCTCCCGTGAGCGGTTGGGACCAGGCTCGGCGGGTCACGCTCGCCGAGCCGTGGGCCGACTTCTGGGTCGACGTCAACCCGGACCTGGAGATGGGCGCCTGGCTCGACTTCAAAGAGGCGTGGCAAAAGGCCAAGTCCTCGCCGATCGTCCAGAACATCGAGGCGCTCATCGCGGCCTTCGGGGCGCTCATCATCCGGCACAACCTCGTCGATCGCGAGGGCGAGCCACTGCCGTTCGAGCTTCGGCGGCTCACCCCCAAGCTCGTCGCGGCGATCGGCGAAGCGATCTTCACCGCCCAGGAGGGCGCGGGCGAAGCCGTCGACCCTTTTGGGAACCTGGTGCCATCGCCCGCGCTCTCATTGGTGGCACCGACGTCCCGCCGCGGTTCGCGCTCTTCCAGCTCGCGGGGGGCGACGCCGACAGCTACGTCGCGCTCCTCCGCTCGCCGCGCCGGCTAGTCGAGGAGCTCCTCGCCTTCCGGAACGAGCTGACGATGTACGAGAACTACCGGGCTGAAGAGGCCCAGTGGGCTCGCGAGAGGACGCACTGAGATGGTGATGGCCGCCATGGGCGCCCTCGGCGGGGGCGACGCCCTCGAGATCGTTGTCGCCCTCAAGGACCTGACGACCATCGGCTTCGCCAAGGTCCGGTCCGAGATCACCGCGACAGAGGCCAAGGCCAATTCGACGAACCTCTCGGGCTTCTCGAAGTCGGCCAACGCCGCCGAGGCCGATGCCGCGAAGCTCGCCGGCAAGGCGGGCGGCGGGGGCATCGGGGGCCTCGGCTCCTCATTCGGCGGACTCGTCAGCCCAGCCGGCCTCGCCATCGGCGCGATCACCGCCGTCGTCGTCGCCGGCGATGAGGCCGCCAAGAAGTACCAGGCGCACCAGGTCGCGGTCGACGGCCTGACGACCGCGCTGAACCAGAACGTGCCGGCCTGGAAGAGCCAGCAAGGCGCCATCGACGCTGCAGTCGAGAGCAGCACCAAGCTCGGCTTCACCGACACTGAGACGGTCACGGCGATGACCGGCCTCGTCGCGGCCACGGGCGACGTGACCAAGGCGACGCAGATCCTCTCGGCCGCCCAGGATCTCGCGCGGTTCAAGAAGATCTCGCTCCAGGACGCCACTGAGGCGCTGACTAAGGTCGAGGCAGGCTCGTACCGGATCCTCAAGTCCCTCGGCATCGAGCTCCCCAAGAACGCGACCCAGACCGAGGCCCTCGCCGCGGTCCAGAAGCTCGCCGGCGGTCAGGCCCAGACCTACGCCAACTCGGACCTCGGGGCCGTCGCCATCGCGTCAGCGAAGGTCGACGACGCCCAGGAGAAGATGGGCGCGGGCTTCTCGAAGCTCGAGGCCGTCATCCTGCCGGCCGTCGCCGATGCGGTCGGCACCGTCGGCGACGAGTTCGATGCGCTCGGCAAGACGTTCGACAAAACCGTGCCGCCAGCCACCAAGCTCAACTCGATCGTCGCCGTCTTCAATGACCTCGGCGGCAAGAACATCCCGATCGTCGGCGGCATGATCGGCCAGCTCAACGACGTCGCCGACGCAGAGACCGCGGCCGCGGCCGCGGCGTTGACCCACGGCGACGAGCTCGATGCCCTCCGCACGTCGGTCGTCGGCCTCACCGACAGCGAATCGCTCCACAACGACGTCGCGCTCGAGACGGCCGACGACATCGCCAAGATCGCGCGCGTCGCGGACATCGCGGCGGCGGCAATCCCACAGCTCAGCAACGCGATCGGCGACGAGCTGTTCGGGAAGGCGATCACGGCCGGCCATATCCAGCAGCTCAAGGACGCAAACAAGGAGCTCGAGAAGCAGCGCGACCAGGTCAAGCTGAACTCACCGAAGTGGATCGAGCTCACCGGCCAGATTGCGGACAACAACAAGTCGCTGATGACGCTGCAGCTCACCCAGGCCGAGGCCCAGGGACCGAAGGCTGCGATCGCGTACCTCGAGAAGCTCAAGGCCAAGTACGGCGACGCTGACGGCTCGATCATGCGGCTGATCACTGACGAGAAGGCCCAGATCCCCGTCGCCGGCGCCCTGCTGCAGCAGCTCACCAAGATCGGCAGCTTCTCGGCGAAGTTCTCGGGCAAGACGATCCCGCTGTTCGCCGCCGGCGGCCAGTACGCCGCGAACATGCCTCGGATCGTCGGCGAGGACGGGCCCGAGCTCGACATCCCGGACCACTCAGGCACGATCGTCCCGAAGTCGGGCTGGGGCCAGTTCGCGACACCGGCGCTCCTCCCGGCCTCGACCGGTCGTGGCGGCGGAGGAGCCACGAGCACGATCGTCCACACCCACATCTACCTCGACGGCCGCCAGATCGCGGAGGTCGTTGACACGCACCGCTACCGTTCGGACGCGCTCGCGCCGACGTCGACCCGGGGCTATTGATGGTCGTCGTCGGCCTGGCCACCGGCGCGATCTCGACCGCGCCGGTGGCGATGTCGATCCAGGTCAACGGGGTCGAGTACGCCGACCACCGGATGAACCCCGCGGCAGCGTCCGTCGACATCAGCTCGATCCGGATCAGCCAGGACATCCGCGGCAACGCCACCTGCAGCTTCGACATCATCGACAAGCTGGGCACGCTCGGGACGCTCCCGATGTGGTGCGACGTGGCGATCTGGGACGGCTACGTGTCGCTGCTCACCAACATCGGACCCTTCAACGCCGCCGGTCCCGACGCGATGCCGTGGCCGAACGGGTACCTGTTCAAGGGCATGCTCGTTGACCAGCAGCAGAAGCCGGCCTACGGCATCGGCCAGATCATCACGGTCGACTGCGTCGACTTCGGCTTGTTGCTCGACCGGACGTTCATCCCGGCCTGGTCGAACGTCGCGAGCAACGGCGCCGGCGGTTTCTTCGCGGGCGGCCCCGTCCAGCTACCCGCGCTGCTGAGCGCGCTGCAGGCGTATGGCCTCCCGGCCGACGTCAATATCAACTCGGACTTCATGGTCTACGCGGGCGAAGTGGTCGGCGCCCTGAACGCTCCGCAGGGCGACACGCCGCGCGGCCTCATCGACATGTTCCTCAACGCGGCGCTCGTCACGGTGCCGAGCGGGTCGCGGGACTACTTCGTCTGGGTGACGCCCCAGGGGTACCTGTTCTGCGCACCGCCCGGCTTCCTCTCCACGGTCGGCCGCGTCCTGTTCCAGACCGTCGGGCCGGTCAACGTGTACGGCGGCTATGTCTCGCGGTCGCTGATCACCGACAGCGTCACCGGCGGCCCCGACTCCAACGCGCAACTCATCTGGGATACGCCCGGGCTCGTTGGGTACTGGCGGCTCGACGAGACGCACGGCGCGGTGGCGTACAGCCGAATGGGCATGACCTGGCAGCAGGTCCAGAACGGCAACTCCCCGCCCGTCTATCAGCTGCTCGACAACGGACTCGACGCGGGCACGTTCACCGGCGGGCCGTCGCTCGCGCAGAAGATCGGCCTCAGCGTCACCGGCGAGGCAACGAGCGGCGTCGTCGCCCTGGTCGCCGCCAGCTCGCAGTACGTCACGGTCCCGAGCTCGCCCCGGATCGCCCTCGGCGACACGATCACGTTCGAGTGTTGGGTCGCGCGCAGCACGGCGACCGCGCAGGGGATCATGAACCTCGGGGCGGGCTCGCTCCAGGTCGTCTGGAATGCCGACGGGTCGGTGTCGGGCCAGAAGGCCGGCACCGGCGACTTCATGAAGAGCACGACGACGATCCCGTCGGACAGCTCGTTCCATCACGTCGTGGTCGTCAAGACTCCGGGCGCCGCGGCGATCTACATCGATGGCGTGAGCGTCGGCGGGGCCTATACGCCTCAGACGCTCAGCGTCTCGTCGAGCGCGCTCGAGATGGGTCGCCAGCAGGGCGGCACGAACTACCTCAACGGCTGGCTCGGGCGCTGCGCCCTCTACGCGACGGCCATTGCCGCCCAGGATGCCATCGCCCACTACCGGGCGCGGGCCATTGTCATCGGGACGACGAAGGGCGAGGACCTGGTTCTCGAGACCGACGGGACGCAGGGCGAGTCCGCGGTCTGGGATCCGACATCGGGTCGGTTCATCTACATCGATGCCGCGGCGGGTCTCGATCGCGGCGTCCAGTCGGCCTATCGCCAGCTCGCGACGACGGCGCTTCCTCCGGGCGTATCGGCCAAGGCATATCTGGGTCCGAAGGCCACCCGTATCCGGGGCCAGGTGGTCGTGACCGGACGCGAGGCGTTCCGGCTCGGCGAGCCGATCGGACTGACCAACAGCGCCGAGGATCAGGTCGCGACTGCGCTCCTGATCTACGGCATCGACACCGCGTTCATCTCGGGCACCGGGCTCCGCAAGAACACCCTGCGATTCGGTAGTGCGACGGCGATCGGATCGAAGCCCTCGGCCGCTCGCCAGCTCGGCGCCCGCCTCGCCAAGTCCGGCATCTGAGGTCCACGAATGCCCACCTACAAGTACGAGATCGAGACCGCCCGGAAGCTGACCGAGCCTGAGAAGGCTGAGCTCCGTGCGGTCCTGGACCGGGCGTGGGCCGGCATGCAGCGCGCCGACGAGCGCGCGGCCGCCCTGGCAAAGACGATCCACACCCGGCACCTCAAGCGACTCGAGCTGTGGGAGCGGTTCCCCGAGGGTCATAAGAAGGCCGGCGCCTACATCCATCCGGTCCACGACCCCGCCTTCCTGGTGCCCCACCTGCAGTGCTCGGACTGCTCGAGGACGCTCGTCGGCTACGGCTCCGCCGGCGGGCTCGCCTGCCCGGAAGTGGCCCGGCATCCCGACGCGGCGAAAACGGCGTGCCACGCAACGTGCGTGATCGAATGCGGCGAGAAGGGATGACCGATGCCTGAGAGCCTGATCGCGCTCACGCCCGGATCCGGCGCCAAGAACGCCCGGACGTTCAGCCGATCGATCCTGTCCAACACCGTCGAGGAGCAGGCGTTCTTCCTGGCCGAGCCGAACATGGCGGCCTACGAGTTCGACTCGGCGGCGATCTCGGCGGCCACGGCCGCCTCGCACATGCTCCAGATCATGGCCGGCGGCTCGCTGAACCTGTACATCCGCTGGATCGCCATCTGGCAGCTCGGTCTCGCGACCGCGGCGGCTATCGACGAGATCGACATCTTCCGACTGACGACCGCCGGGACCGGCGGCGGCGGGGTCGTGGCCGCGCCCATCGACACGTCCGACGCTGCCGCGGGCGCGGCCGGCATGACGCTGCCGACCGTGAAGGGCACCGAGGGTGTGCTCGTGCATCGCTTCAGCATCCAGTGGACCCAGACGATCGCGGCGCAGAGCGGCGGCAGGGAGTCCTCGCTCATCGGCTTCGTCGATTTCGAGAAGCTCAGGGGGAAGGCGCTCCGGGTCCCGCTCGGCGCGACCAACGGCATCGCGGTCAAGAACGTCACCGCTCGCGCCGCCGCGACCGCGTTTGTCATCGCGGCCATCGGGGAAGCGCCCTTCTGATGCCGGCGCCGGCCGGCAAGCTGCGCGGCACGCTCGGCGAGGTCGCGATCATCACGAAGGCTGGTATCCCGCTCGATACCGACTTCAACGCGCCCCAGGACGGGATGCTCGTCCTGGACACCAGCGTGCCGGTCACGCTCTGGGCTCGCAGCACGACGTGGCGACCGATCGCCTCGGGCGCGATCTACACCGAGGCCACCGCCAACGTCGCGTCGGCCGCGCTCACCGAGGACACGGCCGACGTCGTCCTGACCGCGAGCTCGTCGATCGTCTGCGACGGCATCAGCGCGATCGAGATCACCTTCTGGGCCTTCTCGGTGCGGCCTGACGCGACCACCGCCGCCCGCAGCGTGAACTTCTACCTGTACGAGGACGGCGCCTCGATCGGTCGCGTCGGCCTGGCCGCCACGGCGGCCCTCGGCTCCGACAACAAGCCGACCATGATCCGCCGCCGCTTCGTCCCGACCGCCGGCACGCACACCTACAGCATTCGGACCGCGGTGAACGCCGGCACCGCGCTGATCTCGGCTGGCCCTGCCGGCCACGCCGCGGACGACCCGATGTTCCTCTCGATCAAGCGCGCCGCGTAGGGGAGGCTTCCATGCGAGCTGTCCATGATCCCCGAGACACCGAATGACGACCCTTCTCGCGTGGTTGACGAAGTGAGCCGCGCCAACCAGCGCCGGGGCGATCTGGCCGGCATGACGCTGGCCCGATGCGAGCGGGACACGCTCGTTGCCTTCGTCAACGGCGGTTCAGAGCGCGAAGCTGCCGCCCTGCGCGGCGTCTCTATTTGGACGGTCGAGAACCAACTGCGGACTGTCCGCGAGAAGCTCGGCGCCCGAAACACGACGCACGCCGTGGCCCTCGCCTTCTCGGAGCTCGGACCGCGCTATCGCGTGAGCCCACGCCGCCGACTCATGGCGCCCCTGATGCCCGTCCATGCCATCCCGGCGTCCGTTGGTAGGCTTTCCGTCGGGCAGCCGGACCCTGGGCGGGCCTCATGACCTCGCCAGCGATCAACGGCTGGGCCCTGCCGCCCTTCGTGTGCGAGAAGGAGCCCGGTACCGACGACGACTGCGTGTTCTGCACGGGCGTCGCCGAGAAGCTGGCGCACGATCCAGGCTCGGTGCCGGCGACGCTGGCCGAGGCGGAGGCCATCCGAGCGGCCGCGGGCATACCCGCCGGGCCAGCCGGCAGCGACGACCTGATCCGGGGCTGCAACGCCCGCTACGGCTGGGCGCCGACGCTCGTGGCTCCCGGGTTCACGGCGCTGTGGGCGGCCCTGCAGCCCGGCGTCTGCGCCGGCGCCTCGGGCGATCCGGCCGACGCGCCGGGCACGCCCTTTGCCCGGTTCGTGACCGAGCGCATCGGCCACCGCGTCTTCGTCGGCCGCTACGACACCACCGATCGCGTCTGGCTGATCGACCCCGAAGGTCCGGCTGACGGCACCTATCACGGCCAGTGGGCCACCAAGGCCGACCTGGCGCTCTTCGTCAAGAACGGCAACAGCCACACGGTCACGACGATGGCCAGGGAGGACGACATGAAGATCGGCAAGATCGTGGGCACCGATTACAAGGCCATCAACGGCATCCTGCGGGCGGCGCCCGACACCACGCTGCCGGCGATCGTGAAGCTCGCGGCGGGCGCGATCGTCCGCTCGATCGCCCAGGTCGGCGTGCCGGGCAGCTTGTACGCCTGGTGCATGACCGAATACAACGGCGCGCCGGCGTACCTCGTCGCCAAGAAGATCGCCGACGGCAGCACGCCCGACTGGGCGCCGGTCGTACCGCTCGACCCGGCCGTCGATGCGGGCCTCTCCGACTACATCGCCCGAAAGCCCGCGCCGTCGACCGGCGCAACGCCTGAGCAGGTAGCAGCCGCCGTCCTTGCCGCCCGTCAGAAGCAGTACGACGCCGACCTCGCCGCGGCCAACGCGGATCCGGTGAGCATCGGCCCGCGGCCGTAGTCCAGCAGGTGACGATCGAGCAGTTCATCCTCGCCGCGGTCATCGGCATCGCCGGCGCGGGCGGTGCAGCCCTGATCTCGGCCTTCGCCAGCAAGCGGTGGGGAACCGGCACGTTGGCGAAGGAGGTCGACGAGCAGGAAGGCAAGCTCATCGTCACGCTCCAGGGCCAGATCACGGCCGCAGAGCGCAGCGCCGCCCAGGCGAACGACCGGGCCGAGGCCGCCGAGAAGAAGGCCGACGGCACCGAGGCTCGACGCCAGGCGTGCGAGACCGAGATCGACCGGCTCAAGCGCGCCCTGACCCTCACCGAGGGCGAGCTCCTCGACCTGTACCGACGCACCGGCACGGTTGCCCCGCGAGGCCTCATCAGCCGGCACGCCGACCACAAGCGGGAGGACAGCCAGTGAGCGAGGTCCTCGCCGCCCTGACGTTCGGCAACCTGTTGCTGTCGGTCGTCGCGGGCCTCTTCGCGGGCCTGTACCTCGCCAGGTTCCACCCAGCCGCGACCAATCGCACCGCGATCTTCCGGGCCGCGGAGCTCTGCGCTCTCGGCACGATCCTGTACTGGGGGCGGATCGCGTTCGCCACCGCGGCAAATCAGGGTGACGTCGCCCGGGTCATTGCCGGCTGGCTGCTGTGGGTCCTGTTCTCGGCGTTCGTCGCCCTCGGCGCCGTGGCCGGCGCGTGGATCCGCGCTCGCCGGGTACGAGATCGTGCGACATCGGCACCCTAGCCGATCGCGGCTCAAGTGCCGTGACATCCCGAGCGCCTCGGGCATCGGGGTCTGTCTGCAGCCGATCAGTCACGGCGATGACCTACACCCGGCCGGATTCATCATCGGCCACGACGTCGCCGGCGAGCCCTTCCGGTGCGAGAGCGGCCTGACGATCGACGACGTCCACTTCCCGCACAAGTGGTCGATGACCGGCTCGCTCGCGAAGGGCGACCTGACGATCGATCCCTCGATCGCCTGCACCACGCATCCGAGCTTCCACGCCTTCGTCCAGCAGGCTCGCTGGACGGGCTGACATCGAACGGAGGATCCATGGACGGACTCACCATCGCCCAGCTCACCACCGTCGCCGGCATCGCCACCGCGACGACGCTCGCGTCCGAGCTCTTCTGGCACACGGCTGCCGTCGCTGCCGCCGTCAAGGACCGCTTCGGGCCGGCCGTCGCCGTCGGCATCGGCATCATCCTCGGGATCCTCGCGGGCGTCCTGCTCGGCCAGGGTCAGCTCGACCTCGCCCAGGACGTCGTGAACGGCGTCGTCGGCGGCTTCGCCGCGATGGGCATCCACGACACGTTCCTGAGCCCGGTCACCCCGGCGGGCGCGCCCTGATGGGCACTCTCGAGGGCGAGCCCGTCCTCATTCGCGTCGAGGGCGGCCACATCCACCGCGCCGTCCGGGTCGGTGGCGCGCTCCTCTCATTCGAGTCGTGCAACCTCGACGACGCGATCGCGAAGCACGAGATCGACGCCGACGAGGTCGCCAACGCCGAACCGTTCGAGCTATGCGAGCAGCCGAGCTGCTTCCCGCGGACCGGCTTGCTTCCCGCCGCCGGCCTCGTCACCGACGCCCCGGTCCCAGCCACCGAATAGCCCAGCGCCGACCTCCATCGGCGCTGCCGCCTCTCACCCGCCCCTCTGCCGTCCCGACCACGGCAGAGGGGCGGTCTTTTCGTGTGTTCTAGGAGCCGAGCGTCACGGCCACCTGCCAGGCCTTGTTCACCATGTCGTCGAACGAGTACGTGAGCTGGCCGCGATGGCTGACCTCGACGCTGTAGAACGTGGCCCGCGGGATGCCGGTCACGGTGAACGCGAACCGGCACACGGTCTGCCCGACGGCCTTGCCGTTCCCGAGCTTGCCCGTCGCGAGGATCGTGTTCGCCTGGTCGCGGACGACGACATCGGCGCCGGCCTGGATGTCGACGTAGCCGCCGGTGCCGTGACAGGTCCCGGCGCTGCTGAACAGGCCCGTGTCGGTCAGCGTGAGTGTCCCGACCAGGGCATAGACCTCGGCTGTCGGCGATGGCACCGGCGTCGCCGCCGGACCACACGCAGCGACCAACAGCCCGACCAACGCGATGGACCAGCGTCTCGACATGCCCCCTGCCTCCCTCAGATAAGCGGCCGATGATCGGCCCGCGCTACGGTGCCAGTCCCGGGTGTCGGGCGCCATCCGGGAGAACCCTAGCCAGCCACTTGGTACTCATGGCCTACGTGCGGCCGCGCACCGTCGGCCGCTTCATTGTCGACGCTCACCGCGGTGGTCCCCCCCGGTCCATTCGTCCTATAGGTCCGGGTGGACCATGACCCTACGATCGGGCCAGACGGGGGTTTGCAGACTGTGGACCGTTCGCGCGAAGCCGAGATGAAAGACGCGATCCTGGCCGATCTGGAGCGCGAGATCGCACGCGCCATCAGGAAAGCTTTCCGCCGCCTCGACGTCGTCGCGAGACGCGCTTCACGACCTCTCGACGAACCGTCGCCCCCGCCACGCGGCTAACCGCGAGCACGTCTTCGCTGAGCCGGTCTGGCGGGTCGATCAGGATCGCGTAGTCGACCTCGAGCAGACGAGCTAGCTCGCGGATGTAGAAAGCGTTCGGGAGCGTCACGCCCCGCTCCCATCGTCCGATGGTCGACACGTCGACGTGCATGGCCGTTGCGAACTCGGTCTGCCGCTCGTAGCCCCGGCCGAGCCGCAGTTCCGTGATAACGGTGCCTATGCGCTTCTTGTAGGTCTCCTCGTCGTCGGCCACAGGCATGACGGTAGGTCGCCTGAATGGCGATCCCCACGGCATGTGTGCCTGAGTCGCGGCTGGTGTGAAAGTCACCGGTCCTACTTGACAGACGTATTGCAGTTCTGCAATATGCGGGGTATGGACCGACCGGGCAAGAGCCACGCGAAGGAACTGGTGCGCAAGACCACCGGCCGTGAGCCGCAGGACGTGCTCCGCGAGCTGTACGTGGACCAGCGCCACAGCCAGGAGGAGATCGCCGCGGCGCTCGGCGTCCACCGGATGACGGTGGGTCTGTGGCTCCGGGAATACGGCATCACCCGCGACGACCGCGCGGAGATCGTCCTATGACCGCGATCGCGCGCCACCTGCCGGCGGCCGTCGCAATCGTGATCCTGCTCGTCGCGCTCGTCGCCCTGGCATTCGCCGGTGGCGTTTCCTTCGGACCGCTCCCGTGACCCACTCACGCCCCAGCCGGATCCGTGCGGGTCTCGATGCCCGTGTCCAGCGCCAACCCCGCGGTTGTCACACCTCGCGGCCGAGCGACGGTGGTGCAACGGATCCGGCGTTCGGGGCCTTCGCCTGGTGGATGCTCCCGGCCGGGATCGGGGCGCTGCTCGGGATCTGGGTGCTGGTCGTGTTCGTGCTGATGGGCGGCCTGCAGTGAGGGCGCTCCGTCGCTTCCTCGCCCGACCGCGCGGGGCCGCTGCCGGCCAGCTGATCTTCGATGCCCTCGTCATCGCCTGGGCGTTCGGCTTCGTCGTTGGCGCCGCCGTGGTCGCCGTGTGGGGTGGCAGGTTGACCGCGCCCCTCAAGGTCCACGGCTACGTCGAGATCACCGTCGCGGCCGCGCTGCTCCAGGAGGACGGCACGTTCCTGAACGGCGACATGGCCGACGTGACGCTCGCCTTCGGCATCCCGACGATGCAGCCGCCGCGGCCGCTGACCGAGCCCGAGTCGCAGGAATCAATCCGGGTCAACCTCGGGAAGGTCGCGGCGATCATCGAGGCCGTGCTGATCGCCAACGGCGTCGAGCATCTTGGGCAAGTCGAGGAACCGATGACCAACGCCGAGGGCGGCCGAGTCGTCGGCTACCGCCGGACAGAGGCGGTCCGGGTGGTGCTGCACCCGATTGAGGAAGCCCGAGCGTGAGCGACGAGCCGTGCTGCCGGGCGAGATCCTGCCCTCGCTGCCGGCCGACCGTGCCGGCATGACCGCGATCGCTGAGCTCGAGGCAATCGCCGCCAACACCGTCCGCTCAGCCGGACGCACCGTCGTCCTGATCGAAGCCGGCACCACCGGCGAGCGCCTCCCCAACGGCTCCTTCTCGGGCATCGGCGGCACCACGCGCTGGGGCGTCGCCTGGTTCGACGGCCTGCGCAAGAGCGCCCCGATCGCCCTCTTCGAGCGCCAGCACGAAGCCCACGTCCTCGCCGACCTGCTCGAGCACGGCTCGACTCTCCGGTCGGCGCCTCGCTCCGTTGCCGCCTCGCTCACGGGCGGTTCAGCAGAGAGAGGCGCCGTCCCGAGCGCCGACCGTCTGACAGCAGCGGCTCGACGCTCGAGCTCCCGGACGGCCCGCCGACCTCTGGCGGCGGGCCTGAATGGCGACGTGGTTCCTGCCACGATCGCCGGCTCCCCGGGAGCACCACTCGATACCCATGCGGAGCCCGGGCCTGAGCCCGAGGGTGTGACACCGATCAGCAGCGCCGCCGCTGCCGGTGTGGCGGTCGCCGACGACGACGGGACGCCCGGCCTCCGGCCGGACCCGACCCCGACGCCAAACCGTGTCGACCAGGCGGACGGTGACCCGGCCGGATCCGGGCGGGCGATCGCGCAAGCGAGCCCGGGCTCCAAGAGTTGCGCGGCGTGCGGCAGGTCCTTCGCGAACCTGCCCACGTCGCCGATGTCGCCGCGCCGTCGGACCTGCAGCGATGCCTGCCGGCAGGCCTATCGCCGGGGTCACCGTGCCCCGGTTCCGGGTGTCGTGGACGGAAGACACCGTTTCGCACCTGTCACGGCTAGGAACCCGCGTCCTGTCGGGGTTCGGCCACGGTGATCCTGAGCCCGCGCCGGATCCGGCCCAGCTTGGCCATTGCCCTCGCCTCGGAGACACGATGACGTGCCGTCCACGGGCTCGCTGTTCTCCGGTGTCGGGTTGCTCGATCTCGGCCTTGAGTGGGCCGGCTTCGACACCTCGTGGCAGGTCGAGTGGGACGACTTCCGCCGAGATCTCCTCGGCCGGCGATTCCCCTGGGCGACCCAACATGCCGACGTCCGTGGAGTCGACTTCAGTTCCTTGCCGCGAGTCGACCTCATCGCGGGTGGGTTCCCGTGCACGCCCGCCAGCGCAGCCGGCAAGCGGCGCGGCCGAGCCGACGAGCGGTGGCTCTGGCCCGAGTTCGCCCGCGCCGTTCGCGATCTTCGACCGCGCCACGTCCTCGTGGAGAACGTCCCAAGGCTCCTGGCTCCCTATCGAGACGACGCCGGCGACTGGCAGCCCGCGCTCGTCGAGGACGTCCTTGGCGATCTGGACGCGCTCGGGTACGTGGGCGAATGGGACTGCGTTCCCGCGGCAGCCGTTGGCGCCCCTCACCTCCGCGATCGTGTCTGGATCCTGGCTACCGACGCCAGCAGCGAGCGAGGGCGGGTACAACTGGAACGGCGGGCCCAACGAGAAGAAGCGCCCGAGCCTGTCCACGATGGCGCGACAGGGTCTCTGGCCGACGCCGAAGGCATCGGACGATCGCAGCGGCATGGCGAGCCGGGGGGGGCCACTCGAGGCGGCGGAACCTGAACGACGCCGCGGCGCGCTGGCCCACGCCGACCTCGAAGGACGCGGACTCCTCGGGCAATCGGCCTCCGGAATCGGGTGGCCCTTCGCTGACGGAGATGGCGAGGCTCTGGCCCACCCCCTTGTCCCGCGACGCTCGGTCCTATCGGGGCGCGATGCGTATGCCGAACTCGCAGGGCTCCGATCCTCTCGTGGTCGCGGCTGGTGGGCGACTGAACCCGACGTGGGTCGAGTGGCTCATGGGAGCACCTCTCGGCTGGACCGACCCCGCCTGCGAGCTCTCGGCGACGGCGTTGTCACCTACGTCGGCTATTTCATCGGCCGGCGCCTCATGCAGCTGAGGGAGGGCGAGGCGTGACGGTCGCGAACGTCCGGACCGAGCGCGACGCGGCGATCGGCAAGCTGGCCGGCCTGACTCGACCGCAGCTGCTCCACGAGCTCGTGCTTTGGGCGGTCACCGCCTCCGAGATCGCCGACGAGGCGCGTGACTTCCGCGCGCGCCGGGCCGAGGCGCGGACGATGCTCGAGCTCATTTCCGGCGAACTCCGCAACCGCGGCGCGGCCACGCCCCACGAGGCCCCCGCGGCTGAGGGCGCATCGTGACCAAGCCCGCAGACCTCACCGTGACGCTGCGCGTGGGCGGAACAACCGATCAGCCTGTCCACGGTGTCGTGAGCGGCGTGGACCGGATCGCGGTCGAGCGCGCCCGGCAGAAGCTCGTCGAGGGCTGGTCAGCGGCGCACGACCGTGGCCGCACCGACGAGCTCGCCCTCGCGGCGTCGTGCTACGCGGTCCCGACAGGCAGGGGCGTGCGGCGAACGTTGCGGTGGCCCTGGTCCCGTGTCTGGTGGAAACCGGTCGCTGGATCGAGCCGCGCCGCGGCCGCGCGGATCCGTGAGCTCGAGAAGGCCGGCGCGCTCATCGCCGCGGCGATCGACGACATCCTGGCGCGGGGCGAGCGATGAAGCCCGTCAAGACCGACCGATCCAACTTCGTGTACCTCGGGCCGACCGTGGACATCGGCGACGCCTGGGTCGAGCGCGAGACGGTGCAGACGGGGCTCGACGGCGCCGGGCCCACGGTCAACGTCGTCTGGATGGATTGGCAGCCCAGCCCCGAGGAGCGCCAGGCGATCGCCGCAGGCCCGGGCGTCATCCGACTCGGGATCTGGGGCATGGAGCCGATCCCGCCGGTCTCGCTCGAGGTCCGGCCTGACATCCGGGTCGTCGACGTCGAGCCACCGGCCGTCGAGCGTGTCGAGCGGGTGCCGCACGGATGACCCGGTCGAAGGCCGACGTGGGCGGCATGGTCCTCGAGGACGGTCCCTGCGCGGGCCGATACAGCGCGCGGCGCTCGCCGTACTTCCTGCGCGCCGTCCGTGACACGACGAACGGCAAGGTCGATCTGCTCGACCAGCTGGACGACACCCCGCGCCCGACCGAGCGAGTCCACGTCTACGAAGCCTTCCCGGGCACGATCAGCAGCGATCTCCGGCTGGCGCTGACCATCGTGTGCCCGCCACCGACGGGCGCGAGCGGCCGCTACTGGTATCGCGCCGACGTCGAAGGCGAGCAGCTGCGCGACACCGATGCCTGGCGCACGTGGGCCCGAGCCCAGCCGGCCAAGGAGAAGCTGCGGGACGGGGATACGGGTGAGCTCATCGAAGCCGGGGTCGGTCGATGAGCGACTTCCTGATGGGTCTGTGGCAGAACGAGGACGACGACGCCTGGGTCGAGGTCGCGATGGAGCCGGATCGGGACCGAGCCGGCCAGCGCCTCGCCGACCTGAGCGACATGATCCAGGTGTTCGTCGGGCGGACGAAGATCGCGACGCAGGACTGCGAGTGCGTCCCAACCCACGCACCCGAGGGCCATGCCCAGCGCGAGACGGTCCTGACCGACCAGCGCGCCACGCTGGCGCTCGCGCCGGTCCCCTGCGGCGATCATCCCGGTGCCGCGTGCGTGACTCACGAGAACGTCGACGTCTGGCACTTCGAGGCCTGGGACGAGGCCGACGCCACCCCCGAGGTCATCGCCGAGATCTATCGCAGCAACCGGCGCTGGAACGAGCGCAAGAACCCGATCTACAGCCCGACGGTGGCGCCAGCGTCGCTCGTGGCGCCCGGGCAGATCGAGGTCGGCCTGTAGATGGGCGACAAGAGCGCCATCCAGTGGACGGACGCCACGTGGAATCCAACGACTGGCTGCGACCGCGTCTCGCCGGGCTGCGCCCACTGTTACGCCCTGGACCTCGCGGCGCGCCTGCAGAAGATGGGCGTCGCTGGGTACGAGCGTGACGGGGATCCGCGGACGTCGGGCCCGGGCTTCGGCCTGACCCTGCATCCGGACCGGCTCGGGATCCCGCTCGCCTGGACGCGGCCGCGCCGGATCTTCGTCGACTCGATGAGCGACCTGTTCCACGCCGACGTGCCCGACGGCTTCCTCATGGCCGTCTGGAAGACGATGCACGACGCGCCCTGGCACACGTTCCAGGTCCTGACGAAGCGGCCCGAGCGGATGGCCGAGTGGGTCGCGCGCTGGGTCGACGTCGAGGGCGAGACGAACGATCCCGACCGCGACCGGGATCCCGCGGCCGTCCGGATCGCCCACCCGTCCGGGCGCGGCCAGCTCTTCGCCGACATGCTCACCCAGATGGGTCCGCCGCCGGCGGGCTTCACCTACCCGCGCTTCGCCTGGCTCCGGTACGCCGATGGCGCGCTGCCCAACGTGTGGCTCGGCACGTCGGTCGAGAACGCCCGCTTCAAGAGCCGGATCGAGTCGCTGCGCTGGACGCCGGCGGCCGTCCGGTTCCTCAGCTGCGAGCCGCTCCTTGGGCCGCTCGGCGAGCTCGACCTCGACGGCATCAGCTGGGTCATCGCCGGTGGCGAGTCGGGATCCGCCCATCGACCGCTCGATCTCGGCTGGGTCCGCGAGATCCGTGACCAGTGCGTCGAGGCGGGGGTCGCGTTCTTCTTCAAGCAGGTCGGCGGCCGGACGCCGAAGTCGGGCGGGCGAGAGCTCGACGGGCGGACGTGGGACGAGTTCCCGGCCCCGACCGAACGGCCTGCCAGCCCCAGCCCGGCAGGCCAACGCGCCGCGTTCGGGCGTCGTCGGCAGTGGGGCGGCTTGGCGGCGATGTCACGGCTGGCGCATGCCAGTGAGGCGGGGCGATGAGCGGTGCTGTGACACCCCTGAGCCCTTTCGAGGAGAGCCGGCTGCGTCGGTGGCTCGCGGATCCGCAGGTCACCCGCATTGGACGAGACGACGTTGCTCGCCTCGTCGCCACCCTCGACGAGGCACGGGGCGACGATCCCCCACCCGAAGGGGCGCACCCCGGCGAGCCGCACGACTTCCGGGCGGCCTGTACCCGCTGCGGCGAACCGGGCACAGTCAACCTGTCGATTCTCGCGCCGGGCGAGGTTCTCAGGATCGAACCGCCGGAGGCCCGGGCATGAGCCGGACCCGCCTGCTCCGCCCCGGCTTCTTCGCCGACGAGGAGCTGTCGACCAAGCTGTCGCGCGACTCGCGCCTGGCGTACGCCGGGCTGTGGACCGAATGCGACGACGCCGGGTACTTCGAGGCCAAGCCCCGACAGCTGGCCCGCGCGATCTTCGGCTACGACGACGACGGGCTCGAGGTCGTCGAGACGGCCCTGCGCGATCTCGTGGCGCTGGAGAAGGCCGAGCTGTTCGACTGTGGCCTGCATGGCCTCGTCCCGAGCCTGCCGAGGTACGCCCAGCAGGGCGGCAACAAGGCCTACACCCTCCGGGATCGCCATGAGACCGATTGCCTCGGAGTCGAGCATCAGCGAGCCCGCCGGGGGCCCGCGCCTCGAGCCGACTCGCTGCCCACTCGAAGCATCTCGGTGGCGACCAGGACCGCGGTGATCGCCCGCGACCAAGATCGCTGTCGGTATTGCGGGACCAGTCAAGCCGACCTCGCGACGGCACTGATCCTCGAGCACGTCGACAACCTGGGCCCCGGGACTGTGGACAACGTGGTCCAGGCCTGCCGGCCATGCAACGTCAAGAAGAGCCGTCACGGCCTCGGCAACGGGATCGAGCTCCTCCCTCCGCCGTCTGAACAAGTACATACATCGAGTACAGACACCGCGCCTCTGCCAGTTCAGACCCTACCCGAACAAGTACATACATCGAGTTCGTACCCAGCCGGCGGGAATGAGGGTACGAACAAGTCCCGCTCGGAATCGGTATCGGTATTGGAATCGGTGACGACGAAGAAGAACGTCCTAGACGAGGTGGTAGAAGAAACCAACGAGGCGCGCGACGCCAGCGCCTTCGAGGTTGACCCGGATCCTTTCCTTTCCGATCCGGTCAGGCTGGGTCGGCCGAGGGCGTCGACGATGGCACCCATCCGGCCGCCGGACCGGCTCGAGTCGATGACGCCGAAGTGGCGTCTGCCGTGCACCAACTACGTCGCCCATGCCTCGCAGCACCGGCTCGTCGACGGCCAGGCGATCTGCGATCTGTGTGAAGCGGCCGCGGCACCGAAGGTTCCGGTCAACGGCTCCGAGACACCGCAGACGCCGCCGCAGAAGGGGCTCGGGCTGTGATCCCGGTCATCGTCGTCGGGCTGGTCGGCCTCGGCGTGGGTCTCTTCCTCGGCTGCGTCTACGGCCTCGGCCTCTCCATCCGGGTTCTCCGCGCCGTACGAGACAGCCTGCCGTTGCTCAAGCCGACAGACGGCAACGTCGCCGCGGTCCGTCGAGTCATCGCCGCCGGCGTCAGCGCCCGGCCAGCCCTCGGCGAGGCCATCACCCGGCTCGAGAGCGGCGGCGGGCGATGAGCGAGCAGCTGACCTGCGGCCTGTGCGGGGTCGAGAGCCACGGCGTCGCCTGGGGCCGGCCGGTCGAATGGACCAACGCGTACCGGCGAGAGCACCCCGACGCGCTGACGTGGGAGACGGTCAACCGCTGCCTCGACTACCAGGCCTGCCGCCGGCGGCTCGAGGACAGCAACAAGCCCTGGCCGGTCCGTGACGTCATCACCCGGCCAACCATGAAGCCGAGCCGCGAGCTCGAGGAGGTTCCGTTCTGATGTCGACGACGACAGCCGCACCCGAGCTCGTTATCCCCGAGGCCCTGCGCCACCTGCAGTTCATCCCCGACGCCGGCGGCCACCGTCGCGGCTCCGGCACGCAGAAGGCGTGCATCGCCGAGGTCGTCGCGATGCTCAAGGGCGAGACGTTCGGCGATCACCCGTCGTGCCTGGATCCCGTGATCGGCGCGTTCGTCCGCCGGTTCTGGGACCGGACGCCCCTGACCTGGCAGGGCCTGCTCGATCGAGCGCCACGACTCGCCGGATCCGCGTCGACCGGCGAGATCGCGACGGCCCGCGCCTACCTGGCGGCGGACTGGTCCGTCCGGCGGTTCGCGCCGCGGCACCTGCGCGCCATCGGCCTGACCGAGGAAGCGGCACGCCTCGAGCTCCTACCCCCGATCGTCGACGTCGCTTCGGCTCGAGCGGCACGGTCGGCATCGTCCGGGATCCGCGACCTCGTCTGGAAGCAGTACTACGCCTCCTGGGACCGTGTTCGAGCGACCTACAGCAAGGCGGCGGCGGAGGC
>DHWF01000001.1 GCA_002413045.1 Chloroflexi bacterium UBA5189
CATCTTCCGGATGTTCTCGGCCTGCTGCTGCTCGTGACTCAGCGTCGAGAACTTGGACAGCTTGGTGACGCCGTCGACGAGCTGGGCGACCTCCGCGCCAAAGCGCTCCTCCACATCGGACAGCGCGTACTCGGTGTCCTCCGGGACGTCGTGGAGGAGCTCGGCCTGGATCGCGACGGGGTCCATGCCGAGGTCGGCGAGGATCTGTGCGGCGGCGATCGGATGGGTGACGAACGGCTCGCCCGATGCCCGGCGCGTGTCGCCGTGCGCCTCGATCGCGAACTCGATCGCCGATCGGATCGGGGCGACGTTGGCGTCCGGGTCGTGGCGCAGGATCGACGCCACAACGGCTTCGCCGAGCGCCTGCGGGGAATCCTTGCGGGGTCGCGGCGATCTCGTGGCGGTCTTCGCGACGGGCTTGGGCGAGGGCTTCGCTTGCGTGGCGGCCCCGTTCACCTTGACGCCATTCGGCTTCGTCCGGGCTCGCTTCGGCACCGAGCCGTCGGCGCCGTTGGAGGCAGCGCGTCGCGTCGTCTTCCGCGCAGCGTGCGCGGCCGGAGTCGACTGTGCGGGCTCATCGGCCCGCGTGCGCGGGGCCACCATCGTCACGAAAGTCTAGCAGCGGGCCTCGGCGGGCTAGATGATCGCCGCGAAGACCCGCCATTCGCCGGGCACGCCCCGGAGCTCCTTGACGCCGCGATCCTCGAAGGCGAGCCCAGAGCCCGTCACAAGGTCCTTGACCGTCGTGGAGACGAGGATCTCGCCCGCACCGGCCAGCGCAGAGATCCGGGCCGCGACGTGGACCGCGACCCCCGCGATGTCGTTCGGGAGCAGCTCGATCTCGCCGGTGTGGAGGCCGGCCCGCAGCTGGAGCCCGAGCTCGGCCTCGTCGTCGCGGATGGCGGCGGCACAGCGCACGGCGCGGGCGGGGCCGTCGAAGGTGGCGAGGAGCCCGTCGCCGACGGTCTTGATCTCGCGGCCGCCGAATCGCTCGAGCTGGCGTCGCGCGACGAGGTTGTGCTCCGCGAGGAGGCTGCGCCAGCCCCGGTCGCCAAGCTCGGCCGCCTTCGCGGTCGAGCCGACGATGTCGGTGAAGAGCACCGTCGCGAGCACCCGGTTCGGTTCGAGGGCCGGCCGGCTGCCGGTGACGAAATCCTCGATCTCGCCGAGGATCTCGTCCTGGTTGCCCGCCCAGATCAGGCTGTCGGCGCCCCGGAGCTCCACGTACTTCGCGCCGGCGATGTGCTCCGCGAAATAGCGCCCGAACGGCGGGCTGAACCGAGCCGCGCCCGCGCGCTGGATCACGAGCGTCGGGACCCGGATTGCCGGGAGCACGCTCCTGACGTCGCTCTCGTACATCATCCGGACCACGGCCTTCATCATCCCGGGGCTCGCCGCCTGGCGCTCATAGCGCGCCCAGGCGCGACGTACGTGCTCTTCGCTGCCGAGGCTCGGGGCGAACAGGTCGAACATCATCCCGTGCCCGGCACCTGCCTCGACCTCGTCGGCGGCGGCCTCGACCCCCTGGGGAGGACCGCCGAACGGATAGTCGTCCGCCGCGAGGTAGCGAGCGAAGCAGTCGACGAGCACAAGGCTCGTGACCCGCTCCGGGTGGGCCGCCGCGAAGGTCGTGGCGAGCATGCCGCCGCCGAGATTGGCGACGAGAACGGCCTTCTCGGACCCCGCGGCATCCAGCACCGCTGAGGCGTCGTCCATCCATTCCTCGAGCGTCGGCAGGCTCGCCATGGGCACGGGATCGGACATCCCGGCGCCGCGCTTGTCGAACATGATCAGCCGGCTGAAGGAGGCGAGGCGCTCGCGGAACGCGGCGAGCGGGAGCACGTCCCACTGCGCCTCCATGTGGCTGAACCACTGGTCGAGCATGAGCACGTCGGGCGGCCCGTCGCCGAGCACCTGGTACGCGAGGTGCAGATCGCCCAGCCGCGCGTAGTTCGTCTCCGGCGTCACGCCGCCAGACTAGCGCGCCTTCGGGTGCGCTCCGGACTTCCCCGCAAGGAGCTCCTCGGCCGTCGCGCGATCCGACCAGGGCTCGGGGCCGCTGGGGCCCACGTTCCAGGTTTCGTGGCCCTTGCCGGCGATGAGGACGATGTCGCCGGGTCTGGCGCGCCGGAAGGCCTCGGCGATGGCCGCGCGCCGGTCGCCGATGACGAGGAGGTCGTCGCCCCAGCGCTTGCCCGCACCTTCGGCGCCGGCGGCGATTGCCTGGAAGATCGCGGCCGGGTCCTCGTTGCGAGAGTCGTCCTCGGTGACGATCAGGAGCCGGCTGCGCTTCGCCGCGGCCTCGCCCATCAGCGGGCGCTTGCCGGTGTCGCGCTCGCCAGATGCGCCGACGACGGTGATCACCCCGTGGCCGCGCTTCGTCATCGCCTGGAGCTCGCGCAGGACCGCGTCGAGCGACGCGGACGTATGGGCGTAGTCGATGACGACCATGAACGGCTGGCCGAGATCGACTCGCTCCATGCGGCCGGGGACGCCCGTGACGGCTTCGAGTGCCACCGAGACCGCATCGAGGTCGAGGCCCCAGCCGTGCGCCAGCCCGAGCACGGCCATCGCGTTGTAGGCGTTGAACCGACCGGGCAGCCGCAGATTGAGCTTCCGGGCCTTGCCGGCAACCTGGACCTTCACGTGGGTGCCGGAGGACTCGACCGACAGGCCCATCAGCCGAACGTCTGCCTCGGGGCGCTCGCCGTACGTCACCGGGAGCGCCTTCGCGCCGCGCGTCGCATCGATGAACGCGTTCGCGTGCGGATCGTCCGCGTTGACGACACCGACACCAGGCCTGCCGCCCTTGGCGTGCTGCGGCAGCCGCTCGAACAGGCTGACCTTGGCCCAGCGGTACGCGTCGAACGTGCCGTGGAAGTCGAGGTGCTCGTGGGACAGGTTCGTGAAGATCGCGCCGTCGTAATCGACGCTGGCGACACGGTCCGCCGCCAGGCCGTGCGAGCTCGTCTCGATGACGACCGACTGCTCACCCGCGTCGACCATCTCGCGCAGGATCCGCTGGAGCGCCAGCGCGCCAGGCGTCGTGTTCGGCTCGTCGTTCGGGACGAACTGGCCGCCCACCCGAATGCCGATCGTGCCGATCAGGCCCGTGGCGAATTCGGCTCCCGCGAGGCCCGCCGCGGCGAGGAACGACGTGGTGGTCTTGCCGTTCGTGCCGGTCACGCCGACGGTCAACAGGTGGCGGCTCGGGTCGCCGTACCACCAGGCCGCCGCGGAGGCGAGACTCGCCGCTCCCCGATCGACGATGAGCTGCGGAACCGGCAGCTCCCCAACCGGGCGCTCGACCGCGACCGCCGCCGCTCCCAGCTCGATCGCCTGCCCGACGAAGTCACGGCCGTCGACGCGCAGGCCCTTGACCGCCACGAACAGGTCCCCGCGTTCGACCGCGCGCGAGTCGTCGCGGACGCCGGTGATCCCGATGCCGACGGCCGCCGGCGCGGCACCGACGAGGCGGCCTTCCGCGCGCCAGCGGTCGAGCAGCTCGGCGAGTGGCCGCGGGCCAGCAATGGCGGACATCGACTCAGCCATCGGACCCCGGCGCTGCAGGCAACGCGAGCTTCTCGCCGCGAATCGCTCGCCGCAGCGCCCGGTACACGTGGCGCCCACGCTCCCCGGCTCGGAATACCGCGGCTCCGACCGGCGACAGCGCGAGGTCCCACGCGCCGACGTAGGTGACCTCGCGGCCGCCGAAGCCCTCCTTGAAGTAGTCGATGCCGGTGCCGATGAGGCCCCACATGTCGTACGACGTCGCGCCCTGCTCGCGCGAGGTCCGGATCGCCTCCCACTTGAGCAGGTAGTTGGCGCGCGAGTCCGCGCCGGCGTCGGTCATCCCGCCGTACGGCTCGACGACGCGCGACCCGCAGCGGACGAGGAGCAGCACCGCCTGCGTCTCGCCGGTCGCGTCGTCCGCGAACAGGAGCCGGCTCTCGCCCGTCGGCGCGAACCCCTCCCAGACCTCGCGGAACGTCCGCGCCGATCGAAGCGGCAGTGCCGTCCGCTTTGCGACGTCGCGCATGACCCGGTGGAAGGTGTCGAACGCGCCGGTCTCGACGGTCGGGTCGACGTCGCGGACGACGATCCCGTTCGCGCGCGCCTTGTTGACGTACTGGCGCCACTTCGTCCGGAGGCCGGACCAGAGGGCCGCCTCATCGACCGTCAGGTCCACGATCCGCGTCCGATGCGGCTGCATGTCCGGCGCCCGGCGCCAGCCGCTGCCGCGAAGCAACTCCTCGATCGTCATCTGGCCGAAGACGTTGCCTGCCTCCATCTCAGGGTCGATGCGGACGAGGGCGGTGCCGGCGAGGGGTCCGCCCTGGACGCCAGCGAGTCGCAGCAGGCCGCTGAACTCGCCGATCGTGTGGTCGTTCCAGTCGGCCGGGACGGGGCCCCGGGGCGCGTATGCGAAGCGCCAGGGCGTGCCGGGGATCGGGCGGGTGAGCAGCTGGGCGCCCATCGCCTGATTCTCGCCGAACTTGCCAGCATCGAACCCGAGGATAACCGACCGCCAGCCGGTCGACCCCTTGACGCGCGCCCAGGGAGCGGTCTGCAGGTAGGTCGCCCGGGCATTCGAGCGGACGAAGGCGTCCCATTCGTCGGACGTCCAGCCGGACGCCGGCCACGCGACCGGCCCGCTGCCGGCCCGGTCGTACGAGGGCTTGATCGAATTCATCGGCGAACCACGCGTGCCGCAACCCGGCCGAGCAGATACCGCGTCGGTCGGATGACCCGCTCGTGCGCGCCTGGCAGGTCGACCCACTCCGCGCCGAACGAGCGCTTGTGCTGGTACAGCCCGTACATCGGCTCGCCGGGCGTCGGCTCGTGGCGCGCCCCCGCGACATCGACCCCACCGAGATCCATCTCCAACGCATCCTCGCGGATCGCGAGCTGGATCGCCCGCCAGCGCAGGAGGTGGAACGCGCCCGGGTGCTTCTGGCGAGCGTCCGGACGATCGCCGGACAGCGCCGTCGAGAGCCGGCCGCCGTGCCGGTAGAGCATCAGCCCCACAACGGGTGCGGCCTCGCCGCCGTCATCGACGGCCAGCAACAGGACGAGGTGTCCCGCCGCGTAGGCACGCGTGGTCCAGTCAAGGAACGACGCCCGCGAGCCCAGCACGAAATGCCGGCGATCGGCGGTCTGCAACGCCAGATCGTGGAAGCGCCCGATGGCAACCTCGAACGACTCCGATGGCGCCTCGACGTCCTCGTAGCCGGCAGACGGCAACGTGCCATCGGTTGCCGCCTGGTCATGCCGGACGACGGCGAGCCCGTCGCGTTCCGCCTGCCGGATCCGCTGGCGGGTCGACTTCCCGACGTTCTCGAGTGCCGCCTCCTCGGTCACCTCGCGCCCGAGCCGCACCGACAGCCGGTTGCGCGACGGCTGGATCTCCTCGATCGGGCGGTACCCGAGCGCAGCGATCCGATCGGCGTAGCCAAGCGCCGGCACCTCGGCATCGGAGGCGATGACGTCGACCCCGTTGGCGGCCAGCCACTGCGTGGCGCCATCCAGCCGTGCAACGGCGTCCGCGATGCCGCCCGTCGGGGCCGGCCCGCGCGGGATGTACGCGCTCGCGCCGCCGACGATCGGCCACCGCCGGGTCAGCGCCAGGACGGCGGACCCGTCGTCGCCGACGAGGAAGCGCGGACGCCAGCCCCGCGTCGCGCGATGCTCGGCCCACGCACGCGACTGCAGGACGTGGCCGCCGGCAGGCCGGACGGTCAGGTCGTCCCAGGTCGCAAGCTCGTCCGGCCTTGCTTCGCGGTACGTCGTCACTTCGTGCCTCGACGCCGGGCGACGTCGACCAGGATCGCGAGCAGCGTGTTCAGCTCGCGGACCCGCAGCAGGGCGGCGATGGCCAGGTAGACGAGGCCGCCGGCGACCGTCGCGGCGCCCGCGACCGTCGCGATCTGGAACTTTTCGGCCCACGCGTCGAGCGCCGGGCTCTGTTCGAAGAGCCCGTCCAGGCCGTGCCGGACGGCGTTGGCGACGACGGCTGCGGCGATCGCCGCAACGAGGCAGCGCACCACCACGGAGGCGATGCCGGCGACATCCAACGTCGGCTCCCGCCGCCACAGCCACAGCAGCAGGACCAGCGCCTCGCTCCACGCTGCCACCGCGATGGCGAGGCCGATGGCCGGTAGCCCCATGGTCCCGACGAGCACGATCGCCAGGATGCAATTCACCGCGACGGCCAGCACGGCCGCGACCGTCGGCGTGCGCGTGTCGTGGCGCGCGTAGAAGGCACGGGCCAGCACGGCGATCGCACTGTGCGCCGTCAGCCCGATGAGGAACAGCAGCAACGTGTCCGCCGTGAGCCGCTCTGCGGCCTCGCTGAACCGGCCGTAGCCGACGAGCAGCTCGACGACATCGAACCGAAGGATCATCCCGAGCGTGGTGATCGGGAGCATCACGAACGCAAGGATCCGCAGCGACCGGCCGAGGATCTCGAGGTAGTGGCTCGTCCTCCCGATCGCCAGCTCGCGAGCCATCGAAGGGAAGATCACGATGCCGAGCGGCGTCCCGATCACGCCGAGCGGGATCTGCATCAGGGTGAACGCGATCGTATAGGCGGAGACCGCCCCGGCGCCGAGGCCGGAGGCGAGGGCCGTCATGACGACGAACGTGATCTGGGTGACCCCGAGCCCGATGATGCGCGGGCCCATCAGGATGAGCGCCCTGCGCGCCTGCGGGTCGCCGAGATCGATTCTCGGCACGTAGCGGAACCCGATCCGAGCGAGCGCGGGGACCTGGACCAGCAGGTGCCCGAGCGCGCCGGCGACGACCCCGATCGCGAGACTCGCGATCCCGAGGCTCGGCGCAAGCAGCACCGCCGCGCCGATGATCGCGAGGTCGTAGACGACCGGGGCAAGCGCCGAGGCGCCGAACCGGTGCGTGCCGTTGAGCGCGGCCGTCGCCACCGAGCTCACGCCCAGGAACATCGGCGACAGCAGCATCAGCCTCGTCAGGTCGATCGTCCGGTCGAGCTTGGCGCCGTGGAATCCCGGCGCGATGAACGCAACGAGCACCGGCGCGCCGATGAAGCCGACCACCGCGAACGCGAGCAACCCGACGACCATCAGGTTCGCGAGCGTCGATGCAACCCGCCATGCGCGCGCGTTCTCGCCGTTCGCGACGAGTCCGGCGATCATCGGCACGAGGGCGGAGGCGATCGCCCCGGCGGCGACCAGCTGGAAGATGAGGTCCGGGATGCGGAACGCGGCGAAGAACGCATCAAGATCGTCACCGGCGCCGAAGATCGACCCCATGACGAGCAGCTGCACGTAGCCGAGCACGCGGGCGACGAGGTAGACGCCGGCAACCGTGAGGCCGGCGCGAGCCAGCGATCGCGCGGTGGTCGGCTCGGGGAGCGAGCTCGCAGCTTCGAGCTCCTCGACCGGGGCGGCCCCGAAGTCGGTCACGCCTGGCCCTCGGCGGGATGCACGGCCGAGGCGCGTGCCCGCGGGTGGGCGTCGACGTAGGCGGCGCGGAGGCGAGCGGCCGACACGTGGGTGTAGACCTGCGTCGTGGCCAGGCTCTCGTGGCCGAGCAGCTCCTGGACGACGCGCAGGTCCGCCCCGCCGTCGAGCAGGTGCGTGGCGAACGAATGGCGGAGCGTATGCGGCGAGACGCCCTCGGGCAGGCCGGCGATCCGGCACAGGCGATCGATGCGATAGCGCAGCCCGCGGACTCCGATCGGGTTGCCCTCGTGGTTCAGGAAGATCGAGCCGGGTTCGGGGCCTGCCCCCGCGAATTGGCGGGCGCGTCGCGCCCACAGCTCCGGCCGCGCGACGTCGAGGTACGCCTCGAGCGCGGCGATCGCGGGCCGCCCCAGCAGCCCGATGCGCTCCTTGCGGCCCTTCCCGAGCACCCGGATCTCTCCGCGTCGAAGGTCCAGGCTGGCGAGCTCTCCGGCCGCCAGCTCGCTGATGCGCAGGCCCGCGGCGTAGGCGACCTCGACGAGGGCCCGGTCCCGAACGGCGATCGCCATGGTCAGTGCCGGGTCGCGGCGGCGGCCGTCGTGCGCGCCTCGCTCGTCGTCGTCGATCGCCGCGAGGAGCCGCTCGATCTGGTCGACCTCCAGGACGCGGGGCAGGCGGCGCGGCAGGCGCGGCGTCGCGATGGCCCCCCACGGGTCACCGGCGGCCAGGCCGGCCCGCGCCGCAAACCGGTGGAACGAGCGAATCGCGGCGAGGCGCTGGCTGACGGACGAGCGCGCCCCCGATCCCACGAGCTTGGCCAGGTAGGCGCGAAGCTCCATGCGCGCCGGCGTCCTCCAGTCGGCGCCGCGCTCCTCGAGCCAGTCGAGATACGCGCCGACCGCCGTGGCGTAGGAGCGAAGCGTGTGCTCCGACGCGTCCTTCGCCCGAAGGCTGAGCAGGAAGCGATCGAGCGGAGTGGCGGTTGATGCGGTGCCGGCAGCGGTGCCCACGTGCGGAGGCTACCCGGCCCGCCGCGTCAGGGTCAGGTCCTCGCCGCCGCCCGCGTCGACCGCACGCCGCGCCGCGGGCCTCGAGCGCCCGTTCCGGTCCCCGGCCTGCTGCCCCCGGTCCGGCCTCCGCCGGGGCGCCGTGCCGCCGCGAGGGCCGCGGGATCGGGCGGCCCACCCGGCAGCCGCAGGCCGACCGGCGAGCCCGTGCTCGGCACCTCGATCGCGGCGCCGCACTTCAGGCACAGGAAGGCATCGCCCTTCTTCGCGACCGGACCGTCGTCCGTCTCGTGGAACGCACCGATCGGTTCGTGGTTCGTCGTGTAGTCGCACTTGGGGTAGTTCGAGCATCCCCAGAAGACGTTGCCGGTCCGGCGGGCGCGACGCGCCATGAGCTTGCCATCGGCGTTCTTCGGGCAGACGACCTCGAACGGGAGCTGCGCAGGCGGCTCCGGACCCTCGCGTCGGATGTAGTCGCAGTCCGGATATCGGTCGCAGCCGACGAACGGTCCGAACCGGCCGCGCTTGCCGACGAGGGTTCCCTGGTGGCACTGCGGGCAGGTCTCCCCTTCCCCGGCCTGCGGCGGCGCCTCGTCGCCTGGCAGCGGGCGCGACTCCTTGTGCTCCGGGTACAGCGAGCAGGCGAGGAACCGGCCGTTACGGCCGAGCCGGATGACCATCGGATGGCCGAGCGAGCAGACCTCGTCGGTCGCCTCGGTGGTGAAGTCCGCCCGCTTGAGCTCGCGGCGCTTCTCGTCGACGCGCAGCTTCAATGGCGCGTAGAACGCCTCGAGCAACGGGACCCACGCCCGTGTCCCGTTGGCGACCTCGTCGAGGTCCTCCTCCATCTTCGCCGTGAACTGGAGGTCGACGTAGTCGCCGAAGTGCTCGACCAGCAGGTCGATCACGATCCCGGCGACCTGCTCGGGGTGCAGCCGGCGCTCCTCGATCCGGACGTAGCCGCGATCAACGATCGTGGAGATGGTCGCGGCATACGTGGAGGGCCGCCCGATCCCGAGCTCCTCGAGCGCCTTGATCAGCGACGCTTCGGTGAACCGCGGCGGCGGCTCGGTGAAGTGCTGGGTCGTCGTGACGTCGCGGACCGCTGTCTCGTCACCCTCGGCGAGGGCAGGCAGCCGGCCCTCGGCATCCTCGTCGGTCGCGCTCTCGTCGCGGCCCTCGGTGTAGACCCGGGCAAAGCCATCGAACAGGGTCCGCGTCGCGCTCGCGCGCAGCTCATAGGGCGCGGCCGCGAGCTCGGCGGTCGTCGTCTCGAGCTCCTTGGCCTCCATCTGGCTCGCCAGGGCGCGCTGCCAGATCAGGCGGTACAGCCGGAGCTCCTCCGGCTTGAGGAACTTCGCCATCGCGTCCGGGTCGCGCTTGAACGAGGTCGGCCGAATGGACTCGTGGGCCTCCTGGGCGCCCTTCGACTTCGTCTTGTAGACCCGGCCCTTCGGCATCGTGTACGGCTCGCCGTAGCGCTCTCGAATGACCGCCCGGGCATCGCCCATCGCCTCGCCGGCCATCGCGACGGAGTCGGTGCGCATGTACGTGATCAGGCCGAGGTGCCCATCGGGCGTCTCGGTGCCCTCGTACAGGCGCTGGGCGATCGACATCGTGCGCTTCGGGCTGAAGCCGAGCTTGCGGCTTGCCTCCTGCTGGAGGGTCGATGTGGTGAATGGCGGCGCCGGGCTGCGCTTCTGGGTCTTCGTGGCGATCGAGGTGACCCGTGGCTTGAGCGCGCGCAGGGTCTCCGCGTGGTGCTCAGCGGCGGTTCCGTTGTCGACCTCGATCGGCTTGCCGTCGATCTTGACCAGCTCAGCCTCGAACTCGTCGCCGGCCTTCGTGGCGAGCAGCGCCCGGAGGGTCCAGTACTCCCGCGCGACGAAGGCATCGATCTCGCGCTCCCGCTCGACCACCAGGCGGACGGCCACGGATTGGACGCGGCCGGCCGACAGGCCGCCGCGAACCTTGCGTGACAGCAGCGGGCTCAGCGTGTAGCCAACGAGGCGATCCACGATCCGGCGTGCCTGCTGGGCGTCGACGAGGTTCGTGTCGATGCCGCGCGGGTGCGCGAACGCCTCCTTGATCGCCCGCTCGGTGATCTCGGAGAAGGTGACCCGCTGCGTCTTCGAGGCCGGGACGTGGGCGGCTTCCGCGACATGCCAGGCGATGGCCTCGCCCTCGCGATCGAGGTCGGTCGCGAGGTACACGGTGTCCGCCGACTTGGCGGCCTTCTCGATGTCCGCGACCTGCTTGCGCCGGTCGTCCGCGATCACGTACTCGGGCGCGAAGCCGTGCTCGACATCGACCCCGAACTTGCCCTTGCCCGGGTTGTCCGGCAGGTCGCGGACGTGGCCATAGGAAGCGAGGACACGGTAATCGGGGCCGAGATAGCGCTCGATCGTCCGTGCCTTGGCGGGCGACTCGACGATCACGAGGTGCTTCGGCATCGCGGCGGAGTATACGCACGGGCCCCGTATCGCCCGATCACCGCGGAATTCGCGGCGCCTTACGCGCCGTTCGAGGCTACGCCTCGCGGACTCTCCTGAGGAAGTCCTCGTCGATCTCGAGATCCTCGGACTCGGCGGGTGCAGCGATGGCGGGGCCGGCCGCCCGCTCGGCGGCTTCGCCCGTCGGCGGGATCTCGACGAACCGCACGGAGCTCATTGGAAACACGAAGGTCGACGCCGCGAAGTCGATGTACACGGGCTTCTTGCCGTCGACCGTGCGCATGTTCGTGCAGATGACGGTGACGTCCGCGGGCGTCGGCGCCTCGTACAGATCGACCACGATCGGCTGGTCGTTGAGCAGGTGGAGGATGGCCCGGATCACCGCCGGGACGATAGCACACGGTCCCGCGCCGTCAGGCCGCCACCGGGTCCGCGGACGCGAGCGGGCCGGCCGGCTCGTACCGCCCGTGCGATGCGCGCGCCAGGCCGATCGCCTCCAACCTCGTCAGCGCCCGGAGCACCTCGCCGAGGCTCTGGCGGGTCACCGCCACGAGCTCGTCCACGGTCACCGCACCGTGGACCAAGGCCTCCGCGACCGCCTGCTCGGCCTCGCTGCGTCCCGACAGCATCGCCCGTGCCGTCGGTGGCCGAACCGTCGACTTGACGACCACGCCCGCTTCCGCGTCCGCATGTGGCGCAGGGATGCCCGGGAGGCCGGCGTCGGCCATCAGCCCGAGGTCGTCGAGGAGCTGCGGCACGCCGCTCACGATCCGGGCGAGGTCGTGCCAGTCGCGGAGGAAGCCGTTGCAGCCGGCCGACGTCGGGGCGTCGATGGGACCGGGAACGAGGAAGCACTCGCGCCCCTGCTCGAGCGCCCATGACGCGGTCACCAACGCTCCACTCCGCGCGCCCGCCTCGACGACCACGACCGCGTCGGCCGAGCCGCTGATCAGCCGATTCCGCTGCGGGAACGTGCCCCTCGAAGGCTCCACCCGCGGCGCGTACTCCGAGGCGACCGCGCCGCCGGTCGCCACGATCGCGTCCGCGAGGCGATCGTGGGCACGCGGAAAGAGTCGGGCGTGGCCGCCGCCGATGAACGCGACCGTCGCAGCCTGTTCCGCGACGACTGCTGCGTGTGCCGCGCCATCGATCCCGATGGCGAGCCCGGAGACGACCGTCGCGCCCGCCCTGGAAAGGGCCGCGGCGATCCGGCTCGCG
This sequence comes from Chloroflexi bacterium UBA5189, assembly GCA_002413045.1. GTDB lineage: Bacteria > Chloroflexota > Limnocylindria > Limnocylindrales > CSP1-4 > UBA5189. The sequence continues at coordinate 12,118 of DHWF01000001.1, forward strand.
ATGCGGCGACCGGCCGGACTCGGCCGGCGCGTGCCGACGACCGCGACCACGTGCGGGTTCGCGAGGGAATCGAGCGAGCCGCGGACGAACAGCGCGGGCGGCGGCAGCTCGATCGCGAGCAGGCGGCGCGGGTAGTCCGGATCGGTCGGCGTCACGACCCGGATCCCCATCCGCCGGACCTCGCCGAGGATCGACGGCGCATCGCCCGCCGCCTCGACAAGTGCCGCCGCGACGCTGGGGTGCATCGCGTGCCACGCGTCCGCATCGGATCGGCTGGCCTCGACGAGCTGTGCCGCCGCGTTCGGGCTCGCGGCGAGGGCCAGGATCCCCGACGGCGTCCCGAGCCGGCCGACGAGGCGGGCGAGCGTCAACGGGCCGAGGCCCTGGACCGACAACAACACCGCCAGTGCGTCGCGATCCGCGGCGGGCATCACCGCGGGCGGCGGGGCTGTCGGCGCCGCGCCGAGCTCCCCGGGTCCAGATCCGACGCCGAGCATGGTCAGACCGCCAGCGCGACGGGAGGCCGCGTGGACGGCGGGCGCCAGCGGGCGGCCTCCTCGAGGTGTTCCAGCCCGACGTCGCCCGCATCCGCCAGGTCGGCGATCGTGCGCGCAACCCGCAGGAGCCGCTCCGTGCCTCGACCGGACAGCAGCTCGGCGTCCGCGAGCTCCGCCAGATGCCGGGCGGTGGCGGTGTGAAGTCCCGCGACGACGCGCAGCGCGCGGCCGCTGATCCGCGCGTTGAGGCGCCCGCCGAGCCGCGCCTGCTGTCGCGCCCGGGCCGCGGCGATCCGCGCGGCGACGACTGCCGAAGATTCTGGCTCGGGGCCGGACACCATTGCCGCGGCCTTTATCCGGGCGAGCGTGACCCACACGTCGATTCGGTCGCGCAAGGGGCCGGAGATCCGCCCGACGTACCGCTCGGGCGCGCCCTGCGCGCAGCTGCAGCGATCCTCGTCGCCGGCGTGGCCGCACGGGCATCCGTGCGAGTCGCGACGCCACACTTGAGCCACAACCCAGGCCGGCGCACATGTGAATCCCGGCGCCTGAATGGCGCCTGACATAAGGATCGCGCGCGAGGAAGTGGGCAACTCGCCGCCCTGCGTCCTTGAGAGGCCGATACATTTGAGTCGGCGACTCATGCCTCGATCATGCTCATGCCCAGAATGCAGCGAAGGTCCGTTGCTGAGGGCAGGAATCGAGTCTTCAGGTGACGATGGCGTGCAAACCGGCCACGTGACCGTCGCAGCAGACAGGCGAGGAGGAAGCCCGCATGCCCAATAGCAGACCCGCTCGCGATACGGCGGGCTCGACGCGGTCGGACGCGTTCGTCTTCTTCGGGGCGACCGGCGATCTCGCCTATAAGGAAATCTTTCCCGCGCTGGCCGGCCTCATCCGTGATGACGACTGGGCGATGCCGATCATCGGGGTCGCCCGTCACGGCGATGTCGTCTCACTGCGGGCGAGGGCGCAGGCCAGCCTCGAGGCGCACGGCCTCGCGGATCCCTCGGTCCTCGAGCGGCTCCAGGCAATGATCCGGTTCGTCGCCGGCTCCGACGACGACCCCGACACCTTCCGGCGACTTCGCGCAGAACTCGGCGCGGCCGCGCATCCGCTCCACTACCTGGCTATTCCGCCGGCCCTGTTCGGTACGGTCGTGCAGCTCTTGGGACGATCCGGCTGCGCCGCCGGCGCTCGGGTCATCGTCGAGAAGCCATTCGGCCGAGACCACGCGAGCGCCCGGCGGCTCAACGCGGTCCTCCGATCGGTGTTCTCCGAGAGGCAGGTGTTCCGGATCGATCACTACCTCGGCAAGGAGCCGGTCCAGAACCTGCTGTACTTCCGTTTCGCCAACCGGTTCCTCGAGCCGATCTGGAACGAGCGCCACGTCGCCTCTGTCCAGATCACCATGGCCGAGGCGTTCGACGTGGCAGATCGAGGAGCGTTCTACGACGCCACCGGTGCCATTCGGGACGTCGTCCAGAACCATCTGCTCCAGTCGCTCACCATCCTGGCCATGGAGCCGCCCTCGGGCCAGACGCCCGAGGCCATCCGCAACGAGCAATTCAAGGTCCTCGACTCGATCCGGCCCCTCAGGCCGGCAGATGTCGTGCGGGGCCAGTACACCGGCTACCGACGGGTCGTCGGCGTGGCGACCGACTCGAGGACCGAGACGTACGCGGCCGTGCGGCTCCACCTCGACACGTGGCGGTGGGCGGGCGTGCCGTTCGTGATCCGCACCGGGAAATGCCTTCCCCTGACGGCCACCGAGATACTGGTGGAGCTGAAGCGACCGCCGCTGGATGTCTTCGGCGAGCGGGAGCCTCGCGATGCCAACTACCTGCGGTTCAGGCTCACGCCCGACATGTCGATCTCTCTGAGCGCGCGAGCCAAGCGGCCGGGAGAACGGATGGTCGGCGAGGAGGTCGAGCTCTTCGCCGCGCATCAGAGCGGCACCGAGCGTCCACCATACGAGCGGCTCCTGGGCGACGCCGCGCGGGGCGACCAGATGCTCTTCGCGCGCGAGGACACCGTTGAGGCCGCATGGCGGATCGTGGACCCAATCCTGGACCCGCCCGATGCGCCGCTCCCCTACCGGCCGGGTACCTGGGGCCCGAAGGCCGCCGAGACGGTCCTGGCACCGAGCATGCGCTGGCACGCGCCCGCGCCGACGCCGGGTACGACGGTGGCAGCTCCCTGATCGACCGGCGTCCACCTCGACCCCCGTGGCCGTTGGCACCTCTGCTCGAAAGCGCGCACGGCGACCGGCGCTGCGGATTGGCGCGATCTGCCCAGGAGGCAGCCAACGGCGCTTGGCCACGCCATTGACCGGACTGCGACCGTCGCGGGCGCCGCTAGAACGCGGCCTCCCGAGCTTCAGTCACTCAGTTGGCAGAGTGTCCTGCTTCCCGAGCCGACCACGTTCACTGCCTGCTTCAACCAGAGTTCTGAGAGCCAGAACCACCGCATCGAAGTTGTTGCGTCATCAACGATATCCCGGGACCAACAACGAGCAATGTCAAGACCGAACTCGGTCACGCGTGTCCCTCCGGCGAGTGGCCCGAGGTGGCCCGGGAACATGGGTGGGCATCCACGTAGGCGGCATGATCCCAGCGCGGGCGAGCGACCGTGCCGTCGTGCGCTCCGGGAGCCCGTCAACGCCCCCGATGCCCCCGACCGACGCGGTAGTGGCTCGACGCCTCGTCGGACGAAGCGAGTCATGGTTTCACGACCGACAAATCGACTAATGAGTGGTAGGTCGCTGCGCCAGGCATCGCCACGCAGACGTCGTGGTCGAAGGGTTCGGCGTCCGGCGTGTTGCCCGACCTCGCAGCGCCGCGACAAGGCCCCCTCAAAGAAGACGTGCTGCGTCGTCGCCGAGCGCTCGCCGGACGGCCGCAACCGTTTCGACGGGGTGAGTTCGGTGTGGTCCATGGCCTGCCCCTCGGATCGTGACAAGGTGGTCCGGCCCGAGGCGCTCCTGGAACGCCGAAAGGAGATCGTCGCGCGTGAGGCTCCCCGATGTGGGATCGCCCCGCAGCAGCCACACATCGACGGCAGCCGAGGAGGGTTGCCGAAGCTGCTCTAGGCCCGCGTCCCAGGCACCGTTGCCAAGGAGGATTGCGCGGACGGCCTCTCGATCGTAGAGGGCAAGCGACTCGGCCTTTGCGAGGACGTCTCCGTCGGACCAGTCGGGGTGGGCGGCGCGCAGTAACGGAATGGCATCGGCCACGGCGCGCAGGGGCGCCTCCTCCGGGTCGTGGGTCATCGCCTCGAGCTCCGCGAGCGTTAGTGCGGGCGGGTCGAGGAGAATCAAGGGTCGAGGCGCGACACCTGCTGCTGGAAGTGCGGCGGCAACCCTCGCACCCCACGAATGGGCCAGGATGGCCACGCCCGTCCGTTCAAGGCCTAAGGCATCGATCAAGTCGCGGACGTCCTCCGCCGTCTCGCTGAAGCGATGGCGTCCCCGCCAGCGGGTCGTTCGGCCGTGACCCGGTAGATCCATCGCGATGACCCGACGCCCCGTCGCGGCAATCGCTGGTCCGATCCTCCACCACGTTCCGCTGTCGGACGTGACGCCGTGGACGAGCAGCATCGGGGCGTTCCGCGGCTCTCCCCACCTTAGCCCGTGCCACTGGTAGCCAGCCGCGACGGCAGACCACCGATCGCCGGCAGCCGGTCGCTCAAGAGCGCGAATGACCTCGTTCGGCAGCCGCCCGGGCGTGGCAACCACTCAGAGAACCTAGGCCCATCGAGGACGATGGTGCGACGACGAGGGTGATCTGGGTGCCCCCGGCAAGAACGCCCCACGCAGCCGCCCCGAGAACCAGAAAGCCACGCAGGGAGGAGCCGGAGAGGCCGCACGCTCCCGGAGGGATCGAGCCGTCGGCGGGTCCCAGGCACCGAGTGCGAATGGTGTGGTTGGCAGTGCGAGCGGGAGCACAAATGCGCCGGCGTAGGGAGCTACGATCAGAACGTTCCGAACGACGGCGGGTAGGTCTGCGTTCCGGTACCAAGCGAGATATGCGCGGATCGGACCATGGCGAAGGGCCGGGCCATCGATGACGGAGGCCAGGCTCGCAATGGCAAGAAAGGCCCAGATCACGGCAGCCTATTCACCGAGGCGCTCCCTCAATCGACCGGTCCTTCGTACGCGACCGCACTGCTCGGCCACGCCAGGCGCGGGGCTGAACGCGGGCGCGGTGTCGATCGTCAGGGCACGGTCGGCGGGCGCTGCGCTCATGCATCCGGTAATTGCGACACAACGAGAAGCGCCAAGACCCTGGTCATCGGGGACCCTCGCGACAACCTGAGACGCCGTCAAACCCTCCCACCGCATTCGGTCAGCGTCACAACATAGGACTGCAAGGACTTGGTACGCCCGGTCCAGCCCGCTTATGGAGAAGGCCGGCCCTCATCGGGGCGCGTCTCGCTGCCACGCCGGGTAGGCATTCGAGGTCCACGGGGTGGCGTGCCACGGGCCGCCACTCGGGTCGAGGATCAACTGCTGGTCGTTGCCCTGGACGAGGATCTCCGTGCCGTCCGGCGACCAGGCAGCGTGCTGGAACCCGGTCGTCATTGGAGGCCCGGTTTCGACGGCCGGCGTCCGGCCGTCGACCCAGGCCACCGCGTACGGACGCGTGTTGTCGAGCGGGTGGCCACTGCCATCGTAGAACTGGCGGGTCTCGATGAGCCGGGTGCCGTCGGGTGACCAGATCGGCCAGCCTTCGAACCACGCCTGTGGATCGCTCGCAAGCTGGTGGGCACCGGAGCCGTCAGCGTTCATCGCGAAGATACGCATCACGCGGCGGACGTCGTCCCACGCCATGTACGCGATCCGGCCTCCGTCCGGTGAATACTGCGGCGAACGGAGGTCGAACTGGGGGTTCGTCGTCGCGGCCGGCGCGATGAGCGCCCGGCGATGCGATCCATCTGCATCGACGACGAAGATACCCGATCCGTTGGGGGTGTCTGCCCGGAACATGATCTCGCCGCCATCCGGCGGTCGAAACACCGGAATGTCGACGTCGACGTCGTTGACGAGCGTGCGGATCCCGGCGCCCGTCGCGTCCGCCAGCAGCAAGCCCTGATGGCCGCCGACCGCCGCGACGAGCACGACCTGCCGACTGTCCGGCGTCCAGTCGAGCCAGGTCAGGTTGGTCAGCGGTCGGGGCGTGACCACGGTCGGGTTGGACCCGTCGACGCCGACGACCACGACGTCGTCCTTGCCGGACACGCTCGTTGACTGGATCAGCGCGAGGTGGGACCCATCCGGCGAGAACGCCGGATCGGACTGCGTCCCAGGCCCACCGAGCACGAGGTGTGACTGTCCCGTAACGGGGTCTCCGACGTACATATCGCCGCCCGAGTCGAAGGCGATCAGCCCATTCGCAGCGGGCCCGAACGGCAGCGGTACGCGACGGTGCGAGCCGACGATCAACGCGGCCGCGAGGACCGCAGCCAGGAGTGTTACGAGCAGCCCGACGGTAACGAGTGTCCGACGCGGCCACCTCGACGCAAGGCCCGCGACCACGCCGTCGCGGCGAGGTGACCGCAAGGTCAGGGCGACCATGGTCGTCGCGATCTCATCGATATCGACATCGAGGACAGCCGTGTCCGCATAGCGGGTGAAAGCGTCCGCGAGTCGTCGTTCGAAGGTTGTCGGGTCAGACATGGTCGAGCTCCCGTCGAAGACGTTCGAGGAGACGGGCGAGCCGGCTTCGTACACCGGACGCGGAGAGCTGCAGGTGCCCGGCAATCTCAGCAGATTCCAGGCCCGCGGCAAACCGGAGAGCGAGCAGCATCCGGTCGTTGGCGGACAGGCCGCGCATGGCGCGCTGCAGGTCGACAATCGCGATCCGCCTGCCCGGGTCGTCTGTGTCGCCGTTCGGGGTAATGGCTAGCTCGACGACGGCTCGGCGGCGCTGGCGTCGGAGGCTCAGGCGCGCCTCGTTCGCCGCAATCGCCACGAGCCAGGTCTTGATCGCGCTGGCATCTCTGAGCGTGCCGAGCCGACGCCACGCCACCGACCACGCGGTCTGTACCGCGTCGGCCGCGACCTCCCGGTCCCCCGTGATCACGAAAGCGACGCGCAGCATCGATTCGTGGTGCGCCCGAACCAGGGTGGCGAACGCGCGCTCCTCGCCGGCGGCGGCGCGACCGACGATCGAATCGAGCGCATGAGCCTGGTCGGAGGCTCGGTTGGTCATGTCACGTAGATGCTTCTCGAGCGGCCCGTGTCCCGTCGACGCGAGTCTTCTGCAGTCGACCGCACGACGATGAAGACCGTCTGTGCCGACGGTCGATCGGGGCGGGCGCCCCTTGGGACATCAGTGACTCGCCAGGCATCTACCTGCCGGCGAGGAAATGTCCGGGCATGTCGGACGGCCTCGTTCACCACGGAGGCAGTTCGATGAGACCACGACAGGCCGCGGGACGCGCACTCCTTGCCCTGGCTGCATGTTCGATCCTGGTCTCCGGGTGCGATTCGGCAACACCGGGCGGCGCCAGCCCGTCGACGGCAGTTCGCCCAAACGCCGGTGTTCCTGCCACTGGACAGGCGCCCAACTCCTCGCCGGCGGTCCGACATCTGTCGCTCGTGGCAATCGGCGATTCGCTTGCCCAGAGCCAAGGCGGCGGCTGCGCGCCGTGCACGGACTATGTCCACCTGTACGGGCAAGCGGTCAGCGCGGCCACCGGCGTCCCTGTCGACGTCCAGAACCTGGCCTCGATCGAGTTCTCGGCGTTGCCGGGCGTGCAGGCCACCTCGCTTCTTAACGACATCCTGTCCGACACTACCCTTCGCCACGCTCTCGCAGGAGCGGATGTGATCGTGATCAGTGTCGGGTTCAACGACACGCCCTGGAATCGGTTCGACAACCCGTGCGATGCGGCAAATGCCGATCTGAGCGTGATCCACTGGGACGTGGTCACGCCGAGCTGCATCGGTCGGGTGGCCGCCGAGTACAAACGGACCCTCGACGAGATCCTGACGCAGATCGACGAGCTCCGCGGATGCTTCACGCCCGCCGGGCAGCCACTGAGCTTCTGCAAGTCCATCGGCAAGAACTCAACGATCATCCGCATCGTCACCGTCTTCAACGACTGGATCGGGGACCCGGCCACGCCCGCCGCGGCCGCCGCACCGACGGGCGCCACCGATCGTGCCTTCGTGGCCGCCCAGTGCTTTGAGATGAGCGTCCATGGCGGCCAGTGCGCCGACGCCTATCACACCCTGAACGGATCAAAGGGTACGGCTGACGCTGGCTCGTTCCTCATGGATGATCACACACATTTGAACCAATCTGGCCATCAGGCGATTGCTGCTGCGCTCTCCACCCTTGGCTTCGCACCTCTCCAATGAGCACGCAGGGAGTCGACCAGCAGGTGAGATCTGTGCGTCATCGCTCAGCGTGGGCCAATGTCACGTGATGGCGCCCGCTCCATGAGCTCGCATGGCTAGCCTCAATCCGTCGCATGGCCGGTCCGTGCGAGGCCCAGCATGAGGTGTCGCATTCCCGTCACCGGGCGGAATCCATACCGATCGTAGAGTCGCAGTGCCGCGACATTCTTGTCCTCGGTCTGCAGCGTTAGGCGCAATGCGGCGCATTGTTCGGCCGCCCCTCGCACCGCGTCGAGTACCCCGGCCACGCCGGTCCGTCGCCATCGCCGACCGACGACGACGCGTCGCGCCGTAATCATCCCGAGGCGGGCAGGGATCGTCACGTTGTGGCCTACGACCCCAACGTTCAACGCGGGCCCGCCGATTGGACCAGACAAGGCTGCGGCGTCGGACTCGCCGGCCGTCAGGCCGGCGGGATGTTGTGGTTCAATCGGAACAGATTCTCGGGGTCGTACCGTCGCTTGAGGGCAACGAGCCGCTCCAGCTTTTCCGGGCCGTATACCTCGAGCGCCTGCTGATGCGCGTCTCGCTGGTTCGGATCGCGCGTCTGGGCGTTTACATAGCCACCGAGCCTCGACGAGGACGCGACCCCGGCGTGGACGTCGCGGACCCACGCGGTGTGGTGGGCGTCGTTCGAGGCGTCACCCCAGAAGCCACAGATGTTGAGCCAATACGGCGCCGAGCGGTTTGGAAATGGCGTCTCGTCCTCAGGGACCCGGGCAAAGGCCCCCCCGAAGTGATGGGAGGTCCAAACCCGTACCAAGCCAGGTCTGACGCGCGCCATGGTCGATCAGGGTGTCGATCAGGCCGTCGTCGAGGGGCCCCAGGAACGCGTTCTTCCAGTACGCGCGAACCCCAGCTGGCAGGGCGAAGTCGATCGAGGACTGCCAGTCGACCCAGCGCGTTGGCTCGACAAGGGCGATCTCGGGTGGCGCAGCACGACGCAGGGGCTCGGCGGCTCGCTCTCCTGCGGCGAAGTCGGCATCGGCCCACGCATAGCCGATGAGCAGCACGCACTCCTCACCGAGCTCGAACTCGGGCGGTGGAACGAGGAAGCTGATGATCGAGGTCATTCACTCGTCCAGCTCCGCGGTCCAGTCACGGAACGCCTGCATTGCGGTGCGCCATGCTGGCCTGCGGTAGACGAGGTTTCCGGCGTAGACCTGCGGGCCGAGCGGGTAAGCACGGTACGTGAATGACGTCACGACCCCGAAATTCCCGCCACCGCCCTTCAGGCCCCACAACAGGTCCGGGTTCCCCGTTTCGTCCGCGCGTACGAGGTCGCCGGCCGCGGTGACGACCTCGGCCGCGACGAGATTGTCGACCGTGAGCCCGTGCTTGCGGACGAGCCAGCCCATCCCACCGCCGAGCGTGAGTCCGGCGATCCCGGTCTGCGAGACGACACCCACAGGCAGGGCGAGCCCGAATGGTTCCGTCGCCCGATCCACGTCGCCGAGCGTCGCGCCCGGCCCGACGCTGAGCATCCTCGTGTTCGCGTCGACAGTCACGGTCCGGAGGCTGCCCAAGTCGATCACCAGGCCGTCCTCAACCGTGCCGTGCCCGGCGACGTTGTGACCCCCGCCGCGGATGCCGAGCGGCCACCCACGGTCGTGTGCGAGGGCGGTCGCTCTTCGCACATCGTCTACATCCGCGGCACGGACGATTCGGCTTGGGGCGCGAAAGACCGTGCTTTGACCACGAAACCGTGTGAAATGACCGTCTCTGAAGGAACGTTGCGCCTCCGGACGAGAGCTTCTCAACGCCGATGTCCTGGCCCAGATCGTGCCGTGAGCGAAGGCGAGAATCGGCGCGCCCGAACGCCCGGCGAACTTGGGCGTATCTCGCCGATCGCCTCGCGGGCCGCCGCCTAGTCTGCGAAGTCGTCTGGACGAGGACGATGGCCTCGATGAGGTCGTCTTCACCCGGCATTCTCATCCCAGGCTTGCTGCTGCTGGCTCTCGGCGCGTTCCTGCTCGCCGATCTGGTGTTGAGAGTGGAGCAGCCGATGAGCCGCGATTCCGGTGGGGTCGAGGTGTTCCTCGTCGCCGCCATTATCCCGATACTGGTAACTCGGGCTCGACTGAAGCTCGATGCGGAGGATCCGTTCCGCCCGTACGCCGGGGACCACACCTATGCGCTGCACCACGCGAACGGCCTCGTTGAATGCGCCCCCAAGATGAGCACCAGCAACGTCGTCATACGGGAAAGGTCAGGCGCCCCGCGCTCCTCGGAGAATCCTTGTGCCGGGCTGCGAAGAGGCCCGGATCAGGGCCCCGTCCGCGCGACGTCGATCCTCACGAGCCCCGAAAAGAAGCCCGAAAGGGTGTGCTGCAGCGAAGCGCCGCCATCGCATCGGGGAACGAGTGCCAAACCGCCTTGGCCGGCGGGCCAAGCAACGTTGAACGTCGATGCATTACCGGAGACGCCGTTCACGCTCATCAGCTCGGTCAGCTGAATGTTCCCGCTCTGGAGGACCGCCGAGACCGTGCCGCCGATCTGACCGTTCGTCACTGCTCCGGTGACCTTTACGACCGTGACGTCTCCAGGCGACGTCGACGTATCTACCAGCGATTCGCTGAACGACCACGACCCGCTGATCGAGCCGTTCTGCGCGACGCGAAAACTGATCGGACCTTGTCCGGTTCCATCGGCAACGTCGTGAATCGTCCCGCTGGTTGCGTCGCGATGAATTGTCTCGGTGATCGTGCCCGAGTACACCCCCGGGCCGACGGCGCCACCGCTCGTCTCGCACGGCGTCGGCGTTGGCTTGGGCGTGGGAGGCGGCGGCGATGGCGCCTGATCGTGGAAGACGATCACCGCGGCACCGCGACCATGCGCGTCGAGGAGTGCGTTCAGGCGGGCTTGGAGCCCGTCAAGGTACGGCGCAAAGATCGCCCCCACAAATGGCCGCAACAGGTCCGGGATCGAGCCGAGAAGGACGTTGCTCAGGCGCTGACGGGCGGCATCGAGCTCGGGCCGGTGGACCGCCACGGGCAGGTAGTCGATCTGGTTGCGCTGCTCCCCCTTCGGATCGCCCGGATCAACGCTGGTCACGAAGCCCCAGTTCGCGAGGCCGTTCCCGTCGGTCATCGGGTCGGACCCGGTCGTCGACAGGAGCGGGTTGGCCGGTGCCTCGAGGGGACCCCAGGTCAACGGCACCGCATTCGGATGGAAGTCAGGCAGGGCCACGCCGGCCGTTTGCGCACAGTCGGATAGAACGGCCGGCCAGTCGGGCAGATCGCCGGCAGTGACGGTGACCGTGAACGTGCCCGTCAACGGGTCGGGTCCTAGGAAGAAGGTGGCGCCTCCGCCGGTGGCACTGCTCGCCCGAACGGAAACCGCCTGGGGGAGGAGCGACGCGATTTGTTCAGCCACCCCGGCGATCGTCTCGGCGATGCTCCGGATCGTGCCCAGGACGACATCGGTGACGGAGCTGATCAGGTTCTGGACGAAGGCCTGGCCGACACCGACGAGCCAGTTCCAGACGCCGGCGATGATGCGGCCCACACCGCCCGCGGGCGTCGCCAACTTGATTGCGTTGAACAGGCTCGCGATCGCCCCACTGATCCAGTTCGCAGTCTGCGAGCAGATCCCGGTAGCTACGGCAAGTTCGATCCCACGCCGGCCTGGGTTTAGACCCACTGCTGTGCCAGAAAGGAGCAGGTTTCCCTGCGCCGCCGCACTCACGGTCGGGGCCGGCGCGGCGATGCGACCGCCATCGGTCGCCACGTCCGAGGCAAACAGGACCAAGACGATGGCAGGAATATGCAGCCCGGTGGGAGCTAGCAGGTCCTGGCCGGCCATCAACGCCCGCGACAGGTTGCCGCCGGGTGAGTCCGCCGTGGCGACGTATGCCGCGAGGAGCTGCGACGTGGTCGGCACTCCGGTCAAGTCGGGGGGCAATGGCACGACCGTGTCGAGTTCGGCGCCGGTGAAGTCACTGCCGGCCCAGGCGCCGACTGCGAGGGCGTGGGCCTGGAACGAGAGCAGGCTGAATGGGCTGGCCGGCCCTGTTAGGGCCAGCGTGGGCGCGGCGCTCGAAGCGTCGTCGTACGTGCCGATCCCTGAACGGGCGAGGCCTTCGACGAGTGCCGCGGTCGTGTCGGCGGTGTACGAGGGCGCGGCCAGACGATCGACAAGCGCCCAAGAGGCTGCATCGACCGAGGCGGTCGCGCCGATGGGGGCGACGTGCGCGGCCGGAGGCATCGGCGCCGCGGAGCCGGACGCCGGTCCGGGCGACGACTGGTCCGGTGCGCACCCGGCCAGGAGTGCCGCGGCCAACAGCACGACCGCACCGAGACTCGCGGACCCAAGATCTGTGGGCCTGCCACGTCGTTTTTTCATCTCGGCGTCGGGCCACCGCACGCGACCGCCACGACAGCAGTCACGAGATAGAGCAGAACGAGATGCAGTCTGGTCATTCGTCGCATCAAGCCGAGACGCGCTCAGAGGCGCGCGGCGACCTCCTTTCCGAGGTCCTCGAGAAAGGCCGGCCAGCCGTCCTCGTTCGGGCCGCGCAGGGTCACGTAGACCTGTCCTTTCACGATCGAGAGGTTCGCACCATCGGCGACGAAGGCGTAGGCGTCGCCGCCGATCCCGGGCACCGTCTGGCCGCCGGGGTTGGTTTGCCGATCCAGCGCGATCTGCTGGGCAGCGCTGAGAACGTTTCCCGAGGGGGCCGTGATCTCGACGTTATCGCCCTCCGCCGCGCCGGCATAGGGCGGGGCAAGGTTCCACTGGCAGGAGGGTTCACCGGACCCCAGCGCGGGATCTGGACCGCTCGACGTCACAGTGCGACTCGTGACCTGCTTGATCTCGTCGGTGGTGAGGAGCTTGCACAGGTCACCGATCGGAGCGGACGTCCCGGCGCTCGAGGCCGAGCCCGTCGGGGTCGACAATGTCGCAGGCGAACCACTCTCCCCGACGGAGGCGGGTGGGGTGAGCGATGGGCTACTGGCTCCCCCGCAACCCGTGGCGGCGAAACCGCCCACCACCATCAGGATGAAGCAGCTCACTCGCCGGTCCACGTGCTCGTCTCCCATCAGGGGCTGAGATCGAAATGGCTCGTCCGGACCCTATCGGCGTCGAACCGGCAAGCGCGTCAGTGGAATCCCTAACACCGGCGGATTTTGCAGGCTCGGTGGTGCTATGCGAGAGTCCGTCAATGGGTCCCGTCGTTGGTCGATCCTCGGAGCTCGGTCGAATCAAGGAATTCCTCCGGGTCGCCGCCGCCCGGCCGCGCGCGCTGGTCGTCACGGGCGACCCTGGCATCGGCAAGACCGCGGTTTGGGCGGAGTCCGTGCGCCGCGCGCGCACCGGCACACAGACCACCCTCGTGGCTCAAGCGACCGAAGCGGAAAGGACCGTCGCGTTCTCGGCTCTTGCGGACCTGCTGCTCGACCTGTCGGACCACGCGCTCGAGACCCTGCCTCCCAGTCAGGCCAACGCTCTCCGAATTGCATTGCGACGCGAAGAACCCGCCCACGGTCCGCTCGATCCACGAGTGGTTGGATCCGCTACGCTCGGAGCGCTGCGCGCGCTAACGCGCGTCGGCTCCGTCCTCGTCGCCATCGACGACGTCGACCTCGTGGATTCCTCGTCGCAGAGCGCCCTCGCGTTTGCTCTGCGCCGTGGCCACGAGCCGGGGGTGAGCCTCCTGGTCAGTGTTCGCTCGACCGAGCTCGCAGCCGCGAGCTGGCTCCTCGGCCCAAGATCTGGCCTCGAGGCGCAGTACCTGAGCCTCGGACCGCTTGACGCGACATCGCTGCGGGAGGTCGTGCGCGACCACGGCGTTGGAGATGTGCCGGCAACGGAGTGGCGGGGATTGCTGTCGGAGGCCGCCGGCAATCCGCTCTTCGCGATCGAGCTCGCGCGTTCGACCCGGTCCCGGCTGGCCGGCCAGCCACTGCCCGAAGGTCTCGTGGCGGTCGTCGAACGCCGCCTAGCGGGCTTGAACGACGAGACAAAGAGTCTGCTCCGCCTCGCGGCCGCAATGGCTAACCCCCGCACCGGCCAGGTCGCCCGGGCCGCTGGCCTTCCCCTCCAGGCCGTTCGAGACCAGCTTCACCGGGGCGAGCTGGCCGGGGTGGTGCAGCTCGAGGCTGGGCGCATCAGGTTTGAGCACCCGATCTACCGGACCGTGCTCTACGGCAGCCTCACACCCGCTGAGAGCGCGGACATCCATCGCCGCCTCGCCAGCGGGGAGAGCGATCTCGAAGAGCGAGCGCGCCACCTCGCTGCGGCGACCGCAGCGCCCAATGCTCGGCTCGCCGGGATGCTCGACCGGGCGACAGCGCACGCACGCGGGCGCGGTGCCGTCGATGCGGCGGCCGCGTTCGCCAACCAGGCCCTGGAGCTCACGCCACCCACGAACCGGAGGCACTTGACGAGGCGAACGTTGCTGGTCGCCGAGTTGGCCTTTCATGCCGGCGACCTCGCGCGGGCGGAAGGACTCCTCCGGCCGCTTGCCGGTTCCAACTCTGGGGCCCGTGCCGACGCGCTACGTCTGCTGGGGCAGATTGAGTACACCCGCACCGGGTTCGGCGAAGCGATCGATATGTTCGAAGAGGCCATCCGCTCGACCAGTGACCCCATCGTCCTGGCCAGCTTGGAGCGGAGCCTCGCCTATGCCCTGATGAACTCCGGCCAGCTCGACCGCGTGCTCGAGCACGCGGCGCGGTCGCTGCAGCATGCGAAGACGACCCAGGATCAAGCCGCGCTCGCCGAAAGCCTCGGCGCAGCGGCCATCGCCGAGGTCCTGCTCGGGCGGGGTCTCGACCAGGCGAAGATCGATCGTGCGCTCGAGCTCGAGGACCCGAATGCCCACCTCGCGGTCGAGACGCGACCGAGCCTTATCGCCGGTGACATCGCGCTCTACGTTGGCGACCTAGATCGGGCCATCGCCCTGCTCGGGCGGCTCAAACGAGACCTCCTCGAGCGTGGCTTCGAAAGCGACGCGGTCATGGCGACCTCGCACCTGATCTGGACGGAATGCTGGCGAGGCGAGCTGCGGGCCGCGGAAAGAGATGCCCGTGAGGCGATGGAGATTGCAGCGCGGCTCGAAAGCCCTGCCTTGCAGTGCGCCGCGACGACCATGGCCGCGCTCAGCGCCGCGTGGCTTGGCAAGGTGCGGTCTGTGCGAACGCGCGTCCGAACCGTCCGCCGGCTGATTGAGGGAGGGGCCCTCCCCGTATCAGCCATTTGGGCTAACTGGGCGACCGCGATCGTCGCCCTGTCGATCGGAGAGCCGCGCGATGCCGTCCTGGCGCTAGAGCCGATGGTGGGCCCGATCGCGCTGGGGGCGTCACTCGAACCAGCTCGAGCCCCGTTCCTCCCGGAACTCATCGAGGCACTGGTTGGCGTGGGCCGCTTGGAGGACGCGCGCCGACTGCTCGACGTGTTCGAGGAGGCAGCAGTGCGACTCGACCGTGGCTGGGCGCGGGCGTCGTCCCTGCGCTGCCGCGCCCTGCTCCACTCGGCGAGCGGCGAGACGCGGGCGGCCCTCGAGGTGGCGAGGGAAGCCGTAGAGCTGAGTGGGAAGGAGCAGCTCCGACTCGATCATGCTCGGAGCATGCTGCTCCTCGGCGAACTGGAGCGACGTGCCGGACACCGCTCCGAGGCGAACCGATGGTTGTCGGCCGCGGACTTGGCGTTCACACAGGCAGGAGCCAAGCTCTGGGCGAGGCGCGCTCGCGACGCCACGGTGCGGCTGGGTGGCAGAGGACGAGCCGGGCAAGGACTGACGCCGACGGAGCTGAGGGCCGCCCGACTCGCTGCCCGCGGATACACGAACAACGAGGTCGCGCGGACGATGCTGATCAGTCCGAAAACCGTTGAAGTGCACCTCGCTCGGGTTTACGGAAAGCTCGCCATCCGGACTCGCGCCGAGCTCGGTGCCATCCTGGGCGATCGGCCTGCCGTGGCTATTGAGGAGGTGGACGGCGAGGCCAAGGGCGCAACAGGGCCTTGAGGAGCGCTGTGCCCCAGAAGGCACAAAGGGACCCTGGACCCGCGACAACCGCGCCCGCCGTCCGGCGTCTGCCTCCTAGCCATAAGCTCAAGGCGTGAACATTGAGCTCACGCGGATTTGGGATCCCCCACTCCACGATCGCGTCCCTTTCCGCCCGTTTGACCACTTCACACAACGGACGGAATTTGAGACCACTACGGGTCTTCGGCGAGCGCGTGGAGCCCGGCGAGAGCTGCGCCGATCAGGCCGACCTTGGTATTCGTAATGACGCGCACGGGAACCTCCCGTAGGAACTCGGTGTCTCGACCCTTGGACGCGAGGTGTCCGAGGAACGGCCCTGTTCGCAGCAGCGGCAGGATGCGAGAGGTCATGCCGCCGCCCAGGTAGAGACCCCCGGTTGCGTTGACTCTCAGAATGAGGTTCCCGGCCTCCGCTCCAAGGATCGACATGAGCAGCGCTAGACCGATTGAGTAAGGTGCGGGCTGATCTTCGATCCATTCGTCAGAGGATGCCGAGCACGACGGCCACGGCCCCTATTAGGGCCGAAAGGGCGCTTGCCTCGAGCAGCATCGCGGCGCGCAGCAGTTTGCCTTTGCGAGCGTTGTTGATGCGAGCGTTCTCGATGATGTCGGTCCAGGCAGTCGCCACAACCTTCGCGGCTTCTGCCTCGTCACCGGCCCAATTCTCGTCGAGGAGTCCTCGGAGGCCGTCAGGCTCTACTTCGATGTAGTAGTACGCCCAATTGACGGCGATGCCGACGAGGGCAGCCAGTACGAACAGGACTGCCGCGACCGCCAGCGCGAATGCGGCAATTGGCGGTAGCTGGTAGTTCTGGGCCTTCGTGGCCAACGCAGTCAAGCCAAAGAGCAACGTCACGAGCGTGCCCGAACTCGTGATAACCGCGATTCCTCGCTGTTCGATGGAGTTCTTTCGGGCTCGCTCTTCGGCCAGTTGCTCTCTGACTAGGTCCCAGTAGCGATCGCTTGCCGTCGCCATGGGGTGGTGTCCTTAGGTCTTCTTGAGACCAGGTCCGGCCTTCTTGGAAGCATTGCCCGAGCGCTTGATAACTGGACCAGTCTTGATGGGTTTCGGCTTGGCGCCTTCTGCCACGTTGCCCGCTCCTTTCGATAAGTGTGGTTGAGTCGATGTCCAGACGCGATCAATCGACGCTTCGGCTGGCCCGGCTGCGGACGCAGCCCTTAAGCTGAGCCGGGTCGAGCGCGCTTGATCCCGCAGATCTACAGCCTGAAGGCTCGCAGGTTCACCGTGGTGACCGCCTCGCGAATGCGTGCGAAGAACGTGCCACCACCCGAGAGGTGCGCGCCGATCGCCTCGCATTGCTCCCAGATGGACACATAGGTCTCCGCGGACCCGAACAGCGCGGTGAGCGTTGTCGGCCCGACGCCGACGTTCTTGAGGTCCTGCAGAAGGTCGGGCAGCAAGCCGTAGTGGGCCAGTCCGTCCACGTTGAAATCGAAGGTGTAGTTGCCCGCCACGCAGCGCGTCAGCGGTGTATTCGCGCCCGCCTTCATGGTGTTCCAGACCCCGATCCCATCCGCCACCACCGCCTGTTGGCGGCGCGCATCGTGGGGGTCTCCGGGGTCCGTCAACGAGCCGAGTGGGATGCCGTTGAGGAGCTCACACGCCGTTCGAGCGAGGCCGCCGAGCGAGGCCGCTTGGTCGCCGGGCGTCGCGAATCCAGTCGTCAACGCAAGTACGTCGTTGTCGCCTCCCGGAGGCAGCCCAGCTTCGTGGAGCCAGAGTGCCGTCCAGACCTTCGTGGCGAACGCGTACTCACCACCGATGAGGCTGTCGGAGAAACTGTCTTGGGGAACGAGGTACGGGTTCAGCTTCCCGGTCGCATCGGCGTCCGGTGGCACAAAGAAACGCGGCTGGCCACCTACGGGATGGTCATAAGCGACGCCGTTCGTCTGCGCGAACGCTTGAGACCGCTTCTCGGCGACCCCACCAGGTCCTTCGTGGGCGAGGCCATAGATCGCGAGGGGTCCGAACCGGGGCGCGACCTGAGCGACCAGAGTCATGTCGGTGCCAATGCCGACGCCACGGTCGCCGGCCAGACCGACCGCATGGCGGAGCTCCTGGGCGTAGCTCTTGGACGTTCCGGCGGCATCGATCGGGACCGGCGGATCGGCGTTCAACAGCGAATCGGCAAGCGTGTCGTGTTGGGCTGTGATCGGGGCGAACATGCCGCCGAGGCCCAAAATCGCTTGCGCGGTCGCTTCCGATTTTGCTGATTCGTGCGGCCACAAACCGCCGTTCGATCGCTGGCCGGGTTCGGGCTGATCTTCGTGACCCCAATTCCGGCGCGGCGCCAGAGCCCTGAACGTTGTGTGCGCAGAGACGACCGGGTACGACGGTCGGCTGCTGCCCGGGTCCGCCGCCGCGAGGCATTGGTCCAGCACGAATTGCGCGGTCCTGGTGCCCATGTGATCAACGTCGATGACCATGCCGAGTTCCATCATCGCGGTGAGGGCCTGGGTGGCGATCGTGCTCGCGCCGACGCTGTTCTGATGTCCGGCTCCCGGTGCGATCCCGCCGTAATCGGGCAGCCCGATCGATTCGATTGCTACAAACGCTGGGAAGTCGGCCAGTGCGAGGAGAAACTCGGCCCAGCCAGGGATCGGGTCATCGAGCCGGAAATCGATGCCCGGGTCCTCGGCCTGCTCCGGCACGAACCACTCGCGGTGGAGCCAGTAGTTGCTCAGGTTGAACATCGCCTCGTAGATGCTCGTGCCGCCGAACGCGTTGTTGGCGAGGTGGACCGGGTTCAGCTGCCGAACATCGAGGCGGTCGTGGAGATCCTGAAGACGCGTCTTGACGACGTCGTGGATCTGCTGCGGGGTCGGGCTCGGGCCCGCAAGCGTGTTGATCTGCGCCTCGTTGAGCCACTGTCCGAGAAACGAGTCGACTTCGATCCCGAAGACGATGGCGAGGCGCCCGGCGCCGATGATCCGCCGCGCGTCGGCTGGTGTGCGGGCCTTCTCCATCCAGTCGGCGTTCGCCGCGATGACGTCGTTGAAGAACGCGATCTGGCGCTCGATCGTGTCCTGGTCGTCGTGGGGCAGGTCGTCGGCACCTGCGTGCATCCCCGCGAGCATCTCGTTGTTCACCACGAGCGCAACGAGAAGACGAAGCCCGCCCTGCCAGGCGCGCTTGATCCAGGCCGGATGCATCTGCTGATGGATGCCGTCGAGGACCGATGGCCAGGTCCCGAAGCTCGGTGCGCCATCCCGGCCGCCGGCTTGGTGCCCGTCTGGGAAGTTGTTCACGACGATGTCGGCGATCCCGCGCGAGTGGTCAGCGTTGCATTCGGGTAGGTCAGCCGCGTCGACCGAATTGGCTGCATAGGCTCCGGAGACAAAGTGTCCGCCCATGCTCATGAACGCCATCGGGTGCGAATGGAGGTCCGCGAATCCCCATAGCGGTGGGGCGGGATCAGCTCCGTCGAGCCCCTCCGGAGCTGTCGCGGCCTGCTTCAGATAGTTGATGTAGGCATTGCCTGAACCCGCGACCGCGAACCGCACATATGCGGCGGTTCCCTGGATCGAGCTCATGTCGATCGACAGTTGCTGCCAGGGACCGCTCGTCGACACTGCGGCGGACAGCTCCGCCTCGCGGCAGTACGGCCCGTACGCCGAGTACACGTCTCGTCCGTAGTGATCCGTATAGATCGGCCCGCGCGGCCTGTCGCCGACGCCTGGCGTAGTTACCTGGGTACCGCCGGGCCCAATCGGCGCGGTGTTGGCGCGCTGCGGCACGTCTGGGCTCGAGGTCTTGTCCGAGATCGCCGGCGCCTCAGGCTCCGTCCATGGCGGCGTTAGAGTCTGGGGTGAATACACGCAGACGTCGACGGTCAACTGCGTATCCGGGTCGAGCGCGGCCCGGAAGGTGACGACGGCGCCCGTCACTTGGAATGGACCAGCCAGCCATTCGCCAGTTGAGAACGGATACGCCTGGCCGAGTTGGAATGGGACGCCGGTCCAGTAATCGCCGCCTAGGCTCGTCAGGCTCTGGCCATTGCTCACAACGCGATCAGCCGGCAGGCTCGCCGCGATGAGACCAGGGCCGACCGCGGACAGATCCGGCGCTGCTGGCGTACCCACCGGCGCCGGCCCAAAGCGAGGAACGTTCGGGAGAGGGACGCCGATAAGGCTCGTCGGAATTCGCACGACCAAGTCCTCCTCGAAATATCCGCCCAGCGCTACAACCCACGGAAACCAGCGCCCAGCAGCCGTTCTGGACATGAGCACGCGACTCGAGGTGGGCGTCGCCGCACAACGACACCCGCGGCTGTTTGTCTACGCGCGACGAATGGAATTGTCTAGGCGGTTATCCACAATCACTGATGTCGGCGCGCTCGGTTAATGGCGGGAAGTCGCACTTCACTGCGGCTTTGGCGTCACGTCTGCCGTGCCCCTTGACGGCGCCGNNTGTCTAGGCGGTTATCCACAATCACTGATGTCGGCGCGCTCGGTTAATGGCGGGAAGTCGCACTTCACTGCGGCTTGGGCGTCACGTCTGCCGTGCCACTTGACGGCGCCGTCGACCGGCAGGCTCGCGCTTTGGCGTCCTACTCGGGAGCCCCCATTCGGCCCCGCACGACGGACGGGCTGCGCCACTTGGGGTTAATCGTCAAACGTTGGGCGCCAGCCTTCGTGGACCAGCGGGAACGGAGGTCTCGATCCCCAAACGATCCCGTCCCCTCCAGGCGGTACGGCAGGCGGAGCTGGCGGCCTCGCAGGCGGCATGACCGGTGGTGCAGCAGGCCGGATTGGGTCGATCGGCGGCAGCGTCGGAGGTCGGAACGGTGCCGAAGTTGGGCCAGGTCCCGGCGGCAGGTGGGGACCCGAAGGCGCGACGGGTGGTGCCGTTGACGCGTGCGAGGAGGCCGGAAGGACAGTTATGGAGGAAACGAAAGGCACGAACGGGGCCCGGACGGTGGTCGCGTTGGTGGGTGGCAGCGGGACCGGCGCTGGCGCGTAGTAGCGCCTCTGAGGTGCCCCGGAAATGGAGTCATCGACGGGCACGGGAGGCCCGGGAAAGGTCCGACTCCGCTCCACCGGGCGGGTCGTTGAGAGCCGAGCGTCCCGGGGAGACGCGGCCGCGATGGATGAGACGTGCGACAGACGAACATCCGGCGGCACGAAACCCGGCTCGTTCGCGGGCCGCGATTCGATGTGCCGAGGGACCTCCTCAATGCCGCGCCTCGGGGCGACTGGAGCGGCTGTCGTATGCGTTGGCGCCGCGCTCGGGGCGGGCGTTGACGTCGGCCTATGGTCCGACTCACCAAACTCCGGGCCGGGCCCCGACCCGAGGCTCGAGAAGGCCCGACCGATCCAATCCAGGAATGTCCGTTCCAATGGATCCGCCCAGGGTGGAGGACCAAGCACGAGACGAGAGAACGGAGGGAGCCACGGCCGCTTGCGTCGCTCCTTCTCGTAAGCCTGCCGAGCTTGGTCGACAAGGATCCCGGCCAGGCCGCCCGACGCCATGACGCCGATCGCGTGCGCGGCCGCCGCGTAGGACGCAGCCGCAAGCTGAGCAGTCAGATTAGCCAGTCCCATCGCAGCGCCCAGCGATCCGACTGGCGGAACGCCCACCGGCGGGACCATCATCGCTGAGCTGGTGCCGCCCGCGGCCGGCGCAATCTCCGAGCCCGTTAGGCCCTCGGTCGCGAATGTCTCCTTGGACCAGCCGCTCACGCGCCGCGCGGTCTCGATCGTGCCAGGCGGAAGCCGACCTTCGTATTGCATGCTCGCGGCGGTTCGGAGCTCCACGGGCAGGCCGCCGATGTCGATCGCTGCATCAGGGAGCTCTGGGTACAGGACGTTCCTTCCATCGCCCGCCTTGTACCGATGGTTGCGGAACGCGTCCTCGAGCGCCATCCGACCACCGCCTTGCGCGGCGGGAATCCCAGTGTGCCCGGCCTGCACCCCCCACTTGCCCGCGTCAGCGGGCTTGTACCAAGTCCGGGCTACCCAGTTGCCTTCGCTGTCCAAGAGAAAGTCCAGAGGATGCAGCGGTGAATTGACGTCGGCCGCGTGCCGGTCCCGGAAAGTCTGAATCACTTGGCGCGCCTGGCGCATGAACTGGTCGCGTGCGGCCTTATCGTCGCGGGCCATGGGTCTGTCCTTCTGGCCTCCGTCGCCCTACTGCGTTCGCCTACTTCGAAAGGACCTGTAGGGCAGCAAAGATGATGATGCCCAACGCGACCAGCCCGAATACGAAGCGCAAGACACCGGCGAACCCAGACCCGGTGGCGCCTCTCGCTCGCACAATCGCGCCGGTCGTGAGGTTCGTAATCCTGGTGACCTTGAGCGTTTCTCCGTCGTGCCAAGCGCCGTGGGCTTCGGCGAAATCGCCCTCGGCGAGCGAGCCATCGAATGTCACGCCTCGCATCTCGATCGGAACTCTCGGGAGCGGCTCGCCCGCCTCAGTCTTCCGCTCCAGTCGAAAATCCCACACCAGGATCGATCGCTGGCCGGCCGATTCGAAGCGCTGCTGAAAGGCGCTGACCTGTCCCCTGACGACCTTGAGGGATTCCATCGACCGCCTCAATCACGAACTCACGGAGTCAAGTGGGTGATTGTTTGCCTCACCGACTAGGCGTGTCAATGGTTCGCTAACCCACACGCTGGCGCCGGACTCTCGATGCACCATCAGGAATCCAAGGTGGCTCCTCGGATCAGAAGTCCGTGATGACGCACGACTCGAGCGACCGTTGTGTGGCTTCACTCCATCGCTCCCCTACCCGTGGTCAGTTCCCCGCCGGTACCGCTCGAGCGACATCGCATCGCGGGCATGTCCTGATACCTGCCTTCCTCCGAGCTCGTCCTGGCTTTCGCCAAGATGGGCCCGATGAGGCCATGGCAGCGCCGAACTGACGCTTCGGTTGGCCGGACGCCCAAGTACGCGAACGCCATAAGGCTCCCGAGTCCGAACACATCATCGGTGGGACCGCCCGGTGTCCAGCAAGCTGCTGCGGCGACGCAAAGCCTCGAGTGCCGGCCCGTGGAGTGCCGAGATCACCTATTGCGGTTGCGAATTCGAAGTCCACAAGGTGACACCTGAGGTCGCCATCAAACACCGATGTTCGATGGCTGCACGTCCCGATGGACGCAGCCAGCATTGTGGATCGCCCCCAGGAGTCGTCACGAATGCGGGAGGCTCGAGGGCCTGATCGACTGCATACGCCGCGAGGTTGCCGTTCGTACCGATGACGAGGAGGCCAGGTGGAACCGCCCGATTTCGAGCAGAGCGTTTAGCTCACGAATGCCTTGAAAGGGGCCATAGCGCCAGATGGGACTGTCCAACGAAACCCCTCGGCTCCGTCGTTGGTGCTCAGGAATGCACGCAACCCGTGTGGATGGCGTCCGAAGGTGTCATCCGTCGTTATCCGTCAGCGTCGGGGAATGTCATGTGGTCGGGAACGACAGTGATCTTGCAGCGGGCACTCCGCGCACGGATCGCGATGGATGGCGCGCTGGACGATCAGGGCACCCGGTAGGCCAGCAGCACGCTGCCGCTCTGCGTCGGCATGGCGCTCACAAGCTGGAGCCGGCGGATCTGGCGGACGTCGGCGAATAGCCGCCGTCCGGTGAAGCCAAACGCCGGGCCGACCACCAGCCGCAGCTCGTCGACAAGATCCGCCTCCAGGAGCGACTGCGCCAGTGTGATGCTGCCGTGAACGCCGATGTCGCCGCCGGGCCGAGCCCTGAGATCGCGCACCACATCCTCCAGCGGCCCGTGCACCGCCTCCGCGTTGCGCCATTCGGTGGAAAGCGGTGTGGACGTCATCACGTACTTCTTGACGCGGTTGATGAACTCGGCGAACGGATCGTCGGTGACGGTCGGCCAGTACCGCGACCACTCGTCGTACATGTGGCGTCCCAGCAGCACCGCGTCCTGTGTCCTGGTGACCTGCGCCTCGTTCTCGACCATCGCGCGGTCGAACGTCGGCGGTCGACCAGGCTCCGGACTCGAGCTGAAGTACCCGGCGGGGTCGTCGACGTCAGCCTCGAGGGACATCAGCGTGTAGAGCACGATCTTGCGCACGGGAACCCCCTCAACCGTTGGCTTGAAGCTGGGTGCCTTGGACAGCCCGATCCGCCTTCCACAGCGACTCGGTTTCGCTCCGCATAGGATGAGCGCCCGACAGCGGTCGGTCAGCGGTCAGTGAGGTGCCGTCGTGGATTCGTGGGCCAAGGGGATCGATGCCGTGACCCTGTTCGCCGAAGACCTCGCCGCGGCGAAGGAGTTCTACCTCGAGGTCTTCGGCCTGCCGATCCACTACGAGGACGACAACTCCGCCGTGTTTAAGTTCGGGGACACGCTCGTCAACCTGCTGAGTGCCAGCGAAGCGCCGGAGCTGATCGCGCCCGCGGCCGTCGCGTCGCCGGAGGCCGGTTCACGTATGCAGTTCACAGTCGCCGTCGCCGACGTGGACGCCATGTGCGCGGAGCTGTCGAAGCGGGGCGTGCGGCTGCTCAACGGCCCCATCGACCGGCCGTGGGGCATCCGGACCGCCAGTTTCCGCGACCCCGCCGGCCACATCTGGGAGATCGCGAAGTAGGGTTTGGCTCCGCGCCGCCTCCGAGCGCCGGAGTCCGCCTGGCGTCGGTGGAATCAGCCCAGCAAAGAAGGCAGCCTGACCGTGTCCTACGGGAGTGGCGAAGGCTCCCCGGACGCCCGCTCGCGACCCATTCGAAGGCGACCTGTACGACCGGCCGTGTTCAGGCGGGTGCGGCGATCGGGCGGATCTCGACGCCACCGTGGGCTGCCGTCGCCTCCGGAATCAGCGAGGCGAGCCGGATTGCCTCGTCGAGGTCCGGGGCCTCGAGGAGGTAGTAGCCGCCGACGATCTCCGGGGTCTGGTGGAACGGCCCCTTCGTGACGACCGGCTTGCCCGCCGCATCGGCGCGCACGCTGACCGCCTGCGTCGTGGGCTCGAGCTCGTTGACGCCGACGATCGCGGACCCCGCTGACGCGATGAGCGCCTGGTGCCGGGCGGCGTTCGCTTCGTGCCACTCCGCGGACAGCTCGGCCCAGGTGTGCTCGTTTCCGTAGATCAAGACCAGGTACTTCCCCATGCCCTCACGCCTGCTTTGCCCGGGGGTATCAAGGTATGTGTTCAGCCTTGCCCCTGCAAGGAGGGTCAGCCGTCTGCCTGTGGTCCGCATCCGTGCTCGGTCAGCGTCGGGGAATGTCACGCATCGTGGCGCCGAGCTCCGCGCGGGAGCGGATGCCAAGCTTCCATCGTCGACCTTTGCGTCAGGCCTCGACCACGTTCAGTCCGGAGCGGCGATCGGGCGGATCTCGACGCCACCGTGCGGTGCCGTCGCCTCCGGGATGCGCGATGCCAGCCTCGTCGCCTCGTCGATGTTCGCGGCATCCAGGATGTAGAACCCGCCGACCACCTCGGGCGTCTCGTGGAACAGACCTGCTGTGACCGATGGATTGCCCGACGCATCGGCGCGCACGCTGACGGCGTGGCTCGTCCGTTCGAGCTCGTTGACGCCGAGGATCGCCGCCCCGGCCGAGGCGATCAGCGCCTGGTGCCGGGCGGCGTTGGCCGCCTGCCACGCCGGCGTCGAATCAATCCACGTCTGCTCGTTGCCGTAGATCAGGACCAGGTACTTCGTCATTCTCGTCACGGGTTCGTTCGTGCCCACGGGGGAGGTCGCTTTCGGAACGAGCATAGGCCGACCGGTCGAACGTGCTCCGCCGGGCGTCCTGCCGGCGGCTCTCGGTGTGCGCGGACGGAATCGGGGTACGCTGCGGCGGTGCTCGAAGGCCCGTCCCCCGCGCATCTGGTCCTTATCCTGGTGATCGCGCTGGTCGTGCTCGGGCCTGGGAAGCTGCCGGAGGCGGGCGCCGCGCTGGGCAGGGCACTGCACGGCTTCCGAGACGCCATGGATGGCAAGGACGAGGCCGCTGCGGCGGACGGCGACCGTGCGTCGAGTGACGCACCGCGGACTGGGCCCGACGTTACGACCGCTTAGCGCGTCGGCTCCCGGGCTTCCTACCTACGGCAATGGCGGCAGAGCCAGGGACGGATGATCTGGCCGACGCTCCGTCGCTGGACGCGGACCGTGATGTGGTCCGTCAGCCTGTGGACGGTCAGTCAGCGTTCGCGAATGTCATGTGAGCGGCGGAGTTGGTCGTTGACCCACGTGGCCGCTTCCCAGCAGTCGAGCAAGAGGCGATCAGGCTCGGAGCCCTGGCGCGAGACTTGCCTGCCGTTGCCATCAACGCCCCGACATTCCCAGCCGCCATTGCTGATTTCGACGACGTCGAAGGTCCAACCTGCGGGCGCGGAGAGGCCCGGGACATTGGTCCAGTGTCGTCGTTGGTCATCGCTCGACCCTAACGAATGTCACATGAGCTCCGGGCGATCTGCCCGAACCCAAGCCTCCACCTCATGCCTCGCGAGCGGTTGCAGGCGCTCTAGCCAAGACCGCACTGACAAACCGCGACGGATAGCGATTTCGGCAAGCGACTCACCGCACGTTCCCCCGAGTTCCTCGTCGTTCGCAGGGTCTGATGCAAAGGCCAGGAGGGCTTCCACAGCCCGGTTGTCGTCACTGGCATGGAGATCGATGGCGGCGTCGTCGCGCTCATCCCACCGCGCTGACGTGTCGAAGAGCAAGGCGATGAGCGGTTCGAGGCGGGACGCATCGAATGGTTCGGTCATCGTGTGAATGCTCAGTCAGCGTCGGCGAATGACACTCGTCGACAATCGGTCACCTGACCAGCTGGCTCACCAGCGCCAGGAACCACAGAGCAGATACCACGAGCACGATGAGGAGGAGATAAGCACCAAAGCCGCGCCGGATCGGGCGAACGAGGGCCCTGAGGCGACTCCAGCGGACCGAGTCATGAATCATCCCGTCTCCTTTGCTGTCGACGAGTGTGCGCCTCAACCTTCAGTCAGTGTCGGCGAATGTCATGTGAGCGAATGCTCAACGTTGACCTCGTCGAAATGCCAGTTTCCTGCGGTCATCCCGCTTGAGATGACCTCGTAGGCCGCGTGGATGTCGACGCTCGGCGGAACGTCGACACCGATCATGCGCGGCGTGAAACGTTCGAGCCGGCAGCCGAGGTCCTTGAGCGCGCCCACGAGCTCCGGGAAGGTCGCGGGGTCCACGCCGTCCTGCAGGGCAAGTCGATAGGTCGAATGACCCGAGCGTTCGAGAACGCGTTCGAAGGTCGGAATGTCGTCCGCGACCGGCGCTGAGACCACATCGTTCAGGCTGAGATCGAACGCCAGGAATGGGATGTTGTCGAGTTGATAGCGGTCCCGACCCAGGACAAATGCCCAGAGGGTCTCGGCGTTTCCGTCGTGCATTACGACCCTGATCTTTGTGCGTCGAGTGCCGTTTCCAGCCATCGCTCAGCGTGATGTCACTTGCTCGTCGTCTCGGCCATGCTCCTCTCGATTGTGCTCCTGCGTCGCGCGTCGCCGCGCCTCCTCCCGCGACAGGCGAAGGATGGCGGCGACACGCTCGATGATCCGCGGATCCGTGATCGTCGTCGGCAGGCCCTGTTCGGCGCGCGTTAGCTCCACCCACGCCCGGACCACGGCCTCATCGATCGGTTTCGGCGGCTTCGCTGGCATCTTCGCGGACCTCCAGTCGAGACGCCCACCGTCTGGCCGGGTCGTCCCTCATGGGATTCCGAGCCTCCGCACTGACATTTCCGCTCACCGTCGGCGGCAGCGCGGCGCGACGCGCTGCCGTTACGGCGAGCATCTCCTCGCCGGCCCGTTGGGTCAGCCCAGCGGCAGTGTCGCCCGGCTCGAGCTCCGCGAGCCCGACGCTAATCCCGACCCCGGCTTCAGCCTCGACCGCGATGCCGATCAGATCGAACCGGCGCTGCGCCTCGGCGATGTCAGTGCTCCCCAGGCCGCACACGAACTCGTCGCCGCCGTGGCGGATGATCGGGTCGAACGAGCCCAGCCGCGCGCGGACCGCTTGCACGACGGACTGCAGCACGAGATCGCCCGCGGCGTGGCTGTCGCGGTCGTTAACCGTCTGGAGCTCGTCCACGTCGACGAAGGCCACGACGAGCCCTCCGCCCGACCGCCGGACGCGCTCGATCTCGTGGGTGAGGGTCATGCGGCCCATCTCCGGGCGGTAGGCCCCGGTGAGCTCGTCGAGGTGGGCGGCCTGCAGCTCCGCCTCGAGCCGCGCCCGCTCGCGGGCCGCGTCGGCACGGTCCGAGGCGGCCCGGGCGCGATCCTCCGCCGCCCGCTCGCGGTCAGCCGCGGCCTTGGCTCGCAGCTCCCCGAGCTCGCGCAGCAGCCGGGCTTCGCGCTCGGTTGACGGCAGCGCGAGGTCAGCCGCGTTCGCGTCCCGACCCCGGCCCCCCTCGTCGCGGATGTCCGCCATCCGGTCCCGGTCGGTCGCCGCCTCGTGCCGGTCGCGAGCGGTCGCGTGGCGGGGGATCCGGTTGCCTAGGCGCTCGAGTGACGCTACTTCTCGCTCCTCCCGGGAGCTCTCATATGCTGTTTCGTCGGCGGTCGTCAGGTCTGGATCGGCCGCGCGGTCCTTGTCCGCGGTCGCCTGGTCCTGGTCCGAGGCGCGCTGGTCGCGGTCCGCGACGGTCTGGTCCCGGTCCGACGCCGTCTGGTCGATGTCAGAAGCGATCTGATCGGTGTCCGAGGCCGACTGGTCGGCATCGGCAATCATCTGGTCGGCGCTCGACGCCTTCCGGGCGTCGCCCAACTTCTGCCGCAGCGTCTCCTGGTCCACGGGCTCGTTCATCGACTCTCCGCTGATTTCTTCCCCGCTCGGGCGACGGCGACGAGTCGCCTTGAGAGGTGAGCGTGGTCGTGCCGAGATCGCTCGTCATGACCGGGCGTCATCACAGGCCGTGGTGGGCGCGAGCCCCCGACCATCGCCTGCGGGCGACGCTTCGATGATCGAGGGATTGCTCCCTCCATAGTCGCAAGGGTCCCGGAGCCCTAGCGCCGGGGCGGCAACCTGCGGACGCGCCCACAGCGCGTCATCGCGAGCTGCAGCCGGGAGCCTCGCGACCCAGCCTCAGTGCGGCCGGGTGTCCGGCGACGCGGGCGCGCCGTCCCAGCCCGCGTTCGAGAAGGTCGGGATGAACCGGTACCCGCGGCCGGGGACGGTCGCGATGAACCGCGGTCGGCGGTAGTCGTTCTGGAGCTTGATCCGCAGGCTCCGGATGTGCCGGTCCACGATGTTGCTCTCGGCCACGAAGTCGGTGCCCCAGATCGCGTCGAGGATCTCGTCGCGCGTGACAACCTGACCGGCGCGGCTCGCGAGCAGGTACATGAGGCTCTGCTCGATACCGGAGAGGTGGATCACCGAGTTCCCGGTCCGGACCTCGCGGCCGAGGATATCGAGCTCGATCTCGCCGATCTTGATCGTCGGGACGAGCGGGACGTTCGACCCGGTCGCGCGGCGGGTGATGACAATCGCCCGTGCGAGCAGCTCCTCGGGAGAGAAGGGCATCGTGAGGATGTCGTCCACCCCGAGGTCGAACGCCCGGAGCTTGTTCTTGAGGTCGCCGCGGCGCGTGAGCCCGAGCGCCGGCGTCAGCCGCTTCTTCAGGCGGTTGTCGGCCCCCAGTCGCCCGAGGAGCGCCGTGCTGTCGTCATGGTCCATGTCGATGACCGCGAGGTGCGGCTGCCACTCGGCGAGGATGACCGAAGCCTCGGCGAGGTCGCGCGCCGCTCGCACCTCGAACACGCCGTGGTTGAGCGTGAGCTCGATGAGGTCGACGACCAGTGCCTGGTCGTGCAGCACCAGAGCGCGCCGCGCCACGGTCTCGCGACTACTCGGCTGAGCGGACACTCGGGCGCCCTCGATTACGGCGTTTCTCGACCCGAGTCTACTCCAGCGATATCCTGCTGATCCTGGGCCACCCCGCGACGGCTCCGCCCGCGGGAAACCCCGACGACATGGCCCAAACGGCCAAGTAGAAACCGCCCCGCGCCGCCGCCACCCTTGAGATATGACGGCACGCTGGTCCGATCCACACCGGCTCCCAGGGTCCCCTGCCTGTTGCGACCCGGGTAGGCGCACGGATTGGTGCTGGCGCTGCCCCAATTTTTATTGAAGATGGCCGGCTAGGCATGATTCGAAGATGCACTAACAACCTACACGATCCCGATGACCAAGGGGCCGTTCTCTGGGGATAGTCTCGGCGCGCTTGACCGCGGCCGCATACGCGCACGGACTCGCGCTCGCGCTCCCACAGGTGGTTAGAGCGCGCCCGGAGGGATTTGGGCACGCCCTAGCAACCTACACGATCCCGCTCGAGGGTCACGACGAATGGGATGCGGCGGCGGAGCGCTCGTTGCGCGCGTGATTCATCGTCGACCTCTGGGCGCGGTCGGAAATGACCACGGAGCTCGAACGTTGCGGTCACATGGACTGGCTGGCCGGTGTTATGGCGGCAGGACCTGGCATGCCCGGCGGGCCTGAGTCGGCGGGCCCATGTCGCCAATCAATGGGACCGCAGTGGAGGCCGCCAGGGTCGCTAACAAACGACACGGTCCGTACTGGAGCACGGAGCTGAATCACAGCCACTTACGAGCCCTAAGCGCCAACATCGTGATTCCTGCGATGAGGGCGATTGCAATGAGAACGATCCAGAAGATCCTTGGGTCGTCGTTCGCGTACGGCGCTTTGATGTTCATCCCCATGAACCCCGCGATGACGCCCGTTGGAAGAAGCAGGACAGACACGATCGTGAGGATCTTCACGACGTCGTTGGTGCGCTGGGCGGTCCGCGACATATGGATATCGAACGTGCCAAGCAATGCCTCGCGAGCAGCGTCGATGGCGTCGATGGCGCCATCGAAGCGCTCGGTGATGGCGGCAAAGCGTGGCGTCGCCTCTTTCCCAGTGATGACCCCGAAGTCTGCGCCCGCCATCCCCGTGATCACTCGCCGATGGGCAACTAGAACACGTCGAACTGCGGCAATTCGATGCCGGAGGGCGACCAGATCCGCGAGGAGATCGCGGCCCGTAGCCTTGAGCGCCTTACCGTCGAGCGTGTCGACGGCGGCCAAGATCTCGTCGGTCAGCTCCAGGTAGGTCGTAACGACGCCGTCCATGAGGACGGTCGCGAAGTCGGCGGAGTCCATCTTGCCGAGCGTCGTGTCGCCTCGGATACGGTGATTGAGATCGGCCAGGAACTCCACCGGTTGGCGATGAGCGGTCAGGACGACATTCCTCCCGACAGCGAGATCGAGGACGACGCGTTCGTCGTCCTTATCGCTCGGGCGCAGGACCAACACGCGTACCAGGAAGAACGCTCCGTGCATCGAGATCTGGGGTCGAGGCGCCGACCCCAACATCCGTTCCACAGCCTCGCGATCGAAGGGCAGCAAAGTCACGAGTTCCCTCGTATCGCTGGCCTCGTCGCTCAGGACGGCATCGATCCAGAGGAGCTGATGGTCCCCGATCGACTTGACCGTGCCGGCGCTCAGCTCGACCTCTCTGTCCGAGCGGTCGGCGTCGAAGAGTCGGGCCTTCGTCGTGAGGGATCCGGAAGTTCCGGCCATAAAGGACCTCAGAGCATGAGTTGACGGCTGAGACACGCCCGTTGACGTGTCATTACCGGGCTTCGGTCGAACCCGAGTTCAGGGCACGGGACCGGACCTCAGTGTGTCGAGGACGATCCGTCAGTCGCCGAAGGAGCGCGCCGGCCGGTCGAGGAAGCGGCGCACGACCCTTGCCGCCGCCCACTTCGCCACCCATCCGAGCGGGACGTAGCGGAGGGGCAGGAAGACAAGGCCTACGTCCGCAAGCTCCCGGGTGGCCGGGTGCGTCGCGGCCGTGCGGATGAAGTCACGCGGGTGGCCGGGATGCCCCAGGTCGCGGAGCAGGCCGGCTCGATCCTGGACGGCGCGCCGAGCGAGCCCGCGAAAGCTATTGGACCGGGCCACGGCCACGATCAGCGCGCGAGTCTCCGGTAGGGTCGCCGCACGCGCGAGGCGGACGAGCCTGGTCGCTGACGGCATCTTCGCTACTTCCGATCTAGATTCCCCTGCGCCCGAGGCGGCCGCCACGCATCGCGTTCCAGACGAACACGACGAGGATCGCGCCAAGGGTGGCGATCACGATGCTCTCGAGGTTGATCCCGTTCACGGAGCCCACGCGGAACACTTCCGTGGCGATGAAGCCGCCGACGAGGCCGCCCACGATGCCCAGGACGACCATCATCAGGAGGCCCTCACGCGAGCCCATGACCATGTTGGCGAGGAAGCCGGCGATGGCGCCGACAACGATCCATGCGATGAAACCCATATGGTTGCTTCCTTTCGGATGTTATCCGCGCCGGGGCCGCTCAGACCGGCTCGCGCCGAAAGATCCCGACCGCCCAGATGACGATGAGCTCGAGGATCGTCCAACCGACGAATGCCACGATGGCCGTGACGTCGAATGTCGATCCCGCGGCGTGGAGGGCGTCCGTGCGCAG
Organism: Chloroflexi bacterium UBA5189; assembly: GCA_002413045.1. Classification (GTDB taxonomy): domain Bacteria; phylum Chloroflexota; class Limnocylindria; order Limnocylindrales; family CSP1-4; genus UBA5189. The sequence continues at coordinate 44,468 of DHWF01000001.1, forward strand.
GATCCCGTCGAACGGCGCGACGAACAGCTGGCTCAGGTTGAGGATCCCCGAGACGAGGCCGTTGGCCTCGCGTGCGTTGAGCAGAAGCAGCACGAAGCGCAGTCCGATCACGAGCTGGATCAGCCCGAAGACGAGGACGATGATCCGGCGGCCGAGCTCCGATCCGCCGGGGCCGGTCGCAGTGACGCGGCGGCTCTCGGTGCGGACGGTTTCCTGGCCGGCGTCCGCGCTCGGGGTCTGGGTGGTTACCTGTTGATCGACCGTATCGATGGCCATGCCGTTTCCTCTCGGTTCCGGCATCCACGAAGCTTGGGCCCTTCGGATCTGTTCCGAGGCGCACCCGCCCATGTGGATGTCGATCGGAAGTCTCCGACTGGTTCGGGCCCGTGTCATGACGTCAGGTCATCCCCAGCCGACACCCGGTTTTGGTACAACCACGGTTGACATGCCCAGCCGATCCTCCCAGGCGCGTCGTGCGCTTGTCCTGCACGATCGAAAGCTGGTCGTCGACCTGATCGAGCTGACCCTCAATCACGGCCTGTTCGTGGTGCGCGCAGCCGATGGGCTGGCCGAGGCCGAGCAGATCCTTCGAGATTGGCAGCCGCACATGGCCGTCATCGACATGGACCATGACGACAGCACCAGCCTGCTCAAGGTGCTGGCCGCCTCGAAAGCCCTGACGCGAAGCACGATCCCGGCGCTGGGGCTCACTCGCCGGGGCGATCTCAAGACCAAGCTCCGGGCGTTCGATCTCGGCGTCGACGACATCCTCACGATGCCGTTCTCGCCTGAAGAGCTCCTCGCCCGGTCGATCGTGATCACGCGTCGCGCCCTGGGCACCGATCATCCGATCGTCCCGACGATCCGGCTGGGCGAGATGGAGGTCGACATCGTCAATCGCCAGGTCCGGGCAGGCGACTCGGTCATCCACCTGAGCGGCATCGAGCAGAGCCTCCTGTACCTGCTGGCGAGTCGCGGCGTTGCCCCAATCCCGGCGAGCTCGGGTCAGACGAACCGGATGCGCCTCAACCGGGGCCGGCACCCGCCAGATCAACCGAGCGTTGCACGGGATCGCGCTGGCGCAGGTCCGCACGTTCCCGCCGGCGCAGGCGTTCGTCGCTCGCAAGCGAGCCGAGGGCAAGGGCTGGTTCGACGCCCTCCGGGCCCTCAAGCGACACCTCGCCCGGATCGTCTTCCGGCTGCTCAGCCAGCCCGTTGGTCAGGCCTCGTCTTTGGGGGCTTGACTAGATAGGAGCTTGCCACTCGGTAGTTGTCCGGGGCATCTCATCTGGAATCTGCGCTCGTATCGCGCGTTGGCGCGCCTCCTCGCGAGAGCGAGATCGCCGCTCGCACCGAAGAAGACGACGGTGCCAGAACGCACCGAGAGCCCTGCCGGGAATTGCTCGTGGCGCTTCGCGCCTCGCCCAAGCCGGTCCGATGGCCGCGATGCCCGCGCGGGGGTCATGAAGGCTCCTCAGCTCTTCTTCTCGAGGTGACCCCCGAAGCCGAAGCGCATCGCGGACAGAACCTTGTCGGCGAAATCGGACTCGCCGCGCGACGTGAAGCGCGCGTAGAGGGCAGTCGTCAGGACGGGTGCCGGGGCCGCCACGTCGATGGCGGCGATGCTCGTCCAGCGACCCTCCCCGGAATCGCTGACCCGCCCGGCGAAGTCCGACAGGTCGGGGCTCTGGACGAATGCCTGGGCGGTCAGGTCAAGGAGCCAGCTGGCGATGACGCTCCCCCGCCGCCAGACCTCGCTGACAGCGGGAAGGTCGAGCTGGTACCTGTACAGGTCGGGGTCGCGGAGGGGAGTCGTCTCCGCGTCGATCGCCTGTTGATGTTCGCCCGCGTCGGCATGGGCCAAGATATTCAGCCCCTCGGCGTAGGCGGCCATCACCCCGTACTCAATCCCGTTGTGGACCATCTTCACGAAGTGCCCTGCGCCCGACGGGCCGCAGTGGAGATAGCCCTGCTCCGCGGCCGATGGCAACCCGCTCCGGCCTGGGGTCCTCGGCGCCGCCTCCACGCCTGGAGCGAGCGCGCGGAAGAGCGGATCTAGGTGTTCGACGGCATCCTTGGGACCGCCGATCATCAGGCAGTAGCCGCGCTCCAGGCCCCAGACGCCCCCGCTCGTGCCGCAGTCCAGATACGCGATCTGCTTGTCCGCCAGTCGCTTGGAGCGCCGGAGGTCGTCGACGTAGTAGGAGTTCCCGCCGTCGACGACCATGTCGCCCGCGTTCAAGTGGGGCAGCAGCTCGTTGACCGTGGCGTCCACGGCTGCGGCAGGGACCATGAGCCAGAGGACGCGCGGCTTTTCGAGCTGATCGACCAGGTCGGCCGGCGAACTGGCGCCAGCGCTGATCCACTTGTCCTTCACGAGAGCGTCGACCGTGGCTTGTGTCCGAGCGTAGCCCACGACGGTGTGGCCTGCGCGGATCCAGCGGCGCGACATGTTCGCGCCCATCCGCCCCAATCCGATCAGACCGATCTGCACCTTGCTCCTCGCTTCTTCTGGCCACACCGGAACCCTCACGGCGGGGATCAACCTCGAGCGCCACCCTCGCCAACACGCGCGGCGCCGACGATGCCTGCGCTGGTGCCCAGTGCGGCTCGGACGAGCTTCGCCTTCGACTCGAGGAGCGTTCCGAACTTCGGCCACTCCTTGGCCATGCCCCCGCCGATGATGATGAGGTCCGGCGAGAGGTAGGCCTCGTAGCGGGCGAGCAGCTCGGTGAACCCCTGGGCCCATTGCTTCCAGCCAATGTTCTTCTTCTTGCGCGCGACCGGCGAGAGGCGCGCTTCGGCTTCGCGGCCGTGGAACTCGACGTGTCCGAGCTGGACGTTGGGCACGAGCTGGCCATCGGTGAAGAGCGCTGTGCCGATACCGGTCCCGAGGTCGAGCAGCAGGACAACACCTGTCTGGCCCTTGCCTGCCCCGTAGGCCATCTCGGCGACACCCGCGGCATCGGCATCGTTGATCAGCCGAACCGGGCGACCCAGACGCTCGCCGAGCAGTTGCTGAACGTCGACGCCGATCCACGAGTCGTCGCCGTGGACTGCCGTCATCGCTCGCCCGCCGCGGATCACCGCCGGGAACGCGGCGCCGGCGAGCAGATCGGGAGGCAACGGACCCGCGGCCTCGAGCGAGTGCAGGACGCTCGCGACGACGTCCATCATCGCTGCTTGCGTCGCGGGTCGAGGGGTCAGCTCTCTGACTCGGTCGGTGACGAGCTTCCCCGTCGCCAGATCGACGACGGCCGCCTTGATGCCGGTCCCGCCGATGTCGAGCCCGATCGCCCGCCCGGTCAAGCGCGCTCCAGGGGCCGGAACAACTGCGTATTCCGACTTCGGCAGGGAGTTGGCGGGCATGCGCGCGAGGATACGCCTCCCCTTGGCGATGCCGCCAGCACCGGATACGCGACCGCGCGCTTGCCGCCCTTGCCTCGATACCAGTACGCTCGAGCTCACCGAGATGGGCGAGGGGCGCCAGGAATACGCCGCCTCCGACGCGCTCGGCGCGGCGAGTGCCGAGATGGCAGCAGCCGCTGTGCGTTCGGCCGCCGCAGGCGCGGCCGAACTCGCCGCGGCGGCCGCGGTGGGTGGCATGGCTCAGACGCCCGCGAAGCCCGGGCCCGGATATCCGGCGGCCAAGGCCATCCGGGCGGCGACCTCGCGCCAGAGGAAGCCGGCGACGCCGGCGGTAGGGCAAGCCAGGCCCCCGGCGGGCCAAGCCGACGACCTAGGTCACCGCCCGTCCTTACGCGGGCCGATGCGGCGCGATCGCAGCATCGTGTGCGGTTCCATGGCCACCTCACGAGTGACGGCCGGGGTCGACGCGGAGTGAGCATAGGAGGCGAAGGCGATCGCTCTCCGCGCGAAGACTTGCTACCCGGCGCCGATCGAGCGTTCATGTCATTCCGATTCCGGACCCACCGACGATCCACGACCTTCCGCGGACGGTTGACCCCATGACCCTAGCTGTGACCCCTGAGACCCGGCGCGTCGCGACGTACGAGCGCGTGAGCTCGGACGATCAGGCCCTGCGCCAGACCATCAAGACCCAGACCGATGAGCTCGCCCGCTCCCTCGCGCGCGATCCCTCTGTCGTCCTCGTCGACCGCTACGCCGACGACGGGGTGTCGGGCACGATTCCCCTCGCCGAACGGCCCGCCGGCGGCCGGCTCATGCGCGATGCGGCCGCGGCCCGCTTCGACGAGCTGCATGTCTACAAGTTCGACCGCCTCGGCCGCGACGCGGTCGACCTGCTCGTCGTCCGGCGGCGGCTCATCGAGCTCGGCATCCGGGTGATCAGCGTGGTCGAGGCGGAACCCGACCTTCTCTCGTATGACCTCCTGTCGGTCGTCGCCGACCACGCCCGCCGGGAGTTCCTGCGCCGGTCGGCCGACGGCATGGCTCGTGCCGCGCGCGAGGGCCGCTACACGGGCGGCATCGTCGCCTATGGCTATACGGTGCTGGGCACGAAGGGGACGGCGCGCCTCATGCCCGACGAGCGCGAGGTCGCGCCGGGGCTGTCCGCGGCCGACACGGTCCGCCTGATGTACCGCCGGGTGGCCGACGACGGCTGGAGCTGCGAGCGCCTGGCCCGGGAGCTGAACCATCTCGGGGTGCTCCCCCACTATGCCCGCGACGCGCGCCAGGTCCGGCGGGGCGAACGGCGCCAGCGGACGCAGGGCATCTGGCGCGCCGGCCGCGTCCGCAACACCCTGGCCAACCCACTGTACCGGGGCGAGCTCGCCTACGGGCGCCGGACGACCAAGGCGCGCGAGGTGATTCGGGCAAAGGTCGTCCCCCTCGTCGAGCCCGCGCTCTGGGAGCGGGCCCAGGCGACCCTCGCCGGGCACCGGATCGGCGTCGCCCGGGGCGATCGGACGTACCTGCTACGGGGCGTCATGCGCTGCGGCTCGTGTGGGCTTACGTACGTTGGGTCGGCGACTCCTCGGGGCTCCGCCTGGTATCGCTGCAACGGGCGCTCCGCCCGCCGCGGCCCGCTCGGCGTGCTCTGTCCGGGGCGCGGCTTTCGGGCCGATCTCATGGACGCCCTGGTGTGGCGGGACGTCGAGCGGCTGTTGATCGAGCCCGAGTCGCTGGTCGCTGAACTCGGGCCCGTCTCCCCCACCGGACCCGACGCGCGCCGCCGCGCCGAGCTGCTCGCCCAGGCCGCTGACGTCGCGGGTCAGCAGCAGCGCGCCGTGGCGCTCCACATCCGAGGCCATCTGGGCGCCCCCGAACTCGAGGTCGAGCTGGCCCGGATCGCACGGGAGCGGGCCGCGATCGAAGCGGAGCTTGATGCCGGCGGACCCCTTGGCGCCGTCTCCCGGACGGAGCTGGAGGCCGTGATCACCGCGACGCGCGATCGACCGGCCGCTGGGCTCACAGACGGGCAACAGCACGAGCTCATCGCGCTCCTCGTGCGGGGCATCGTCCGCTCCGCGGTAAGCACGGGGGTGGCAGCCGTCGAATTCACGTACCGGCTGGCGGCAGCCACTTCGCCCACCGGAACCGAGGCCGCCGTCCGCCGGACGGTCGGCCTGCCCCTACCCCGCCAGCGTCGGCCAGGCCCGCCCGGGACTCTCGGTAGTTCGGGTCGCCAGATCGATCCTGCGGTTCCGTAAACAGCAGGTCCTCGGTTCAAATCCGAGTGTCGGCTCCATTCCCGTCCCGCGTGAACTGAACGGCCGTTCGGCCGGTCTGGGGCTTCGCCTGCGGGTTGACCTGAGCTGACCCCCTTCAGGGACATAGATCACGCCGGCGCGCGCGAGTTGGGAGTTGCCGGGTGCAACGTCGACGCAACGACGTACGACCCACCGAACGGTCGCGTGAACCTCGGATAAGGTCACATCGGTCATCCTCGCCCACAACCACCCGTGGGGCGACGCAACCCCCCTGTGCGGAATCGGGGGTGAAATCCGCCCCGCGAGCCACGCTCAGCGGCAGCGGTAAGGGAATCTAGGGAGTCAGATTACTCCGGGCCGTTGGCCGTTTGTGGAGGCGAATCCGCCTCGCTGACCGAGCACTCCGCGAGGGCGTCTTGCCCTCCGGACGCCGACGAGATCGCACTTCCGATGAGTACGGCCTGCGTGTCACACAACGTGGCACGGCCCCGGGCGATCATCGATTCGTGGTCCCGTCGGATGAACCTCGCAACCTGCCCGAGCTCATCGCCTATGCGGCGGAGCACGGCTGGGCGCTGGTTGAGGACCCTCCGGTCCTGCCCGACTCGGAGTGGCTCGGCGGCCGGGCCGGGCTGCCTGGCTGGCGCCTGATGTACGTCAAGGGCGAGCAGGCGATCGGCTACGAGTGGTTCGGATACCCAAGCCGCTACGAGGCCGGCCGAAAGCTCCTGCGCGCGCTGCAAGCGTGGGACGCCGAGCACGACGCCTGATGCAACTGCCGCATAGCGCCGGCGCTACCGTGAGCCTCGTGAGTGAGCGCGAGGAGGCGTGGGGCCGGCTGCATGAGGCCCTACCGGGGCGGTGGACGGTAGCCCTCGGCTCCTACAACCCCGGCGAACGCCGCTGGTCGATCAGTGCGGTCGGGCCGAACCGCGGGCGCGGCAAACTGCCGACCTTCGTCTCCGGCCCCGGGGAGAACGAGCTCGAGGCCATCCGCGATCTCGACGCCCGCCTTCGGGGTGATCACAGCGAAGGCCCGCGCAAGTTGGACGAGCTCCGAGCGCGCCTTCGGCTCGCATACGTCGACGGCGCCGAGTCGTGGGCGCGGCAAGAGCTCGGCCGCCCGCTAGCTCACCACGAGCTCCAACGTGTCGTCGCGCATTTCCCGGGCTGGCGCGGCTTGGAGGAGGCCCGCCCTTGAGCGCGCAGTCGCAGCCGTCGTTCAAGGTCCCGCTCGGGCTCGCGCCGAATGGCGCGGTTGTCCACGCCCGGGACGCCGACAAGGGCACGCCATACGTGTGCCCAGCCTGCTCGACCCCGTTAGTCCTGCGAGCGGGCGAGATCCGCCGGCGCCATTTCGCCCACCGCGCCGACACTGGTTGCTCGCCCGAAACGGCGCTTCACGACGGAACCAAGCGCAGGCTAGCCGCCGCAGTCACCGATTGGCGTGCCGGTATCGGCCCGCAGCCAGTCGTCCGTAGGCAGTGCCCGTGGTGCGACGCCGCCGTCGACACGCCGCTGTCCGATCACGTGAGCTCCGCCCAGATCGAGTACCGAACATCGGTCGGGCGGGTATTCGACGTCGGCCTGCTCGATGCGGACGCGGGCATCCACATGGGTCTTGAGGTGCTGGTGTCCCATCGCGTCGACGAGGCGAAGGCGATCGCGCTCGGGGACTTGGCTTGGATCGAGATCGAGGCGGCCTCGGTCATCGAACCCGCGGTCTGGCCGGCTCTCAGGGTCGTCGGCCACGTGAGCTCCGTTGACTGCCCCGCGTGTGCTGAACGCCGCGCTGGCCGACGTGAGCAGACGATCGCGATCGCCGCGGCCTACGGGTTGCCCGACCCAGGCCCGGACTACCTCGCAGTCGAGCGATCGTGCTGGAAGTGCGGCCTGAAATCGCCGGTCTTCTTCTGGCCCGGCATCGGAGACCGCCGCGAGCCCCCGGCGCCGAGTCCGCGCACGGTCATGGTCCGTTACTCGAACACGATCCAAGACAGCTACCCGTCGAATGGATGCATCCATTGCGGAGCGCTCGTCGGCGAATGGTTCCTACCGGAAACCCTGTTCGAGAACTATGACGAGCCCGACGCAATCGAGCTGAACGAGCTGTACTTCCCCGATCCCACGCCAGGGCCGGTACGGGCTCTCAGGAATTGACTTCCGCTTGACGCTGCCGCGACCCTGCTAGGTTGGGAGGGCATCGTGCGCACGATCCGAGATCTCTTGGCGGATCATCCGAAGGGCATCAGCCCTGAGGATCTGCTTCGGCTTGTCCACGCTGAGATCAACCCGCGGGCAAGTGAGGCCCAGCTGGTCGGGCAGCTCGATGCCCTCGGCGACGAGGTCATGTCGGTTGGTGATCTGGTCATGCTCCGGGCAACGGTCGAGGCCGAAACCGAGCCTGCACCCGAGAGTCCTCGCGGGGCAGCCACGGGCCCTCGGCACCTCATTGCGATCGACCTGGAGACCGTCCTTCGCTACACGAAGGCCCATCCCGACGGGGAACGCACCATCTTCCAAGTCGGGGCGATGCGCTTCGGCCCAGACGCGGCGTGGAACGCAAAGGCGGATCGATTCGATCGCTTCGTTGAGCTGTCGGCGGAGCTTCTGACACGCATCACCAACGAAGGGCTGCGGGGTCGCATCGAGGCGTCGGGAGAACCGGCTGACGTGGTCCTCGGCGATCTGCGCGGCTACATCGCGGACGCCGACGCGATCGTCGCCTACAACGGCCGCGCGTTCGACTTTCCACTTCTCGACGACGCGATGACACGGGCGCTCGGCGTTGGCCTTCCAAAGCGTCTGCGCAAGATCGACGGACTCTATCTGGCGCTGGCTGTCTGGCCGGTCCCGCCCCGTCGCCACGCGCTCTCTCGACTGATCAACGACGATCGCTTCAAGGAGATCCGCGAGAAGCTGGCAATCGATCTGACCGGTCTCGTCGCCCACAACGCCGGCGACGACGTCGAGCTGATGGTCGACCTCATGCGGTTCGCTGCAGCCGAAGTCGAGTCATGGCCGGAGGCGCTCGCCGCTCTCGTTCGGTCGGCCGGAGCAGGCTCGGACGCGTGGCAGATGCTCTTCGAGATGGTCCCAGGAGCACCGCCTGGCGGGCGCCCATTCGATGCCGGAGAGGTGCGATCGACGCTTGCCGAGGTTCTAGTCGCCCGCGGGAAGGCACCGCTTCGGGTACCGGCTGCCGGAGCGCCGCCGCCACTCGATCTCACCGCGGTGGCGAACGGATCAACCGTTGACATCGACCGAGTGGTAGCGCTCGTCCGTGGCGAACTGGCGCAGCCACGAGGTAGCCAGAGGGCGATGGTCGTCGCGATGCGCGAATGGCTCGGGGAGCGGAAGAACGCGCTTGTGGAGGCCCCTACCGGCACCGGCAAGAGCTTCGCGATCTTGGCCGTTGCCCTGGAGTGGCTAGCTGCTGATCCTCGCAACCGCGTGGTCATCTCGACCTTCACCAAGGCCCTGCAGCGGCAGCTCGCCGACGACATCGCTGCGATGGACACGAAGGGGGCCGTGCCCGGTTTGACCGCGATCAGCTCGCTGGTGAAGGGCTCCGCCAATCGCCTGAGCCTCGCCGGCCTGGTTCGGGTCCTCGCCGACATCACCACGGCCCGGACGAGCGGCCGCCGGCGCCGCCGCGGTGACTTCGTCGGCGACGTTGGGTTTGCGGAGCTGGTGATCTACCTGGCGCTACGGCTCCTTGATCAAGGAAGTGCGGTCGAAGAATGGGAGGCCCATTCGGTCGACCCGGTCGATGTCGAGCCCTTCTTCGATTCATACCTCGCGACACGGCCTCGCGGTCCATCTCGCCGCGGGCCCTTCCTGCAATTCCTGTCTCAGGCCGAGTCCCGGGACTACCGCGCCACTGACGAGACGCCGGCCGAACACACGAGCTTGGTGCCCGAGGTGCTGGCTCGTCACCGACTGTTGGTCACCAACCACGCACTCTTGCTCGCTCACCTGGACGACTTCAGCGACGCCGCTCGAACGCTCCTGGTCATCGACGAGGCACACAGCCTGGAGGCGGCCGCAACCAACGCGCTCGAGGCTCGGTATGAGCATGCCCTGACCGAAGAAACGGTGGCTGAGCTGCGCGAGTGGATTCGGCCCCTGCCAGCCGGGGCGAGCGATGAGGATCAGCGGAACCACGACTGGCTCGAGCGGTCCCTTCGTCAGATCGAGGCCTACCTCGATCTCGAGAACGTGCCCAACTTGGCACGGCGGACACTCGACACGGCTACCCGGGACCCCCTGCACGCCGACGCGCTCCGGGTCGTCCCGGTTGCCAGCCCCGTCAGTCGACCCGTTCCGCCTCGAGACGGCTTCGTCGGGGCTTTCGAAAAGTTGGCCGGCAACCTGAGTGTGTTGGCCCTAGCGGCCGCGGCAGCGCCACACCGCGAGGATCGGCTCGAAGAAGAGCGCCGCGTTGCCATCGCCGAGCGCTTGGAGGCGATCGCCTCCGGCGCGACTCGCATCCGGACGGATCTCCTGGCGATCATCGCCCCGGACGATCCCGCGGCTCCGGCGCCGAATCGCGTCGTCTGGTTGGCCGAGCAGCCCTCTCGTGGCCCGCGCCCGCGGGATGCCCGCTTCATCTTGACGTCGTCTCCCATCGAGCTCGCGCGAGAACCCGACTACCTCCGGTTGGCGACCGCGTTCGGCCCGACCTATCACGTCTCGGCGACGCTGCGAGTCGATGGTTCGTTCGCCTTCATCCGCGACCGCCTCGCATTGCCTGACTCGGTGTCCGAGATCACGCTGGACTCGCCCTTTCAGCTGGAGGAACAGGCGAAGCTGGTGGCCTTCACCGACTTTCCCTCGTGGGCGGAACAGGAGTCGGCGGCCGTTGCCTCCGTGGCCCAGCAGGTTGGCCGGTTCTTGGGCGAGACGTCGCACGGAACCAGCAACGGGGCGATGGTCCTCACCACCTCGCGCAATGCTGCCAACAGCATCTACGAGTCGATGATCAGGGTCCGCGGTGAGCTCGGCGACGGATACGCCATCAGCTCGGCCGGCTACCTGGGCACGGCCACTGCCATCAAGGCGTTTGGCGAGCAGGGCGGAGCCCTCGTCGGGACCAAGGGTCTGTGGCAAGGCGTCGATATCGCCGACCCCGAACTACTGCGCATGGTCTGGGTCAACAAGCTGCCGTTTGCGCCCTTCGCTGACCCCGTCATTGCCGCCCGACGGGAGATTGTCCGGATGCGCGCGGAAATTCGTGGCGAGACCGATCCAGACGGCTTCTCGGTCGAGCACTACTACCTGCCGCTGGCGGCGATCGAGCTTCGCCAAGCCGTCGGGCGCCTGATCCGCTCCACCGGCCACCGCGGGGTCGTGGTCATCAGCGACCGGAAGCTCGCGGGGCCGACGCGACTACATCGCCGCTATCGCCAAGTCTTCCTCGGTTCGCTCGAGGGCATGGTCCGCAACGATGCGGTCTGGGGCCCGGGCGGCGGCAACCTCCGCTCGATGGCAGATGGCTGGCGCGAGATCTGGGACTTCTTCGCCAAGGATCCATCGGGTCACGTCCTCTCGCCGGAGCGGGCCGCCGAGCTCTCGACCGACGCCATGCTCGAAGCTCACACCCAACTGCCCTCGGTCCGGGAGGTGCGCGAAGCACGCCTTACGCGCGAGGAGATCGACGCGCTTCGGGCGGAAGGACCGCAGGCGCTCGTCGGGGCGGTCTTGGACCGCTGCCAGCGGGTGGCGTCGGCTCTGCTCGACAAGTCGGTGGACCTGCACGACTACCAGGCCGAGGCTATCGAGCAGCTGGCGCTCGATCGCGACGTCATGGCGATCCTGCCGACCTCGGCCGGAAAGAGCTTCATCTTTCAGCTGCCGGCGCTCGCCCTTCCCGGCGTGACGATTGTCGTCAGCCCGCTCGTCGCCCTGATGACCGACCAGGCGCTCGGGCTGAATCGCTCAGTCGGTGGCATGGTCCGCGCGCTCGTTGCCCCAATGCGCGAAAGCAACAGCCGGACGGGCAAGGCCGAGGTCGCGGCCCAGATCACGGGCCAAGCGGATCTCGGCATCCGGGTCATCTACGTCAGCCCTGAGCGGCTCTGCCAAGCCCAGTTCCAGCGATGGATCGAGACCGGCGTCGATCGCGGGGTCGTTACTCGAATCGCGATCGATGAGGCCCACACCTTTGCCACCTGGGGCGACGACTTCCGGCCCTCGTTCAAGCGGGCCGAGCGTTTCCTCGAGCGCCTTCGAGCCAAACCAACACGGCCGCGAATCATCGCTCTGACGGCCACGGCCACCCCGTCTGTCCGCAAGCGCCTCCGAAAGGCGATCTTTGGTCTCGGCGCACCCGACCCAGCCGTCGTGGCCGAGATTACCCGCAACCCGATCCGACCCGAGCTCGCCCTATACCGACGCATGCTCGGACATGGGGAGGGTGGGGCACTCGGCAAGCAGCGGCTCATCGAGGCCCTCGTCGACGCTCTCCCGGGCCACGCGATCATCTACACCCTCACGGTCAAGGAAGCGAAGGCGATCCACGCCGCCCTCCTCGAACATCTGGGCGAGGCCAACCGGGACCGAGTCCGCCTCTTCCACGGTCGTCTCACGGCCTCGGAGAAAGAGTCGGTGGCGCGCGACTTCGCCGGAGCGCCGGCCGAGGACGACGAGGACTACCGCCCGATGATCGTCGTCGCGACGGGCGCCTTCGGCTTGGGCGTGGACCGCAAGGACATCCGCGCCGTTGTGGTGGCGAGCCCACCGGCCGACCTGGCCGCGCTCTACCAAGAGATTGGCCGCGCTGGCCGCGACGGCGGGTCCTCGAGCGGGTTAATGATCGGCTCGGGCCGGAGCTTCCGGACTCTGGCCTTCATGGAGAGCCTCCATCGCAACCTCGATACCGCAAAGGTGGCCCGTGTCGCCAACGGCATCCTCAACGGGACCGGAGCGGCCGACCTCCAAGCGATCGCAGGTCAGCTACTCGAGGAGGACCGGGCTTCCGGTGCCACCGCTGTCGCCGATGCCGACCTCAATGAGGCCCTCGGCAACTACCACACGGACGTGGTGCGCGTGCTGGCCGCCCTCGATGAGGATGGGCTGCTAGAGGACCGCGGCGACTTCCCCGATCGAGTCAAGGCGGTTGTCCGTGATGACGCTCCCACGCTCGATCCGGAGGCCGACAAGGACTTGGCGGCACTCGTGGCGGCGATCGTGGGAGGGATCGTGGATCCGAACTCGGTCGACATCGCGGCCTTGTCGACCACCCTCGCAGCCTCCTTCCCCGAGGATGCGGCCGACCCTGCGGACCTGTGGGTCCGTCTGCTCGACCTCCACTCGCTCGGCTATCTCGACGTGTCGCAGCAGGCGACGAAGGCCCATCTGACCTCCGTCGTGCGCAACGGCGGGCTCTTGCCCGCCGGCTTCGCCGACCGTTTCGTCACGACGCTGCGCGCGGACGAGCGGACCCGACTGGTCGGCTTCTTCAGTGGGGCAACGGCGGCGGTCGACTGCATCAACGATGACTTCCGGGCCTACTTCGAGGAGGCCGCTCTGCCGCCTCACACATGCGGGACGGACGATGTGCGTTGTTCAGGCTGCTGGCGAGCCGGGCTCGGCGGCGAGTCGGCAGTTCGACCGAACCTGCTCGTCGCCCTGACCGACACCCGGACGATCGGTGTTGCGCGTCCGAAGGGCCCTGATCCGGCCGTGGTCGCGCGTGCGGTTCGCCACGTCGAGCGCCTCCTGCGGGCCACTTGGAACGAAGTGAGTGTCTTCCTGGTGTGGAAGACGCTCCGGGGAGAGGACCACTTCTGGAGCAAGACCCAATCTGCGATGCGGCCCATCAGCCCGCGCCTGACCGGCAGCGCCATCTTCGGCGCTATGCCCGGTGTACGGGCTGACGAGGTTGGGGCGGCCTTCACCGCCCTGATCGCCTCTGGCCGCGCAGTCGAGACACTTGCGTCGCCCCGGAAGGTCCGCTGGGCGCAGGCGATTCGCGAAGAGGAGGCCCGGGAGGCGTACAAGGCCGCTAAGGCAGCCGCCGCCGCGGCTCAAGCGGTCGACATGGAGGAGCCCGGCGACGATGCGGTTGTGATCGAGGCGGAAGGCGAAGTCGCTCAGACGGAAGTAGACACCGATATGGATGTCGCCGAGAACGGAGCGAGCACGACCGCGGCGGGCGTGCCTGCATCCGAAGCGGCGGGGGCGTAGACGCAATCGATGGTGCGCGGGCTTGAACTCCGATCTGGCGGCCATTTCACGACCGACTTCCTGCTCGGCGTCGATCGGCTGCCCGAGGAGCATCGCAGGGCCTACGCCGAGTACTTCAGAGATGTGATCCGCCAGCGCGGCTTCCCACTGCACACAGCGTCACTCTGGAATGCACTCGCCTTCGGCTGGAGCATCGATCGGAATGGATACCTCGGCGGTTCGATGGATGTCGCTCGACTTGATGGCGACAACCCGGTTCCAGTCGGCGCCTTCGTTGAAGTGGTCATTGCCGGCCAACGCGTCGCGTGGGCCGAGGTCATCCACAAGGAGGGCCGCGATGGAGCCCACGTCAACGAGCTCGGCATGGCGGCACCCGCGTCCTCAGGTGCGCGAGTTGGTCTGCTTCGCGCGCGCAAGGAAGTCCGAGTCCGCGAGGCCCTCGTCCTCGACTTCGCTGCCTTCGACGGTTTGAGCGACGCCGATGCGGACGACTTTGCTCGGGCCGCTCGCCGGGGCAGGCTGACATCGGATCTTCACCTCGAGCGCGAGGTTTGCTACCCGCCGGACGCGGCGGGGCTCGACGACCTCACGCTGTACGCCCGCTACGTCATTGATCACTACGGGGCCGATCTCTTCGACGAGCTGCTGCGGGATCACGGTCGCGGGGTAACTGAGGACGACCGCTGGGATCTGCTGCTCGCCTCTCTGGCGACCGTCGAGCACATCGCCAACAACGCTCCCGAACTGCGTTCGTTCGGCTCTTACCATCTCGACTCGACGAGCTATCGCGAGCACATCCGAGCGCAAGGAGCCGACGACCTCTTCGGCGTCGACGCCATCAACGAGGTCGTTGGCGCGATCGTCGAGCCGCCGGAGCCTCCGCGACGCAACCAGCGCTTCGGCGATTGGCGCGAAGCAGCGCAGCCGGCCTACCGCTGTACCGGCAGCCTTGTTCGCGAGTACCTCGGTCGCCGCACTCGAGCCGATAGCACCGATCTATCTCCCGAAGAGCGTCTGCTCCTGCTCGGGCCTGGCTATGCCCGACTCGTGATGGAGGCCAACCTCGCGGTTGCCGACCGCATCGGGGAAACCGGCATCCTGGGCACCACGGGCGTCCATGTCCGCCTCGACGACGAATGGGAAGGCTCGGGAATCTGGCGGGCCAGTCGGTTCGTTGGAGACCCGCCGCCCGAGAGCCGATTCGGCCCGCTCGTTCCCCTCGGTCTTGGCTTTGCATCAAGCTCGGGCGTCGACAGCGCCGAGGTAGCGGCATCACCCGAGAGCCCACTTGAGATCCAGCGCACCGATCGCGGCTGGCGGGTGGCCCTTCGCCTCATCGACACCCACCACACCGATCTGCCGCTCGATGCTGAGGCCCTGTCCATGCTCCCGGCTGACGCCGATACAGTTCTGCTCGAACTCAACTCTGGTGACGGCAATCCGCAGCGAAGGAGCAAGCCGCTCGACCGTGCTCGCCGACTCATCCGGCAAGTTCAATACCCGATCGATATCTACCCGGGGGTCTACGTCCAATGCACCGTGGGCTGGGGTGGTCGGCTGGTGACCGCCAAGCTGACACCCTTGGCCGTGCCCGTGCAGATCGGCGATCAGGTGCTGCTCTACGAGTTCGATGAGGCGATCTACCGGCGCGAGATTGGGCTCGCCCCCCTCGACCTCAGGACCGTCCGCAGGGCGAAGACCCTTATCGATCAGATCAACGAAGTGTTCCGGCGCCGCGGGCGAACGACCGCCGACGGCGGTCGGGCATTGCGAGCCGACGAGGTGGTGGCCGCCGTGTTCGGGCCGGACACTCCGCCCGAGATCACCCTGCCTGTGGTGCTCGCTCTCCAGGCGGGTGAGTTCGAGTACCGCAACCCCGACTACGTCTGGTTCCCACACATCAGCCGGCGGACAAGCCCCCGCGAGCGCGTTCGGATCGATGCCGGTCACGATCGACGACGGGCCGAGCGCATGCTGAAGCCTCGTATGGTCCCGATGGGCATCCGTCGTTTTCGGGTTGAGAGCGGGCGACGGCCGTCCGCCGCGAAGATCGCCTCGTACGACGCTGCGCGGCGCTCCCAA
This sequence comes from Chloroflexi bacterium UBA5189, assembly GCA_002413045.1. Lineage (GTDB taxonomy): Bacteria > Chloroflexota > Limnocylindria > Limnocylindrales > CSP1-4 > UBA5189. The sequence goes on from DHWF01000001.1 coordinate 60,373, forward strand.
CACGCGATGAACCGGCTGCCCGAGACTCTCGGACCGCTCGAGACGTGGGTCGAGGAGTTCGAGATCGGCGGCGGCACTCCGATGACGCCTGAGGAAGTGGAGCAACTGCTGCTCGAAGTGCGGGCCGGTAGCTCGGCCCTCGCGGACACGACGGTCACGCCGGCTCCTTAGAGCCTATGAATGAAAGCGCCTCCCGACGGCTTGCGCGACCGGCTGGGGCGAACCATCCTCGCGAGATGACGCCCGGCCCGGATCCGACAGCTCTCAAGATGGCGACATTGGTGGCAACGCGGCTGGGCGAGGCCCTCGGCTCGAACCTCGCGGCGATCTACCTCCACGGCTCTGCCGTCCTCGGGGGCTTCGACCCGTCGGTCAGCGACCTCGACGTGCTCGTCATCTGCGAAGACCCCTTGTCGGATGCCGAGGTGGATGCCGTCGCCACGTCCGTCGAGCACCTCGACCTGCCCGCCAAGGGGCTGGAGATGTCGGTGCTGACGCGCTCCGAGGCGCGCGATCCGGACGTGGGACGGCCGCGCTTCCAGATCCACGCAGCCATCGGGCAAGGTGGCGCGGCTCGCCGCGTCGATGGGCGGCCGGGTGGAGGCGACCGCGACCTGATCCTCCACATCGCCGTCTGCCGCTCGTCCGGCCACCCCCTCGCCGGTCCTGCGCCGGAGGCCACCCTGCCTTCGCTGTCCGACGCGATCGTGCAGCAGGCGATGATCGACGAGATCGGATGGGCGCGCGGCTCTGGCGATCCCGTCTATCTAGTCCTCACGGCAGCGCGTGCCAGCGAGTTCGCGCGCACCCGTCGGCTGGTCTCCAAGGTCGAGGCGGGTAAAGCCGATGCCGCCTTGCCTGTCGTCCGGGCGGCCCTGGCACGCCAGCGCGGTGTCGCGTCTCCGATCGACCCTGCGGATGCCCGCCGATACGCCGACGAGGTCGAGGCCCGCCTGCGGTCGGATCGGACGCTCACGGATGCCGGACTCACGGAGGCTCGGGCCGGGCGGGTGAAGAGATAGGCGAGGCAGGCGACGTCGGGTCGCTCGGAACTGGGGCATTCATTCACAGGCTCTTAGACGGGAGCTATCTCGAGCGCCGCCCTACAACGCCAGCATCCGAACGAAGTCGACCTCGCCGAGGAGCTCGATCGCTTGGCCTTTGTCGCGCAGTGCCGCTGCCTTGCGCGCCTTCGCCGAAAGTTCCTCACCCGGCCGGAGCTTCCGAGCGTCCTGATATCCGATGACGAGGATGTTGGTCAGCTTGGTCACGCCCGCCGCCGGCTGGCCGCCACACGCGGCAACGAGCTCCCAAGCCCGGGTGCGGACCATTGAGGAGAGAGCGCCGGTGAAGACCATCTCGCGCCCGTAGAAGGGATGGGCCGGGTTGGCATCCGGGTTGGCGCTCGGCATGGGCTCGTCACTGGAGGTGTGAGTGCAGCCATTCCATCCGTCAGGCCCCATGTGACCAAGGACGCAGTAGGTCGCGTCGAGGAGCGCTCCGAGATCGTTCGCCGACCTCGCGGCGGCAATCGCCAATAGGATGTGCGCGGCGGCGAGCGCGTCCGCCTCTGGCTCATGGTGGAGCCCGGTCGGAAAGCCGGCCGCTTGGGCGGCCCAAGGGAGCGAATAGCTCAGGAGGTCGAAGCTCCGACGCGACAGCACGAGGGTGCAGGCGTAGGTGAGAGTCGGCCACTCCATCTCGCTCTCGTCGCACGCGTCGCGGATAACCCCCAGGTCGAAGGCGGCGTTGTGGGCAACCAACGGCAAGCCACGCGCGTACTCGAGGATCTCGGGAAGACGGTCCGCAAACCGCGGCTCATGCTCGACCATGTCCGGCGTGATGCCATGCAGCTCGATGTTGAAGTCGTCGAACCAGTCGACGCTCTCCGGCGGACGCATGAGCATGCGTTTCGTCCCGACGATCTGGCCGCCCTCGACGCGAGCCAGACCGACAGCACAGGGACTCCCACGCGAGGAGTTGGCCGTCTCGAAGTCGATGGCGCAGAAGTCGAGGCTCATGACCCGAGTCCGCATGAGCCGCGAGGCCTAGCCACCGCTGGGCTCGTTCGCGAATTCGTAGGCGTCCGGGATGCCATCGATCGCGACGCCGAACGGGTAGTCGGCGCCACCACGGATCGTTCCGCGGCAGCGAAGTCCTCGACCTCCGCCTAGCTTCCGAAGCATGGCACCCACGACGGGCGCCTCGTCTCGATCGATGTGGCCGACGATCACTCCGTCGATGTGGATGGCGATTGCGTTCCGGTCGTATTGGTTCGAGGGCTCCGCCACCAGCTCGAGGATCACAGAGATCCCCTCTCGTCCCGCCTCCGCGCTCGGCACATGCCGGAGGATGGCGTCTTGATAGAAGGACTCGCCGACCACTTCCGGCTGGTACAGGCCGACCAATAGACCCGCTGCTCGATCGAGGCCGCGCTGTCTCTCGCCCGCCTCCTCCTGTGCGCGGGCGGCGGCCTCTGCCGCCTCGGTCCAGGCGAGATCGTTCGCCTCGAGCTGGTCTTCCTTGAGGAGGTGGCGCATTCCGTCAGGGTGGCCGCGCACCCAGATGAACTCACCGCAGTGAGGGCATTTCCGCTTGGCCTTCGGCAGCGGGTCGAGGGTCGTGCCGCACGATGGGCAGGCCGTCGAGGCGTACTGGCGCTCGTCGACGACGACGGAGCTCGGAGCCGCCTTGGCGACTGCGGGCGTGTCGACCCCGAGAGCCGCTAGGCGTCGCTTGACTCCAAGGTGGGGATCGAGCTCAAGGCCACGCAGATAGGCCGCCTTCGCCTCGTTCGACTGCCCGAGGCGCTCAAAGGCCTCGCCCTCGACTCTAAGGCAGCGCGCCTGCCAGCCGGGGTAGTCTGCGAACTCGATCGCGAGCTGGCGAGCACGCGCGATGCGGCTCTCTTGGGCGCCCACGTCGTCGGGTGCGGACTTGGCCTCCGCCTCGAGCATCCCGATGGCGTCGAACTTGTCGAGGGTTTCGTCCCAGCCCGCGAGCGGCTCCCCGGTGCTCAGCCTCACGGTCCTTCGCACGTCCGACCCGTGCATCGCGAGCGACACCAAATCACGGCCACCGTCGACCGTCACGTCGAGGGTTCGTCCAGCGGGCAGCCGCCAGAGTTCGGTGGCGCCATCAAGGTCATAGGCGAGCAGGACGTTTGACCACTCGGGCCGCCCGGGGTTGACGGCCGTTGTGATCGCGGCGAAGCGCCCGTCAGCGGAGATGGCCGAATCGCCGGGGTTGGCGCCCAGCTCCGCGTCGACGATTGCCCGGCCGTCTGGCTCGAATGCGTAGAAGCGGGATGCGAGACGGTCGGTGAAGAGCCAGTCCGTCACGATGAAGCGGCCGCTATCGGATACCGCGCCTTCGTTGGGCCGCTGCAGCCGGCCCCGCGCCACCGGTGCCTTCCCGTCGAACAAGACCCACGCGCCTTGACCGCCACCGCGGTGGCCGGCGACCCGCCCATCTGGTGACGAGTCGGACAGGGCAATGGTGAAGCGCCCGTTCGGGGACGAGGACACGTCCTCGTACAACCGGCCCTCGAACTCGAGCATCCGGAAGTCCTGAACAGGTTCGGGGCTCGGGGGCGTCGCGGCGGTCAGGGTCGTCGGTGGCTCTGACCCGAAAAGGCGACGCAGGAACGACACCACCAACCTCCCCGATGGACGCCTTCGCATCCTACGCGCCTGTTGGGTCCCTAGAACGGCAGCTCTGAGTCCTCGTTGACCGCCTCGGGAGGGTCGAGAGCGATCTCGCCGACCAAGCTGATGCCGCCGATGAGATCGTTCTCGTCGACAGCCTCGGCCTTCGGGTGCGTCCGCCAGCGCGGGCAGCCGGCATCGCGGAGTGACCGGGCTGCGAGCGTCGCCTGCCACTCCCAGTCGCAGACGCGACAGCGCCACCAGACCTTGCGGTCGGCACCAGCAACCACGTCGGCCGGCGTCAGCGGGAAGTTGTGCTGCGCGTGCCACTCCTGCGCCAGGTCGGGACGCTGGCTGGCCAGCGAGTTTGTCGGGCAGGCGCGGCGGTTGGTGCAGAACGGGCACCGGTAGTTCTTGTTGATGCGGTCCACGATCCGCTGCTCCCACTCATGCGACGGGTGCACCTTGCAGAGCCACCAGACGCGGCGGTCGCTGCCGGCGGCGACGTCGGCCGGCTTCAGGTTGCCGTTCTTGCGGGGATGCCATAGCTGCTCGAAGGTCGGGAAGTCGGCGACCTTCTTGCCCTTCGCGCGATAGGCCACCGGGTGATCTTCGGGACGGCGGTGGTGGTCGTGACCGGCGATCGGGGCGATGCCCTGGTTGATCAGGCTCCGGTTGGTCGCGGCGATCCGGCGTTCGAGGTTCGGGCCACGCGTGCTGTTCGCGTACTCCCTCGTGTAGACCGCGCCTCGCTCTTCGGCCTCCTTGATGAGCCGGCGGAGCGAGCTCTTGCCCGGTCGGTCGCGGAAGCGCTTGTAGTCGCTCGGTCGCTTGAGCCCGGTGGCTCCGCCGTTGACGTCGAGATGGCGGCGGATCATGTGCATGTACTTCGTCTCGCCGTCGACGAGGGCCCGGTGCGCCAGCATGAGCCCGAGGACGTGGTTGACCCGGGTGAGATTGCGCCAGCCGCCGTGTCGCTCGGCGACGTTGATGTCGACCCATTCGAGCAGCTCCTCGAGCCCGCCAACGCTGCGCGGCATGCCGGGATGCAGAGCCCGGATGCTCATCTGGTGGTGGATCAGCTCGTCATACATGGAGATCCACTTGCGCAGGTGCTGTGCGGTGGTGGGCTCGAGCGCGCTCACCATCTAGGCGAAGGCGTCCCATTTCGCATTCGTGTGCTGGCAGTCCTCGAGGGCCTTCTTGAGCTCGGCGGCGTTCGTGAGCCGGTACAGCTTGTCCGCCTCGAAGGCCTTCACGCCCAATCGGAGGATGTGGCCCTCGCACATGTAGCGGATGGCGTTCGGCCAGGCCATGCGGACCGCGAGGTCGATCGCGTCGTCGAAGTCGGCCACCACCCAGGTGGGCGCGCCCTTCAGTCCCGCGAAGAAGTCGAGGGCCGACTCGTGGTTCTTGGAGCCGAGGATCTGGAGCGCGATCGGCTGCATGTCGCGGTTCGAGCTTCCACCCGTGGCACCGAAGATCTCGCCCGCCTTCTTTCCGCCCGAGGTCCGTTCGCCATCCTTGAGCAGGCGGGTCTTCAGGCTGAAGGAGTCAATGGCCACCGCCGGCGGCCACTCGGTCAAGAGGTCACCCGCCCCGCGCAGGTCGCGCAGGACCACGGGCGCGAAGAGGTCGATGGCGTCTTGAATGATGTTGCCCTCCTTGCTCCAGCGCGGGTGGTTCCTAGAGCGGGGCACCTTCGTCTCGGCCTTTCGAGCAAGCGGGCGCGGCGCTTGGCGACGGCGGAGGGCCTCGCGCTGGACCTGCTGGGCGCTCGAGCGAGCGGCGTGCCCGACCCCGATCTCGTAGAGCGACTGCGCCTTCTCGCGGATCGTGAACATGAACTGGTGGCCGCAGGTCGGGCCCTGTCCGACGAGGTACGGCCGCTCGCACTCTGAGCACGCCTGGCCGCCCTCCGGATGTGCGGCCGTCGGTTGTCGCGGCGGCATCACCATCGTGAACTTGTGCCGCCTCACGCCCTTCGGGCAGCACCGGTACTGGATCTTCTGATGCTCAGGCGTCCAGCTCGAGTACTTGTGGATATGGATCGGCCCGGCGTGCCCGTCCGGACACGCCTCAGGCCGGTAGATCTTGGTATCGAGCGAACGACCCACGGCGGATTACCTCCGCTCGATCGTGGGTCAGGGCTGTGACACGTACAGTGGCGCGCGTGGTCCGGTCGATGGGGCAGGACCTGCGGGGTGGGCCGCTCGGTCTTGCCGTCTCGGCGATCCTGCTCACACTGGGACCATGCAAATCTCGCGCCCGCTCGGAGAGGATTTGGCCCTCAATCCCCACGGGATTGGCCCGAGGCTCTGATGCCAGACCTCTTCTCCTTGATGCCGGGCGCGGACGAGATCGAGCAGTGGGCACGGCACAACAAGAACGCCGAGCACGAGATGGCCGAGTTGGTGCAGCGTCTTGTGATCCGGACCGCACGTCCGACGAAGTGCGACATCCCGCTCGGGAAGGCGACCAACCAGCCCGGCGCTGATGGCCTTGTCAGTTCTCCGGGCAACGTGTTTTGTCCGGCTGGCGACTCCGTGTGGGAGTGGGGCGTCCCGGAACCCGACCGTAAGGCCAACGACGACTATCGGGAGCGCACGAAGGCCACCGACGAGCCCACGCGGCTGTCCTCGACGTTCGTGTTCGTGACTCCGTGGAAGTGGGCCCGGAGCCGAACGTGGGAGGCCACGCAGCGCAAGAAGGGCAAGTGGAAGGACATCAAGGTCCTTGACTCGAGCGACCTTGCCGGCTGGCTCAAGGCCGACTTCACATCACACCTCTGGCTACACGAGCGGTTGAATGGTGCCCTCGCCGGGGAGGTTCGTTCGCTCGCCTCGAGGTGGTCCCAGTGGGCCCAGCAGTTCTATCCCCCGGTGGAGGCGCCGCCCGAGCTCGTCCTCGCGGGCCGAGCGGATCAGGCCGACAAGGTCCGGTCGTGGGTCGGGGTGCCCGGCTTCTACACGATGCTGGCGGCGTCACAAGACGAGGGGGCGGCCTTCGTGGCAGCAGCGCTCATGACGAGTGAGCCGCACGCCTCGGCCCTGGGCCAAGCCGCAGTCGTGGAGTCAGAGGCGACGTGGATCAAGCTCGTGTCCATCGAGCGCCAACCGATGATCTTGATCCCGCTGTTCGACGACGTGCAGATGCTCAAGTCCGCCCTGTCGAACGGCCACACCGTGATCCAGATCTTTCCGCTCGGAACGAGCGGTCGCTTCGAGGCTGAGCTCCCGGCCCCGAAGGAGAAGGACATCGTCCCCGTACTGCTCAGCATGGGCGTGCAGGCGGCGAAGGCGGGCAAGATCGCGAAGGACAGTCGTGGCTCGATGACCGCCCTGCGGCAGACCCTCTCGGTCCGAACCGGCTCGTATCGCTGGTCCGGTGCCGGGGAGACAGCGCGCTTCATCGCCGCGGCATCGTTCGCGAACCGCTGGGATGAAGCGCTCGAGGGCGACCGCGCCATCATGGTGCAGTTGGCGGGCATCGACTACGCCGCCCTCCAGGCTGGGCTCGCGACCCTCAGCGCCAGCGACGACCCTACCGTCCGGCCCGTCGGTTCGATCTGGACCGCGACTTCGCAGCTCGACGGCCTCCGCTCGGTGGCACGCGATCTGCCGGCCGCGCGGTGGGATGCCCTCGGAGCAGCGGCCGTGGAGGTTCTGGGGGCCCCCGACCCAGCTTGGGAGCTCCCGGACGGCGAGCGGTGGATGGCCAACATCAAGGGCAAGGGCCGCCCGCACTCCGACGGGCTTCGCGGGGGCCTCGCCGAGGCGCTGGCCGCGCTCGCCACCCAACCCGACTTTGCCGAGTTGAGTGGGAACCGCGCTGGGCCGCAAATTGCCGAGCTTGTCGTCCTCCGTCTCCTGAGGGCGGCGAACGACGATCCCACGGGGCGACGTTGGGGTGATCTCGAGGACCAGCTCCCCCTGCTTGCAGAGGCGGCGCCGAATGTCTTCCTCGCGGAGGTCCAGAAGGGTCTGGAGGGCGAGCGCCCCGTTCTTGCGCAACTGATGATCGAGGAGCCGGGCATGCTTATGCCTCGCTCGCGAGCCACAGGGCTGCTGTGGGCCCTCGAGCGCCTGGCCTGGTCACCCGACTACCTGTCCGCGGTGGTCGTCGTCTTGGCTCGTCTCGCGGCGCTCGATCCGGGCGGGCGAATGGGCAACCGGCCGGCATCGAGCTTGGCCGAGATCCTGATGCCGTGGCACCTCCAAACTACGGCTGATCGCCACGAGCGGTTCGCAGCGATCGAGGCCGCCCGTGCGGTGGCCCCGGGCCCTGTGTGGAGCCTGCTTGTCCGGCTCCTGCCGAAGTTCCACGGCATCGGCGGAATGACCTCGCGGCCGGAATGGAGGAATTGGGCGCCCGCCGAAGACTCGAACCGTTACCCGCCTGACTACTGGCAGGCCATCGGCGACATCCTCGGGCTGTTGCTGGCGGACGCAGGGCAGGACGCCACACGATGGAAGGAATTGGTCGAGAGCTACGACGACCTTCCTGCCGAGCTGGGTGACCGCGTTCTTGCGGGGCTGGGCTCGCTCGATCCGGCGTCGCTCGACCCGAAGTCGCTCGCGCTCCTCAGCGACGAGCTTAATGAGACGGTGAGCAACCACCGGGCCTTCCCGGACGCGAAGTGGGTCATGCCCGAGGAGCGCATCGCCAAGCTGGAAGCGGTCGCCGTCCGCTTCATCCCGACGGACCCCGTAATCGAGAGCGCTTGGCTCTTCGAACAGCACCCCTCGACCCAGCGCGTCAGCGGCCAGGACTACAAGGCCTACGAGGAGCGCCTCGCCGAGATGCGACGGATCGCCGTTGCCGCGATCTACGCGATGCGAGGTTGGGCCGGGATTGAAGCCCTCGTGGCCGAGGCACACGATGCTTATGCGGTCGGGGCCCCGATCTTGGCGCTCGACGATGCGGCGAACGAAGCTGTGCTCAGTTGGGCGTCCTCCGACCAGCCGACCCGTGTCGTCACCCTCGCGGGATACCTGTGGGCTCGCACCCAGCGCGACGGCTGGCCTTGGTCGGAGGGCTTCATTCGAGGCATTGCGCCCGAGGCTTCGCCGGACCGCTTGGCGGTACTCCTGCTTGCCGCATCGCGCGGCAGCGAAGGGTGGAGGCTGGCCGAGGAGCTCGGCATTGAAGTCGAGCGAGCCTACTGGCTCATCTTCGATGCCTACCCGCACGGCGGCGACCTCTGGGTCGCGGTCAAGAAGCTCATGGAATTCGGTCGGCCTTGGGGCGCCATCCAGATCATGGGCACGGCCCTGACTCTCAAGCGCGGCCCATTCGAGCCCGACATCGCGTTCGAGGCCCTCTTCGCGGCAGTCAGGCAGGAAGAGCCGCTGCCCCGCGACCTTGCGGGCGGCGTTGAGCACGAGCTGAGCGAGATCATCAAGGCCCTCGACGCCCACGGTTTCGACCCGATCAAGCTCGCGAACATGGAGTTCTCACTCCTGCCAGCCCTCGAACATCAGCCCGAAGCGCTGAAGCACATCCACCGGCGTCTTGCCGAAGATGCCGACTACTTCGTCGCGATCGTCGAGGCGGTCTTCAGGGCGCATGGAGAGGAGCCGCCGGCGGAGCCTGACCCCGACCTTCAGCGGGTCGCCCAAAACGCCTTCAAGCTGCTCTACGGCTGGCATGGCCCGATGCCAGGACAGGCCCAAGACGGCTCCGTGAGCGAGGGCGCCCTCAACGCGTGGGTGGACTCGGCTCGAGTCAAGCTCGGCGCTAGTGGGCGCGCAGAGATCGGCGACCAACGGATCGGACATGCCCTCTGGTATGCACCGGCTGGGGCGGACGGGCTCCACCCACACGAAGCCGTCCGGAATCTGTTCGAGCGTGTGGCAAACCAGGACATCGAGACGGGCTATGAAATCGAGGGATTCAATAGCCGCGGTGTCGTGTGGCGCGGTTCCGGCGGCGAGCAGGAGCGGGAACTCGCCGGGCGCTTTGGCGAACTAGCGAAGACGTTCCGGGCGAAATGGCCTCGAACGGCAGGCGTCTATCGAGGCATGCAGGACAGCTACGAGGACATGGCCAAGCGCCAAGACGAGCGCGAGGCGCTGGACTAGCTCGCTCGGAAAGCAGGCGGTCAGCGGACCCTCCGCGGCCTCACCAGCGCTACTTCCGGCCGAGGATCGCTCCTTTGGCGGCGGCGAACTCCTCGTCTGACAAGTGCCCCGCGGCACGGAGGCGAGCGAGCCGCTCAAGTTCAGCTACAAGGCCACCTGTAGGTCTGGGCACGTCGACGACCGCCCGTCGCCGGAAGGTAACCGTGGTCCGCCCCTCGGACCGGATGCCCTGTCGGCCCGCGAAGACGCTGAGCCCGCCGGTCAGCAGAAGGCGGCCGACGTGGATGTGACTGTCCTCTGAGGTCTGCATCGCGGCCTCATATCCGTGCGCGGTCAGGACGACAAGCTCGTCCTCGAAGGCTTCGTCGCCTTCGTCGTTCGCAGGGAAAGTCCGAACGAGCGTCGCGCTCGTCCACTCGTCGGTGGCATCGAGGAGCTCAGCCTCGAGCTCGTAAAGGGCGTCGAGTTCCTCTAGGTCGTTCGCGTCGTCGCTGGGGTCCATCGACGGGAGGATGGCCGCCCTTGACCCCCGAAGCAAGCCCGGCCCCGCCCGCCGACGTCGAGCTACGGTGGGTCGCGCGTTCGCCAGCAGTGCCGGTCAGTCAGCTAACCGGCGACGCGCCGGCAAGGCCATAGGTCTGCCCCTTCGCAGCGGATTTCACCCCGGATTCCGCACAGGGGGGACGCAACCCCCTGCGCGGAATCGTGTTGCAAACTCCGGCGCGGTGGCGACGGCCCGCCTGACCAAGACGCACCCCTAGTCAGCTTACTGACAGGGAGCGATGGAGGATGGACCGGCTGCGCATTCCCGCTGGGAGCGAGACCATGTAGGGAATCCATGAAGCCCCGGATCCCGCGTCGACCGAACCCTGATCTCGCCCAGTTCACGAAGCGCCCTCGGGGCGACGAGGGCAGCGACATCGCTGTCCCCGAAGCCGGCCGCATCTACCTCGCGGGCACGACGATCCCGGCCATCGGTGCCCGCTTCGTGAAGCGCGGTGACGGCCTCATCGTTCCAGAATCGGTCGCCCGCGGGCCCCAGCCGATCGACCTCATCAAGACGTACATCACCTACTCCGAGCTTTTCGGGTTCCCGCCATACCCGGACTACATCGTCAACGCCCTCGCCGGGGTCCGCCGCCTCGAATTCGTCCGACAGTGCGCCGTCGTTCTAGGTCTCTACGAGAAGCTCGGGGCCTCGCGCGCAGAGGTCGACAGACAGCTTGCCGAGATCTGGTTCAAAGACGATGGGAAGACCGTCGTCCTCGGCCTGCTACGAGGCAACACAACGCTCGTCGCTCCGCAGACGCCCCTGCTTCTGATCCAGTTCGCTCTTGCACGCTCGCCGGACGAGGTCGAGCCGGGCTCCGAGACTCCACATGCGCTGCCGACGATGATCCTCGCCGTCCAAGAGGGGCTCGGTTCCGGGGTCGACGCGACCGAGAGCAACGTCTTCACCGGCGATCCGAACTCCACCCTCTTCCGTCAGATGGTGGCGGGGCACCACTTCGGCTCAACCGAGGACGAAGCGACGACCATCGCTCACCACCAGCAGCGCTGGGCGCGCCTGGCTCGGGCCCACGCCGGCGATCCTGGAGCTGTGGATCTCTATCGGGCGTTCCGCGAGGCCACGGGTGTCGAGAAGGACGACTTCACGACGGTCGCCCTCGCGATCTGGGCTCACTGCTCAGTCCACGACGCCTATCCGGTGCCGGCGTCGATCCTCGACTCGCTTAAGGTTCCCCGGGACGTCTTCGATCGGTGCTTAGCCCTGATCTCGCGGACGGCCGATGAGTTCCGAGCGCTGGTCATTGCTACTAAGCCCGAGCACCAGACTGAGTGGTCGTTCGACTCGCTCCGGCAGTTCCCGATCCTGCGGCTCGACAACGGCGATCTCCTCGTCCTGTCCAAGGACCTGTTGGTCGACCGCATCTACGGCTGGCTGCCGATGTTCGACCTCATCGAGGGATTGGTGTCGGCGAAGCGCAAGAAGGACGCCGAGCGGGCCGAGACGTGGTTCCGTCACCTGTGCGAACTCGACGCTCTCGAGGGCATCAGAAACCTCGCGGGATCACGGGTGTTCGGCGAGGCAGAGATCCAGGCCGCCTTCGGAACGTCGGTCCGGAACGCCGACGCGGCCATCGACTATCCCGACGAGTGGGCGGTCATCGAGATCGGGACCCGCCAGCTGTCCCGAGCGACCGTCGTCGCCACCACGGCCGAGGGTCTCGAGGCCGACCTCAGGCGCGGGATCGACGAGAAGGCCGCCCAGCTCGATGCGACGATCCGCGAGCTCATCGCCGACGAGACCCGGCTGACAGGCCAACCGGCGCGGCCGCGACGGCGGTACGTCGCGCTGCTCGCCCTGACGGAAGGGTTCCCGGTCAACCCGCTGACGACGACGGCGATCAAGGAGCGGCTCAGGGCCGCCGGCCTCTTGGCCGACCCCCGCATCGGCCCGCTTCACGTCCTTGACCAGGAAGAGCTCGACATGGCCGAGGCCCTCGGCGAGGAAGGCGGGCCAAGCCTGCTTCAGCTCCTCGAGGAGCACGAGCGCTCCAACCTTTCGACCTCGGCCTTCAAGGACTGGCTCATCGTCGAGCGTGGTCGCGGGATCGGGCCACGCCGACCGGGGCGACTCCAGAGCGTCCTGAAGGAAGCTTGGCAGGTCGCGATCGACCGTCTGAAGGAGGCCGCCGCCGCGTCACCTGCGGGTGAGGGGGCAGGCGATCCACCTACCTCATAGGTACGCCCCGAGACCCGCTCGGGGCGAAGGCCACTCGCCATCGGGCTGAGCTTGCCCGCCTGCGGCGCTCTCGGAGCCCCGGCGTAGACGTAGTAGGCGTACGCCGTCGTGTTCATCAGTACGGCAAGACCGGCGGTTATGTCTGTGCCGGGCGGCATCGCGAGCACTTGATCATCGCTCGCGCCAAGATTCGACATGACCACGTAGAGCAGTAGCGCTGCACCGATTGCAAGGCCACCGAAACCGAGCCCACCTACGAACACGGCGCTAGGCGGGGTCGGAAGGATACGGGCGAGGCCTACTCCATAGAGGATGCTGACGACCAAGAGGGCGCCGTAGTGGTAGTCGGTAGCGACCAGGACTTGGACTAGTCCGCCTGCGAGGGGCTGACGCCGGCCGACGTCATGCCGGGGCCGATCGTGACGCGCACGCGGATTCCGCACAGGGGGAAGCGACACGGCGACTGTGGGCGGTGACCACCGATGCCCGCCTGTTCTGGTGGCGTTCTGCGTCGAGGCTTCGGGCCCGGGTCAGGCTAGCCCATGCGATGGCGTCGGCCGTCGAGTACGTCGGACGGTCGGCCGGGCGGTTGCGAGCCACGGCGGAACGAAATGAGCCAGGGACCGGTGGGGAGCGGGAAGGAGACCGGCACGACCGCCCCGAGATCGGCGCCGTAGACAGCGGCGTCGACCTGATCGTCATGGGCGCTGTTCGGGAAGGCGACGAGCTCCTCCTCGTAGTCGGACAGTCCCGGCGCCGAGCGCAGGTGGAAGACCTTGCCGGCCTCGTAGCGCGCGGCGAGCGCGCGAGCCCGGGTGACCTTGTCTCGATCAGGACGAACCCCGGTGCCGGGCAGGTAGGTACGGCTCAGCACCTCGTGGACGAAGGTCCCCTGAAACATGCCGCTCTCGATGACGAGCCGGACGAGCGGTCGGGGCCGGGCGGCATCGCCAACGGCCCCCGCGAAGCCCGCCGGCAGGAGCTCGAGCGGCCACAAGAGTCGCGGTCCGGTTGGCTCGCCGTAGGTCGGGCGGGCGCCGTACTCCAGCGAATCGGTGCGCCCGGTCAGCCAGCGTCGATGGCCCTCGGCCAGCTGGGCCCGCCACGCGCCGACGAGATAGAGGTTGTGATCGGCGTCCTCGACCCACTCGACGAGCGCCGTGTAGTCGGCCCGCTCGGAAGCCGACGCGTTGAGATCCATGCCCGCCCGGCGGGCCCCGCGCGGCACGCTGTCAACGTACTGGAACCAGTCACGCCGGAAGATGTTGCCGCCCATCCCGGATGGATCGTTCTGGAAGTGCAAGTTGAACAGCGGCGTCCCCATGTCGACCCGGCGCGCCGCGAGCTCGACAAGGTCGTAGCGCTCCGGCCATAGGGCCACGCCGTCGGTGATGGCACAGCGCACGAGGTGCGGCCAGCCCGCCCGGATAAGGTGGGCATAGAGATCGTCCTCGTGCCAGCGGGTACCGACAAACCAGCGGATCCCGCCCGGGACCACCATTGGTTCCACCACCCCGAAATAGGTCTCCAGCGCCTTGGCGCGGCCGGCCGGGGTGGCGTTCTCCTGCGGGCCGACTGGATCGTCGGCGAGGAGTTCATCGAGCCGAAGGCCTGCCCGTACAGAGCCCAAGCTCAACGCGGTGCAGGTCGCATCCTTGCCGAGATCAACGCCGCGCATGGTCCACGCGGCGTCGCGCCAGCGAGGGCCCTCGACGCCGGCCTGCGCCCAGGCGAATACCTCCGCGAAACGGGGGTGCTCGACCAGCGAGCGGACCGCACGAGAGCGGCTCTCGGCGTCGTCGTCGACAGCGGTCAAGATGCCGAGGCGCCAGGCACCCGCGTGGAGCCCGATGCGGCGGGCGGCGCGATGGAGGAAGAGGGTCGTCTTGGCGTGGCCGCGCGGGGCCAGGACGAGGCCACGGTCGTAACGGTTCGCGAAGCGGCTCGCCTCGCGCAAGTGGGCCGGGAAGATGAGATCGCTCACATACTCGGCGAACGCCGCGTCGTCAGTTGCCGCCCGTTCCCGCAGGAGCTTGCGGTAGGTGCTCGTCACGTAGATCCTTCGGCCTCCTCGGCCTCCGCGTCGCGGTCGGCGGCCATCTGCCGCAGGCGGCGCGCCTCGTCGCGCGGATCGAGGTGCTCGGTCGGGTGATCGGTGAGCGTGAGCGCAAGACCGAGCGGACTCCCGGCCGGTCCTGACAGCTCGGCCTGGGTCGGGGCGTAGAGACCACGCAAGCGGGCGAGCTGGTCCTGGGCCTTGAGGGCAGCGTTCAAATAGCCGACCCCAACGTTGCTCCGGGCGTTGAGCGCCGAGCGGCTTGCCGCGACCCGGATCGTTTCCTCGGCCTGGGCGATCGCCCGTCCCCGGTCGGCCTCGAGCGTCACTCGGCCCGCGCGCTCGGCCCAGCCGCGCTCGACCGCGACGATGTGGCTGCGGACCTGACGCTCCGAGAGGGTGATCGGGTTCGGACTCTCGGACCCCGTCAGCGCCCGATGGATCTCCGGTGCCCGGAGGCCGCTGAGGAGGAGCGTTTCGATCCGTGCCCGCAGGGCCGTGAGTTCGGCCTCCGGCCGCCGGCCTCTAGCCATCCCGAGCACCGCCGTCGCCGATGAGCGCCGGTCGTCCACCCGTAAGGGCGGTCCAGCGCTCGAGGGCCACCTGGGCGTACGCCGGGTCGATTTCCATGCCGAACGCCGTCCGACCCGTGATCTCGGCCGCGATGACCGTGGTCCCGGACCCGGTGAACGCGTCATAAACCGTCTCACCCGGGCGGGAGCTGTTCCGGATCGCGAGCTCGATGAGGGCGACGGGCTTCATCGTGGGGTGCTCCGCGCTTCGCGTCGGTCGCGGGACCTCCCAGACCGTGTCCTGGGTCCGGTCACTGACGAAGTGGTGGGCCGCACCGGGGCGCCAGCCATACAAGATCGGCTCATGACGGGCGTGGTAGTCCGCGTGCCCGAGCACGAACCGGTCCTTCACCCACACGAGTGTTTGGTGGACCGCCAGCCCGGCATCACCCACCGCGAGGAGGAACGCGAGATGGAGCGCACCGCCCGGGGCGAAGACGTAGAACGCGCCGCCCGGCCGGAGCGGCGCGGCCCGGAGGGCCTCCGCGACGATCTGTCTCGTTCCTGCCTCGCCCAGGTCATCGTTCGCGATCGTGAGGGCCTGCCTGGTTCTGCCGGTGTACGAGACCCCGTACGGCGGGTCGGTCACGACCAAATCGAGCGTCGCGCCACCGACCAATCGGTCGACGTCCCCGGCGCTCGTCGCGTCGCCGACGAGCAGCCGGTGACGCCCAAGCTGGAAGAGTTCGCCTGGGCGAACGTAGACGTCGGCCGGCGCGGGGAGATCCGGGCAGGCGTCGAGGTCGCGGGTCTCGGCGAGCCCGGCCGCGGCGACGAGCGCGGCCACATCGTCCGCGTTGTATCCGGTCGCCGCCAGGTTGTCGGCCGCCGCCGTCTCGGCGAGGATCGCAGCGAGCAGGGCATCGTCATACCCGCCGAGGTCACTCGTGCGGTTGTCGGCGAGCATGTAGGCGGTCGCCGTGGCGTCATCGAGCTCTATGACGTTCGCCGCAATTTCCGTCCAGCCGAGCGACTGCGCCGCCCGAACGATGTGGTTCCCGGCCACGACGTATCCGGTCGACCTCTGGACGACGATCGGCTTCTGCTGGCCGAACCGACGAAGGCTGGCCGCGACGGCCTCGACGTCGCCGAGCCTCGGGTTGCGTGGGTGGAGCTCGACGGTCGAGAGTGGGACTGCCAGGGATTGCAGGGCAGATGTAATCCGCGGCCGTTCCCCTTCGAGTGGCTTCGAGGGGCCGGTTGGGTGGCCGGCCGGTTGGGCAGTCGCCGCACGTCGCGATCGCCGGTGGGCACGGGCCGGCGAGGTCACTACTGCGCTCCGCTTGTGCTTCGTGGCCAAGTGTTTAGAACATGTGTGCTATTATCGACCGACTCTAGCCGTTCGTCGTGAGGCTGGATGGGTTCGGAATGGGTCGGCATCAACAGCCAGCATGTTCAACGGCGCAGCCGCCGCAGATGAGCACCTTTAGGTGGCGGCGCCAGTACGCTCGAGATCCGAGAGGTCAGCCGATCACGGCTCCACGACCGCCGCGCTTCGGCACGTGAACCGGGGGGAGGGTGTCATGGCTCGAGGAGCGCCGAAGGGTCTGTGGCCTGCCGTGACCGCCACCGAGCGAGTCGCCTTCTCACGGCTGCGGCTCTACGAGCACTACGATCGCGACGAGGAGCTCCGCGAGGCCCTCCTCCGATTCCACGGTTACTGGTGGACCAAGTTCGGACGCGCCCTCCGCCGTCTAGACGACTGTCTTCCGGATCTGGATGACGCGGAGCGCGAGCTCGCCGATCTGGTGGGTGCGGTTACTGCCCACGCGTACCTCGGCGACCTCGGGATCCTCGCGGCGGAGGCTGGTCTCGACAGGATCCCGATGGTGGGTCCGCCACCGGCTGCGGTCGCCGGGTATCTACCAAGCGGTATCGGCCAGGCGCACCGCTTCGTCTGGCAGCTTGATAAGGCGCTCGCGTGGGAGGCGGCGGGGCCCAAGGCCTTGTCGCGGGCGGTCCGCCGGCCGAGCTTTGTAGCGCTCGCCAGCTTCGGGACGCCGATCCCCGCCGTGGACACGTCGATCGCCGGAACGACTGCCCGTTGGGACCCGCGAACCGAGCTCCTAAGAGATGCCCGGCATCGGCTTTTAAGTGAGACGGATCTCGCCTCCGAGACGATCAGAGCGGAACTCGCCCGCATCGGGGAGGACGGCGGCTATGAGTTCCCCGACACGTCAACCCAGCGGCGCGGAATCTGGCGCTTGGACCGGGATGCCCTATGGACGTGGTGGCGTATCCGATGGGGTTGGACGTATGCCCAGATCGCCGAGGAGTGGGAGCGACTCCATCCCGGTGATCACCGTCTCGAGCCCCGGGCTGACGTCTTCGCCCAGGAGTGGGAAGCCATGAACCCCGGCGAGTTGGGAAGCCTTGTGGCCCCCGCCGACGCCAACCGCCTGGTTCGGAAGGCAGTCACCACCTTCGCCGAACGGGCCCGAGTGGATTTCCGCACTGCACCGAGCCGTCGAGGCACAGCGGAGTCGGTCAGCGCAGGCGAACGTCACCTCGTCGAGGTTGGCTCCAGTCTGAGTGAGTCGGCTGCGGTGAGCATTTCGGGCAAGTCGGAGGGCTAGCCCTCCCACGGATCGCGCTCGGAACATTCGTCGTAGGGGTCACCATAGGGGCCACCGCGGATTCGGCTGGCCATGAATCGGCCCGTCTACGTACCCGCTGCTCCTTCACAATTGGGCCGATTTCCCGCTGGCGGTCACTCGCAGGCACACGGGTTCGTGGCGGCGACCAGTTGGAAGCGCGCCGGCAACGTGGCCGCACCCGAAGCGCGGACGATCGTGACGCGACCATCTTCCAATGGCTGGCGAAGCGCCTCGAGCACGTCCCGCGAGAACTCGGCCAGCTCATCGAGGAACAGCACGCCGTGATCCGCGCGTGTGATCTCGCCGGGGCTGAGATTGGGCCCGCCGCCGACGATCGCGGCATACGAGCTCGTGTGGTGCGGGGCACGGAACGGTGGGGTGCGAACGAGCTCGTGCAGCGGTCCCTCGCCGGACACGGAGGCCACGATCGTCGCGGCGAGGGACTCCGCGTCGGACAGCGGCGGCAGCAGGGCGGGGATCGTCCGCGCGAGCATCGTCTTGCCGGTCCCGGGCGGGCCGATCATCAGGAGCCCATGCCCGCCGGCGAGGGCGACCTCAAGCGCCCGCCGCGCCTCGAGCTGGCCGCGCACGTCGGCGAGGTCCGGCGGCTGAATCGGCGGCGCAAGGCTGACCTTTGTCTCCGGCACCGGGCCGGAGGGCGGCGGCGCCAGCTCCACGCGGGCCGGCGGCGTGGGACCGGCGCGGTGTCGCGACCGAAGGGCGGCAACGGCATCGGCGACCGTCGCTGCCGCGACAACGTCGAGGCCCTCGACGAGCCGGGCCTCGTCGGCGCCGTCCGCCGGCACGATCACCCGGCGCACGCCCCGGCGCGCGAGCGCCGCGACCATCGGCAGCAACCCCGGCACCGTGCGAATCTCGCCCCCGAGCGACACCTCGCCGATCAGCGCGGCGCGACCGGCGCGCGCGGTGAACTGCTCCGACCCGATCAGGATCCCGATCGCGATCGCCAGGTCCGCGGCGGAGCCGGTCTTCGGGACGTCGGCGGGCGCGAGGTTGACCGTGATCCGCCGCGGCGGATGCACGAAGCCGGAGTTTCGCAGGGCGCCGCGGACTCGCTCCCGCGCCTCCCGGATCGACGCGTCGCCGAGCCCGACGATCGTGAATCCGGGCAGCCCGGGCGCCACGTCCACCTCGACGCGGATGACCCGCCCATCGAGGGCGATGAGCGTGGCGGACAGGAGGGTCGCGAGCACGTCGCCACCCTACGGAACGGCGCTTATCTGCGGCTCACCGGAGCCGTCGCGCGGCCCGCTGCGCGAGGAGCTAGCGGCCCCGTCCGGCTCCGATCCGCGCCTGAGCGGCGCCCGCGACCGCGACGACCTGGGGCGCGAACGACGCATCGATCGCCTGCGCCAGCTCGACGATCTCGTGGCTCAGCGGCGCGTCGGGCTTCGAATAGGTGAACGGCGAGCCCGTGTTCTGCGCCGAGATCGCGACCCGGTACTCGTTGGTGATCTTCGTCTCGAACTCGCGCTTGAGCGCGCTCTCGGCCGCGCCGACCGAGATGCCGGTGAACGCGTTCGAGCGGTTGAGGGCGAGCTTGAGCCGCTTGGGGTCGAACCCGATCCGACGCAGCGCCTCGAGCACGAGCCGCACGTTCTTGAGGCACGACAGGTCTGCCGTCATGACGATGTGGACCTCGTCGGCGTGGTCGAGGATCGACAGCACGAGGTCGCCCAGGCGCTTGTCGACGTCGACGACCACGTAGTCGTACATCGTCCGGAGCATCGCCAGGACACCCGCGAGGTTCTCGGGGGTGACGAGGTCGGCCTCCTCCGGGCTCGTCGGCGCGAGCAGGAGGTCGACACCGGAGTCGTGCTTGACGAGCACCGACTTGAGCAGCTCCGCATCGATCTGCGGCGCGTTCATCAGGTCGGTGACGCTCTTGCGATCGTTGCCGAGGTCGAGGAAGACGCGGTGGTCGCCGAACTGGAGCACAGCGTCGACGAGGCAGACCTTGCGGTCGAGCTCAGTGTGGAGCGCGATCGCGGTATTGATCGAGATCGTGGTCGCCCCGACGCCGCCCTTGGCGCCGTAGAACGCGATCATCTTGCCGAGTGGCGGGCGGGACTTCGGACCACCCTCCTGCGGCCCGAACCGGGACAGCAGCCCGCGCATGCGGGCGAGCAGCTCGGCCTGGTGGAACGGCTTGACCAGGTAGTCGTCGGCGCCGGCGCGGAGCCCGCGGACCTTCTGCTCGACCTCCTTCTCGGAGGTCAGCATGATGATCGGCACGTGGCTCTTGTCGCCCTCGTCGGCGCGGATCTTCTCCGCGACCCCGTAGCCGTCGAGCTTCGGGAGGCTGACGTCGAGCAGGATCAGGGCCGGTTGCTCCGACTGCCAGAGCTTCAGCGCCTCCTGCCCGTCACCCGCCACCCAGACCGTGTAGCCGGCCTGCTTGAGCGTGTATTGCAGGAGGCGCTGGACGTTCGCCTCGTCGTCGACGACCAGGATCTTGGTCATGCCCTGTCCCCCGTGCCCGCTACTTGCCCGAGCCGACGGAGCCCGTCGGATTCATGCCCTTGTTGATGTAGCCCGTGAGCGGCTCCACCAGCCGGGTGAACTCCGTCGGGATGATGAACTTGGTGCTCGGGCTGGCGCCGAGCGACTTGAGTGCCTCGAGGTACTGGAGCGCCATCGTCTTCTCGTCGATGCCCTTGGCCGCGCCGAAGATCTGGGTGAGCGCCTCGCTGAAGCCCTGGGCTCGAAGGATGGCGGCCTGCCGGTCGCCCTCGGCCTTGAGGATCTCGGACTGCTTCTGGCCCTCGGCGACGTTGATCGCGGCCTGCCGCGTGCCTTCGGACTCGGTGATGACCGCGCGCCGCGTCCGCTCTGCGGACAGCTGCCGGTTCATGGCGTCCTGGACGTCGCGCGGCGGGGTGATCTCGCGGATCTCGACCGTCGTGACCTTGCCGCCCCAGCGCTCGGTGACCTCGTCGAGCTTGACCCGGAGCACCTCGTTGATCTGCTCGCGCTTGGACAGGACCTCGTCGAGGAGGATGTCGCCGATCACGGCTCGCAGCGTCGTCGTCGCGACGCCCTGCAGTGCGCCGGAGAAGTTGGTGACCTGGGTCACGCTCTTCAGCGGATCGCTGATCCGCCAGTAGATGAGGAAGTCGACGTTGATCGGCGCGTTGTCCTTGGTGATCGTGGTCTGGCTCGGGACCTCGATGAACTGCTCGCGGATGTCGACGATCTTGGGCGACCAGATGAATGGGATCAGGAAGCGCAGACCCGGCTCCCGGATCCACTCCGCACGAGCCTGGCCAAGGCGATACACGACCATCATGTAGCCCTGTCGGACGATCCGAACGGACAGGTACAGGGTCACGATGCCGACCACGACCAGGAACCCGATGATTGCCAACACCACTGCGAGATCCACGACTACCTCCGATCCGCGCCGTCTGCCTGTCGGCGGACGGTCACGTGCCCTTCGATTCTGACGCCTTCGGCTCGACGGTGATCGTCAATCCTTCAACTTTCGCGACGCGAACCGGCGTGCCCCGTTCCAGGACGCGCCCGTCAGCGGACTTGGCCGTCCACTCCTCGCCACCCGCAAGGATGGATCCGATCGGACGGAGGGGCGCACGAACCTCCCCCAGGGAGCCGATCCGCAGGACGCCGAACGGGACATCGGGTCCGTAGCGACGTGATTGGATGGTGCCGAAGACCACCAGCGCCAGGAAGAGACCGCCGGTCACGATGATGGTGTAGATCGCCGGGGTGGCGACCGCAATCGCCGGCCCGAACGGGTCCACCGGCCCGGTGAACAGGGCAGACAGGCCCAGCGCAACGCACACGAGTCCCCCGACGCCCAGGAGCCCATGGCTGGTGACCGTCACCTCCAGACCGAACAGGAGCATCCCGAACGCGATCAGGACAAGCCCGCCCACGTTGAGCGGCAGCGTCCCGAGCCCGATCAGGGCGAGGATGATGGCGAGACCGCCAAGGATGCCCGTGACGAAGTTCGGGCTCCACAGCTCGGCGATGATGCCCGCCGAGCCGGCCGTGAACAGCAGCGCGGCGATCGTGGGGTCGCTTAGGATCCGGATGAACGCGAGGAACGGGTTCATCCCGACCTCGGTCACCGTCGCCCCGTTGAGGTCGAGCGTCCGCGGCTGGCCGCCGACCTGCACGGTCTTGCCGTTCGCAAATGCGAGGACGTCATCGAGCGTCGTTGCAGACCCGTCGACCACGCCGAGCTGGACGGCCTCGGTTGCGGGCGACGATCGCGCGTCGCGAACGGCCGAGATCGCCCAGTCGATGTTCCGGTGGCGCAGGGTCGCGATCTCGGTGATGTTCGCGATCGCGTCGTTCAGGACCTTCGTGCCGAGGGTGCCGCCGATGTCGGAGCCGTCGCTGCTGATCGGGGACGCCGCCCCGATCCTGGTGCCGGGCGCCATCAGCGCGATGTTGCTGGCAAGCGTGATGAACGTCCCCGCACTCGCCGCAAACCCGCCCGCCGGGGCGACCCACACGATGACCGGGACCTGCGCGGTCAGGAACGTCGTCTCGATGTCGTTCGTCGACAGGAGGTCGCCGCCGGGCGTGTTCAACTTCACGATGACCGCGGCCGCACCATCCGTCGCCGCCTGGTCGATCGAGTCGGCGAGATACTTGGCCATGCTGCTGTCGACCTCGCCGGTGGTCGGCAGGACGACCACCTCGGGACCCGCCGCGCGTGAGCCGGAGGCGAACAGCAGCCAGCCGACCGCGACAAGGACGATCGATACCCGCGGCAGCCAGGGCCGCCCCCGTGTGGACATGGTGGTCACCACCTCAGCGCTGAGTATCGCACCGCCACGCCGGAGCACCTTTCACGCGGGCACGCCCTCGAGATGGGCGTAGGCGAGCGCGCTCCAGCTCTCCATCCGATCGACGACCGCGGCGACCTCCGAGCGATCCGCGAACGCCCCCGCGAGCTTGTCGGTCTCGCGGATGGCAACGGCGCGACCGGCCGCATCGGCGACGTAGACCGCACCCACGTGCACGCTGCCGACGTCGGTCGTGTCGTCGTTGAGCAGGCCGATCAGCCTGAACTCGGGCACGAAGTCAGCCGCGACCTCCTCGCGCCACTCCCGCCGGAGCCCCCCGGCGAGGTCGACGTCGCCCGGGTTCAGGTGGCCGCCGACGCCGATCGACCAGCGGTCGTGCAGCCGAGCGTCCGTGCCCGCCCGCGTTCGATGCATCAGGAAGTAGCGCGGGCCGTCGCGGAGCACGAGGTACGGGATCACCTGCTTCCACGCCCGGTCGAGCTCCATCTCGGCGCGCGGCCGGAACTCGCCGCGCTGCTGTACGAGCTCCTCGAACGTGATCAGCCCATCGCTCGTGATCCCGAGCCAGCCTGGGTCGCCCATGATCGATGCGCGCGGGATCACGAGGACCTGCTCGTCGGGGGTCATGCGCGCGGCTCCGATTCGAGGATCGCCCGGGCGGATTCGAGCTTCTCGCGAACGCGCTCGACGTCGGCGGGTCCCGGCACGGCGGGCGCAGATTCATCCATCAGGCGGTCCAGCTCCACGAGCCAGCTATCAAGCGCGTCGCGATAGGCTCGCACCGCGCTGGCGATCGGGCGGGCATTCGTCGCGATGATCCCGCCGCCCATCTCGGCGTCACCGCGCGCAAGCCGGGTCATGTCGCGCCAACCGCCGGCGGCGAGGTCGCGCGCGGTCGGCCACCGCTCCGTGTCGGCGGCGACGCTCTCGACCAGCGCGGCCGCGGCGATGAGTGGCAGGTGGCTGATCGCGGCGACCGCGAGATCGTGGTCGATCGCGGACATCGTGATCGGGCCGGCACCCGTCGCCCGGGCCAGCGCCTCGACGCAGTCGAGGTCCGCCTTCGCCGTCCCGTCGGGCGCCACGATCACCCACGGCCGGTCGACGAACAGGTCCGCTGTCGCGGATTCGAAGCCGGTCGACTCGCGCCCGGCCATCGGATGCCCGCCGACGAATGGCAGCCCCAGATCCTCAGCGCGCCCGACGATGAGGCCCTTGGTGCTCGCGACATCGGTGATCGTGGCGCCGCGGGCGAGTGCGGCGCGAAGCGGTCCCGCCAGCTGGTCGAGCGCGGCCATGACCGCCATCGGCGGCCCTGCCAGGATCACGAGGCCGGCGCCGTCGAGGGCTTCCGCGGCCGCACGGGGGGCCGCGTCCAGCACCTGCCGATCGAGCCCCGCCCGCGGGTCAGATCCGGCGGGAGTCCACGCGGCGAGCCGGCCGGTGTACCCGGCCGCTCGCAGCGCCAGCGCGATCGAGCCGCCGATCAGCCCGAAGCCGAGGAACGCGATCCGGTCCGGCAGCCGCGCCCCCGCGGCCCCGCGCCCCTCAGAACTGCCGGTTGTCATCGCGGCGCCGGGTGTGCCTGCGGCGCTCGCTGGTGCGCCGCTCGAAGTTGCCCGGCGGCCCGGGAACGTCCGGCGGGTTGCGCCGCCGCTCGGTCTTGCGCCGGTTGTCCTCCCGTCGCTCGACGTCCAGCGAGTTGCCGCAGCGCGGGCAGCGGCTCTCCTCCGAGAACAGGCTCTCGAGGGAGGCCGTCGTGTAGACGACGCGTCCGCAGATGCGGCAGGCGAGCGTCGGCATGGGGTCGAATCCGCCTCCGGCTAGGGGCTCGGAATCGTAGCGCCGAGGATGGCCTCATGGAGCGGCTCGTAGCGCGCCGGCCCACCGCCGAGGATGCTCCGGAACAGCACGACTCGGTCGACCGTGAATCGGATGTCCAGGCCGCTTGCTGCGTCGGCGAGGGCGTGGGCGGCCGGCGCGCCGAGGCGCAGGCCGTCCGTGCGCGCGATCGTCAGGTGCGGCGCGAACGGCCGCGTGTCGAGCACGAGCCCGCACTCCCCCGCTGCGGCCGTCAGCCCATCGGCGAGCCGCGCGAGCCGGTCCGCGCCGGACCCGATCCCGATCCACAGGCTGCGCGGCTGGGCCAGGCTCGGAAACGCTCCGCCGCCGTCGAGGACGACCTCGAAGGGAGCGTCGGCGCTGGCCAGCGCGTCGGCACCCGCCTCGAGCGGTGCGCGCCGATCATCCGGTGTCGGTCCGAGGAAGCGGAGGGTCAGGTGGAGCCCATCGACGCGTACCCAGCGGATCCGCGCAGTCCCGTCGCCGACGCTCTCCTGGACCTGGCGCATGAGCTCCCCGACCCGTTCCCGCGCCTCCGTCGGGACCGGGACCGCAAAGAACAACCGCATCGTGCCCGGCTCGTCAACCGGCGCCGCCCAGCGGCCACCGCCGCCGTGCCCTCGAGCCCGTCCGTCCCTCATCGGCTCGCGGACTGCTCGGCCTCCCAGGCCACCCGGTCGTGGCGCAGGATCTCCAGCGCCCGCGCCCCGTCGCGCCAGCCGATCACGTCGACCGTCTTGTCCTCGAGCAGCTTGTACGTGTTGAAGAAGTGCTCGATCTCGACGAGCCGGTGCGGCCGCATCTGCTCGAGCCGCTCGATGTGGGCCTGGTTCGGGTCGCCGTCGGCGACGCACAGCACCTTGTAGTCGGCGCCCTTCTCGTCGCGCATCTCGAGGACGCCGACCGGGCGGGCCCAGACATGGCAGCCGGTGAACGTCGGCTCGTCGATGATCAGCAGCGCGTCGGTATGGTCCCCGTCATCGGCCCGCGTGCCGTCGATGAACCCGTAGTCGAAGTTGTAGAACACGGCCGACGACAGGACGCGGTCGAGGCGGAAGACGCCCGCGTGCTCGTCGAACTCGTACTTGTTCCGGCTGCCCCGCGGAATCTCGACGACGATCTCGACCCGGTCCGGGAACGGGCGCTCCATCGTCAGACGGGCTTCGGGGCGAGCCTGCCGGCGAGCCGGCGATCGATCGAGTCGTGCTCCGCCCACCAGCGGATCGCGTCGGCGAGCGTCTCGCGGATCGGGCGGAAGGAGAGGCCAAGGTCGCTGGTCGCGCGCGCGGTGTCGACAGCGGGGGCATTCCCGAGCAGCCATTCGACCGAGCCGCGGTCCGGCAGCGGGCTGAGCCGCCCACCGAACACGTCGTTCATCGACGCGAAGAGGCGGACCGCGGAGTCGCCCATGAAGAACCGGCGCGGGTGGAGGCCGGTCAGCTCGTCGATCGTGGCGGCGAGGTCGCGATGGCGAACAACGCCTGAGGTGAGCGCGAACCGGCTGCCGGCGGGCTGCCCGAGCGCCAGGACGATGCCGCGCGCGACATCGCGCACGTCGACCCACGGCGAGCGGCTGTCGACCGCCGGACCGCCCGCAAGCAGTACGGTCACGAGCCCGCTGCTCGTGCCCATCGCGGTGTCCTCCGGGCCGATGACGGTGCCGGGATGGATCGTGACGCGCGGCAGCCCTTTCGCCTCGAGCTCGCGCCCGACCAGCTCGGCCTCGACCTTGCTCCGCAGATATGGGTCCTTCCAGGCTGGGTCACCCGGGCCCGTCAGCGGCGTGTCCTCGCTCACCGTCGAATGCCCGAGCGCGAACACGACGAGCGAGCTGATGTCGACGACCTTGTCGACCTTCGCCCGTGCCGCGGCCTCGAGGATGGTCCGTGCCAGCGGCGCGTTGTTCGCCATCGTGGCGGCGGCCTTCCGATCGTACCGGTAGGTGGCCGCGGCCTGGACGAGCGCGTCCGTCCCGACGAGCGCCGCATCGATCACGGCGGGATCCTGCGCGTCGCCAGTCACGACCTCGACGCCCAGCTTGTCGAACAGCGACCCGCTCGGCCACGCGTCGCGCGACACGATCCGCGCCGAATGCCCCGCCTCGACGAGCGCCTTGACCGTCGCCCGACCCACGAACCCCGCGCCGCCGGTGACCAGCACCTTCATGGTCGAGCATCCTCCATCAGGGCCCGGGTCACGGCCGCGTCTCAGTCGTTATAGAGCCGCTCTTCGATGAGCTTCTCCTGCACCGGGCGGCCCGTGGGATCGAAGCACGAAAAATCGAAGTGCTTGTGGAATTCCACGTCGACGTTGTCGGCGCCGCTCCGGTTCTTCTCGATCGAGCACACGATCCAGTCGCGGAAGCGTTGCGCCTGGTACGGGTTGAACTCGATGTTGACCTTCGCGACGATCTGGTACTTCTCGTTGAGGATCAGGATGATGTCGGCCTCGTAGTTGATCGCCGACGAGCCGCGCAGGTGGTGATTGCGCAGGCGGGCCGCCTTGAGGCCCTCCTTGTCCGCCGCCACGATCGCGATCGTCGGGATCCGCTCCGTCAGCGCGATGTCCTTCAGGCCATTGACGACATAGGTGACCTTCT
Source organism: Chloroflexi bacterium UBA5189 (assembly GCA_002413045.1). Taxonomy (GTDB): domain Bacteria; phylum Chloroflexota; class Limnocylindria; order Limnocylindrales; family CSP1-4; genus UBA5189. Next base: position 87,314 of record DHWF01000001.1, read on the forward strand.
CGGACTCGCTCGGCGGCTCCGGGATCTGGGGCACCTTCTGCATGTAGTCGATGATCAACAGGATCCGCTGCTCGCCGGACTTCTCGCGGTGGAGCCGGATCAGGTCGCGGACGTTCTCGACCGTGCTCGCGGTGGCGGAGCCACGCAGCAGGTACAGGTTGCCGCCGTACCTCGCGATCCGGTCCAGCGCTGGCTTCAGGCGCGGGTTCTTCGAGAGGTCGATCTCCTCGTCGCCAGCGCGCGCCCAGCTCCGAATGACCTCCGAGCGGACGTCGGTGATCTTCACCGCGCCGGTCGACGGCTTCGTGTTCGGGAGGTGCGGTAGCACCGACTCCAGGGAGATGAGCCGGTTCAGCATGTCGGCGTCGTCGTGCTCGAAGTTCACGTACAGCACATACGCCTGCCCGGAGGCCGCCACGTTGCGGGCCATCTGGAGGGCGAGGGTCGTCTTGCCGGTGCCCTGCGCGCCGCCGATCAGCAGCAGCTCACCGGGGCGGATGCCACCGCCGAGCATCCGGTCCAGTGGAGCCATGCCCAGCGGGATCGGCTCGTAGTCTGCGAGCTCGCCCGTCGCGACCTTCGCCCGGACGTCCGCGAGGACCTCGAGCGCGGTCCGCGGCGCCATCGTGCCCGCACCCGTGTCCAGCGACCAGGCCGCATCGGCCTTCGCCGGCGCGGCCGCGCCGCTCTTCGTGCCCCCTGTCACGCGGTCGTGCCTCCCATCCGAGCTTCGAGCGACGACATCGTGCCGAGATCGTCCCACAGCCGGCAGATCGTGCGCAGTCCTGTTTCGTAGTTCAAGAGGACCATCGTTTCGTTCGGTGCGTGGGCGTTGTCGTCGGGGTTGGTGAAGCCGAGCATGACGACCGGCAGGCCGAGCATCGACTCGAACAGCGGCGCGACTGGGATGCTCCCACCCGAGCGGATGAACACTGGGTCCACCCCGAACGTCGCCTTCAGCGCGCGCGCGGCCGCCTTCGAGACCGGGTTTGCCGGGTCCGTCCGGAGGGCCTTCGCCGTGCCGAGGTTCTGGACCTCGACGGTGACGCCCTTCGGGGCGACCGACCGCACGTAGTCCCGGAACGCCACGTACAGCTTGTCGCCGTCCTGGTCGGGCACGAGCCGGCAGCTGACCTTGGCATGCGCGTGGGCCGGGATGATCGTCTTGGAGCCCTCGCCGGTGAAGCCGCCCCAGATGCCGTTGACGTCGAGCGTCGGGCGGATGGCGCCGCACTCGAGCAGGGAGTAGCCCGGCTCGCCGGCAACGAGTGCCGGGACGCCCACGATCTCCTGGTAGGCAGCCTCGTCGAAGGGCAGGCAGCTGATCTCGTAGCGCTCCTCGGCCGTCGGTGCGACGACGTCGTCGTAGAAGCCGGGCACGCGCACCGTGCCGTCCGCGGCCTTGAGCTCGGTGATGATCCGGGCCAGCGCGTTGGCGGGATTCTGGACGGTTCCGCCGAAGCTGCCGGAGTGCAGGTCGACCGGGGCGCCGACGACGTCGATCTGCGTGTACAGCATCCCGCGCAGCGACGTCGTGATTGCGGGGATGTTGCCCTCGAAGAATCCGGTGTCACTGATGATCACCGCGTCGGCAGCGAGCCGGTGCCGGTTGGACTTCAGCCAGCCGGGCAGGTTGGCCGAGGTCGATTCCTCCTCGCCCTCGAACACGAACCGCAGGTTCAGCGGCAGCTTCCCGCGCGTCGCGAGGAGGGCCTCGGCTGCCTTCAGGTGCATGTGCAGCTGGCCCTTGTCGTCGGCCGCCCCGCGTCCGACCATCCGACCGTCGCGCACGAACGGGTCGAACGGCGCCGTCTCCCACAGGTCGATCGGGTCGACCGGCTGCACGTCGTAGTGGCAGTACACGAGGATCGTCGGGGCGTCCGGCGCGTGGAGCCAGTCGGCGTACACGACCGGATGGCCCGCGGTCTCGCAGACCTCCGCGTGCTCGAGGCCGATCCGGTCGAGCTCGGCGACGATCCAGCGCGCCGCCCGAACCATGTCCGGTGCATGTTCCGAGAGGGCCGAGACGGACGGGATCCGGAGGAGCTCGAGATACGACTCGAGTCGCGCATCCGCGGTCCGGTCGAAGAACGCCTTGAGCGCAGCGTCGGCGCTGGTGTCGGTCGTGATCATCGCCCCGATGGTAGCGGGCGCGGCCGCACGGGGAATCGAACGCGCCCGGCGGGGCCGGGCGCGTCTGCGGTTGTCAAGAGAGCCGGCCGGCAGCCGGCGGCGGTCATGCGGGGTTCGGCGCCACCGAGGACTTCGGCTTGCTGCTGGGCTTGAGGACCGGCGTCGGCACGATGACCGGCTCGCCGCCCTCCGGCCGCTGCTTGCGCGGCGGCAGGCCGTGGATGTTCTCCTTCGGCGGGAGGTCCGCGAACAGCGATTCGAACCCGACCGCGTCGACGGTCTCCTCGGCGATGAGCTTGGCGGCCAGCGCGTCGAGCCGGTCGCGATGGGTCTCGAGGACCTGGCTCGCCCGCTCGAACGCCCGGTCGACGATCGCCCGGACCTCCTCGTCGATCGTCTTGGCGATCTCGTCGGAGTAGTTGCGCTGCTCGCCGATCTCGCGGCCGAGGAACACCAGCTCGTCGCGCTTCCCGAAGGACAGCGGGCCGAGCCGATCGCTCATACCGAACTCGGTGACCATGCGCCGGGCGAGGTCGGTCGCCTTCTCGATGTCGTTGCTGGAGCCGGTCGTCGTGTCACCGAAGACCATCCGCTCGGAGACGTTGCCGCCGAG
>DHWF01000014.1:0-52640 GCA_002413045.1 Chloroflexi bacterium UBA5189
AGATGTGTATAAGAGACAGGGTTCGGCTCGGAGACGGCGGCGAGCACCGCCATCGAGCGCGGCAAGATCCTCGAGAAGCTGATGCCGGAGGACCTCCTCAAGTTCGGGCTGATCCCGGAGTTCGTCGGGCGCCTGCCGGTGATCGTGACGCTCTCGGCGCTGACCGCGGCGGACCTGGTTCGCGTCCTGACCGAGCCGAAGAACGCGATCGCCCGCCAGTTCCAGAAGTTCCTCTCGCTGGACAAGGTGGAGCTGGTGTTCACGCCGGGGGCACTCCGCGCAGCCGCCGACGGCGCCCTCGAACGGAAGACCGGCGCCCGTGCCCTGCGCTCGATCGTCGAGGAGGCGCTCCTCGAGGTCATGTACGACATCCCGGAGCGCGCCGACGTGCGCAAATGCATCATCACCGAGGAGACGATCCGGTCCGGCCGGCTGCCGCTCCTCCTGACGAAGACCGACCTCGACAAGGGCGTCGACGAGACGAACTACGAGGACTGGCTAGCGGAGCGCGCCGAGAGCGCGTGATTCCTGGCCCGGGCCGACGCGCCGGGTCTACTTGACCTCGTCGGACCCCTGGGTCAGCCCTTGGCCCGTCGCGGGATTGCCCGCCGCGGGTTGTTCGACCGGCGGCCGAAATCCGAGGTTGTGCGACGGCAGCCCGCCGAAGTGAATACCGGGGGTTGGCGTGCCGTCGTACTGCTGGAAGTGGCTCTCGAATGCCTGTGACATCGCCGATTGGGCGGACGCGCCCTCGCCGGAGTTCCCGGTCGTGGCGTAGCGGTACAGGCTCGCGTGGTAGACCCCGGATAGGGCGGCGCCGACCAGGGCGATTGCTCCGGCCGCGAGGATGGCCACTCCGACCACGACGGCCTGCAGCATGGTGCCGGAGCCCTTCAGCGGCACTGTGGCTAGCCAGCCGCCGCCGAATGCGACGAAGAGCGCGAGGATCCCGAAGACGGCGCTGATGCTGGCGCCACCGATCAGCTGCTGACCCCAGGTCTTGCTGATGAGCTCGCGGCTGCGCTTGAGCGCCGCCACCGGCCCCAGGTTCTCGGCGACGATGATCGGGACGACGAGGAATGCCAGGAGTCCCCAGCCGATTCCGAGGATGCCGACAATGAGCCGGCCGATCGGCCCGGCGCGCTGCGAGAGGCTTCGCAGGATCATCCCGATGGTTGCCGCGATGATCGCGTAGCCGACGATCGCGGGAAGGTGCGAGAGCGCGATGCGGAAGCCATCGCGGACGGTGGGATCCCCGCCATTCAGACGGATCATGGCCGCTCCGACGAGCCCGGTGTTGAAGAAGAAGACCACCGTGTACGCGACGACGTAGAACAGGAACAGGCCGACGTACACGATCGGGCTGAGGCTCTTCCCGTCCGGACTGAGCAGGCTGTTGTTGAACGCCAGCGAGACCGTCGGGATCAGGAAGGCGATGAAGACGCCGACGAGCCCCAGAAACGCCAGGAACGGGAACAGGAGCAGCTCGCGATCCGTCCGGAGGACCGCCCAGCTCGCCTTCGCGAGCGCCAAGCTGCTTCGGAGACTGATTATCATCGCCGCGCCTCCGCCCTCATGTCGCGACCTTGCCGACCCCGGACCGCCGGCGATCGTAGAACACGCGTGTGTGAATTCCAAGATCGATTTCAGCCAGGTGGCATAGGCCACTCGCGGCGCATTTCTGGCCAGGTGCCAGATAGGCGTTGGCGAATCAGGACCCGAGACTGCGGAGACCGCACCCTCTGGGCGCGGCCGATGCGGCAGGGGGCGCCGCGCGGAGAACCACCACATGCGCCGCTTTGCAGCATTCCTGCTGTCGCTCGGCCTGCTCGTCGGCGTGGCCAGCGGACCGCTTGCATCCTCGACCCGTGCCGCATCGCTGAAGATCTGCGGTGACGTCACGGTGTACGTCAAGGCGACCGCCTTGGCGACCGGCCTGCTGACGATCAACGACGTCCCGATGGTGATCGCCGCAGGCGCGAGCCTCCCGGCGAGCGTCGCCGTCGGCGCCGACTTGTGCGTCGACATCACGACGTCAGTCGGTGGGTTGATCACCGGAGCGAGCGTCACCGCCAACGTCCACGCACAGGTGAAGGTCTGCGGGACGGTGACGGCCTACGTCAAGGCGACCGCCACGGCGACCGGCCTGCTCAAGATCGGGTCGCACTCGTTCACGATCGGGATCGGCTCGCACCTGCCCGCGAGCGTGCAGGTCGGCGCCGACCTCTGCCTCGATCTGGACGTCGACGGCTTCGGTCGCATCGCCGGCGGCACCGTGACCGCGAACGCCCACGTGCACCTGCAGATCTGCGGGGAGATCACGGCGTACGTCGCAGCCACGGCCACCGCGACCGGTCTGCTCAAGGTCGGGTCGCACGCCTTCACCTTGGCCATCGACTCGCACCTGCCAGCAAGCGTGCATGTCGGCGCCGACCTGTGCCTCGACCTCGAGATCGACGGGTACGGGCGGGTCAGTGACGGCACCGTCACGGCCAACGTCGAGACCCATGTGGAGGTCTGCGGCACCGTGGCGGCGTACGTGAAGGCGACTGCCACGGCGTCCGGCCTGCTCAAGATCGCCGGCCGGACGTTCGATCTCGGAATCGATTCGAATCTGCCCGCGATGGTCGACGTTGGTGCGGACCTGTGCCTCGACCTCACGCTCAATGCCTTCGGCCAGGTGGGCGGCTGCACCGCGGTCGCCAACGTCACGGCCACGCTCGACGTCTGCGGCGAGGTGACGGCGTATGTCGCCGCGACTGGCACCATCGATGGCAGCATCACCATCGGTGGGGTCAACCGGAAGATCGCAGCCGGCGCCGACATCGACAGCCAGGTCCATGCGGGCGCGTTCCTCAAGCTCCGGCTGATGATCGACGTCTTCGGTCGCGTGGCCAAGGGATCCGTGCTCAAGGTGGGCGTCTCGATCGAGGACGTCTGCGGCTCGAGCGTCGTCCCGACCCCTGCGCCGTCGGAGGGCCCAGGCGCCTCGGCGGGCCCCAGCGCAAGCCCGGCAGCGTCCGGAGCCCCAGACGCCTCGGCGGAGCCGGGCGCGTCGGGTGGACCGGGCGCCAGCTCGGCCCCAGACGCCACCGTGAGTCCGACCCAGGAGGTTGCCGGTCTCGAGACCTGCGGCTCCGGGGTCGGCGGCGGCACGCCCGGCCTGAACGACACGATCATGCCGGACACCGATGCCATCGGTCGTGTCACCGGGATCGTCGCGGCAAACCTCCTGCCGCTCCTCGCGGTGGGCCTCCTCGGGGCCCTCGCCGCGTGGTACCGGACTCGTCGCCGGAACGGGCCGCTTGCGGCTGGTGCGGCGACCGTCGGCGAAGACGCCTCGAGCGACCTCGAGACGTCCGGGGACCGGTCGTGACCGCCGACGCACGACCGATGTTGCTCGCGCGGGCGGCCGCCGGACTGCGGCCGCCCGGCGAGCTCGACGGTGAGGCGGACCTGCCGGGGCTGATGGACCCGGCGGTCGGCCTCCAGCACTCGGTGACCGTCCTCGCAGTCGTCACGCTGGTCATCGTCGCGTTCACCGCCGGCACGCGAGTCGGCTCCGCCTACCACCTCTCCGACGTCGGAGCGCTGCTGGCGCTGTACGGCGTTGCCACGTTTGCCGTGTCACGGCTCCCGTGGGGCCGCCTGCCGGCCCTGGGGTCGGTGATCATCATCGGCATCCAGATCCTGTTCGTGGTGAGCCTGACAACGGTCACCGGCGGTGGCCGCTCGGCCTACTTCGTCCTGTATGCGCCGATCCTGGCCCTCGCCGGCTGGCACCTCCGTCGCGACTGGGTCGCGGTCTCGGTCGTCGCCGTGGCGATCGTCGAGTGGTGGCGGGCGATGGTCATCGAGGGCGGCAGCGGCAACGCGGATCAGCTGATGGTCGCGCTACCCCTGTTCGCCGCGATCGCGGCCTTGTCGCACCTGACCGCGCAGCGCCTGCTCAGCGCGATTGCCATGATCCGGCGCGACCAGCTGCGGCTTGCCGAGACGCTCACGGCCGTGCGGGCCGTCGCGGCGGTCGCCGAGGCCAATCCGCTTGCGGCCGCCTCGGATGCCGCCGCCAGGATCTTCGAGTCGAGGGCGCGGCTCGTCGCATTCGAGGCGCCCGTCGCGGCCGGCGGCGAGCTCCCCGCGCGAAGCGACGCTGGTCGTCGATTGAGTGTCGCCATGAGCGGCGCCGACGGGACCCACGGCGTCATGGAGCTGGAGCGTTCCGAGCCGTTCACCATGACCGAGGTCCGACTGGCGGCAATGCTCGGTGGGACGGCGGGGCAGGCAGCCGACGCCCGACCGGCGCGAGGCATCCACGTGTAGAACCGAACTGGCGCGCGCGGAATGGCGACGACCGCTGGGAAGATCGGGTCATTGATCATTCCCGCTCGAGACCGTGGAATGTGGTGCGGTCCGGCACCTGCCGGACCGATCAACGCCGGCAGGCTGCGTGGCCGTGGTCGGGGGCCGGCGAGTAGGGACACATTGACTCAGCGGCTTGCGCGCGCCTCAGCGGCATCTCCGGCCGGCGTCGTCATCGCCGACCCCGAGATGCTGGTTCGGGCTGGTCTCCGCGCGGTGATCGACGACGATCGCTCGCTGCTCGTCGAGGCCGAGGCCGAGACCGGCGCCCACGCTCTCGAGCTCATCACGCGCATCCGGCCGGCCCTTGCCGTCCTGTCGACGGGGCTGCGCGATCCCGGCGGCATCGAGGTCGCCCGCCTCGCCCGCGCGAGCTCGCCCTCAACCGCGATCGTGCTGCTCGCGCGAGCCGACGATACGCACTCCCTCGTGGACGGGTTCCGCGCCGGCGTCACCGGGTTCGTCCGTTCGGACGTCGGGCGCGTCGAGCTGCTCACGAGCCTGACCCGCGCCCTTGCCGGCGAATCGGTCATCGATCCGGCGGCGGCGACGGCCCTCATCATGCGGATGGCGTCGGAATCCGAGCTGCCGGCGCGGACGATGCCCGATCCGCTCACGCCGCGCGAGCTGGAGATCCTGCAGCTCGTCGCCCAGGGCCAGACGAACCGGCAGATTGCGACCCGACTGATCGTCGCCGTCGGGACGATCAAGATCCACGTCGAGCACATCCTCGGCAAGCTGGGTGCGGCGGATCGAACGCAGGCGGCAGTTCGCGCCGCCGAGCTCGGCATCGTCCACGCCGACGAACCCGAGGAGCGGGTCAGGCTCGTCTGAGTGGCGTGACCATTGCTGCGGGCCGCCGCGACGTGGTCCCGACGAGGGACAGGAACACGTCGACGAGCTCGGGGTCGAACTGGACGCCGCGGTTGCGGCGGAGCTCCGCGATGGCCTCCGAGTGGCTCATCGCCCGCTTGTAGGGGCGCTCGGAGATCATCGCCTCGTAGGCATCGGCAATCGCGACGATCCGAGACCCGATCGGGATGTCCGCGCCGGCCAGGCCATGCGGGTAGCCCGCGCCGTCGAACCGTTCGTGGTGGTGGAGCACGATCGTGGCGGCGTCCCGGATGGCGCCTGCCTGTTCCAGCACGACCTGGCCGATCCGCGGGTGCTCGACGATCGTCCGCCACTCGACGGCGGTGAGCGCCGCGGGCTTCGACAGGATCTCGTCTGGGATGGCCAGCTTGCCGACGTCGTGCAGCAGGCTCGCGGTGCGGATTCGATCGACGTCGCCGTCGGGCAGCCCGACCGCGCGCCCGAGGTCGGCGGATAGGTTCGCGATCAGCTGCGACGCGCCGCCGGCCCAGCCGGACCGGAGCGAGAGGGCGTCGAGGAGGTGCCGGTTCGAGGCTTCGAATGCCGCCTGGCCGAGGCCGGCCGCCTGCAGGCGCGCCGCCGCGTCGATCGTGGCGCGCGAGACCCGGGAGCTTTCATCGTGCGGACGGAATGCCTGCGCCTGGTCGCGCCCGAGGCCCTTGGCGCCGTAGAGGGCGCTGTCGGCCTCGCGGAGCAGCTGGTCGATGTCGAGGCTCGCGGTTCCGGCGCCGCCCGTGACGCCGACGCTGATCGTGACCTTCACCTGGGGCCCACCCGACGGCGCGGCGACCGCGAGCGGGGCGCGCCCCACCGCTCGGCGCAGGTGCTCCGCCGACGCGACGCCGCCCTCGATGTCGGTCTCCGGCATCACGAGCAGGAACTCCTCGCCGCCGTACCGACCGAGCGTGTCGACCGACCGGATCGTGGCCCGCAGGACGTCGGCGACCTGGCGCAGCACCTCGTCGCCAACAGCATGGCCGTGGGTGTCGTTGACGCGCTTGAAGTGATCGATGTCGATCAGGGCAACGGCGAGCGGGCGGCCGTAGCGGTTGGCGCGCTCGATCTCGGTTGCCAGGACGGCGAGGCACGCCTGCCGGTTGTCGAGGCGGGTCAGCTGGTCGGTGGCCGCCAGGGTCTCGACGTCGGCGATCCGAGCGGCAAGTCGTTCGAGGGAGCTTCGAAGCACCGGGTCCGGGTATGGCCTTGGGGCTCGGGACTTGCTGCCATCGGCGGCCTGCGCGAGGCGATCGGTCAGGCGTGCGAGCTGTCGGGCGCGCCGGCGGCCGATGACCATGGAGAAGGCCAGGGCGCCGAACGCCACGCCGAACGCGATCAATGCCAGGTCGACGATTGCCGTCGGCGGCTCCACGCTGTTGCCCCCCGGATGAGCGGTCGGCCGCGAACTCGGTGCGCGGTTGCACCTGACCCTAGCCGCGCGGGCAGCCCGGGAGGGATGGCCCAATGGTCCCGCCGGATGCGCCGGTGCTAGACTCGCGCCCTCACGGCGGTGACCGAGAGGAGTAGCGTCCGAACGGGCCCATAGCGAGCGCGGGATGGTGCAAGCCGCGCGGGCCACGGGACGTGAACGTCGCTCGCGAGTCGTGCGGCCGGCGCCCGTTAGCGCGCCCCGAGGAGGTACCGGATCCGCCGACAAGGCGGCGATCGGCGGGATGACCGCCGGGGCAACCGGGACTCGAACCAGCAGGTGGTACCACGACCCGTTCGTCCGCTGGACGAGCGGGCGTCTTGATTCTCGGGAGGCGACGACACGGTCATGGACGAGCGGCAGGTGACGACCGACGGCGGCCGGACAAGCGGCGAAACGCTGCCCAAGGCGTACGTCCCTGCCGACGTCGAGGGCTCGATCTACGAGCGCTGGCTCGCGGCCGACGTCTTCGCCCCCGATGGCGCGGGCTCGCGCGCGGATCCGGCATTGCCGACGTTCACGATCATCCAGCCGCCGCCGAACATCACCGGCTCGCTCCATCTCGGGCACGCCCAGCGCACGGCCGTCGAGGACCTGCTGATCCGGCACGCACGGATGCGCGGCCACGCGGCCCTGTTCCTGCCGGGCGTTGACCACGCGTCGATCGCGGCGCAGTACGTGCTGGACAAGCTGATCGCCGCGGACGGCGAAACGCGCGAATCCCTCGGGCGCGAGCGCTACCTCGAGCGGATGTGGACGTTCATCAACGCGACGCGCGAGGTGATGCTCGGACAGCAGCGCCGGCTCGGCGCCTCGACGGACTGGTCGCGCCTTCGGTTCACGATGGACGACGGCTCGGCGAAGGCGGTGCGCGTCGCCTTCGAGCGTCTCTATCGCGACGGGCTCGCCTATCGAACCGAGGCGCTCATCAACTGGTGCCCGGGCTGCCGGACGAGCGTGTCCGACCTCGAGACCATCCCGACGCCGGAGACCGGCACGCTCTGGACGCTGCGCTACCACCTGATCGATCCGGCGACCGGCGAGCCGAGCCACACCGAGACGGTGAGCGTCGCCACCACGCGACCAGAGACGATCCTCGGCGATACCGCGGTCGCGGTCCATCCCGACGACGAGCGATATGCGGCGATCGTGGGTCGGACGGTCCGGATCCCGTTCGTGGAGCGGGACGTGCCGATCGTGGCCGACGAGGCGGTCGATCGCGTATTCGGGACCGGCGCGGTGAAGATCACCCCGGCCCACGACCAGGCGGACTACGAGCTCGCCAAGCGCCACGACCTGCCCATGATCACCGTGCTGGACGACGCGGCGGCGGTCAACGACACGGGGGACGGCTACATCGGGCTCAACCGCTATGCGGCGCGCACGAAGATCGTCGCCGATCTCGACGCCCGCGGCGACGTCGTGGAGTCGCGCCCGCACGAGATGCTCATCGGACGCTGCCAGCGTTCGAATGACGTCATCGAGCCGCGCCTCAAGACGCAGTGGTTCCTGCGCACCAAGCCGCTGGCCGAGCGCGCCCTTGCGGCCACCCGCGAAGGGCGCACCCGGATCGTGCCCGAGCGGTTCGAGGCCGTCTGGGAGCACTGGCTGACGAACATCCGCGACTGGAACCTGTCCCGCCAGCTCTGGTGGGGCCACCGGATCCCGGCGTGGTACTGCCCGGATGGGCACGTGTCGGTGTCGTCCGCGCCAGCGGGTCCCGACGCATGCGAGGTGTGCGGCCGACCGGCGACCGAGCTCGTCCAGGAAGCGGACATCTTCGACACGTGGTTCAGCTCCGGCCTGTGGCCGTTCTCGACGCTCGGCTGGCCCGACGACACGGCGGACCTGCGCCGCTACTACCCGACCTCGGTCATGGAGACCGGCCACGACATCCTGTTCTTCTGGGTCGCCCGGATGATGATGCTCGGGCTGCACCTGACCGACCAGGAGCCGTTCCACATCGTCTATCTGTCGGGCCTGATCCGGGACGAGCGCGGGCAGCGCATGTCGAAGACCAAGGGCAACGTGGTCGATCCACTCGTGGTCATGGACGAGGCGGGCGCCGATGCGCTCCGGTTCGCGGTGATCCATGGGGCGACGCCGGGGCAGGACCAGAAGTTCGGGCCCCAGAAGCTGGAGACCGGCCGCAACTTCGCGAACAAGCTCTGGAACGCGACGCGCTTCGTGCTCGGGGCACGGCCAGCCTCGATCCCGGCCGACCCTGCCCGGCTGGCGCCGGACGCGATGGCCCTCGGCCCGGTCGAGCGCTGGATCCGGTCCCGTACGGCGGCGACCATCGAGGGCGTCGACGCAGCGATCGCGGACTACCAGCTCGCCGAGGTCACGCGCTCGCTGTACGACGGCATCTGGTCCGAGTTCTGCGACTGGGGCCTGGAGCTCGCCAAGGCGCGCCTCGCGGACGACGCGCTGTCGCCGGCTGCGCGCGAGGCGACATGGTGGACGCTCGTCGAGTCGCTCGACGTCTTCGTGCGCCTCCTGCATCCGGTGATGCCATTCGTGACCGAGGCGCTCTGGTCGGCCTTGCCACGTGCGGCCGGCGATCCAGAGCTCGTGATCGTGGCCGCGTGGCCGGCGCCCGCGGCTCGCGACCGCTCCGCGGAGGCCGACGTCGACGGGATCCTCGACCTGGTCCGGCGGATCCGGAACGCGCGCGTGGAAGCCGGTGTCCCGGCCGGGGCCTGGCTCGATGGCCGGATCGCCGCGCCCGGCGACGCCAACCCGCTGGTGGCCGAGCTGCTGCCGCAGATCGAGCGGCTGGCTCGCGTCCGGGTGACGTTGCTCGATGCCGGAATCACGAAGGTGGACGCCCCGGGAGCGCTGTCGGTGGTCGCCGGTCGCCTCCAGGCGGCGCTCGACCCGCACGCCGACCCCGCCGTCGAGGCCCGCGAGCGCGAGCGGCTCACGCGTGAGCTCGAGGTGGTCGAGGGCCGGCTCGGGGCGGCGCGCGCGAGGATTGCCGATCCTGCCTTTACGGGGAAGGCGCCGGCGGCGATCGTCGAAGGGGCCCGGCGGAGCGCTGCCGACCTCGAGGCGCAGGCAGCGAGCCTGCGCGAGAAGCTTGGCACCTGAGGTCCAGCAGCCCGACCGGCGCGTTGCCGCCCGGGCTGCCAGCCAACGAACCCTCGGCCGCCCTCCGCGCGGTCGCGCATCGCGTCGCGGCTGGCGAGGATCGAATCGCGCCTGCGAGTCCTTGCTGGTGGAAGAATCGCGATCGGCGATGCCGGGCGGAGCACGGAGGCGAGCGTGGACCTAACGGATTCATCGCAAACCGACTGGTGGCGCCGTGGGGTCGTCTACCAGATCTACCCACGTAGCTTCGCCGACTCGAACGGCGATGGGCTGGGGGACCTGGCCGGCATCGAGGCCCACCTGGATCACCTCCAGGACGGCACCGCGGGCTCGCTCGGGATCGATGCGATCTGGCTGTCGCCGATCTACCCGTCGCCGGACTTCGACATGGGCTACGACGTCGCCGACTACGTCGACGTCGATCCCCGCTACGGGACGATCGAGGGCTTCGAGCGGCTCGTTGCCGCCTGCCACGCGCGCGGGCTGCGGGTGATCCTGGACCTCGTCCTCAACCACTCGAGCAGCCGGCACGCATGGTTCACTGCGTCCCGCGCGGGCCGGGACGGGCCGTACGCCGATTGGTATCTCTGGCGCGATTCGCCCGGCAGGACGCTCACCGGCAAGCGCCGCCTCCCGAACAACTGGCGCTCGTTCTTCGGCGGGCCGGCGTGGACCTGGGAGCCGGCTCGCGAGCAGTTCTACCTGCACACCTTCCTGCCCGAGCAGCCCGACCTGAACTGGCGCCATCCGCCCGTCCGCGCGGCGCTCCTGGACGTTGTCCGCACCTGGCGGGACCGCGGCGTCGACGGGTTCCGGCTGGACGTGTTCAACACGTACTTCAAGGACGCGCAGCTGCGCTCGAACCCGCGGCGGGTCGGCGGCCGGGGTGCGTGGTCGTGGCAGCGCCACGTCAACGACCGCAACCAGCCCGAGCTGGCGGGCGCCCTGGCGGACCTGCGCCGCCTCGTCGACGAGCACCCGGGCGGGATGACCGTCGGCGAGCTGTTCGACGGCAAGCTCCAGGACGCGGCGGGCTACGTCGCGCCGCACCACCTGATCTTCGATTTCACGCTGATCGGGCTGCCATGGACGGCGGCTGCCTTCGGGGGCGCCATTGCCGCCCGCGACGCCGCCTTCCGTCCCGATCGCTGGCCGGCCAATGTCCTGTCCAATCACGATCAGCCTCGCCACGCCGGCCGGTACGACGGGCCATCCGGCGATGCACGGGCGAAGGTCGCCGCGACCCTCCTCGCGACCCTCCGCGGCACACCGTTCCTGTACTACGGCGAAGAGCTGGCCCAGCGCAACCTCGTGGTCCCGAACGCGGTGGCGATCGACCCGCCGGCGCGTCGCGCGAGCTTCCTGTTCCCGTGGTGGAACCGCGACCAGGCACGCGGGCCGATGGCGTGGCGCCCCGGACCTGGCGGCGGCTTCACGACCGGCGATCCGTGGCTGCCCCTGTCGCCGGACGCCGCGACACGCAACGTCGAAACCGAGTCCACCGATCCAGGCTCGGTGCTCTCCTGGTACCGGCGCGTAATCTGGCTCCGCCGCGCGACGCCGCAGCTCCAGGTCGGCGACCAGTCGATCGTGGACACCGGCGACCGCGACGTGCTCGCCTACGTGCGGCGAACGGAAGGCGCCGCCGCCGTCGTGGCCCTGAACTTCGCCGACCGCCCCGCGACAATTCGGCTCCCGAGTGGCGTCGGGGCCGCCCCCGGCTGGGCATTGGCGCTGTCCACGCAGGGCCGCGATCCGGGGACGCCGCTCCCAGCCGAGCTCACGCTGGACTCCAACGAGGCGCTCATCGCCATCGGCAGCTGATCGCGGCCGGCCGAATGCCGGCCGGTCCGGTCCGTGCTCGCTGGTACGATGGCCGCCTCAACTGCAACGGATCGGGGAGAGTTCGTCGTGCCGCTCGAATTCCTGCGTCGCAAGGGTGGGGGAACCCGCGCGTCGAAGGCTGCCGCCGCCGCCGTGCCGGAGCCACCGCCGCTCCCCGAGGAAGCGGTCGCCCAGGAGCATCAGCTCCGCTTGAACTTCGGGGCCAAGACGAGCGCCGGCGTTCGGCTGCAGGGCGGCCCGAACATCCTCGGCGCCCTCCCGTCGATGCTCGACGGGATCGCCAAGGGCCCAGTCGAGGTCATCGAGCCGCGGGTGACGACGCTCGCGTCGGCCTCGCCCAGCATCATCCGGACCGTCGAGGCCACCGAGTGGCTCCGCGCGCATGGCGCGAATTCGCCGGTGACCCGCCATGCACTGTGGGTTCTGGAGACGCTCGATGCGATCGACCCGGCGTACGACACGTTCGCCTGCGCGCTCCTCGACGGCGAGGTCGACACGGGCGGCTATCCCGACTACGCCTCGGTCGTCGGTGGCGTGGCGGCGCATTGGGATGAATCGACCGGCGACCTCATCGTCCGTGGCGTCGTCGGCTGGGGCGGCCGTGGGGCGCGCGGCGACACGGATCGCATCGCCGGACGCCTGCTCGGGCGGCTGCTCGGGAGCATCCTCGAGAGCGGCGAATCGCTCGGCCTCACCGCGGTCGATCGACCCGGCGTGGTTCCCGGTGGCGCCAGCGTCACCTGCCAGCACTGTGGCTACCCGGCCGTGCACCCGCGCGCCGTGTACTGCCCGAAGTGCGGCATGCGGATGCGCGGCTGAACCGAGGCGCCGGTGCCCATCTACGACTATGTCTGCTCGAACTGCAAGCACCGAACCGAGGTGATCCACGGCATCAACGATGCCGGACCGCGGTTCTGCCCCAACTGCGGCGCCGAGGGAACGCTGACGAAGGCGTTCTCGGCCCCGACGGTCCACTTCAAGGGATCGGGCTGGGCCAAGAAGGACCGGTCCTCGGCCAGCAGCGCCCGAACGAAGGCGGCAAGCGCCTCGTCCGCATCGGACACGGCGGGGTCGTCGAGCACCGGCGACGGGGCTGCGAGCAAGACCAGTGGCGGGGACGCCGGCGCGTCATCCTCAACGGACACGGCCAAGCCGGCCGCACCGAGCGAGGACTGACGATGCCACCCGCCGCAACCGACTGGATCAGCCTCGAGGAGGCGGCCGCGATCCTCTCGGCGGCGAATATCCGCTTCCGGCCGGGCACGATCGGCGGCTGGGCGCGAGCCGGCAAGGTCCAGAGCATCAAGCTCGGTGGGCGCCGATTCGTGCGGCGCGGCGAGATCCGGGCGCTCATCGCGCCGCCGCGCCGCGTTCGCGCCTCGGACCTCCAACCCAGCCTGTTCGAGGACCTTCCGGACTGACCGACCTCGCGCCTCCAGGGCGCTTCGGGGGGCTGCGCGAGCGCGCCGCCGCGCTGCTCGGCCAGCCGTTCGTGGCCGCTGCCCTTCGCGTCCTCGATCGCTACAACGCCGCGGGTGGCGGGCTGCTCGCAGGGGGCCTCGCGTATTCGGCCCTGTTCGCCATCGTGCCGGGCGTCCTGCTCCTCGCCGGCGTCGTCGGGCTGATCTATTCGGATCCCGTGGAGCAGGCGCGCGTCGTCGCCGTCGTCGCCGGCGTTCTGCCGCCGATGCGCGACCTGATCGAAGCCGTCCTCACGGAGGCGGCCAAGGGTGCGGGACCGGTCTCGATCATCGGCGCGGTCGTGCTCGTCTGGGGGACCAGCCGGTTCGTGGTGGCATTCCAGGATGCGCTCGCCCGGGTCATGGGCGGCGATCGCAGCCGGGGCATCCTGGCGAGCAACCTGACGGCGCTGGCCGCGGTGCTGCTGATGATCGGGGCAATCGTCGCGAGCAGCCTGCTCGGTGGACTGCTCGACTTCCTCCAGGCCGGGGCGCAGGCGGGCGTGGTCAAGGTGCTCGGCGACCTGCTGTCCCTCGCGCTCGGGCTGCTGCCGATCGTCGCGACGGTCGGCGCGGTGTTCGCCGTCTATCGGCTGGTCCCGACGTCCCGACCGCCCTGGCGCGCGATTCTCGTCCCGGGGCTCGCGGTCGGGCTGATGCTGTCCGCCCTCGCCCGAGTCTTCGTCTTCGTCGCCCCGCGGCTCATCGGCGCGGCGGCGTTCCTGGGAACGCTCGCAACCGTCTTCGCCGCGCTGGCGTGGCTCGGCCTGTCGTTCCAGGCAATCCTGTTCGGCGCGGCGTGGGTGCGCGATCGGGCGAGCCGGATCACGCCCTCGGGAGCGCGCACGCTCGAGCCCTGACGAGCGGCTCGGGAGCCGAGGCGCGCTCAGCCCTGGGCGTCGACCTGCTGTGCGGTGCCGCAGCGACGACAGAAGCGCGCGCTGGCCGAGAGGGACAGCCCGCATGACGGGCACGCTCGAGCGGCACCGGGATGGATCGGCGCCGGAGCGGCCGCGGCCTCCGACGGCGCTGGATGCGCGGCCGGGTCGGGCCACGCCGGCTCGAAGGCGGCTGATGCCACGACGCCGTCCGGCCAGCTGGCCTGACCCGCGACGCTCGAAGCCGGGATTGGCTGTCCAACCGCGGTCGGGATCGGCTCGGTGGCGGCCGCGACTGGCATGGCCGTAGCCGCTGGAGCCAGGTCGGCATCGGGTGTCGTTCGGCGCCGCTCGTACTCGGCAATCGCATCGTCGAGGCTACGGCCCGGCTCGAACGCGAGCACCGGCCCGCCCGCTGGCGTCGCGTCGCGCGCTGCGGCTTCCGCGGCCTGGGCCGCAGTAGTGGCGGCGGCTTCGGCAGCCTGCGCCTCCGCAGCTGCCTGTGCCTCGGCTGCCGCACGAGCGTCGGCTTCGGCCTGTGCCTCGGCCGCCGCGCGGGCCTCGGCTTCAGCCTGCGCACGAGCCGCCGCTTCGGCCGCCTCGGCCTCGGCCGCTGCCTGCGCGTCGGCTTCGGCCTGCGCACGCGCCGCCGCTTCGGCCGCCTCGGCTTCGGCAGCTGCCTGCGCGGCAGCCTCGGCCTGCGCCCGCGCCTCGGCCTCAGCGGCTTCCGCTGCGGCCCTGGCTTCCGCTGCCGCCCTGGCATCCGCCTCGGCCTGTTCTCGCGCCGCGAGCTCCGCGGCCGCGGCCTGCGCCGCGTCGGCTTCGGCTCTGGCCGTTGCCCTGGCCTCGGCGTCGGCGCGCGCCGCGTTGGCTTCGGCCTCGGTCTGCACCGCGATCCGTTCCTGCTCAGCCTGCGCATCGGCCAGGGCCTCCGCCTCGGCTTCCGCGGCGGCCGCAGCCTCTGCCGCGGCCTGGGCGCGCGCGAGCTCCTCCGCCTCCGCGAGCTCGGCTGCGGCTCGTGCATCCGCCTCCTGCTGCGCGAGGGCGGCCGCAGCCGCGGCCTCTTCCTCGGCGCGGGCGGCCGCCGCTTCTGCGGCCTGCCGCTCTTCCTCGGCCTGCCGCTCCGCCTCGGCGCGCGCGGCTGCCTCTGCCTCGGCCTGCGCCGTGGCCTCGGCCTGCGCGATGGCCTCGGCGTGTGCAACGGCTTCGGCCTGCGCCGCCGCTTCGGCAGCCTCGGCTTCGGCCTGCACAGCCGCCGCAGCGTCGGCGCGGGCGTCAGCCTTCGCCTGCGCAGTGGCCTCGATGGCGGCGGCCGCCACGGCTTCGGCGTGCTCGGCAGTCGTGTGGTGGTCCAGCGTCATCCGCACCGCGGTCGGCGCGCGGTCCATCGGCGGCAGCTGGACGGTGGTATCCGTCCGCGTCGTCGGGGCGGCGGCCTCCGGCGTCGGCGCGCACGACAGGCAACGGCCCTCGACCGCGTTCCAGCAGTCGCTGCAGGTGTACTGCCGGCACGAGAGGCAGAAGTTGAACGTGCGATGGAAGGCCTCGAGGGCACTCGCGGTCGAGCGCTGCTCGCTCTCCGAGCGGGCGACAGCGAACGCCTCGTCCAGCGACGACCCGGAGTCGGTGACGAAGTGCCGGATCCCGCGTCCGAGCGTGCCGATCGCGTGGAGCGGCTTGCGCTTGCTCTCCACCGGCTCGAACGTGTAGCGCGTGCCACACCGCTCGCAAAAGGACTCGGTCAGGATCTCGGTCATGAACTCCCCGTCGGATCGGGTCCTGCCGCGTCCGGACCGGGCCCATGCGGATCATACCGGCAGGCCGAGTTTGCTCACCGGCACCGCTGGTACCCCCGGCGGGGGCCAGGTGTACCGATTGCGGGCATGCGGGGCGCATCGGAGGCCTCTGGTAGGCTCTCGCCCGTGCGGGCCATGTCACGCGTGGAGCGCTTCTTCGAACGGCTCGTCGAGCGGCCCAGCGCACGACTGTTCGGGACGCGGCTCCAGCCGATCCAGGTCCTGCGGCGCATCGAGCGCGCCATGGAGGCCGAGCGCGGGTCCGGCGGACGCTCGGGCCTGGTGCCCGACCAGTTCACGGTGCGGCTCAATCCGGACGACCTCGCCGGCCTGGCCCAGGCGGAGGAGGTCGCCGGCGAGCTCGCGTCGGGTGCCCTGCGGTTCGCTCGCGCGCACGGCTACGCGCTTCGGGAGCGGCCCCGGGTGACGCTCCGAGCGGACGCGATGCTCCGGCCCGGGGAGACCGAGGTCGAGGCTGCCGTTTCTCATGCTCCCGAACCAACGGCGGCCGACGACGCCGCGGACAGCGGGACGCGGGTCTTCGAGGTGCCGGTGGTCCACGCGCCCGACGTCGTGCTCGAGGTCCGCGAGCCTGGCCGCGCCCCGCGCCGGATTCCCGTGTCCGGAGCGCCGATCCGGATCGGGCGAGCGCCGGAGTGCGAGCTGGTGCTGAAGGACTCGCGGGTGTCGCGGCGGCATGCCCGCCTCCACGCCCGGAACGGCGTCCTCGTCCTGACCGATCTCGGGTCGACAAACGGCACGCGAGTGAACGGTCATCGCGTGACCGAGCTCGTGCTCGGCGCGGGCGATCGGATCATGATCGGTGACACGAGCGTCGTCATCGAGGCCGCGGCCGCCGGGACGGGCGCGCGCTCGTAGCCGCGCGGGAACGATGGATGCCGCCGTTCTCGCGATCTGGGTCCTGCGCCTCCTCTTCCTCGGCCTGCTCTACGCGTTCCTATGGCTCGTGGTGCGCGCGCTCGTGCGCGACCTCCGGGCCGCGGCGCGCGAGCCGACGCGCGAGCTCGGTCGGCTGATCGTCGTCGCGTCGCCCGGGGGCGAGCCACCGACTGGCGCCACGTTCGCGCTCGACGCGATCACCTCGCTCGGGCGCGACGTCAACAACTCGATCGTGCTCGACGACGACTTCGTCTCGACGACCCACGCCGCGCTGACGTACCGCGGCCGCGCCTGGTACGTCGAGGACCTCGGCTCGACCAACGGCACGTTCGTCAACGGCAGCCACGTCGACGGGCTGTCGCCGATTGCCTTCGGGGATGAGGTGCAGATCGGCCAGGTCCGGCTGCGGCTCGAGCGCGCCCGATCGTGAGCGAGGCCCGATGACGGCCGCCCCGGCGGAGGCGCGCATCCGGACGGTCGGGCGGGAGGCCCGCCGGTTCCGCGTCCAGCCGCGCCTGCGCGGCCGCGAGCTGACCCTCATGGGCCTCGTCGGCGTCGCCCTGTTCGTCGGCGCCGCCTCGCTCGGCGCCACGGAGCAGCTCAAGGCCGCACAGCTCAATGGCGGCACACTGCACGTCAACCTGCTCGCCCCCGCGGATGCGGACCTCCTCGTGGTCTACCTCGGTGCGCTCATTGCCGTGCACGTCGCGTTCGTGATTGCCGGGCGGCGCACCGACCAGATCCTCCTGCCGACGGTCGGGCTGCTGGGCGGCATCGGGCTGCTCCTGATGGAGCGCCTGCCGCAGAACCTGGCGGGCAGCCTCGGCGGTCTTGCGAAGACGCAGCTCGCATGGCTCCTGATCGGGCTGACGATCGTCGCCGTGCTCGGGGTCGTGGTTCGGAGCGACGTCTGGCTGCGCCGCTACAAGTACACGTGGGCGGCGGCCGGGGTCGCGCTGCTGCTGGCCACGTTCGTGTTCGGCCACGACGTGAACGGCGCCCGCCTCTCGCTCACGATCGGGCCGATCAGCGGACAGCCGTCGGAGCTGTTGAAGGTCATCCTCGTCGTGTTCCTCGCCGGCTACCTGTCCGAGAACCGGCCGCTCCTTGTCGACGAATCGACGCGCATCGGGCCGCTGCGCCTGCCGCCGTTGCCATACCTCGCGCCGATGGTCGCGATGTGGGCCATCGCCCTCGGCATCGTCATCGTGCAGAAGGACCTGGGCGCCGCGCTCCTGTTCTTCGCCGTCTTCCTGCTGCTCCTGTACGTGTCGACGGCGCGCGTCGGGTACGTGGTGGTCGGCCTGATCGCGTTCGTGATCGGGGCGACGGTCCTGTATTTCACGTTCGAGCACGTCCGGGTGCGCGTCGACATCTGGCTGAACCCGTTCGCCGACGCGTCGGGCTCTGGCTACCAGGTGGTCCAGGCGCTCCATGCATTCGCGCGCGGCGGCCTCATCGGAACCGGCCTGGGCGCCGGCCTGCCGCTGATCGCCGGCAGGCCACCGATCCCAGCGCTCCACACGGACTTTCCGTTTGCGGCCCTCGGCGAGGAGCTCGGCCTGGTTGGAATCCTCGCGATCCTGGGCCTGTACCTCGTCCTGGTGGAGCGCGGGCTCCGCATCGCGATGGCGGCACAGGACGAGTTCCGGGCGATCCTCGCGGCCGGGCTGTCGCTGGTCATCGGGGTCCAGGCGTTCATCATCGCCGGCGGCAACCTGAAGCTGATCCCGCTGACCGGAATCACGCTGCCGTTCATCAGCTACGGCGGCTCCTCGTTGCTGGCGAACTCGGTCATCGTCGGGTTGCTGATTGCCCTGTCGGAGCGGACCCGCGAGCCGCTGCCGGCACCCCGCAGGGTCGGACGGATCCGCGGCATGCTCGACCGGGGGGCGGCCTGATGGCAGGCCCCGGCGCGACCGCGGGCGGCCGGCCGGCGGCGCACGCCCATCCCGTCTCGGGTTCGTCGCCGGCGTGGGCCGCGCGACGCGTCGGGATCGGCGTCGCGCTCGGGCGGGTGTCGCTCGTCCTTGCGATCGCGTTCGGTGGGCTGGCCGCGGGCGCCGGCTATTGGCAGGTCATCGAATCGGCGCGACTCAGCAGCGCGCCGGACGATGCCGCCGTGATCGCGGCGGCCCGCAACGTCGTCCGTGGCGAGATCGTCGATCGCGACGGCGTGGTGCTCGCATCGAACAAGCGCGACAAGAACGGCGAGCCGTACCGCGTCTACGCGTCGCCGGCGCTGTCCGGCGTGATCGGCTATTGGTCGCGCCAGTTCGGGTCGGCCGGCCTCGAGTCGGCCTGGAACGCCCAGCTGAGCGGCGTCCTGTCGGCGGACCCGCTGCACGACCTCACCCGCAAGTTCCAGGCCGATCCGTCCGATCCGCAGGAGCTCAAGACGACGCTCGTGCTGTCGCTCCAGAAGGCGGCGGTCGCCGCGCTGGGTACGAACAAGGGCGCGGTCGTGATGCTCGACCCGCGCACCGGTGAGGTCCTCGTCCTCGCGTCGACGCCGACGTACGACGCATCGGCCGTGGCCAACCCGACTACCTCGGCGCGCACCTTCGACAAGCTCCTCGGCGACGCCAACCTGCCGCTGCTGCCGCGCGCCACGCGCGGGCTGTACGTACCCGGCTCCGTGTTCAAGATCGTGACCTCCGTCGCGGCGCTCGGGAGCGGGGCGATCAACCCGGACACCAGCTACGCGGACCAGCCCACGTCGGAGAAGACCGGCTGGCTGATCGACGGCTTCCGCGTCAAGGATGGCCATCACCCACAGACCGACGGCCGTGCCCTCGACTACGAGCAGGCCGTCGAGGCCTCCTGCAACATCTACTTCGCGGAGACGGGTGTCAGAACCGGTGGCGCGGCGCTAAGCGAGTGGGCCGCGCGCATGGGCTTCGGGGCCGTGATCCCGTTCGACCTGCCGACGTCCGTGTCCCAGGTCACCAACGGCGGCGGTTCCATCGGCGGCGGCTTCACGGATCGGGTGGAGCTCGCGAACGCGGCCTACGGCCAGGGCGAGGACCTGGTGACGCCGCTGCAGATGGCGCTCGTCGCGTCGACCATCGCCGATGGCGGCACCCTCATGAAGCCGCACCTCGTGCTGACGGCGACCGGCAAGTCGGGCACCACGACGATCGGGCCGGAGGTCATGCAGCGCGTGGTCGCGCCTGGGATCGCCGCGGAGATCGCGAGCGCGATGCGGCTCGCGGTTGCCGGCGACATCGGGCGGATCTTCACCGCGGGAGCCGCCGTCAACGGATTGGCGGTTGCCGGCAAGTCGGGCACCGCCGAGCTCGATCCGAGCGCGACGGCCCATTCGTGGTTCATCGGGTTTGCGCCGTACGACAACCCGCAGGTCGCGATCGCGGTGATCGTCGAGAACGGCGGTCACGCGACCCGGGCGTCGCCGATCGCCGGCGAGCTCCTCGCCGACTGGCGCGCCTGGGCCGCTGGCCAGTGACGGACGACGCCAACGGCGGTCGGCCCGCTCGCAGGCCGAGCGGCGGCGACGACGCGTCGGCCGCCGCCGAGCCGCGACCGCTGATCGAGCGCGTGGGCCTCGGTGCCATCGCGATCCTCGTGACGTTCCTGTTCGGCGCCCTCGGCGTGGCCGCGCTCGCGGGCAACGAGGTCTTCCTGGGGATCATGGGGCTCATCGGGGCGCTGATGACCGCGTGGGCCGCCGTCGGCTCGCTCCGGCGCGGCTAGTGAACCCGGCCTCGGGCCCTGATCCCGGGAACCGATCCGGCGGGCCGGGCGTACCATCCCGTGCATTCGTCGGTCGTGAGGGGAGCCACATGTCCATCATTCAACAGACCGGGGATCGCGTTCTCGCCAACGTCGAGCGCGTGATCGTCGGCAAGCACAACGAGGTGCGCTTCGCCCTCGTCGCCCTGCTGTGTCGCGGCCACGTCCTGATCGAGGACGTCCCGGGCACCGGCAAGACCGTGCTGGCGAAGGCCATCGCGAAGAGCCTCGGCTGCTCCTTCCGGCGGATCCAGTTCACGCCGGACCTGCTCCCGTCCGACGTGACCGGCCTCTCGATCTACAACCAGAAGACGCAGGAGTTCGAGTTCCGGCCGGGGCCGATCATGAGCCAGGTCGTGCTCGCCGACGAGATCAACCGGGCGACGCCCAAGACCCAGTCCGCCCTCCTCGAGTGCATGGAGGAGCGCCAGGCGACGGTCGACGGGACGACCTACATGATGCCCGACCCGTTCCTCGTCATCGCCACCCAGAACCCGATCGAGTACGAGGGCACGTTCGCGCTGCCCGAGGCCCAGCTCGACCGGTTCATGCTCCGGATCCGCCTCGGCTACCCGCTGCCGGTCGACGAGGTCGTCATCCTGGACGAGCAGAAGCGCCACCACCCGATCGAGGATCTCGAGGAGGTCTGCTCGCTGGAGGATCTCCAGGCGATGCAGAACGCGGTCCGCGAGATCTACGTCGACCCGACGGTCTCCGAGTACATCGTGCGCCTCGTCAACGGCACGCGCGAGCACGGCGACATCTATCTGGGTGCCTCGCCGCGCGGCTCGATCGCGCTGTATCGCGCGGGCCAGGCCCTCGCCGGCCTGCTCGGCCGCGACTACGTGATCCCGGACGACGTGAAGGCGCTCGCCGAGTCGGCGCTGGCGCACCGGATGATCGTGAAGACGAGCTCGTCGATCCACGATATCCAGCCGGCGCAGGTCGTCCGCGAGCTCCTCGAGACGACCCCGGTCGGCTCGGCCAAGGAGGCCGGCATGACCGGCTTCGCGAATACGAAGCCGGGCCCGAGCGCCCGCGTCGCCAAGAACTAGATCGAGCAGTCCCCAGAGGCCCGTTTCAGCCGAGCGCCAGATGTTCCGTCGAATCCAGCTCCTGCTCCTGTGCGCGATCCTCGTGATCACCGCGTTCTCGACCGGGTGGCCGTTCCTGTTCTATCTGGTCTATCTCGGCGTCCTGGTCATCGGCGGCTCGTATGTGCTGACACGGCTGGGCCTCGCGGACCTGGAGGCGGGCTACGCGGTCAACCAGCTGTCCGGTCACGTCGGCGAGAACATCCGGGTCACCTACACGCTCCGCAACACGAGCCGGCTCGCCAAGCCCTGGCTGGAGGTGCATAACCCGACATCCCTGCCGGCTGGCCTGCCCGGCCGAGCGATGGCCCTGGGCCGGCGCGCCGAGCGCTCGTGGCTGATCCGGACACCGCTGACCCGGCGCGGCCACTTCCGGATCGAGCCGCTCCAGATCCGAACCGGCGACCCGTTCGGCTTCTTCGAGTCGTCGGCGTCGGTTGGCTCCGGGGTGAACGTCACCGTCTATCCGCGCCTCGAGCCCGTCCCACTGTGGCGTCTGCCGTCGGCGAACCTCGACGGCAGCCAGGCCATGCGCGAGCGGACCCTCCAGTCGACGCCGCTCGCGACGACCGTCCGGCCATGGGCGCCCGGTGACGCGTTCAACCGGATCCACTGGAAGTCGACCGCGCGCCACGGCGAGATCCAGGTCAAGGAGTTCGACCTCGAGCAGACCGCCGACGCCTGGCTGATCCTCGACCTCGATCGGTCAGCGCAGCGCGGCTCGGGTGACGAGTCGACGGTGGAGGTGGCGGTCCGCGCGGCCGCGGCCGTGGCCGACAAGGCACTCGTCGAGAACCGGGCCGTGGGTATGACCATCAACGCCCACCGGCTGGCCCAGCTCCAACCGGATCGCGGCGGCCGGCAGCACCTCAAGGTCATGCAGCTCCTTGCGGCAGTCGAGGGCGACGGATCGACCCCGCTCATCGAGGCGCTGACGGTCAGCCTCCCGCGGATCCGGAGGGGGATGACCGCGGTCGTGATCACGGCATCGCTGGACCGCACCTGGGTGAAGCCGCTGGCAACGATGCAGACGCGCGGCATCGCCTGCGTCGTGGTCGCCCTGGACATCCCCGCCTTCGAGCGGCGCGAGCTCGAGGCGGCAGCCCGTCGCGCGGGCGCGCCCGATGACGCGTCCCAGAGCACCGAGCCGCTGCCGTCGGCCCAGCAGGCGCGCGCGCTGCGGCACGCCCTCGCCGAGTTCGATATCCGGGTCTACCAGGTGGGGCCCACCACGCCGCTCGCCGAGGCCCTCGCGTCATGACCGCGATCGCCGCCGCCGCGCCGCGCCGTTCCGTGCTCGATGTGCTGCGCGAGCTGCCGCGCCGCCCGGCCGAGGGCTGGCTGACGGTCCTCGCCACGATGGCCATGGTCGCGGTGTTCGGGTGGTCGCTGATCGACGCCAACTGGACGCCCGGCGATCCCGGCGATTCGAACTTCCTGCCGTGGGTCGGCATGGCCGGCCTGGCGTTCGGGATCTTCGGCGCAAAGGTTGGCTGGGGCCGCTGGCGGACGCACCTGGTTGGCGCGCTGTTCGGGGGCATCTTCATCCCGCTCATCGTCGGCGGCATCGTCCTGGGGCCGGGCACCGGCTGGGACCTTCCGGCGCTCGGCGCCCGGATGATCGCCAGCGGGACCGTCGTCCGCCTCGTCTACCACGACTGGTTCGTCCTGAACCTGCCGTTCACCACGCAGACGGCGCATTACCACCTCGTGTTCGGGGCGCTCGTGTGGGGCGCCGGCATGCTGGCCGGCTTCACGGTGTTCGGACACCATCGGCCGCTCGATGCGGTCGTGGTGCTGGGGCTGGCCCTCATTGCCAACATGGCCCTGACCACGAACGACCAGCTGTACCTGCTCGTGATCTTCAGCGCGGCGGCCCTCCTCGTGCTGATCCGGACCCACGTCTTCGAGGAGGAGGTCACGTGGGCACGCCGCAAGATCGGCGACCCGGCCGCCGTCGGCCAGCTGTACATCACGGGCGGCGCGCTGTTCGTCGTCGGGGCGATCGTCGGCTCGATCCTGCTGACGGCAACCGCCTCGTCCGCGCCGCTGCAGGGTCTCTGGCAGGACCTGCCGCACTCGCTCGAGGCACTCTCGCAGGCGCTGCAGAAATGGGCACCGCCGGGCGGCGACGTTCGGCACCTCGGGCTCGTCGGATTCGGTGACAACGTCACGACGAGCGGACTCTGGCAGCCGAGCGACGACATCGCGTTCCGGGCCCAGCTGCTGACCGGCCTGCAGCCGACGCAGACGTTCAAATGGCGGGCCGGGACCTATGCGACGTACACCAACTACGGCTGGAAGTGGGGCGACACCCGCACCGAGCCGACGGCGGCCGGCGGCGTCCTGCTCGGCAGCGACGTCGGCGGCGATGCGCCCGACACGGCGACCCGGAAGGAGGTCACCTTCCGGATCACGCCGGATTCGTTCCGGGACACGACCATCCTCGGCCCGAACACCCTGTACAGCGTGGATCGGCCAACCAATGCTCTTGCCGTTGGCACGAGCGGCTACTTCACGACCGTCGAATCGACCGATCCCGTCGGGACCTACACCGTGACCGCGCGGATCCCGACCCTGGCCGATCTCCCGGGCGGCCTCACCCAGCAGCGGCTCCGGCTCGCCGGCACCGACTACCCAGCGGGCCTCATGGCGTTGTACGGCCCGACGTCACTGCCCGCCGGCGCGATGGGGCCGAACGCGACGGCCCTCCTCGAGACGATCAAGGCCCAGGTGCACGCCCCGGCGTTCGCCGACCCCGCCAACCCGTACGACCTGGCCAGGACGATGGAGGCGTACCTCCGGAGCAGCGACAACTTCACGTACGACACGAACGTCGTCAATCTGCGCAACGCCGAGTGCGGCATCGACTCCACGGTCGAGTGCTTCGCGATCATGAAGCACGGCTACTGCGAGTACTACGCGAGCACGATGGCCGTGCTGCTCCGGGCGTCCGGCGTGCCCGCGCGCGTGGCATACGGGTTCCTGCCGGTGACGCCAGGGCCGGACGGCGTGGAGGTCATCCAGGCCAGGCAGGCGCACTGGTGGGTCGAGGTCTACTTCCCGGGCACCGGCTGGGTCGAGTTCGACCCAACGGGCGGCGGCGTCGGCGAACCGCTCGCCCTTCCGTCCGGCGCGATCCCGGCGGCGACGCCCAAGACGAGCAAGGCGCCCGCGACGGCGGGACCGCTGCCCAGCTTCCCGACGGGCGCCGGCGGCGGCACCGTCACGCCGACGTCGACCGGCGTCGGTCCGTTCATCGCGATTGCGCTGATCCTCCTCATCGGTGTCGGCGCCCTGGCGTTCGCGGCGCTCCGGCGGACGCCGAGCAAGCCGATGCACCCGGACAAGGCATGGGGCTCGCTGGCGAGCCTGGCGACACGGTTCGGCCTCGGCCCGAAGCCGTCGCAGACCGTCTACGAATATGCCGGCGCGCTCGGCGACGCGGTGCCCGGCGCCCGCGTCGAGCTGACCACGATCGCCCGCGCCAAGGTCGAGGTGGCGTACGGCCAGCGCGATCTTGGTGTCGATCGCCTCAAGCGAATCGCCGAGGCATACCAACGCCTTCGGTTCGCGATCCTCGGCGTCGTCGTGCGCCGCGTCATCCGGCGGGGCAGGAAGCCCTAGCGAAACCGAAGGACTTAGAGCGCTCCCGGGACGCGCGGCTCGGTCGCGCTCGGCTCCGGGGCGTGCGTCGCCTCGAGATCGGCGAGGTGGTCGGTGGCGTTCAGGAGCCGCAGCCGCGGCCGGCCAGCGCGGATCTCGAGGACCGAGATGCCACACAGCGCGAACGGCAGCATCCAGAACCGCGCCAGCGGCAGGTCGAGCAGGGCCAGCAGCGCGACCTTGAACACGCCGTCGTGCCCGACCACGATCGACCAGGGCTCGTCCGACGGGACGTCGGCGTAGCCGAGCACCTGGGACCGTGGTGCCGCAAGCGCCGGCTCGGCGATCGCCAGGCCCGCGAGCAGCTGGCGCAGGGCGGGCCGAACCCGCGCGTCGACGTCGGCAAGTGATTCACCGCCCGGCGCCCACGCCGTCAGCGGCTCTCGCCGCCACGCAGCGAGCAGGTCGCCCCAGCGCTCGACGATCTCCTGGCCTGGCAGGCCCTCCCACTCGCCCTGGCCGATCTCCAGCAGGCCCGCCTCCGGAACCACCGGCACCGGCGCGACGAGCGCCGCGTCGCCCCGACCGCCGCTCACGGCTCGCGCGATGAGGGTCGCCGTCTCGGCCGTGCGCAGGAGCGGGGAGTGCACGATCGCGTGCGGGGGGCCGGCAGGGAGGGGGAGAGCGGGGCGTCGCGTTCGACGCGCGATGCGCCGGGCGGTGAGAAGCGCCTGCCGCCGGCCCAGGTCGGTCAGCGGCGAATCAGCCTGGCCCTGGAACCGGCCCTGTGCGACGAGCTCCGACTCGCCGTGGCGCACGAACGCGACGATGGCATCGAGCCCAGCGGGAATCAGCGGCGATTCGTCGGTCATCGCGGACACCGCCTCATCGCGGCGCCCCGAGCCGGATCGTCCACAGGTCGTGGACGCCCTCGTCCGCGCGAATCGCGGCTTCGAGGGCCGGTGGCACGTCGTCATCGACCGACAGGATCATCAGGGCATCGGCGCGTGGGGCCGACCGGGCGAGGTGCATCGCGCTGATGTTCACGTCGGCGGTCCCCAGCAGCTGCCCGATGCGCCCGATCGTGCCGGGCCGGTCGCGGTGGCGGGTGATCAGCATCAGCTCCGCGACGGCCATGTCGAGCCGGTAGTCGTTCAGGCGGACGAGGCGCATCTCGCCCCCGGCGAGGGTCCCGCCCGCGGTGACCTGGCCGCCCTTGACCGTCCCGGAGATGGTGATGGCGGCGGGGAAGCCGCCCGCGTCGGTGGTGCGGCGCTCGACGACGCCAATGCCGCGGGCCTTCGCGATGATCGCCGCGTTGACGAGGTTGACCCGCTCGGTGGTGCCGATCTCGAGCAGGCCGCGCAACGCGGCGGCGGTGAGCGGCGCCGTCTCGGTCCGCGCGAGCTCCCCCGCGAGCTCCACCGTGAACGTCCCGACGCCGGCACGCGCGAACTGGGCCAGGAACCGTCCGAGCATCTCTGCAAGCGGCAGGTACGGCCCGATCGTCTGCTCCGCCTCCGGGCTCAGCAGCGGAGCGTTGACCGCGTACTGGGCGGGCCGCCCCGCGAGCACGTCGAGGACCTGCTCGGCGATCTCCTCGGCCACGGCGACCTGGGCCTCGGCGGTCGAGGCGCCGAGGTGCGGCGTGAGAACGGTATTGGGCGCATCGAGGAGCGGTGAACCGGTCGGCGGCTCGTGCTCGAAGACGTCGATCGCCGCGCCCCCGAGGCGACCCTCGCGCAGCGCCGCGGCAAGCGCCGCCTCGTCGACGATGCCGCCGCGCGCGACGTTGAGAACAACGGCGCCGGGCTTCATCCGTGCGATCGCGGCCGTGCCGATCAGGCCGGTGGTTGCTCGCGTCAGCGGCACATGCACCGTGATCGCATCCGAGCGCTCGATCAGGGCGTCGAAGTCGACCAGCTCGACGCCGCGAAGCGCGGCCTGTTCCGGGGTGACGTACGGGTCGCTCCCGAGGAGCGACATGCCGAGCCCGCGCGCCCGCTCCGCGATCGCCATGCCGATCTTGCCGAGGCCCACGATGCCCAGCGTCCGGCCGCGGAGCTGCACGCCCTGGAGCGGCCCGCGCTTCCACTCGCCGCGCCGGATCGAGGCGTCCGCCTCCGGGACGTGGCGCGCCAGCGCAAGCAGGAGCGCGATGGTGTGCTCGGCCGCGGCGATCGTGTTCCCGGTCGGCGCGTTGACGACGGTGATCCCGGCTCGCGTCGCCGCGTCCAGGTCGACGTTGTCGACGCCCACGCCTGCCCGGCCGATGACCTGCAGGCGCGCGCCGGCCGCGATCAGCGCGGCGTCGACCGCGACCTGGCTCCGGACGACGAGGGCCTCGTACTCGCCGACGATCCCGCGGAGCTCCTCGGGGGAGAGGCCGGTCCTGACGTCGACCTCGTGCCGGGCGCGGAGGGCGGCGATGCCCTCGGGCGCGATCGACTCCGCGACCAGGACCCGCGTCGCTGCCACGGAGGTGCCGGTCAAGCCGGCTGGAGCGCGGCCTCCGCCGCCGCCCGCTCCGCTGCCGCGACGGCCGCGCCGGGCTGGACCTCGCGCCCGAACGCGATCGAGACCGCCTCGAGCGTCGAAAGCGCGTCGATGATCTCCTCGACGGTCACCGATCCGAGGTGGCCGACCCGGAAGACCTTGCCCATGAGCCGCGCCTGCCCGCCGGCGACCACGAGGCCGCGCGACTTCAGGTCGCCATTGAAGGCTTTCCAGTCGAGGCCGTCGGGGATGTGGGCCGCGGTGACGGTCTTCGAGCGATGGGTCGGCTCGGCGAACAGCTCGAACCCGAGCGCCTCGAGGCCGGCCTGCGTCGAGGCGGCGCACGCCAGGTGGCGCGCGAACACGCCGGCCATGCCCTCGTCGTTCATCAGCCGGATGCCCTCGTCGACCTGGAACGCCACCGCGATCGCCGGGGTCCAGGGCGTCTCGCCGTCGACGATCGCGTCGCGGTGCTTGCGCAGGTCGAGGTAGAAGCGCGGCATCCTGGCCGTCTCCATGGCGGCCCACGCGCGCGGCGAGGCGGCGACCATCGCCAGCCCAGGCGCCGCCATCCACGCCTTTTGGGACGCCGTCGCGACCACGTCGATCCCCCACGCGTCCATCTCGAACGGCACCGCGCCGAGCGACGACACCGTGTCGACGAGGATCAGCGCATCCGGCACGGCCGCGTGGACCGCGGCGGCGAGGTCGCCGATCGGGTTCATGACGCCGGTCGATGTTTCGTTGTGGGTCAGCAGGACGGCCTTGTAGTCGCCGCCGCCGAGCCGCTCGCGGACCTCGTCCGGCGCCGCCGCCAAGCCCCATTCGGCGGCGACGCGGTCGACCGTCGCGCCGTACGCCTCGGCGATCTTCGCAAACCGGTCGCCGAACGCACCGATCGAGACGGCGAGGACGCGGTCACCCGGCGAGAGCGTGTTGACGACCGCGGCCTCGAGACCACCGGTGCCGGCGCACGACAGGATCGCGATATCGCTCGAGGTGCCGAAGTACGGCTTCATCCCTGCCTGCAGCCGCCCGAGCAGCGCTTTGAACTCGGGGCCGCGGTGGTTGATCATCTGGCGCCCGCCGGCCTCGCGGACGCTCGGCGGGAGCGACGTAGGGCCGGGGATGCGCAGGTTCGGCTCGGAACGAGTCAACGGGAAGGCCTCCAACGGCGTAACAGATGCGTCGGGTGGATGGTCGCATGCCTGCGCGGACGCCGCCAATCGACGGGTATGCTGCGCCGGCGGTCACCGGCCGCCGGGTTCCGAGGAGGGCATCGCGACGCTGTACCGGCGGATAGCCACCCTGGCCGTCGCGCTCGCCCTAAGCGTCGGTCCGGCCGGCGTTAGCGGCGTGCTGGCGGCGGCAGACAAGGCGAACGACGACGCCTACCCCATGAACGGAGACCCGCTCCTGCTCGAGGACCATGGGCTGACCATCAATGCTCCCGGCGTGCTCGGCAACGACACCGTTGTCACCGGTACCTCCTGCGTCGCCGCGTTCGACACGACCGGGCTCGCCGGGTCGCTTGGGAGCGATGTCCCCACGGATGGGTCGTTCACGTTCACGCCGACCGCCAACTCGAACGGCCCGACGCAGTTCGGTTACACCCTCGGGACAGTCAACGGGACCGCGTGCGATGCGACCGCGCAGACGGCGACGGTGACGATCACGGTCACCGCGGTCAACGATCCGCCGACCGCAGTTGCCCTATCGGATTGCCTGACGGGCTCGGTGAGCGTCCGCGAGAACTCGGGCGCCTATCCGAGCACGAACGCGTGCGTCCAGTTCACCAGCCCTGGTCCGTCGAACGAGAGCAGTCAATCGCTCGATTCGTGGGACGTCCTGATCGCGAGTACCGTCGGCTTCTCGGTCGGCCCGACGGTCACCAAGACCGGAACCTTCGGGTATCTCCACTTCACGCCAGCGCCGGATGACGCTGGCGACGCGACCCTGACGATCCGTGCCCGTGACTCGGGTGGCGTTCTCAACGGCGGCGACGACCTGGGCAACGACATCGTCGTGCACATCCACGTCGTTCCGAACAACCCGCCGACCGCGACCGCCGATAGCTTCATCGTGCTGAAAAACACGACGCTCAACGTCCAGGCGCCCGGCGTCCTGCTCAATGACAGCGACCCGGACGGGGACTCACTGACAGCCGTCAAGGTCACGAACCCGGCGCACGGCGTCGTGACCCTGGCCGACGACGGGTCCTTCAGCTACACCCCCGCGAATGGGTTCGAGGGCCTCGACGCGTTCTCGTACAAGGCGTCGGACGGCCACCTTATGAGCGCGACCAAGGTCGTGACGCTCCATGTGACGGCCGTTCCACCGATCCCGACGCCGACGCCGATCCCGACGCCTACGCCCGAGCCGACCGACACGCCGGAGCCGACGCTCACCGAGGCCCCCACCGACACCGCCGAGCCGTCACCGACCGCGTTTCCAACCCCGAACCTGCCGACAGCTGCACCTGGGGCGGCCGCGACACCCGCCGCTCCGTCAGCCACGCCCGCGCCCGGGGCGACTTCGGACTCGAGTGGCGGCGTTCCGCTGCCGGTCGTCCTCGTGCTCGTGCTGCTGGTGTTGCTCCTCGGTTTTGGCGCCGCCGTCTTCCTGCCGCGCTGGATCAGGGAGCAGTCCGGCGGGCCGCCCGAACCGGAGTAGG
This sequence comes from Chloroflexi bacterium UBA5189, assembly GCA_002413045.1. Classification (GTDB taxonomy): domain Bacteria; phylum Chloroflexota; class Limnocylindria; order Limnocylindrales; family CSP1-4; genus UBA5189. The sequence goes on from DHWF01000014.1 coordinate 30,257, forward strand.
GGAGCGGCCGGCGCCGGCGACTAGTTGCCGGCGTCGCGCTTCTCGGTCTCGGCCAGCTTCTTCCGACTTTCCTCGCGCTTCTTGAGGATCTGGCCGCCCGCACCGCGCACCGCTTCCGGACCCGGGATCGCGTTCCGGGGCGTCTTGCCGGAGGCGTTCGCGGCCGCACGAGCATCGGCCCGGCGGGCCATTCGATCGGCAATCGTCGATTCGTAGCCCTGGTCGGTGGGCAGGTAGTAGCGGCGGCCGTCGAGCTCGTCGGGCAGGTAGCGCTGCTCGACATCGGCGCCCTCGTAGTCGTGCGGGTAGCGATAGCCGACGCCGATCCCGTGATGCTTCAGGCGCGGGTTCGCCGCGGTCCGGAGGTGCAGCGGAACGGGGAGTGAGCCGCGCGCCTCGACGTCGCCAACCGCGGCCCAGTACGCGGCTCCTGACCGGTTCGACTTCGGCGCCGTCGCGATGTACGTGGTGGCCTGCGCCAGCGCGTATTGCGCCTCCGGCAGGCCGACGTGATCGAGCGCCTGGGCGGCGGCAACGGCGACCTGGAGGGCTCGCGGGTCGGCGTTCCCGACATCCTCGGAGGCGCTGATGATCAAGCGCCGGACGATGAATCGCGGGTCCTCGCCGGCGGCGACCATGGCCGCGAGCCAGTACAGGGCCGCGTCGGCGTCGTTGCCGCGCAGGCTCTTGATGAACGCGGAGACCGTGTCGTAGTGGCCGTCGCCAGCGCGGTCGTAGGCGAGGATTCGCTGCTGCGCGGCGGCCTCGATGTCCTCGAGCCGTGGCGAGACGCGGCCGGCTTCGTCGCGAACCTGCTCGTCCTCGGCCAGTGCGACGGCGCCCTCGAGCACGTTGAGAGCCACGCGCGCATCGCCGCCGGAGATCGAGACCAGGTGGGCGAACGCCGCATCGCCGACGGCGACGCCGCCCGTCGGCCCGAGGTCGCCGGCGAGCCCGCGCTCGGTGTCGTCGATCGCACGCCGCACGACCGCACCGATGTCGTCGTCGGTGAGCGGCTCCAGGCGCCACACGCGGAGTCGCGAAAGGAGGGCCGAGTTCACCTCGAAGTACGGGTTCTCCGTGGTCGCGCCGATGAGGGTGACCGTGCCGTCCTCGACATGGGGAAGGAGCGCGTCCTGCTGGGCCTTGTTGAAGCGGTGGATCTCGTCGATGAAGAGCACCGTGCGCTTGCCATTGAGGGTGAGGCGCTCCTGCGCCTCGGCGATTCCGCTCCGGACCTCGGCGACGCCGGACATGACGGCCGAGAGCGTCGTGAAGTGGGCGCCAATGCCTTCGGCGAGGATGCGAGCGAGGGTCGTCTTGCCGGTCCCAGGCGGGCCCCACAGCAGGAGCGACGTGAGGTGGCCGCGAGAGACCGATCGCCGCAGCGGACCTTGCTCGCCAACCAGGTGACCCTGGCCGACAAACTCCTCGAACGACCGCGGGCGCATGCGAGCCGCGAGCGGCTGGCGGTCAGCCGGCGGTTGGAAGAGGGCTTCCGGACGGGCTCCGGGAACGCGGCGAGACGGCACGAGGTGATCCTAGCCGGAAGCGTTGTCGCGATGACCGCCGAGCGCTAGGCTCGCCGAAATGATCGAGCGCTCCGGCGTCGTCTCCTCGATCTACCGCAGCGGCAAGGTCTATGACCTCCTGTATCCGGGCAGCGCGGCCGGACTGACCTTCTGGTTGGAGCTGGCCCAAACCTACGGCGACCCGATCCTGGAGATCATGTCCGGGACCGGCTTCAAGGCCATTCCCCTCGCCCAGGCGGGTCACGACGTGACGGGCGTGGAGATGGCCGAGCCGATGCTGGCCGAAGCCCTGCGCAAGAGCCGGGCCGCCGACGCGCACGTCACGTGGGTGCGGGGTGACGCGCGGGCCTTCGATCTGGCCCGCCAGTTCAAGCTGATCCTGTTGCCCTCCAATTCCATCTGTCATCTGCTCACGCGCCACGACCTGGAGGCGTGCCTCGCCTCGGTCGCGCGCCATCTCCAGCCCGACGGGCGCTTCGCGCTCAACGTCTTCGTGCCCAGCCTGCCGCTGTTGTTGCAGACGGCGGACGAGGAGCTGCCGTTCGGCGGCTACGCCGACCCCGATTCGGGTGCGCAGGTCGTGATGACCAGCCGTTCCTGGTACGAGGCCGACACGCAGATCAAGCACAACCAGCTGTTTCGGCGGGTCGGTGAAGGCCCGATCGAGCCGGATGGGGAGCTGGCGATGCGCATCTACTTCCCGCAGGAGCTCGATGCGCTCCTCTGGTACAACGGCTTTGCGATCGAGCACAAATACGGCGAGGACCGTCGCCCGTTCGATGGGCAATCGGGGATGCAGTACTTCGTCTTGAAGCTGCGCGACCGCGTCTAGGCGGCGAGCATCTTGTCGAGCTTGCTGAGCGCCTCGCCCCAGCCGTTCTCGGTCGGAGCCGCGTAGCCCTCGGGCAGCCACTGGCTGATCTCGAGCCGGGTGCGCTCGCCGGGTTCGTCGTAGAACTCCACGCGCATCCGGGTCTCGAACGGCTGGTAGCCCCAGGGCAGCTGTCCGGAGATGCGCATCACGCCGTCGAGAAGGCTCCCGTCGACGACCTCCGTCAGGTCGACACGGCCGCGGGTCCAGATCCTTGGATCTTCGGGGAAGAACTCCTTCCATTGCAGGTAGCCACCGGACCGCACGTCGAACTCGATGTTCTCGCGCGGCAGCGCGTTGCCGATCGGGCCCCACCACCCGGCGAACTGGTCGGGGTCGGTGAACGCCTGGTAGACGCGCTCGCGGGGCGCGTTGACGATGCGCGTCAGTGCTAGCTGCGGGGTCGTTGCGGTGGTCATGGCCTTCCTCTCTTCGGTTCGGCTGCGGTGCGTTGCGCGAGATGGTCGTCGAGCCGGTCCAGACGCTCGGTCCAGAGCTGCTCCTGCTGCGCGAGCCACGTCGCCGCGGGGGCGAGCGAGGTCGGGGAGAGACGGGCGCCGCGCCACCTGCCGTGCTGGCTCCGGGTGATCAGCTTCGCGTGCTCGAGCACCTTCAGGTGCCGCGAGATCGCCGGGAGGCTGATCGGGAACGGCGCCGCGAGTTCGGTGACCGTCGCCTCACCGGCGCCGAGGCGTTCGACGATCGCACGGCGGGTGGAGTCCGCGAGCGCCCCGAACAGCAGGTCGAGGTCTTCGGCGCTTCGCTCGATTGCAACACTTAACATGATGGTTAACTGTAGCGGTGCCTCGACCGCAGTACAAGCCCCGATTTCCTCGAAGGTTTACGGAGCGGTGCGGATGAGCTTCTTGTTCACGAATTCATCGGCTGCGAGGAGACCGAGCTCGCGTGCCGTGCCGCTGCGCTTCACGCCGCCGAAGGGGAGCTCGGGACTGTCTGCCGCAACGATATTGACGTAGACCATGCCCGCATCGATCCGATCGGCAACCCGGGCCGCCTGCTCGGGATCGTTGCTGTAGACGTAGGAACCCAGGCCGAAGCTGGTGTCATTCGCGAGCTCGACGGCAGCGTCCTCGTCGGCGACGCGGTACACGACGCCGACCGGCCCGAAGAACTCCTCGCGATAGGCATCCATCTCGGCGCTGACGCCGGTCAGGACCGTTGCCGGGTAATACGCGCCGTCGCGGGAGCCGCCGCCCGTGACAACGGTCGCGCCCTGCGCCACGGCCCGATCGACCTGGCCCTGCAGCCTTGTCGCGGCCTCGACCGACGACAGCGGCCCGAGGACCGTCCCCCTGGCCATCGGGTCACCCAGCGGCGACGCGGCCATCGCCGCGGTGAACTTGGCCAGAAAGTCGTCGTAGAGCCCGTCCACGACGATGAAGCGCTTCGCGGCATTGCAGGACTGGCCGGTGTTGTCGAGGCGCGCCGCGGTCGCCGCCTCGACCACAGCGTCGAGGTCATCCGTCGCCAGCACGATGAACGGATCCGAGCCGCCGAGCTCGAGGGCCACCTTCTTCAGGTGCCGCCCGGCGACCTCGGCGACGGCCGCCCCGGCTCGCTCCGAGCCGGTCACGGAGACGCCCTGCACCCGCGGATCGGCAACGATCGTCGCCGCCTGCTCGGCGCTGACGTACACGTTGACGTAGGCGCCGTCGGGGAGCCCAGCGTCGCGATAGATCGCCTCGATGGCCGCGGCCGACTCGGGGCACTGCGATGCGTGCTTCAACACGATGACATTCCCGAGGACCAGGTTCGGCGCGGCGAACCGGGCCACCTGGTAGTAGGGAAAGTTCCACGGCATGATCCCGAAGAGCACGCCCAGCGGGCTGCGCCGGATGACGGCGGTGCCCTCGCCGAGGATCGTGAGCGGCTGGTCTGCCGTGATGACGTCAGCCTGGTTCGCGTAGTACTCGGTGATGTCCGCCGAGAAGTCGACCTCGCCGATGGCGGCGCCGAACGGCTTGCCCATCTCCCGGACGATGATCGCGGCCAACGCCTTTCGGCGTTCCCGATGGAGCTCCGCCGCGCGGCGGACGATTGCCGCCCGCTCGGCGACCGGCCGGTTCCGCCAGCTGCTGAATGAAGCCTGGGCCTTGGCCAGCGCCGCCTCGACCTGGGCGTCGGTGAAGCTGTCGTACCGGGCCTCGGTCTCCCCGGTGGCCGGGTTGACGACGGCGTACTCGCTCATCCTGTTCATCTCCCTCGTCGATCTGTTGGTTGCCGCCGCGGAGCGCTAGAGCGTGATGACCCCCATCACGTTCACGAGGATGTCGAGCACGGCCAGGATCGCGACCATCAGACCCGCCGTCAGGAGGATTCGCTTCACGTCGCGCGCGACGTAGGCGTACTCGTGGGACATGCGGACCGACAGCGGCGCATTGATGTCGCCGACCGAGTGGGTCGCGATGGCGCCGCCGCCGGCTCGGCGCCGGAGGGAATCGGCGATCGCGGCGCGCTCCCGGGCGGTCGCTTCGGCCTCGAGCTGCGCGGCTCGGGCGACCTCGGCCTCGGTCAGGGCCGACGAGCTCACCATCGGCATATCGTCGCCGCCTTCGAACGGCTGGGCGTCGACCTGTGGCGCCGATGGGGCGCGTGACATCGATGACGTCGTCCCGGGCGCGGATGGCGCGAGCGCGGGCTTGGCCGCGGTCGACGCGGCCGACGCAGGCGCGGCAGGCCTCGTCGGGCGCTTGGCGGCGGGCTTCGGCTTGTTGCCGTATCGGGTTCGTTTGGCCATGGCGGGCGGAAGGATAGCAGTGAGCGGCCGTGAAAGGCCGGACGCTAGACTCGACCGAAGTCACCCAGGAGGACGTTCGATCGACCTCGACAGCCTCGTCTCCACCAACATCGGCCCGATCGTCGGGGGGCTGCTGGTCGTCGTCCTCGCGCTCGTCCTCGTCGCCGTCGGCCTGATCCGGCGGACGGGCCGGCTCGGCAACCGCCTCGAGAGCATCACCCGCGGCAGCGACGAACAGTCGCTTGAGGCGGTGCTCGGCAGCCACCTCGAGCGCGTCCGGCAGGTCGTAAAAGACGTCGATTCCGTATCGGCGCGGACGGCGGCGGTCGAGCGCGACCTGCTGAGCTCGTTCGCGCGGGTCGGCCTGGTCCGGTTCAACCCGTTCGAGGACACCGGCGGCAACCAGAGCTTCGCGCTGGCGCTGCTCGATGGCCGCGGCGACGGCTTCATCGTGAGCAGCCTGCACTCGCGGACCGGGACCCGGATCTACGCCAAGTCGATCGCGAAGGGCGCGTCGGACGCGGCGCTGTCGGACGAGGAGACGGCTGCGCTGAAGCAGGCCCTCGCGAAGCCGGCGCCGGGGGCGACCGGCTGACGATGGATCGGGGTCGGGCGGGCGTGTCAGCAGAGCTGTCACGACGGTCCGCGATCGTTGGCGCATGCCCCCAATCCCACCAGCCCCGGACCCGATGATCCGGACCTCGCGCCGTCGCCGCCTCCGCCCGCTCGAGCAGATTCCGGTCTGGCACGGCTTCGAGACCGCCGCGCCGGCCGCCGATCCGGCGACGGATGGTTCGCCGGCCTCCGAGCCGAGCGGCATCGATGCGCTGCTCGACCGCCTGAACGCGGAGCAGCGCCGCGCCGTGACGCACGGCGACGGGCCGCTCCTCGTCGTTGCTGGCGCGGGCACGGGCAAGACCCAGGTGATCACGCGTCGGATCGCCTGGCTGATCGCGACGCGACGTGCCAAGCCGTCGGAGATCCTCGCGCTTACGTTCACGGACAAGGCGGCCGAGGAGATGCAGCTGCGCGTGGACCAGCTCGTCCCGTATGGCTACGCGGACACGGCCATCTCGACGTTCCACGCATTCGGGGATCGGCTGATCCGCGAGTTCGCGTTCGAGCTCGGGCTCGCGCCGGACGTGCGCGTCCTGTCCCGGCCGGAGGTGGTCGTCTTCCTGCGCGAGCGGCTGTTCGACCTCGAGCTGGAGGCGTACCGGCCGCTCGGCGATCCCACGCGATTCCTCGGCGCGCTCGCCTCGCTCTTCGCCCGCTGCCGCGATGAGGACGTCTCGCCGGAGGCGTATGCGGCCCATGCGGAGCGACTCGTCGCGCGGGCCGCCGCGCTCACCGCCGCGGCCGGCGGTATCGATGCCGGGGCTGCCGATCACGATGCGGCGGCCGCGGCGGCCGAGGAGGCACGCCGGCAGGTCGAGCTCGCCCGAGCCTATGGCCACTACACGAAGCTCCTGCGCGAGCACGGCGCGATCGACTTCGGCGATCAGGTCTCGATGGCGCTCGGTCTGGTACGCGAGTCCGCGGCGGCGCGCGAGTCCGTGCAGGCGCGCTACCGCTACATCCTCGTCGACGAGTTCCAGGACACCAACCGCGCCCAGTCCGAGCTCGTCGCGATGCTCGCGGAGCGGCACCGCAACGTTACCGTCGTCGGCGACGACGACCAGTCGATCTACCGCTTCCGCGGCGCCGCGATCAGCAACATCCTGGAGTTCCGCGAGCGCTACCGCGGCGCGCGGACCGTCGTGCTGCGCCGGAACTACCGCTCGCTGGCGCCAATCCTCGACGGGGCGCATCGGCTCGTGCGCTTCAACGACCCGGATCGCCTCGAGGTGAAGGTCGGCATCTCGAAGCGCCTCATCCCGGAGCGGATCGATCGCGCGGCGCCGCCGCTCCGGCACCACGCGTTTACGACCGCCGGCGAGGAGGCGGATTGGATCGCCGCCGAGATCCGCCGGCGCGTGGACGCGGGTGCCTCACCGCGCGATCACGCCGTCCTCGTTCGCGCGAACGCCGACGCCGACGGCGTGCTGCGAGGGCTCAATACGGCCGCCCTGCCGTGGCGGTTCTCGGGCTCGTCGGGGCTCTACGCCCGCCCCGAGGTCCGGCTGCTCCTGGCCCTCCTGCGCACCGTCGCGGATCCGGGCTCGAGCGTCGACGTGTTCGCGATTGCCGCGTCGGAGCGATATGCGATCCCCGCAGCGGATCTCGCGGAGGTGTCGGGATCGGCGCGGCGCCGGCATCGTGCGCTGTTCGAGGTGCTGGAGGAGCTCGAGACCCAGCCAGGGTTGCTGCGGCTTTCGCCGGAGGGCCGCCGGGCCCTCTCGAAGCTCACCGCGGACCTGCGCCGCTACCGCGAGCTCGCGCAGCGCCGGCCGGCAGGGGAGGTCCTGTACGCGTTCCTGCGGGACACGGGCTGGCTCGCCGAGCTCGCGGGCGCGACGTCGGTTGCGACCGAGGAGCAACTCGCCAACGTCGGCCGCTTCTTCGACATTATCCGCACGCAGTCGGCGCTCCTCGCCGACGATCGCGCAGTCTTCCTCGCGCGCCATCTCACGACGCTGATCGAGGCGGGCGACGATCCGCCGACCGCGGACCCGGATCCGGATGTCGACGCGGTCCACGTGATGACGGTCCACAAGGCCAAGGGCCTCGAGTTCCCGGTCGTCTTCCTGCCCGGGCTGGTGGCGGACCGATTCCCCGCACGATCCCGTCGCGAGCCGCTCGCACTGCCGCTCGAGCTGGTGGACGAGGTCCTGCCCGAGGGCGACGGCCACCTCCAGGAGGAGCGCCGCCTGTTCTACGTGGCCATGACCCGCGCCCGCGACGAGCTGATCCTGAGTCACTCGTCCGAGTCAGCCGGCGGTCGCGCGCGGCGCGTCTCGCCGTTCGTGACGGAAGCCCTGGATCTGCCCACGGCAGGGTTCAGCGGCGAGGCATTGCCGTCGGCGACCCATGCAAGGAGCCCCTTCGAGCGGATTGCCGCCGCGGAGCCACGGGGTGCGACGCCGGAGGCGGAGCAACTGCCGATCCAGGGGCCGCTGATGCTGAGCCACTCGGCGATCGACGACTACCTCACCTGTCCGCTCCGGTACAAGTACGCGCAAGTCGTCCGCGTCCCGACGGCGCCGCATCATTCGATGGTCTACGGCGCCGCGCTGCACCAGGCCGTCCAGGAGTTCCATCGATCGCAGGCGCGCGGCAAGCCGCTCACCGAGGCCGAATTGCTCGGGGCGTTCGACAAGGCGTGGTCGAACGAGGGCTTCGTCTCGCGCGAGCACGAGACCGCCCGACTCGAGGCCGGCAGGGCCGCATTGCGCCGGTTCCGCGAATCGCAGCTGGAGCCGGGCACGGTGGTCCCTGCCTGGGTCGAGCGGGAGTTCACGTTCGCGTTGGGCGGGGACCGGGTTCGCGGGCGGTTCGATCGCGTGGACATCGTGCCCGTCGCGACCAGGTCGGAGACCGTCACCGGGCTGCTCGGCGACGGCGATGGGACGCCGTCGGTGTTCCGAGCGGACGTTGTCGAGCCGATGCTCGAGCTCCTCGGCCCGGAGGAGGTGACGATCACCGACTACAAGTCGAGCGACGTCCGGGATCCGGCCGTCGCGAAGCAGCGGGCGCGCGATTCGCTGCAGCTCCAGATCTATGCGATGGCGTACGAGGCGATGACGGGCCGGCTGCCGGACGCGGTGCAGCTCCATTTCCTCGACTCGGGGCTTGTTGGTCGCGCCGAGGTGGAGCCGGCCCGGCTGGAGAAGGCGCGCGCAAAGATCGCGACGGCAGCGGCGGGCATGCGCGCCCGCGACTACACGCCGAAGCCCGGTGTCCTCGCGTGCACGTATTGCCCGTTCCGGGACATCTGCCCGTCGAGCGCGGCGCGGTGACACCCGCCCGCCTGGCCGTCACCGCGATCACGCTCGATTTCGGGAACACCCTGGTACGCGTCGATCGGCCGGGGCTCCGCGACGTCGTCCACGAGACCGCCGATGGACTGATCGGGCAGGGGATCGTGCAGGATCGGCCGGCCTTCGTCACCGCGTGGGCCGAGGAGCGCGACCGGCAGTTCCGGGAGGAAGTGCCGTACCTCCGCGAAACGGACATCGAACAGCGCTCGGTCCGGGTCCTCGCGCGCCTGCGTGGCACGCAGTCGCCATCACCGGATGTGCGGTGGGACGATCAGGCCGCGGCAACGCTCGTCGAGCCAGGGGAGGTCGCAACCGTCCTCGACACGTACAGCGCCGCGTTCCTGCGGTGCATGGCTCCGGTCGAGGATGCGGGCGCAACGATCGAGCGGTTGGCCGGGCGTGGGTTCGCCCTTGCGATCCTGTCCAACTGGCCGCTCGCGGTCACGATCGATCGGTACGCCGAGGCACAGGGGTGGCTCCCGTACCTGCGAGCCATCGTCGTGTCGCAACGCGTCGGGGTCATCAAGCCGCATCCGGCGATCTTTCGAGCGGCGGAGGTCGACCTGGGTCTGGCTCCCGGCTCCGCCATCGTGCACGTGGGCGATGACTGGGCGGCGGACGTGGTCGGTGCGAGCCGCGCCGGGTGGCACACCGCGTACCTCCGCGATCGGCAGGCCGATACGCCGCTCCCCACCTCCACCCGAGATGGAGCCGGCGTTGACGGATCGTCGGCACCCGTTGTTCCTGACCTCGAGATCGACGAGCTGGCGGAGCTCGACACGCTCGTCGAGCTCGCTGGATGACCCGGCGCGACCGACGGCTGAGCCTGCTGCTGTTCGCAGCGGCCGCGGCCGCCTGGGTCATCGTCGCCGTGGTCGGGGTGAACGTCGATCCGGTCGAGACGCCGGGCGGCGGCTACATCGGCGCGGCGGTGCTCGGGATCGCGGCGGCGCTGACCGGTGCGCCGCTGTTCTGGCTGGGCTGGTTCGCGAAGCAGCGCCGGATCGCCTATCGCGGCGATTGGCAGCGCGCACTCCGGCGCGGCGGCTGGGTAGGCCTCCTCGTGGCGGTGTTCGTGTTGATGCGCCTGAACGGGGTCTTCCAGCCCGAGATCGGGCTGTTCCTCGTGGCACTCGCCCTCGTGGCGGAGGTCACCCTCAGCTCGGCGGGCACCGGCCGGCGCTGACCGACCTCGCCGAACCCGATTCGGCGGGTGGTAGGATGCGGCCCAGGCGCCCCGCTGGACGGCGGATCCGAACCGGCGGCGTCGAACGCGATCGGCCACCGCACCCTCTCGCGGCCCGGTCCGAAGGATCGACGTGCGCAAGCGTCCGCCGCAGCATTCCCCGAATGGCCATGCCCCGAACTTCGGTACGCAGTGGGGCTGGGATCGCGAATACGAGGTCTATGACGACTTCGACCTGCCCTCCTACGTCGGGCCGTCGACGTTCTCGAACCTGCCGTGGGTCACCGACCCGGCAGAGCTCGGGGCGCGACGCGTGGACGTCGCCGTCATCGGCGCGCCATTCGACGATATGGTCACCCACCGACCCGGGACGCGGTTCGGCCCGCGGGCAATCCGCGAGGCGCAGTACTCCACGGGCAACCTCAATTCGCTTCAGCTCGACGTGCGCCCGTTCGAGGAGCTGACCGTCGTCGACGCCGGCGACGCGAACATCGTGCCCGCCTACTGGGAGCGCGGCCACGCGATGATCTACCGCAAGGTGCGCGAGGTCGCGGCGACGGGCGCGATCCCGATCATCCTGGGCGGCGACCACTCGATCACGTGGCCCAGCGCCAGCGCCGTCGCCGAGGTGCGCCGCCCGGGCAGCATCGGCATCGTCCACTTCGACGCGCACGCCGACACGGCGCCGGACTCGTTCGGGCAGCTCGCGAGCCATGGCACGCCGATGCGCCGGCTCATCGAATCCGGCGCGGTCCTGGGCCGCAACTTCGTGCAGGTGGGCCTGCGCGGCTACTGGCCGCCGACCGAGGTCCTCGAGTGGATGCGCGAGCACGGCCTGCGCTGGCACCTCATGACCGAGATCGAGGAGCGCGGCGCCGAGGCCGTCATCGCCGACGCGATCGCCGAGGCGCTCGACGGCCCGGACGCGATCTACCTGTCCGTGGACATCGACGTCGTCGATCCCGGCTCTGCGCCCGGCACTGGCACGCCGGAGCCCGGCGGGATGCTCCCGCGCGAGCTGCTCCGGGCAATCCGCCAGATCGTCGGCGCGGTTGAGCTCGCCGGCATGGACATCGTCGAGGTCTCGCCCCCGTACGACTGGGCCGAATCGACCGCGATGATCGCGAACCGCTGCGCCCTCGAGGCGATCTCGGCCCTCGCCGTGAAGCGCCGCGGAGGGCGCGAGGTGCGCTTCGCGCCGAAGGTCGCGGCCGGCGCCGGGTCGCCCGCTTGACCGAGCCTGCCGCCGACGCGATCGCGCGCCTGTACGACCTCGACCTGAGCGTCGAACCGGGCGACGTCGACCTGTATCGGGCGCTGGCCAAGCGCACCGGTGGGCCGATCCTCGAGCTCGCCGTCGGCAGCGGCCGCATCGCGGTCCCGCTCGCCGAGGACGGCCATCGCGTGGTCGGCGTCGACATCGAGCGGGCGATGCTCGATCGGGCTCGCGCCCGTATGGCCGCCGCAGGCCCGGACGTGGCCGCCCGGATCGAGCTCGTCGAAGGTGACATGACAGCGGCAGGCGCGAATTCGCGCGTGCGTGCGGCGGGCCCCTTCCAGCTCGCGATCCTGGCCCTGAACTCGATCATCATCCTGCCGACGGCCGAGCGGCAGCGCGCCGCCCTCGCGGCGATGGCCCATGCGCTCGCCCCCGACGGGCTCGCCGTCGTCGACGTCTGGCTACCGGTGCCGGCGGACCTCACCGCGTTCGACGGCCGCCTCTCGCTGGACTGGGTTCGCATCGAGCCGACCACCGGCCTCGAGGTGACCAAGACGAGCGCCGCCTGGTTCGACCCGACCAGCCGGCGGGTCACGCTCACCACGATCTTCGAGGAGGGCCGGCCGGGCGGGACGACTGTCCGGTGGATCCGGAATGACGCCCTGCGCCTGGTGACCGCCGACGAGCTGATCAGCTACGCCACGGATGCGGGCCTCGAGGTGGAACAGCTCGCCGGCGACCACGAGCTCGGGCCGCTCGCGGCGGGCGCCGACCGAGTGGTACTTGTGGCGCGCAGGCACCACCCAGACTGAGGGTCCGGACCGGGCGTTCACCCGTGGTACCGTTCCGGCGATGGCCTCTGCCGATCAGATTCGCCTGCTCCTCGTCGAGGACGTACCGCAGGTCGCGCAGTACGTCCGAGGGTTGCTGAACGCCCAGAGTCAGGTGCGCCTCGTCGACATCGTTGCCGACGGGACCCTGGTTCCCGACCGAATCGGTGAGCACCGACCGGATGTGGTCGTCGTCGACGCCCTCCTCCAGGGCCGGCTCCGCGGCATGCAGCTCGTCAAGCAGCTCCACGACCAGAAGATCGGCGTGCCCGTCATCGTCCTGACGGTGCCCCAGAACCCGATCAGCATCGACCCGCAGAAGGGCATCGACGAGGTCCTGTCGATGCCGTTCAACGGGTACGACCTGATGACCCGGATCACCGGCGTGCACAAGGCCGCCGCCGCATCGACCGAGCGCGGCCCGAGTCGGCTGATCGTGGTCTTCGCGCCGAAAGGCGGCGTCGGCAAGAGCACGATCGCGTTCAACCTCGGCGTCGCCGCGTCCGGTCTGGGCGTGAAGACGGCCCTCGTCGACGGGAGCATCCAGTTCGGCGACCTGCGCGGGCTCCTCCGCACGCCCCGCGACGCGCCGTCCATGCTCGACCTGCCGACCGACCGGATCGCCGAGTCAGACCTCGCCGAGGTGATGTGGCACGGTCCGGCCGACGTCGACATCCTGCTCGCCCCGCCGCGCATCGAGATGGCCGAGATGGTCCTCATCCGCGACGTCGAGAAGACGCTCTCGCTCATGCGCCGGCTCTACGACCTGGTGATCGTCGACACGGGCGTCGGGCTTGACGAGCTGACGCTGTCGCTGCTCGATCAGGCGGACACGATCCTCGAGATCGTCACCTATGACGCAACGACCATTCGGAACACCATCGCGATGGCCGAGACGTTCCAGAAGATCGGCTACCCGCCGAGCAAGGTCCAATACCTGGTCAACCGCTCCGACGCGTCCGCCGGCATCGACCCGCACGAGCTCCGCAACGCGCTCGGCCGCGACCCCGAGTACCAGATCCGCTCCGAGGGCCAGGTCGTCGGTCCGGCGAGCAACCAGGGCGCTCCATTCGTGACCGCGGAGCCGAACGCCGGCGTGAGCCGCGACCTCGTCGAGGTTGCCCGGCGGCTGCTCGGATCGTCCATCGCCGGCGGTCGCGGCAAGCCCGCCCTCGCCGGCGCTCGGTAGGCGACCGCGAAATCGGCGACCACGTCCACGGAGGCACACCGGCTCGGGTGACTGATCCGCGACCCATCGGGGTCTTCGATTCCGGCGTCGGGGGCCTGACCGTCCTGCGCGAGATCCTCCGCCGGACGCCGGACGAGTCGACGATCTACTTCGGCGACAACGCCCGGGCCCCGTACGGCACGCGGCCGGACGAAGAGGTCCGGACCTTCTCCGTCCAGTCGATCGACCTGCTCGTCGAGCGCGACGTGAAGGCCGTCGTCGTCGCCTGCAACACGTCCACCGCGATCGCGCTCGGTGACCTGCGCCGACGCTACGACCTGCCGATCCTCGGCGTGATCCGGCCAGGCGCGACCTCAGCGGCGCTCGCGACCCGCAATCGCCGCGTCGGTGTCATCGGGACGCCGGCGACGATCCGGTCGCACGCCTACTTCACCGCGATCAAGGACGAGAACCCGGCCGTTGAGGTGTACGAGCACGCGACGCCGACATTCGTGCCGATGGTCGAGGCCGGGCTCCTGTCCGGACCGGAGGTCGAGGCGAGCGTGCGCGAGGCGCTGGCGCCGCTCCTGGGCGAGCGGAACGCGAGCGGGGAGTTCATCTTCCCGATGCCGGCCTCGGCGCGGATCGACGCGCTCCTCCTCGGCTGCACCCACTACCCGCTCCTGCGCGAGGTCATTGCCGCGGTTGCGGGGGAGGGGATCGCGATCGTCGACTCCGCAGCGGCAACCGCGTCGGCCCTCGCCGAGCTGCTCTCGATCAACGCGCTGGAGGCGCCGGCGGGCGCCGCGACGCACCTTCAGCTGACCACCGGGGACGTCGCCGCGTTCCGGTCCATCGCGGAGCGCATGTTCGGCGAGGCGTTCCCGGATGTCGCCGGCGTCGAGATTGCCGCCGTCGCGCGATGATGGGCACCGCATGACGGAGCCCGCAAGCGAGAATCGCCGCTCCCCGAGCCGTGGCCGCGTCCTCGGCCGGCGTCCCAACGGCTGGCGCACGGACCGCCGCTGGCAGGCGGGGTTCCTCCTCGGCTCGGCGATCGGCGCGGCCGCGACGGTGCTCGGCCGGCGTGCGGAGCGCTCCGCGCGCCGCGGCCTCGTCGACTGGGGCGCGGTCGAGCGCATCGCGATCGGGCGCGCCGAGCGCGCTCCCGGCCGCCTCTCGGCGCTGGAGCTGCGGGCCGCGGACGGCGCCTACCGCGAGGCGATGGCCCGCGTCGTCCCACGCCTGAGCGAAGCCCTGGGCGTCGCGCTCCCTGGGGTCGTCGATCGGGCGTCGGTCGTCGATCGGGCGGGCTGGATCCGCGCCAACGTCGGGACGTTCCGCTCCCTGATCTCGCGGATGGAGAACGACCTGCTCGACCAGGTCGTACCGGTCGGCGGCGGGCTCACCCGCGCGACGATGGCCCTCGCGAATCGCTGGGTCACGAGCCAGCAGCTCGGCTTCCTGCTCGGGTTCATGGGCACCCGCGTGCTCGGCCAGTACGACCTCGCGATGCTCTCGGCGGAGGCCGAGGACGGCCGCCTCCTGTTCGTCGAGGAGAACATCCGGGGCACCGCGCACGCGCTCGGCATCCCCGTGGCCCCGTTCCGGACGTGGATCGCGCTGCACGAGACGACCCACGCCTTCGAGTTCGAGGCGCACCCGTGGCTCCGGCCGTACCTCGCCGAGCGCCTCGAGCGCCAGCTCAGCCTGTTCAGCGGCAATGCGTCGAGCCTGGGGCGTGACACCCTGCGGGCGATCGGGCGCGCGCTGCGCGGCGACTCGGGTGGGGAGCACTGGATGGAATCGCTGATGGGCGACGAGCAGCGCCGCCTGTTCCGCGAGACGCAGGCGGTGATGAGCCTGCTCGAGGGCTTCAGCGACTACGTGATGGACGAGGTCGGGCGCGGCTTGGTCGAGGGCGTCGAGGACATCTCGGCCCGATTCCACGATCGCCGGCAGCGCCGCACCGGGTTCGAGCGCGCCGTGCTCCGATTGACCGGGATGGACCTCAAGATCGAGCAGTACGCCAAGGGCGAGCGCTTCGTACGCGCGATCGCCGAGGCGCGCGGCCGTCCTGCCCTTGCCCGAATCTGGGACGGGCCCGACTCGCTGCCGTCCGCGGAGGAGATCGCCGAGCCCGATCGATGGATCGCGCGGGTGCTCCATTGATTCGAGCCATCGCGTGAGGCTCACGGCTGGCCCAGGCCGCGGCCCGAACGGCGTCCCACTCGCGATCGCGGTCAGCCCGATCCTCTCGGCGCGGATCCGGCAGCGCGACCTCGAACGCATCCGCGAGGTCGCGCCGGGCTCGCGCATCGTCAACCTGTCGGTCGAGGGCCTGGCGGACGGCCCGGTCGACGATGTCGAGGTCCTCCTGCGCGGCTGGCTCGTCGCGGAGGCGTTTGACCGCCTGCTCGCCCGCGCGCCGCACCTGACCTGGGTGCACTCGGCGACATCGGGGGTGGAGCGCGCGCTGACGCCCGCTGCGCTGGCGCGCGACGTCGTGGTCACGAACGCGCGCGGCGTGTTCTCGCGCCCGATCGCGGAGCACGTCCTGCTCATGATCCTCGCGGTCAGCCGGCACCTGCCGCAGCTCCTGGAGCTGCAACACGAGCGGACGTGGCAGCCGCTCGAAGGACGCGAGCTGCGCGAGCTGACCATCGGGATCATCGGCTACGGGTCGCTCGGGCAGTCCGTGGCGTCGCTCGCCTCCGCATTCGGCGCGCGAGTCATCGCGATGCGCCGGCGCCCGGACGCGGGCAGCAAGCCGACCACGAGCCGCATCGATGACGGCGATGGATTCCCGTTCGACCCGGTGGTCGACCGCCTCGTTGGCCCGGACGGGCTCCACGATCTGCTTGGGGAGTCGGACATCGTCGTGCTCGCGGCGCCCCTCACGGCGGAGACCGAAGGCCTCATCGACGAGGCCGCCGTCGCGGCGATGAAGCACGACGCTTGGCTGATCAACGTGGCCCGCGGCCGGCTCATTGACGACACCGCGCTCATCCGCGCCCTGCGCGACAACCGCATCGGTGGCGCCGCGCTCGATACGTTCCGCGACGAGCCGCTGCCGCAGGCCTCGCCGTACTGGTCGCTGCCAAACGTGATCGTGACGCCGCACACGGCGTGGTCATCGGCGCGGGTGCTGGATCGGAGCATCGACCTGTTCTGCGACAACCTGGTCCGCTTCTCCCGTGGCGAACCGCTGCGGAACGTCGTCGATCCGGCGGCCGGCTACTAGCCCGCGGTGCAGATCGCGATCGTCGGACTTGCAGGGAGCGGCAAGACCACCGTCTTCAACACGCTGACGCGCGGGCACGCGCAGACCGGCGGGTTCGGCGCGCTCACGCTGAACGTCGGCGTCGTCAAGGTGCCCGATGCGCGCCTCGATCGCCTGGCCGAGATCTTCAAGCCGAAGAAGGTCGTCCAGGCGGACGTCACCTACGTCGACCTGCCGGCGCCGCCGGCCTCGACCGAGGGCCACGTCGGCACCGAGGAGCTGCCCGCCGAGCACCTTGCCCGCCTGCGCGAATCCGACGCGCTGCTGCACGTCATCCGGGCGTTCGAGGATCCGTCCAACCCGCATCCGGACGGGAGCGTGGACCCGGGGCGCGATCTCGAGCACCTCGACCTCGAGTTCATCCTCGCCGACCTCGCCATGGTCGACCGGCGCCTCGAGCGGCTCGGCTCCACCGGCCGCCACGGCACACCCGCAGAGCGCGAGGCAAACGAGCGCGAGGAGATCATCCTGAAGCGGCTGAAGACATCACTCGAGGCCGGCCACCCGATCCGCGATGCCGGCCTGTCCGACGACGAGGCGAAGGCGGTGCGCGGCTTCCGATTCCTGACGGAGAAGCCCGTCCTGGTCCTGCTCAACGTTGGCGAGGCGGATCTCGCCACCGCGGCGGCTCGGACGACCGCGCTTGCCGCCGGGTATGCGCACGAGCACGCGATGGTCGATCACCTGTCGGCGCGAATCGAGATGGAGCTCGGTGAGCTGGAGCCAGAGGACGCGGCCACGTTCATGGACGAGCTCGGGATCGCGGAGTCCGGGCTCGAGCGAGTGATTCACCTCTCCTATCGGCTGCTCGGCCTGATCTCGTTCCTCACCGCGGGCCCCGACGAGGTGCGCGCCTGGCCGATTCCCGCCGGCTCGACCGCGGTCGATGCCGCGGGCGCGATTCACACCGACCTTGCGAAGGGGTTCATCCGTGCGGAAACGGTCGGCTATGACGACCTCATCACCCTCGGCTCGACCGCCGAGGCACGCAAGGCCGGCCGCCTGCGGTCGGAGGGCAAGACGTACCGGGTCAGCGACGGCGACGTCCTGGAGATCCTCTTCAGTCGATAGGGGCGCCGCGTCCCTCGGCGTCGTTCGGAGACGCCTAGTTCATCTCGTCGGGGTCGAAGTCGGCGAGCATCGAGCGGTACTCCGGCGTCTCGATGAACTGGTCGTCGAGCGCGATCAGCCGGTTCTCGTCGTCGATCGGCGAGACGTGCACCGAGGCGCTCAGCTTGTTGTCGTCGACGAAGGTGAAGCCGTGCTCTCGCTCGAGCTCGGCCGCGATCGCCTCGATCATGGTGTCCGTCTCGAAGTTGCCCTGGACGTGCTCGCGGATCGCCTGGACGAGCTCGAAGAAGTCCTCCGGCTCGAACAGCTCCTCGTGGACCAGCAGCAGGTCGCTGAAGATCTCCTCGTCGCCTTCGTGCAGCTCGTAGAAATACAACCGTCGATCTCCGGGATTGCAGGGGATTGGGCCAGCCAGAATACGCCATGACCATGGAACGGCCTCGGGATCGCCATGCAGCTCTTGTGATCGGCGCCGCGTCGCGCGACATGACGCCCGACGACCCACGCGGCTGGCGGCTCGGCGGCGCCGTAACGTATGCCTCGCTGACGTTGGCTCGCCTCGGCCTCGACGTCTGGTCGCTCGTCGGCGTTGATTCCGCCGCAGCGAGGGCCGACGAGCTGTCGATGCTCGAGGCGACTGGCGCGATCGTGACCCGCGTCGCGCTGGACGCGGGGCCCGTGTTCGAGAACATCGAGACGCCTGCCGGCCGCCGCCAGCGCTGCCTGTCCGCGGCGGCGCCCATCGAGCTGACCGACGTGCCTCGAGCATGGACCTCGGGGTTCGATGCGCTGGTCATCGTTCCCGTCGCGGGCGAGCTCGACGACACATGGGCGCTCCTCGGCGAAGGCGCTCCGGCTCCCCTCGTCGCCCTGGGCTGGCAGGGCCTGCTCCGAACTGTCAGCGTTGGCAGCGATGTCAAGCGGCGGGCGCCGGCGGCTGGTTCGCTGTTGACCCGGGCCGATCTCGTGGTCGTGAGCGCGGACGACCTGGGTCCGGGCGTCCGACCGAGCGACGCTCTTGCGCTTGTCCGACCCGGCGCGACCTTCGTGATCACCCGGGCCGAGCGCGGCGGCTCCGCGTTCAGCCGGCCCGGCGACGGTGGTCGCTCGTCGCTGCGCGCCTACTCGGCCATCGTGCCCGAGCGCGTCGTCGATCCGACCGGGGCCGGCGACGTGTTCCTTGCTTCGCTGGTCGCAACCGCGCTGGATGCGGAACGGCTCGGCGTTGCCAGTGCCTGGAGCGAGCGGCTCCAGTTCGCCGCGGCAGCAGCCTCCCTGTGTGTCGAGGCGCCCGGGCTGTCCGGCGTCCCGGATCTCGAGGCGATCCGTCGGCGCATCACCCTGGCGCCGAGCCGGGCAAGCCGCCGGCCGAGTGCCACTTCCAGGCGGACGAGCGGCCGGCCGAGCCAGGCCTGACGCTCGGCAAGTCGAAGCGCGGCCGTCGCGGCCTCCAGCGCCCCGGGCAGGTCGCCGAGGCGATGCTCGCGCAGCTTCGCCACCTCGACCCAGGCGAGCGTGCCCACGGTGCCGCGGCTTGCTGCCAGGGCGATCCAGGCGGCCTCCGCATCGCGGAAGCGTCCGAGTCGGCGCAGCAGCTGTGCTCGCTCGGCGAGCATCCGCGTCTCGGTCCACGGCGCATCGCGTCGGCTCGACTCCGCGGCGTCCCAGGCGGCCACCGTTGCGTACCGGCCCGGTTGCCCGCCGAAGTCCGGCCGGCGCTTCGGCGACCACCAGGGATCGTCGTCCGGGCGCGATTCGCGGGCGGCGAGGCGGGCGCGCTCGGGCGCCGGCTCGGCGTATGCCGCGGCGCGCGGCATCGGTGTTTCGCGGGCAGGCGCGACGGCCAGCGCGGCATCGAGGCAACGCAGTGCGTCGGCATGTCGCCCGGCGCCGGAGAAGGCACGCGACAGGCCGGCGAGGTCGCCCGCCGGCGCCTCCGGCCAGCGATCGTCATCGGCATAGCCGCGATCGACGTGGACGAGCAGCCGGGCCAGCGAGCGAACGTCCTCCTCGTTGTGGCGCACGACGTCAACGAGCGGCCCGGGTTCGCCGAACCGCAGGAAGTCGAGGTAGCGCGACGGGATCTCCCAGCCGGGGACGTCGCCGTGCCGGCGGATGCCGAGCAGCTCCGACTCCACCGACGCAAGCCGGGCGTCCGGCATCCGATGCTTGAAGACGCGCCGCACGAGCGGCAACAGATCGAGGTGTCCATCGTGCAGCGGCGGGTTCGCGGCGGCCATCCGGTACCTGGCAACGAGCAACGGCCAGTCGAAGCCGCGGCCGTTATACGTGACGAGCCAGCCGTCGCGCGGGATGCGCGATGCCAGCTCGGCCAGGAGCGCCGGCTCATCGGCGTGGTCCGGCAGGAGCAGCTGGACCTGCCGGAACAGGCTGCCCTCCCACCAACCAAGCCCGACGAGGAACGCAAGCGTGCCGGCGGCGGTCGCGAGACCCGTCGTCTCCGTGTCCAGGCAGAGCAGGGGAGCGTCCGCCGGCGGCTGCCCCGGCAGGCGCGCGAGCCGCTCGCGATCGACCGGCAGGATCGATCCCGGCGACTCCACGACGACGAACGACCCGAGCGCCGTCCGCTCGAGCCGGCCGCCAACCGCGACGGCCAGCCGTTCAGCGCCAACCGTCGACCGGCGGTCCGGCGGCTGAACGACCGACGCGGGACGTTCCCCGAGCCCAGCCCGGAAATTGGCAAATCTGCGATCGAGGCTCGCGGTGGTCACGAGGCCACGGGCTCGGGCTCGGTCGCGGGCGCGAGCTCCGGACGCCGGGCCGTTCGGAGCGGTGGAATGAGCGCCGCGAGCAGCCGGAGCGCCAGGGACTTGCCGTTCACGGTCGGGTCGAGACGCGGCCCCGTGCAGGCGGGGCAGCCAGCCTCGCAGCCGCACGCCTCGATGAGCGCCCGAGCACCCACGATCAGTTCGTCGTGGCGCGTGAACAGCCGCTCCGACAGGCCGATCCCGCCCGGCACCGCCTCGTACAGGTAGATCGTCGGCGCCTCTGAATGCGGCGATCGCACCTGGGTCACGAGCCCGAGATCCCGCGGATCGCACATGAGGAGGACCGCCGCAACCGCCTGGATCGCGCGGCCGGCGCCCAGCAGCGCGACATCGAGGTCGTCCTTGCGCCAGCCGACCGAGGCGCCCTCTGCTGTCAACCAGTAGGCAGTCGTCTGGAGCTCCAGCTCGGGCAAATCTATTGGCCCCCAGCCGACGTTTTCGTCGGTGCCGAACTTGAGCTTCTTGAACAGGGTGACCAGGCTCGCGACCATGACCTCGCCGTGGACCCGCCGGCCGCCGGGGGCGTCCTCGCTCGCGAAGACGTCCAGCGGCTTGAGCGTCACCGCTCGATTGGCATACGTGTAGTAGTCGACGTCGACCTTCCGGACGTACGCCTTGCGCTCGCCCCAGTCGAGCTTGTCGACGTGGTACTGGACGCTGTCGTGCAGGTAGATCGCCTGGGTGTGGACGAGGACTTGGGCCGAGAACAGGTCCACCTCGCCGATGACCCGCGGCCGGTCCGGCGTGGTGTCGATGATCACGACGTTCTCCGGGGCCGCGGTCCGCAGGCTGACCTCCGATGCCGGGAAGTTCTCGGAGCTCCAGTACCAGCGTCCATCGCCCGCCTGCCGGACGTGGCCCTCCTCGCCGATGAACGCCAGCAGGTCGTCCACGGGTCCGGGGCCGAAGACCTCGCCCGGCTCGAACGGGCGCTCGAACGTCGCGCAGCGGAGATGGGCGAGCAGGATGTGCAGGTTGTCCGGGTCGATCCGCGCTTCCTCCGGCGAGCCCTCGAGCAGGAACTCCGGGTGGTGGATCACGTACTGGTCGACAGCCGACCCGGACGCGATGAGGATCCCGACGCTGACCTCCTGGCGCCGCCCGGCGCGGCCGAGCTGCTGCCAGGTCCCGGCGACCGAGCCCGGATAGCCGGCGAGGACCGAGACGTCCAGCGCGCCGATGTCGACGCCCAGCTCGAGGGCATTCGTGGAGACGACGCCGAGGATCTCGCCGTCGCGCAGGCCGCGCTCGATGGCCCGGCGCTCGGTCGGCAGGTAGCCGCCACGGTAGCCCCGGATCCGCGACCGGGGGCCGAGGTGTTCGCGGAGCGACTCGCGGAGGCCGGTAAGGATGATCTCGACGGCGACACGCGCACGCCCGAACACGATCGTCTGGCGCCCGGCCCGGAGGAACGGGAGCGCCCAGCGCTGGGCATGGGTGAGTGCGGAGCCGCGCGCGCCGGTCGCCTGGTCGAGCAGCGGCGGATCGACGAGCAGGACGTGCCGGGCGCCCGCCGGCGCGCCGTTCCGATCGATGAGTCGCGGCGTCCTGC
This sequence comes from Chloroflexi bacterium UBA5189, assembly GCA_002413045.1. GTDB lineage: Bacteria > Chloroflexota > Limnocylindria > Limnocylindrales > CSP1-4 > UBA5189. The sequence continues at coordinate 52,436 of DHWF01000014.1, forward strand.
CCGTCAGCTGGGCCGCCAGCTCGGCCGGATTCCCGATCGTCGCCGAGGAGCACACGATGATCGGATTGGAGCCGTAGTGGTGGCACAGCCGCAGGAGCCGTCGCAGCACGTTGGCGACGTGGCTCCCGAATACGCCGCGGTAGATGTGCAGCTCGTCGATCACGATGACCCGGACCTGCTCGAAGAGCTGGAACCACTTCGTGTG
>DHWF01000014.1:52729-55507 GCA_002413045.1 Chloroflexi bacterium UBA5189
GAGTGGAGCATGTCCGGGTTGGTGACCACGACCTGGCCGGCGGTCCGGATGGCGGAGCGAATCGGCGCGGGCGTGTCGCCGTCGTAGGTCGCAGCCGAGACGTCCAGCGAGCTCGCCCGCGCGAGCCCGGCGAACTCTGCGACCTGATCCTGCCCGAGTGCCTTCGTCGGGAACAGGAAGAGGGCCCGGGCCGACGGGTCCTCGGCCAGGGCCTGGAGGACCGGGAGCGCGTAGCACAGGGTCTTGCCGGACGCCGTTGGCGTGACGACCACGACGTCCTCGCCTGCATGGACGGCCTCCACCGCCTCCGCCTGATGGCTGTACAGCGAGGCGATCCCACGATCCTCGAGGCCGCGCACGATCCGGGCGTCCAGCCAGGCGGGGAACGGGGCCGTGATCGCGTCGCGCGCGGGCAGCCGAGCGTGGTGCTGCACGGCGGCCGCGAGCGACGGCTCCTCGAGCAGCCGCTCCAGGACCGTCTCCGTGCGGGCAGGGGCGTAGGTGCGCACGATGGCCTCCGATAGAACACCTGTTCGATTGGCCGGAGTCTAGCGCCAGCGTCGAGTGGCGGTGTGCCACCTCGACTGTCACAACCCACGCACGCCTGGAACGCGATTTGAGTTGACACGCCCGCGACCGCGTAGCTACTCTCGCTCGGCGATGCCCGCCCCCGAGCCGCCTCGCCGTTCCCAGCCGGATCTGTCCGCGATCCCGTCGTTCCTGCGCGGCTCGGTGCCCGTCGACCGCCCGGCGCGACCCGCCACGGAGGCACCTCCGACTCGGCGAGCGATGGCCATCCCGCGGCCCACGACGCCCCAGCCGAGCCAGCCCGAGCCCCGCCAGGGCCCGCTGCTCGATCCGGCAACCCTGCCCATGCCCAGCCTGTCGCGTCGGCGCGTCGTCACCGTCGCCGGAGTCCTCGTCGCCGCCCTGCTCGCGCTCAGCTTCGCGCGCCAGGTCGGTGACGCCACGGCGGCGTCGAATCGCGCGAACGACCTGCGCGCCGGCAACGCGGCCTTGCAGGACGAGGTCGCGCGGCTGCAGGCCGACCTGAACCACGTCCAGGATCCGAGATTCATCCTGCTCGCGGGCCGATCATTCGGGCTCGGGGGCCCGCACGAGATCCCGTTCGCGCTGGCCGCGGGAGCGCCGCCGCTCGCCGCCGATGCACCCGGCTCGGCCGCGGTGCGCCTCGGGGCGCCCGCGAAGCAGCGCCCGATCGACGCCTGGCTGGAGGTCCTGTTCGGCGGGGGCGCCTGACATGGCCAGCGGCGAGTTCGACCGAATCCTCGGCGAGAACGCCCGGTATGCCCGCACCTTCGACCGATCGGCGCTGACCGCCGCCCCGCTCACGGGCGTCGCCATCGTGACGTGCATGGACGCCCGGATCGACGTCGAGGACGCGCTCGGGCTGCGGGTCGGCGACGCCCACATCATCCGGAACGCCGGCGCCCTCGCATCGGCGGACGTCATCCGGTCGCTGCTCGTGAGCCAGCAGCTCCTGGGGACCCGCGAGGTCATCGTGATCGGCCACACCCGGTGCGGCCTGCACGGCGCGGACGAGGCAGCGCTGCGCGGCAAGGTCGCCGATTCGACCGGTACTGACACGGACCTGCACTTCGGCGCGTTCGACGACCTTGATGCGATGGTTCGCGCGCAGGTCGAGACGCTGCGCGGCCAGCCCGCCCTCCTGGACACGCCGGTCAGCGGTCTGGTCTACGAGGTCGAGACAGGTCGGCTCCGCGCGGTCGCCTAGCGACTCGACTCGTCTACAATCGCCGGCCCGTGGCTGGGTAGCTCAGTGGTAGAGCAAGCGGCTCATAATCGCTAGGTCACAGGTTCGAATCCTGTCCCAGCTACCAATCCGTTTCCCCTCCGTGCGCGTATCCATGTCGACGCGGAAACGGATCCCCAGCGGCCGCCGTCTGCCGCGCCACAGGTCCGATCGGGCCATAGAGGGCTCCCGATGGGCCGGGTCTATACTCGTTTTCGGGTTCGCCGCACGGTCGGCGGCCCGTTCACTCGGAGGCTTCCTTCCTTGAATCCCAGGTTCATGCGCAACGGCCTGCTGATGCTCGTCCTCGTGATGGGTGTCTCGGCCCTGCTGTACACGTGGCTCGGCTCGTCCACGACCATTCCGCCCCACCCCTACAACGGCCCGGGCTCCTTCCTCGCCGACGTCCAGGCCGGCACCGTCGCACGGGTCGTCCAGCAGGGTGAGGCGCTGAGCGTCTACACCAAGGCGCAGGGGGACAACCCGACCGACCCCTCGTATACCGTCAACGTTCCGAACGTCCTCACCCAGGTCTCGCAGGACATCGAGGCGGCCGCGGCAAAGGGCGGCAACCCGATCCCGACCTTCGATCCCAAGGTCGCGCCGGACAACTCGTGGATCGGGCTCGTCCTGACGGGCCTGTTGCCACTGATCATTATCGGCGGCTTCATCTACTTCATGATGCGGCAGGCCCAGGGCACGAACAACCAGGCGCTCAGCTTCGGCAAGAGCCGCGCGCGCATGTTCCTCGGCAACAAGCAGGTCGTCACCTTCGCCGACGTCGCCGGCGTGGACGAGGCAAAGATGGAGCTCCAGGAGGTCGTCGAGTTCCTGAAGTTCCCGGAGAAGTTCAACACCCTCGGTGCGCGCATCCCGCGCGGCGTGCTCCTCGTGGGCCCTCCGGGCACCGGCAAGACCCTGCTCGCGCGCGCCGTCGCCGGTGAGGCGGGGGGGCCGTTCTTCAGCATCTCCGGCTCCGAGTTCGTCGAGATGTTCGTCGGCGT